>CAJXUC010000019.1 GCA_913061315.1 uncultured Gammaproteobacteria bacterium | reverse complement strand
GAGATAGCGTAGCGTCTCGTGGGCTCGGAGATGTGTATAAGAGACAGCCCGAATAGCGGGTGGTTTTTTTTTGGTTAACGGTTTATATAGTTCATCCTGAATAGGTCACTTCAACAAATAAGCCGGCTTTTGAACATAGAAAGTAGCATCCATTTTCCAATACAACCCTGATTGTCAGTATTTGTGTCATACCGGAGTTTCCGTTTAGGTTCGTGTTCGTTATCAACATCAAACTATTCTTTGCGCCAAGCGCCCGTTGCAATACACAAAGTACTGAAAACTCAACTAAGCAAACATAATTCAGCCAATAGCATAGAACAATGTCTTTCTTCAATATATTTCCATGGCTAAAAGTTTTCTCGCCATAGAATCCCCAAAATACAAAAAATACAGTTCATAGTCTTACTAAAAATCGGGCATCTCGTGTACCGAAACTAGAGGTCAATTTAACTCAAATCATAGACAAGATCCTGTCTCACCGTGAGTAAAAGGACAGTCTACCCTCATCCCCCGATGCACTAGCCGAAACGAACGCGCCGCCACAACTCAGTTTTTATGACTGATTTCAAGAGAGTTTGATGATTCTAATAACTGATAACAATCATCAGCAGGGTATCGCGATTGGCCAATAAGATAGAAATTGATTAAATATGGTCGGTGATTGTAACCGTTGACAAGGAGTAGGACGGCCTTTTATCTTGCCTGTCGGTGGATTGATTGAATAGGAAAGGTGATTATGAAAATTGACATCAGTGGATAGAGCTTTTAAGCTTTCAGTACTCCGCTTTTAAGCTCCCTATTATTTCCAACCGCGTTCGCTCCAATCAGGGTCCAACGTTCAGCGTCAATCTATTCACACGGAAAAACTATGCCCGTCAACGTCGTTATCATCAATCCCTACGAACTGGGTCGCCAACCATTTGGCATTGCCCATCCGGCCGCCTGGTTGCGGGCCGATGGGCACCAGGTCGCCTGCATCGATCTGGCTCAGGGCCGGCTTGACGACGCCCCCATCGCTGACGCACAGCTGATCGCCATCCAGCTTGCCATGCATACCGCGACTCGCATTGCCGCCGAAGCGCTGCCAAAACTGCGCGCCCTCGCACCCAACGCGCATGTGTGTGTCTATGGCCTCTACGGCCCGGTGAACGAGGCTTGGTTGAAGGCGCGTGGCATTACAACGGTATTGGGCGGGGAGTTCGAAGAGGAGCTGAGGGCACTGGCTGGGCGAATCGCAGCGGAAAAAGATTCTAAGTCCAAAACTGATAGCCTTGTTAGCGCACCTCACCAGGCTGGAAAACGCGTCGAGTTTCGCGTTCCCGACCGCACCGATCTTGCGCCACTGGAGCGCCATTCCCGCCTGCGTCTAGCCGATGGTACGGAAAAGACGATGGGCTTTGTAGATGCCACGCGCGGCTGTAAGCATGTGTGTCGCCATTGTCCCGTGGTACCGGTCTATCAGGGCCGGTTTCGGGCGGTACCGGTTGACATCGTGCTTGCTGATATCGATCAGCAGGTGGCGGCTGGCGCTCAGCATATTTCGTTTGGCGACCCAGATTTCTTCAACGGGCCTACGCATGCAGAGCGCATCCTGCGCGCTATGCATGAGCGTCACCCGCATCTTACCTTTGACGCGGTCATCAAAATAGAGCATCTGTTGGCTGAAAAGAGTCGATTGCCTCTGTTGAAGGAGACCGGCTGCGAGTTCATTATTTCTGCGGTTGAAAGCGTTGACGACACGATTCTCGAACACCTCGCAAAAGGTCACACCCGCGAAGACTTCGTTGCTACCGTCGCGCTGATGCGCGAACACGGCGTTGGCCTCACTCCCACGTTCCTCGCATTTACGCCATGGACCACATTGGAGGGCTATCTGGATCTCCTCGGAATGCTGGTCACGCTCAACCTCATCGACAACGTGCCGGCCATTCAGCTAGCGATCCGCCTGCTTATCCCCAGCGGTTCGTATCTGCTGAAGCTGGAAGGGTTCAACGACTTAATTGAACCCTTTAATCCTGATGCCCTCGGCTATCCGTGGACGCATCGTGACCCGCGGGTGGATGGCTTACAGCAGGCGGTCATGCGCGCTGCCGAACGGGCTGACACCGAAGGCCAGACGAGGTTTGAAGCGTTTGGAGACATTTGGCAACTTGCACATGACGCTCTGAACCTTGAAGCACCTGTGCTCCTCAGGCAAATGGATGTCACACCCTCACAGCATACTGAGAACTGGTATTGCTGTGCAGAACCGACCACGGCTCAGATTGAAGCGCTTTAAAGTCGGAGTGGGGTGTTCATTGGCTGCTGATGACGAAAATGTTAGTGGTTAGTTATAGCGCGTCAGCGACTCTACCGTATAGCGGATAGTCAACTCGCCGATCTGGACAGGATGCTGTCTGAGGCAATGAGTCCGTAATCTTTTAAAGTCGTGTGAACGCGACGTAATGAGAAAGTCGGCTCCCCGTCTGGCTGGAGGTGTGTACCGTCGGCCCGTTGATCTGTCCAAACAATCAGTTACTGCGTGGTTCAGTTTCTTGAACGTCGGGGTATTCTTGAACGTGCTGATACCCATAGGCGGCGGGGTGTTGCTACTGATTCATGATAACTCTTGCTTGGAAATAACTAAAAATGATTGAGACCTAATTAAAATGGCTGGGTATTTGGCTAAAAAGAAAAGATTTACAGTGATTCTATTTTTTAAGGGAATGCCAAAATCTGACCAATTACACGACTGAAGTGATGGCTGAAAATGTGACTGTTATTCTTGACTATTATGAAAAGCGATAAACTAAAGAATGACGAAAGCCAATCTCTTTTGGTCTATCGGGGTGTCAGGATCACTCCACAAAACTATCCAGAAAACAGAGAAGTTGTGACTAAAACGTTTTATTGGTAGCCATTATGATGCGAATGGAACGGCGTCTACCTCAGGTCTCGAAGTTGAGCCTTTTGGCGGTAAATTCTTAAACGGGGTTGGCCTCCATCAAATTAAATTCTAACAGGCTAACGACCACGCAATGCCTTATGGGATTAATAAGGCCTTGTTCGACGTAAACGCCTGTTGAGTATCAGACAAACACTATGCAACGCAATCCTTAGCCCTTGTGAAGGGTTTTTGCTTGATCGACAC
Source organism: uncultured Gammaproteobacteria bacterium (assembly GCA_913061315.1). Taxonomy (GTDB): domain Bacteria; phylum Pseudomonadota; class Gammaproteobacteria. The sequence continues at coordinate 53,729 of CAJXUC010000019.1, read as the reverse complement.
TGATCGATCAAACCGGTTCTCGAGAACAAAACTTTCTCTCGAGCTGTCATAATTCTTTACAGTGGGTCTAAAAAAGTGAAATTAAATTTTACACTTTGCGGTCGATCCCACAGAAAATAAATCACAAGTCACTGTTATTACTGAGGTTAAATATTATGGCCCGTTATGTGCAAAAAATAATTAAGGCGAAAATCCGTACTGATAAAAAAGAAGTTTATATGAATAAACAACAATGCAGAGTGACGTTATTTAGCTAACATTATCTACATTATAGGGAGATAAAATCAAATGGATCAATTTTTCAAACGAGCGTGGAGAACACGCAATAGCAACGCACGAAAACCGGTGTCGGCTCAGGCATTGGCCATCATCAGTTTATTTATCGTCGCCTTACCGGCGTCAGCGGTACTGATAGACATAGACATGGGTGAAGCAAAGAATTTCACAGTTCTGGCTAACACTTATAATTCTGGGGGCGATAGTTCCATCGTACACGGTAACGTAATCGCCAAAACTTACGCGTCAACAGGTAACGGCTCCACCATTAATGGCGACTATCGCTCAGGTGATGTATTGACGCTTGGCGATGGCGGTTTAATCACGGGTAATGCCGAATCGAAGGGGGCAGGCAATGTAGGCGCAAACGCGACAGTCGAAAAAACTTTTGTGGCGGGTGGGGTCGGTACCATGGGTGATAGTGCTACGGTCAAAAACTTTATATCCGGAGGGGCTAGTACGATTGGCGCAAAAGGTACAGTCACTGGTGACTGGCAAGTTGACGGCCTTGCTACGAAATCTGCATCAGCTTATTCTGCAGGCTCCCCTATGGCGACAGCTATAGGTTACCTTCAAGATAGGGCAACCAGTCACGAAGCCGATATATTAAATGCAACCACTAAGTTGGAAACGGCAAAAGCCGCGCTGACTGCTATGGGGCCGGGTACAATTTTATCGTCAACGTATACAACAGACGGCGTATTATTTGCTGGCGTTTATTCTGCACCCAGCTGGTCCACAACGGACACGGGGACTGGGGTAGTGATAGAGTTAGATGCTCAAGGCGATAAAGACGCGCAGTGGATCTTCAACATTGATGATATTTTAGCCTTTGGTGCCAATACAAATGTCGTAATGATTGGTTTAGATCTCACCCCTGGTGTAAAGAACAATCAGCAGGTGTTCTGGAACGTCAGGACCAAAGGACCAGGTGGTTATGCCAGCATCGGCGCTAACGCCAACATAATTGGTACCATCATTGCTGAAGACTACATAAAGGTGGGTGCTGGTGCGACGGTGTATGGTGCGTCTCCAGACAGTGGCAACTGCGGCGGCGTGTATTCGACCACATCGTATGTGTCAGTGGGGGCTGGTGCCATTATCGGAAGTGAAGGTTGCGCAACAGGTTCAACAGAAGTAGATCCTGAAGGTCCAGGAGTAATAGAACCAATTCCAGAACCAATGACCTATACCATGTTACTTGCTGGCCTAGGTCTGATGGGTTTCGTCTCGCGCAGACGCGCAAAAAAAGCCGCCTAATATTAGGTTTTTAATGGTTTAGTTAATGCCCCAACAGCACGCAGCGGTTGGGGTTTTTTTGAATCAAAAGGGAGAGCTTAAGACAAACGTTTTAAAAACTGCCTTGACCTATAACTTTGCACGATACTCCAAGTGGTTTGGCTTATCGACTGGCCGGTAGTAATCACTTGAGACAGGGCATCATACTGCCGTTGCACCAGCGCCAGATAAATCGATGACTTGGGTTAATTTCTTTCTGGTTTTGTTAGTCGTTTTTTTTCATTTCAGGTTATAGGACCAATCAAGGGACTAAAATTAGGGTTAGCCTTATAGATTTTTACCCTTTAGAGTGAATAATACAATAATAACAGTCGTCACTATTGGCGTCATTGTAAAAAACACTCGTTATCATTAGCCAAAATCTTTAGTCAATCATTATTCTATTGGTTTTGAGGTAATATCAATCAAAAAGGCTTAAAAGAGCCAGCGCTGCTACCGTCTTAAAGGTATCATCTATTTTTTAAGTGTCCTCGAGTAAAACATTACTACCACTTCACCAATACGCATCAACAAATACATCTGTGAAAGTGGTCTTTGTTCTAGAAAAGCTGCAGATGTTTATGTTGAGCAAGGCGTTGTTTTTATTGACGGTAGGCAAGCAATGCTGGGCGATAAAGTCTCTCCTGGCGATCAGGTCATTGTGAATGGCTTGCCCGTTGAGCCATTAAGCACTGAGCAAGTCATTTTTATCGCTTTGAATAAACCTGTGGGTGTGGTTTGCACTGCTGATGGCACGGATAAAAGAAACATCATTGACTTTGTTGACCATCGTTGCAGAATATTTCCTGTTGGGAGATTAGACAAAGACTCTCAGGGGTTAATATTTTTAACCAACCGATGTGATCTAGTAGATAAAATTGTAGGTGCTGATAGCCATCATGAAAAGGAATACGTGGTCACGGTGAATAAACCAATAACCGATGAATTTATAGCGCGTATGAGTAACGGCGTCCCTATGTTGGGTCGTGTCACCAAAGCATGTAAAGTGTTTAAAGAGTCTGCATTTGTTTTTAGAATAATCCTAGTCCAGGGGCTAAACAGGCAGATCCGTCGTATGTGTCAGCACTATCATTACTCGGTAGAAAAGCTGGAGCGAATTCGAATCATGCATGTTGATCTTAAATCGTTGGCAGCAGGTCAGTGGCGTCAGTTGCCTGAAGCAGAGCTGTCTGAACTGATTCAAGTTTTGGAAGGTCCGATACACGATATCGACCCAATGATAAAGCCAGTGACAGGCAAAGTTCGTTAAGATTCAAAGATAGTGTTTAAACCTGTTATCAGAACACCCACGCAATACCCTCCAAATGATTGATGCTGATGATTAATAGTTAAAAAAGGTGCGTCGGAATAACCAGCAGCACCCAAGACATTGACACATGAATGTATGTCTTAAAAATTATTCCACAGGTTGTTCAATTTAATGTAACAAAATGGCTAAATCCTTAGTTATTTTGATCTCTCATTCGGACCAGCGATTGAGCTTAAAGGTACTCCGTGCCGTAGGTTATTGACTAGATATGGTGCTTTTTATTACTTATCTATTTAGCCTTTATTGCTGTCATATAGGTGCTGATGCCTGATATCTTATGCTTTATTAGGCGCTGTTGTTTTTTAATCATAATAATTAATAGAACTTAACACGTCTTCAATCCTTATGGTTAAATTGTGCTGCCTCGTTGCCCTAAGACTGATCTAAAAAAGGGTGTGACGCGTAAGATCTTTTTTGAAAAGAATTTAATGAGATTGACATTAAATTATCAGGTTGTATTTATGGATAAATTAGCAAGGCAAGCCATTACGATGGTCAAGCCTGAGCCTAGTCAGTACGACATTAATCGGTTGAATAAACATTATCAAATACTGGATGAGCTGATTGCTGCGGCTAAAGTCAATATTAAAACGCTTTGTATCGCACGAGACAAAGTGAATGCTGAAAGTAACGGAAGTCAAGAGTTCAGAACAATGGTGGTCAGACTAGCCAAAAAGCAACTGATCAAACTTAGATTAGACCTTGAGTTAGTTAATTTATTTTAAGTTTAATTGAGTTTTAAGGCATTGTTTGCTTGGAAGAAATTAAGCAAATCGAATAATATGAGTTGGCTTAAATTTAGTTTTTGGTAAAAATTTGTCTTTGAAACTATCACAATAAATATCACCCTCCGGGTTGTTACATTGCGACTCAACCACAACATTACTTATGACTAATAAAACCACCACTCGCAAAGTACCCTCAGGGAGATTGTCGCGTTTAGCCGTATTGGGGGGTATTGCCTCTGCTGTTGCTGGCAATATGGTGAAAGGGGCGGCAAAACAAATACTGACCGGTCAGCTGCCTTCATTGAGTCAAAATCTATTAAGTACCGATAACGCAACGTCAATTACGAAACGATTGGCTCGGATGCGCGGCGCAGCAATGAAGTTGGGCCAGTTACTGTCGATGGATGCAGGGGCGCTATTGCCTGCCGAATGGGAGTCTATTTTGTCGCGGTTACGTGAGCAGGCCGATTCAATGCCAAAGTCACAGCTACTTGAAACTTTAGAGATGGCTTGGTCTGAAGACTGGCTGTCACAGTTCCGCTATTTTTCATTTGAGCCCATTGCCGCTGCCAGCATTGGTCAAGTCCATAGGGCAATATTAAAAGATGGTCGTGAACTGGCAATAAAAATTCAATACCCCGGTGTGCGAGAAAGCATCGATAGTGACATTGACAACATTGCCAGCTTGATTAATGTGTCGGGGCTATTGCCTAGCCATATCGACCTTAAGCCTATGCTTGAGGAGGCTAAAATACAGCTAAAAAATGAAGCTGATTACTTAAAAGAAGCAGAATATTTAAACCGTTATCGCGATAATCTGGCCTCAGATACAGATTTTATAGTGCCCTATGTGGTGGATGAGTTAAGTAACCAGAATGTGCTCGTAATGGAATATATTGAGGGCACCCCGATTGTTGATGTTGCAATGATGGGACCTGATATTGTTGACCTGGTGTGCTCAAAGTTAATGCGCTTAACCTATGAAGAACTTTTTAATCATAGGCTCATGCAAAGCGACCCCAACTTTGCCAACTACCTTTACCAACCTGACACTCAAAAAATAGTTCTATTAGACTTTGGCGCATGTCGCAATATTGCGCAGCAGACGTCTGAACAATATAGGACGATGGCAAATGCGATGCAAAACCAAGACGTCGCAGCGATGAAAAGTACATTGTATTCACTTGGGTTGATGCAGAACAATATGAGCCCAACTGTGATCGATATTGTGCTTAAAACGTGTTTAGAGGCCAGTGAATGCCTGCAGCCTGACGATGGCTATAATCTTAAAAGAGAGCAGTTAATTAAAAAGCTCCAAACAATCAGCCTGCCGATAGTAAATGACAAATCAGCATTGGCATCTCCTGACTTCGATGTCTCGCTCGTCAATAGAAAAATAACAGGTATGATATTGTTAACTAACAAGTTAGGTGCAACGCTCGACTTCAAAGGTGCTTTAGCGCCTTATCTATTGCAGTTCCAAACGGTCGATATTGTTTCGTATTAAAATGGCACAAACAAATAATGGGCAATGACTTTGAATTATTTCTGCTCCGAAGCCTGTTGCGCCATTGCTTTGGTACGACTAAAAGCATCTAACGCCCTTGTCCTCGTTGCCTTTAAGTCAACAATGGGTTTGGGGTAAGTGTTACCTAGTTCTACGCCACAGGCTCGCAAGATCTCTACTGGTGCTTCCCATGGTTTGTGAATAAACTGTTTGGGCAGTCTACTGAGTTCAGGGCAATGATGTTTAACATAGGCGCCGTCTTTGTCGAATTTTTCACCTTGTAGAATCGGGTTGAATATTCTAAAGAAAGGGGATGCGTCTGCACCAGAACCCGCTACCCATTGCCAGCCTGATGAGTTACTTGCCATATCGGCATCTAACAATGTGTCCCAAAACCAGCGTTCACCGTCGCGCCAATCAATTAATAAGTTCTTTACTAAGAATGAACCAACTACCATTCTGACGCGATTGTGCATGTAGCCCGTTTTATATAGTTCGCGCATGCCGGCATCGATAATGGGAATACCCGTGTTACCCGATTGCCAAGCGCTTAAGTCGGCTTCACTTTTACGCCAGGGGAAATAATCAAACTTAGTGTTGAAATTCTTCGTGGGTAATTCTGGAAAGTGAAATAACAAGTAGTAGCTAAACTCACGCCAGCCGAGTTCACTCAAATAAACATCTAAATCTTTATTTTCGAAGGCATTTTCGAAAGCGCCTATAATGGCATACCACGCCTGATTTGGTGATACCTCGCCAAAGTGTAAATGGGGTGATAAAAGTGATGTTCCCTTTACGGCCGGTAGGTTGCGATCATTTTGGTATTGAGTTGCGGCCTCATCAATAAACCGGCTTAGTCTGTTGGCGGCGCCTGACTCTCCCGGTTGCCACATAGTCTCAAATTCTTTATACCATTGAATGTCGGGTAATAATGCCAGGTTATTGAGCGCATCAAGAGTAAATTGTGCGTTAACGTGTATCGAAAACTTTTCTGGTTTGGCCAAAGGCAGTCGCGGTGACTGCCTGGTTAAGCAACCTTTTCTGTAATAGGGCGTGAATACCTTATAGGGTGTTTCATCTTTCTTTAAGACTGACATGGGCTCCCATAGCAGTGAGCCATTAAAGCTGCTTACGCTAATGCCTTGCTGCTTTAATTCAGCTTTAATCGCTGCGTCGCGTTTTATTTGCCAAGGTTCATAGACTCGATTCCAAACCACGTGGGTTGCATCGTATTCAGTTATGAGTGCTTGCAAAACTGACAGCGGATCACCTGCCTTAATGACCAGTTGATTGTTGAACGACTTGTTTAAAGAAAGTAATGAATGATGTAACCACCATTGACTCGCACCTCCCAGTAAAGCGCCTTTGGGCGCAGTGTCGTCGGCGATAAATACAGGGATAATTTGGCCATTGGCAACAGCAGCTGTTAGCGCTGGGTTATCGGTTAATCTTAGGTCTTGCCGAAACCAGACGATGGTGAGTTGTTTTGTCATGGACACAATTGCTCTAAATATTTTTAATGATTCTGGCATACTTTACAGTATTCGTAACTGATAGATTTTAATTTCAATTGGACCAAGAACAGATCGAAAAAATACTGGTCAGACTACTTTTATGACAATGATTAGTTGAGTATTAGTGACAATGAAAAAGAAAATTGGACTACATTGGTTCAGAAAAGATTTAAGGCTAACGGACAATCCGAGCTTGGCTTTACTGATAAGTCAGGTAGATGAGCTTGTTTGTGTTTATATGCTTGATGAGCTAACGCTATTAGAGCCTAGCTTGCCATCGAATCAAGAACGTTTAGGTGAGCACCGAGTAAACTTCATTCATCAGGCTCTTATTGATTTAGACGTCTCCCTGCAGGGCTTTGGTCAACAGTTAATTGTTTTGCAAAATAATGGCTTAACGCCGCTGTTGAACGTGATCGATAGCTTAGAGTTTACCGATGTCTCTGCCGAATGGCATTGCGGTGTTAACGAACAAAGTCAGTGGGCTGAATTGAAAAAACTGCGTCCGCAATTAAGCTTTATTCAAGAAAACGGGTCTACTTTATTTCAAGCGTCTCAGTTTCCTTTTGCGATTGAAAATTTACCCGCGTCGTTTTCACCCTTTAGAAAAAAGGTAGAAAAATATTGTCAGGTTGAGTCACTGAGTGCGCCAATTCAAGCAATGCCAGCGTCAAGTATCTGCCAAATATCGTTCGATTCAATTGACGTTAACCGACTACCAACGAGTAAAAACTATTATGCCGCGTTAGAGGGAGGAGAAACCAAAGCATTAGAGCAGTTAAAATATTATCTTTGGGATACCGATCAGATAACCACCTATAAAGAAACTAGAAACGGTTTAGATGGCTGGGAATTTTCGAGTAAATTGTCTGCCTGGTTAGCTCAAGGCTGCATTAGCCCCAAATATATTTATCACCAGCTATCACAATATGAATCTGAACGGACTAAAAACGACTCTACCTACTGGTTGTTTTTTGAATTACTGTGGCGAGAATTCTTTCATTGGAATCAATATAAACATAAGGCTGCGTTATTTTCAAAAAGTGGCGTGCAGGGTGTGGCTAAGGCTAGTTCGGCTGATCTAAAAACTTTGCAGTGTTGGCAGCAAGGTGACACCGGTTATCCGATTGTAGATGCCTGCATGCGCCAATTACTGAGGACTGGGTTTATGTCTAACAGGGGCCGCCAATTAGTTGCCAGCTGTTTTGTCCATGAACTCGGTCAGGATTGGCGCTATGGAGCCCGTCATTTCGAGCATCAGTTGGTTGACTTTGACGTAGCCAGCAACTGGGGGAATTGGCAATATCTGGCGGGTGTCGGTGCTGACCCTAGAGGCCATAGGCAATTTAATTTGGTCAAGCAAACTGAGTTTTATGATCCTCAGAAAAGCTTCATTGCGCATTGGCTGTCTTAGCTTAATATACCCAAAAGAGTTCATTTTATGATTCAGGGTCCTATCAAGCTCAGTTGTTAGGCTGCCATGGGTGCATGCTTTGGCAGTGCAAGTGACATTAAAGCGGCTATTGCTATAAAAGCGGACGACACCCACAAACAAGCTTCCAACCCTGCGACTTGAAACAGCCAACCAGACAAAACAGTGCCAATCAATCTTCCCATAGCATTGGCCATATAGTAAAAGCCTATATCAAGCGATACGCCATCTTCATTGGCGTAGCTTACAATTAAGTAACTGTGCAGCGATGAATTAATAGCGAACAGGACGCCAAAAACCGTCAGTCCAGCCATTAAGCTCCCAGTGGGATTAAAGTCATTCATTAAGGCTAGCGCAATTAGGGCTGGAATCAATGCCAACACAAGCGCCCAGGAAAGCGCCGTCTTCCCATCAGGTAGCTTTCCCGATTGGGTTCTCGTGATGATGGGTGCGATGGATTGCACGATACCGTAACCAATAATCCAAAAACCAATAAAACTACTGATTGACCAATGATCCCATCCTAAGTGGCTGGCGAGGAAAACGGGCAGAGCAACCACAAACCAAACATCGCGCGCACCGAAAAGAAATAACCGTGCTGCGGATAAAAAGTTGATAGTACGACTTTTCGAAAAAATGGCTGAAAACGGTGGTTTATTTTTTGCCTTTCCCAAGTCTTTTTCAAGCAATACTAAACTGAAAATCCACACCAAAGCCAAAACGACAGCCATCGTTGCAATAGCACCTGTAAACCCGAACAGAGTCAGCATTGCCCCTCCTAAAAAGAAGCCCGCACCTTTTAACGCATTCTTAGATCCGGTTAACAGTGCCACCCATTTATAAAGTGTCCCTTGATCATTAGCGGGAACTAACAGTTTAATGGCACTTTTAGCGCTCATCTTATTCAGATCTTTTGCAACGCCGGACAAAGCTTGTGCCGCCATGACCCAGGGTATTGCGAGCAGGTTCACGGGTACCAAAAGCATAGCAAGTGCGATGACCTGCAGGGCTAATCCGATATTCATCGTTTTATTTAACCCCAGCTGAGCCCCTAACCAGCCACCCACCAAATTGGTGATCACGCCAAAGATTTCATAAAACACAAATAACAGGGCTATTTGTAGCGGGCTGTAACCCAACTGGTAAAAATGCAGCACGACCAACATTCGAAGCGCGCCGTCGGTTAATGTAAATGCCCAGTAATTGGCCGTAATAATGAGATACTGGCGAACCCCAGAAGATAGGTGTCTGATCGTGTCCAAAACTTAATGCACTTGCCCAACACCTGACACTAATCTGGCCAGTTCCATGGTGCGATTAGCATAGCCGTATTCGTTGTCATACCAGGTATATAGCTTTACCTGGGTGTGATTAATGACCATAGTTGACAGTGCATCGACTATGACCGAGCGTGGGTCAGTTTTGTAATCAATCGATACCAGAGGACGCTCTTCGTAACCCAATATATTATTTAATTCATGCTCAGATGCGTGTTTAAACAGGGCATTAACTTCGTCAATCGTCGTTGCTCTTTCAACTTCAAATACGCAATCGGTTAAAGATGCGTTGGCCAACGGCACGCGAACGGCATGACCATTCAGCTTGCCTTTCAATTCAGGAAAAATATGGCTGATGGCGCTCGCAGAACCCGTAGTTGTTGGGATCAAACTCATGCCACAGGCGCGTGCACGACGCAGATCTTTGTGTGGTGCGTCCAGTATTGTTTGAGTATTGGTCAGATCGTGAATGGTTGTGATGCTTCCGTGTTTTATGCCTATTTTTTCATGCAATACTTTGACAACGGGTGCCAAACAGTTCGTCGTACAAGACGCGGCTGTAACAATTAGATGTTCAGCTGAGTTGAATAAATGATGATTCACACCCATTACAACGTTTAGAACACCGTCCTCTTTAACCGGTGCTGTGACAACGACGCGCTTAACTCCCTGAGACAGATATTGCTCTAATAACGCTTTAGTTTTCATTACCCCAGACGCCTCAATCACAATATCGCATCCAGACCAGTCTGTTTCACCAATCGCCATGTTGTGGCTTAGTGCGATTGTTTTGCCTTCAATCAAAAGGCTGGTGTCGTTATGGGTCGCTTCATAACACCACTTACCGTGGATAGAATCGAAATTGAGTAGGTGAGCAAATGTTTCTGCATTGCCAGCGGGGTCATTGAATTGCACAAACTCAAATTCTGGCCATTCCCATGCTACTTTTAGTGCCAATCGGCCTATTCGACCGAGGCCATTAATACCTACTTTAATCGTCATAATTTTTTTATCCTTATTAATTTTGTATTTGCGATCAATCAGGTTTTACCTGTCAGACGATTGTTAGTGAGTAAAATAAAAATACTCAGACTGGTTAATAATAGGTTAAGGCATATTCCTTAAATGACGGCAAAAAAGATCCAACGTTAAATTAATGCAACGTCATGTAAAGCAGAATGAATCCTCAAGTGATTATAAACAACTAGTGCTTCTCGACGAAATAATTCATTGCGAATTTGAACGGTGCGTAAAGACTGATTCAATACCACTCATTTTTTTAAGTTTTAATAACAAGTTAAACCAGTATTTATTAGTATTAAATGTATTTGAGTTCATCATCTATTTACCTTTTGTGTTGAGATAGTCTGGAATAGGAAGACTCTAACCATAAAGATTAAATACTCTATTGGTTAGGGGTTACAGTGGTGTTACAAATAGATAAATTTGGGTCAAAATAAAAGCTAAAACACTACTAGACCAAACAGTGAAAAATTTTGTCTTTAGATTAAAATTCAACTGTTATACGGGCTGGATCATTCTTTTATAAACAATAATTTCTTGCAAGTTGTTTGTATAATTAGATATATTGCGAGTGGCAACTTTTAGGTTGTTAAGGATAACGATGACAGCTGCTTAAAAATAAAAAATATAATCATTGCCATTTTTTGATGGCCAAATTTTTGGCATAAACGGTAATATAAAAATACTATATCCTCTGACGTAGGCGATCCTTCCATGGGCAAAGTCCTTACCCAGCAACAAATTCAAACTTACCAACGAGAAGGGTTTATTTCACCTGTCGATGTAATGTCTGAAGATGAAGCTTTATCTTACGCGCAACGATTGCAGGCTGCGGAAGCTCAGTACCCGTTAGAGCTAAGTGGTGTTAATCGTAACAACGCACACCTTTGTTTTAAGTTTCTAGATGAACTGGCTTATCATCCCAGAGTCTTAGATGCGGTTGAAGATCTAGTGGGGCATCACTTTTCTTTATGGGGCAGCGTTCTATTTATTAAAGAACCCAGCTCTAGCCACTTTGTAAGCTGGCATCAAGATGCCACTTACATGGGCATCACGCCACGTAATTTTGTGACACCTTGGATTGCACTGACTCATAGCGATAAGCATACCGGGTGTATGAGCATGATCCCGCAGAGTCATATGAATGACATTCAACCTCACAAAGACACCTATGGCGGTAACAATATCTTAACCAGAGGGCAAGAAGTTGACAATGTTGATTCTGAGAAAGCAGTCGATTTGATACTAAAGCCAGGGCAAATGTCCTTGCATCACGCCATGATTATCCACGGATCACAACCCAACCAAAGTAAAGATAAACGCCGTATTGGATTCGCCTTGCAGTCTTTTATGCCTGCGGGTGCAAAACAAAACATTGGACAGAATAACTGGTCCCCAGTCCGTGGTGACTGCTTACAAGAAGGGCACTCTTATTTAGCGCGTCCTGAAAACGATATGGATACTAAAGGCACTATTGAGCGTGGTCGAGCCAATAAGAACTTTGCTGATATTTTATATCATGGGGCTGAGCAAAAAAGAGCTTATTAAACTTATTATAATTTGAGTCTATTGAGTAACGCATTAGAGAAAAAGCATGAAAGTCCGTGAAATAGTTAAGGCAGACCGTGAGTCTTATAGACAACTTCGTTCAACACTGGATAAAGAGTCGCCTATGTGGGGTGCAGCGCCTGGAGAACGAGAGCGTCTTGGTAATTACGCAGGTCGTCAATTTGACGAAGTAATAGATAGTCCAAGAAGTATTATATTGGTCGCTGAAGAAAGTGGCTTGCTGATTGGTTTCATCTCGTTGGAAACTTCGCGTTGGAAAAGCCTTTCAGGCACAACGATACTGATGGTTGGAGTGCTGTCTTCACATCAGGGGAAAGGCGTTTCTTCTATGCTGTTTGAATGCTCAGAAAGTTGGGCGTCCAATAATGACATTCATCGTATCGAGCTGACAGTATTTGCCAATAACACTTTAGCTATTAGCCTCTATAAAAAACGGGGTTACCTCCAAGAAGGTATTCGTAAAGAATCCAGCCAACGGGATAATTATTTTTATGATGAAATTTATATGGCTAAACTATTGACGAAAGTGCTGTAGTAACGCGAAAAATTGGGGTGCATAGTTAATAAATACCTTGAAAAAAGGGTAATTACTATAAGGTCAAAAGCTATTATCCACCACCATATAAGGGTTAGACTGGTTTAAATTAGCTATTAATTGCAAATGTGCTCTGCATTTTCTAAAAAATATTTAATTTTAGTCTGGCACGTAAGTTATATTAAGTCGTTGTTTTATATGAATATTATATTCTATTTTACTTTCATTAGCTTTTAAGTGACAGATAAAAAGATGTTTTTTGACTTTAATTTTAAAAAAATGGTGGCTAAGACTAGTCCAATAGTGGGTATCGTGCGTATAATTGCAACAGCTCACTTCCATTAATTTCCCTCATATTTGAGATTATGGATAGCTATAAGGGGGTCTAGTGTTTTATATTTTGATAAAATGCAGGCACTAAGTTAATAAAAACTTTATTTAGGGGTTACACATGACTAATATGTTACCAGCAGACGATTATGTCGGTATGTCGTTTTGGCTAATATCTATGGCACTCGTTGCTGCCACAGCTTTTTTCTTTGTTGAGCGAGATCGTGTTGCTGGCAAATGGAAAACATCTTTGACGGTTTCAGGACTTGTTACACTGATTGCGGCAGTTCATTACTTTTATATGCGTGACGTATGGGTTGCCACAGGTGAATCACCAACAGCATTTCGTTACATTGATTGGTTATTAACTGTACCGTTGTTAATGATTGAATTTTACTTGATTCTATCTGCAGTATCTTCAAAAGTACCAGCAGGAATTTTTTGGCGTCTACTCTTAGGTACTGTGGTCATGCTGGGCTTCGGTTATGCTGGTGAGACAGGAATGATGGATGCTAAAATTGCATTCATTCCTTCAATGGCAGCTTGGGGTTTCATAATCTGGGAGATCTTTGGTGGCGAAGCAAGCAAGGTTAATGCTGGTCTTGCTAATCCTCACGTCCAAAAAGCTTATAAGACAATGACTATACTAGTTACTGTTGGTTGGGCTATTTATCCACTGGGTTACTTTTTCGGTTACTTCACCGATGGCGCAGATGCCGGTACTATGAATATTATTTATAACATAGCCGATTTCTGGAACAAAATTGCTTTTGGTCTTGTTATCTGGGCAGCTGCAGTAGCTGACACAGACTCTAAAGCGAGTTAAGTCGTTTGAAAGGGCCAGCTAGGCTGGCCCTTTCAATTTACATAATAACAAAATAAAAAATAACAAAATAACAAATCATATACAGTATTAAATAACCACAATTTACGTCTTAAAAGGGTACTCATAATGTTCCCAGCCGCACTAATTCAATCAAAAACTCTGAGATCGTTGAACGTTTTGTTTCAACATGAAATGCGGCATACAGACCCTATCCTAGCCCAAGCTGCTAGCTATCATTTTAATAATCCGGGTAAATCTTTTAGAGCGCATCTGGCGTTGTCTAGTGGCGCAGCCCTAGGTTTAAATGGGACTGACAATCTCCATTGGGCAGCCGCTTGCGAGCTGTTGCATAACGCTTCACTGATTCATGACGATATTAGTGATGCAAGCACTCATAGGCGCGGACAAGAAAGCATTCATGAGCACTTTGGTTCTGACATGGCGCTCTGCCTTGGTGATTGGATGGTGGCTAAAGCCTTTGAGCTAGCCGCTAGAAATAATCAATATGGTGGTGCGCTTGCTGGGCTTTTATCCCAGACTATGCAAGATACTTGTAGTGGCCAGATTTTTGATATTAGTCAACGACAATGTGCAAAATTAAACGAATGGGAGAGAATCGTTAAAGGTAAAACGGTCCCCCTATTGGTTGCCCCTATTAAAGGCGCTGTTTTAGCTGCTGGATTCAGTGACCACTTGGATGGCTTAGGGATTTTTGGCGGTTTAGAAACGCTTGTTAGTTTATGTGGTTTAGCTTATCAGGGTTGTAACGACATTGATGACATTATCCCTTCAAGTCATCGCTCATGTGATATGGAAGGTCGAAAACCAAACTTAGTTATTAGTCTATTTGCTAAACAGGGTGTTGGTCGAGTTGAGTTTAATTCTTGGTATCAATCTGATGATAATAGTCATCTATTTCATTGGCAGCGACGTATTGCATGTAGCGATGTTATTTTAAAAGCTAACCAAATAGTTGATCATTGGATTGTGCAAGCCGCTGAACAGGTAAATGAACTACCCGCTAAGCTTCAACCAGTGGCCTATAGTTTAGTGGAATCTGTGAAACCAAAAAAAACCATTAACCTTGAAGGGTGGAGTGCTTGATTTCAAAAAAATTTGGAGCCGATAAAACAGCAGTAGTAATCGGGGCAGGCTTTGCTGGTATTGCCACTGCACTGAGGCTAAAAGCTTTAGGCTACGAGGTAACATTGCTTGAGCGTCTCGATAGTTTGGGTGGTCGAGCTCAAGTTTTTGAGCGGGGTGGTTACCGTCATGATGCAGGTCCAACCGTTATTACCGCCCCTTTTTTGTTCGACGAATTATTTGAACTGTTCGATGAGAAACTGTCTGATTATCTAGAATTTGTACCATTGGATCCGTTTTATAGATTTCACTTCGCAGATGGAAGTCAGTTTGATTATCGTGCTAGCATTGAAGATACGCTGACTGAAATACGTCGCTTTAGTAATGACGATGCAGATGGCTATCTAAAATTATTGGACCAGTCCAAGAAGGTTTATGACGTTGCCTTTAAACAGCTAGTCCATCGACCTTTTACTCGAATATGGGATATGGCAAAACAGGTACCAGCCCTCATTATACTTAAATGCTATAAAACTGTGTCGCAGATGGTGAATAGCCATTTGAAGCATCCCCTGATTCGCCAAGCTTTTTCTATTCACCCGTTGTTAGTGGGTGGCAACCCATTTAAAACTACCGCCATTTATTCTTTAATTCATTACCTTGAACGTCGCTGGGGTGTATTTTTTTGTATGGGTGGAACCGGTAAACTGGTTGAAGCATTAGGTGCCCTTATGACCCGTCAGGGCGTTAATGTAGTGCTTAACGCCGATGTCGACGAGATAGTCGTTGTCAATAAAAAAGCAACTGGCATTAGACTCAACAATGACGCGGTCATCGAAGCCGATTTAGTGGTGTTTGGTGGTGACCCTGAAACCTGCTATCAGCACTTATTACCTAAAACTAAATTCAGCCTACCCAGCATTAAAAAGCAATATAGCATGGGACTGTATGTTTTATATTTTGGCACAAAAAAGCTCTATCCAGATGTTGCTCATCACAGCATTTGGATGGGACCTCGTTTTAAAGAATTGCTGTCTGAAATTTTTGATGCAAAAAAGATGAGTGATGATTTTAGTCTTTATGTGCATCGGCCAACAGCTACCGATAAAAGCTTTGCGCCCGAAGGTTGTGAATCTTTCTATGTTCTGTGCCCCGTTCCAAACCTGCAAGGCAATGTAGATTGGAGTATCGAAGGTGAGCGTTTGCGTGACAGAATTGTTGATGCGTTAGAAAAGACTATTTTGCCAGAGCTATCATCAGTGATTGACGAAGTTTTTTGGATGACGCCAGAGAATTTTGCTAAGGACTATCGCTCAATGCATGGAGCTGGATTTTCAATTGAACCGAGGCTAACGCAGTCAGCTTGGTTTCGTTACCATAACCGTGATAGCGCCATTTCTAATCTGTATTTTGTTGGCGCTGGCACTCACCCTGGCGCTGGGCTCCCTGGAGTCGTCAGTTCTGCTAAGGTAGTAGAAGAATTACTGACAGGCGTTGAGGTCGGCTCAGGCGGGTAGAGAATGGAAAACTTATCTACCAACTCACTGATACAATCGGTCCCAAAGCAAATATTGGCTCGGCACGGTAAAACATTTTATTGGGCCAGCTTATTTTTGGGGTCTGAACTTGCTGACCGTGTCGCACAGCTCTATCAATTTTGCCGATTTGTTGACGATCTTGCTGATGGTGATCTGCCTAATCGAGAAGGGTCTCTTGAAGATATTCGAGCTCGTTTGAATGGTAGCAATCGACTAGCAGGTCCAGAAGTAGAAGCCTTCATGCTTCTCGCAAAAGAGAACGGTATTCCATTGATAGCAGCACGAGAGCTGCTCGACGGTATGCTAAAAGACCAGAAACCAATGATTATTAGCGATGAGGCTGAATTACTTCGTTATTGCCATGCTGTCGCAGGTACGGTGGGTTTGATGATGTGCCGTGTCCTCAAATGTCAGAACCAACGAGCCGATAATTTTGCTATTGACCTCGGTATTGCGATGCAATTGACGAATATTTCGAGAGACGTGCTGGAAGATGCAAAAATGGGAAGACGCTACCTTCCCACAAGCTGGGTTGATCTAACTGCGTCAGCAATTGCTGAGGGCGGTATTGACAGCCACCAGCCAATAGCGTTGGCAGTCGATCGTTTGCTTGATCTCGCAGAAGGCTATTATCAGAGCGCCTTGTTAGGCATTCAACTCCTGCCTTTTCGTTCGCGTCTTTCTATTATCATTGCACTACGTGTCTATCGGCAAATTGGATGGGTATTAAAACGGCGCAGCCTGCCGTGGTGGCAAGGTCGGGTCTTTGTCACCAAGCCAGAAAAAGCATTTTTGAGCTTGCGTAGTCTTGCTGACTTAAAATCACGAAAAGTCCCAGAGCATAAAAAAGAGTTGCACCAACACTTGCAAGGACTGGCGGGTGTCTAAATTAGACAATAATACGAACGAAATCAATGAGTTTGATATTGCCATTATTGGCGGTGGTAGTGCTGGTATTTCACTTGCCTCTCAGCTCAATGATTGCTCTGTGGTTGTCTTAGAGCCACGCACTCCAGCTGAACGTGACTGTAGTTGGGCGCTATGGGCTGATAGCCATCAGGTAGAGAAATTCGCCGCAGTAACTAAAGGTAGTTGGCAGCAGTGGCGGTTAATTGATCACCAGACTGAGGTTTGTCATTATAGCGATCAGTATCGCTATACGAGTCTTAGCTCTGCTCAATACATGACCCAATGTGAAAGTAAACTTTCTAAGGGTGTTGATCTCATTCGAGCGCCAGCAGAAGATGTTTTAGCGTCTGGTAACGGCGGCTCATTTTCCGCTGCTGGAAAGCATTATAGAGCTGCCCAACTGTATGATAGTCGCCCACCAAAAATGGCTGATAATAGTTTAAGGCAACATTTTCTCGGTTGGGAAATACGTACCAAGTATCCTATCAATGAACCTGAAATAGCGACATTAATGGATTTTAGGGTTGATCAATCGCGAGGGCTGCACTTTATTTATGCGTTGCCTTTTTCTGATCGCAGGCTGTTAATTGAATCGACTATGATCTCTAATCATTTAGAAGACAAAGACTGGTATCGACAAGCCATTACTGAATGGCTGCACGAACAAAACATTGAGATAGAAGAAAGCTTAAGTGAAGAAACTGGCGTTATACCGATGCATAAGATAAAGCCAGTGGATAAAGATATTGCCAGTATTGGAGCAGCCAGTGGTGCAGTGCGTTTGTCATCTGGTTATGCTTTTACCGGCATTCAGGCTCAAGTCACTCAACTGGCTGAGAGAATTAGCGTGGGCCAGTACGCAGTGCCCTCGCCGATCTCATCCATACTAATCCGTTTAGATGAAATTTTTAATCGCGTATTGATGGCGCAACCAGAGTTGGCTGTTTCACTGATGATGGGCACCGCCAAAGCTTTAGATGCGAATGGCTTCGCACGCTTCATGCTCGGTTCTGCCACGATCATCGACTGGGCCAAAGTCATCATGGCCATGCCTAAAGTGCCGTTTTTAAAGCAAGTTTTTCACTCATGAACGCCTGGGATATAATGGCAATCGGCGCAATTTTATTGATCGGTGTGCCGCATGGTGGGTTCGATGGCGCAGTGGCTCGGCGCATTGGTTGGCCGGTCGGGGTTGCACCCTGGCTCAGTTTTCATTTGGCCTACATTGTCTTAGCAGCCCTAGTGGTTGGACTTTGGTGGCTATTTCCTTTATCTAGCTTAGGTGTTTTTTTGCTGATATCAGCATTTCACTTTGGCGCCAGTGATATTGCTGATAATGGCTCTGATTGGCTGCCGTGGGTAGCGCATGGTGGTTTGATTTGTATTGCGATTCCGTGCTTACAGCCGTCACGCGTAGAGCCAATTTTTGCGGTGCTGGTTGGTGTTGATAATGCCAGTGTATTGATGTGGGGTATCACCCTTTTATTTATACCTTGGATCATGAGCTGTATTGGCTACTTGGGATATGCTTACTTTAAGCCCCAATATCGAAAAACACTCATCAGTTTGCTAATACTCCTGGGACTGGTTAGTATGCTGACCCCTTTGTGGAGTTTCGCGCTCTATTTTTGCCTCTGGCATAGTCGAGGGCATATGCTCAGGCTATGGCATAGCCTTGCGCAATCAGAGCGCACTCGAAGTATTCGTGAAGCTGCAATCTACACAGTTTCTGCTTGGGTTAGTATGGGCATTATTTTCTATCATTTACAGGGTGAGGCTACTGCTTTGCTAGTTCAGCTGACCTTCATTGGCCTAGCGGCATTAACGCTGCCCCATATGTTACTAGTTGATTATGCCGACAGAAAAAATCAGCAAAAAGGTACACTGCTATGACCGATATCCGTACTCGTAAAGCAGATCATATTGAACTTGCATTGAAATCGATGCACCAGTCACAGCAGGGGGCTGGATTTGATCGCTTGAGTTTTGAGCCTAATCCTCTCCCCCAGATTGCCTTAAATGATATTGAGCTTCACGGCGACTTTCTAGGTCAGACTGTATCGGCCCCTTTTTTGATTGGCGCTATGACGGGGGGGTGTGAAAATGGTGAATTAATTAACCGGCATCTCGCCGAAGCAGTTGAAGCCTGTCAAATCCCACTGGCTTTGGGTTCGCAAAGAGCAGCCTTAGAGCAAGGTGTACAGCAAGATCTTAGGCGCTGGGCGCCATCCGCTATATTACTCAGTAATTTAGGCGCCACGCAGTTGCAGCAGAGTGGTCTTGATTTAGCCAAACAGGCTGTCGAGTCAGTGCAAGCTAATGCATTGATTATCCATCTCAATCCTTTGCAAGAACTAATTCAACCCAATGGAGACCGAGATTGGAATCTGGTTTTAGAGGGCATCGAAAACTGTGCCGACAAGCTTGAGGTACCGATTATTGTTAAAGAGGTAGGTTCCGGTATAGGCCCTAGTAGCGCTAAAAAATTAATGGATGCGGGCGTCAATTGGATTGAAGTGGCCGGCCGTGGCGGCACTAGCTGGGCTAGCATTGAACTAGATCGAAACGGTTCCGAGCGTGAAAGAGAAATTGCAGCCCCTTTTATTGACTGGGGTATGGATACAGTCGACTTATTACCGGCAGTGCACAACGCCTGTCCATCTTTGGAGTTGATCGGCTCAGGTGGCGTGCGTCATGGTTTAGATATTGCCCGTTGCATTAGACTGGGAGCGACCATGACTGCTTTGGCGCAACCATTTTTAGCGCCTGCTCTAGAGTCTACCGAAGCCGTTATTGATAAAATTTCAATACTGCAGGAACAATTGCGCTGGACCATGTTCCTGACAGGCAGTCAAACACTGACTGATTTGCGTCACGCTGCTTTGCAATAGAAGCCAGCTAATCGAGCGCTATTAATTTAGCATCAATAGAATAATCAGTTTCTTTAGCAACCTTGACCTGAAAAATAAAAACCAATAACAAACTAACTGAATTTTTAGCTATGAAGCTGCCCAACTTCTAAGACGGGCGATGCATCTAACTCTTGTGCATCCATCATACTGACAATCTTCTGCATGGTTGCGAGCATTTGTGATTGCTCCCATTTTTCCATCGCTTCAAAACGGGCAATAAAATGACCTTGTAGGGGCTTTGGAGAATCTTTGATGATTTCATTCCCTGCCACAGTTAAATTGATGCCGACTTTGCGTTTATCCATTGTGGATCGTGTTCGAGTCACTAAACCTCGCTTTTCAAGCCGATCTAAAATGCTCGTGATGGTTGCTGAGCTAAGGTTGATCGTTTCAGCTACCTCTTTGACCATCGCATCATCGTGGTCTTCAACGGCTTTTAGAACCAACAATTGTGGGCTGGTCAATCCGGTCTCTTTACTTAACTTTTTTGAATACAAGTCAATGGCACGGATAACCTGACGAAGTGCAATCAACAATTCTTCATATTTCTTCATCTTTTCTGCTCATTACAATACGAATAATTACAATACTAATAATGATTGATTAAGTCACCCCATTAGTAAGGAGTGCTCTATTTTTGACCCCTAAGAGACAGTACTAATCCATTAACACTTGAAATTAAGTATGGTTTCCTCTAATATAATAGTTCGAATACGAACTATTAGAGGTAAATCAAATCTTAAGCTCCAAATTAATGACAGACTTTGAAGTAATCAGCAAAACATGTAACCAATACCTTGAAAAAATAGCCGGATTGCTTTGTTTCTGGTTGCTTTTAGGAACCTATGTCTTCTACCCTTTATATAAGTTATATAAGTTTAGTACAAGCCATAAAGTAGAAAATTAGTTCTAAATAAAAATTTATAATTAGTGTTGTATGATTAATCTTGGCCTAGGTTGTTCAAAAATAGTTTATAAATAAAAGTTTAATCAGTTGGAGTTAATAGGTAGTCAGTTAAATTTTTCTGTAAAGGTTATAAATTTTTAACAAGTAGATCCAGTATTATCAATCGATCACTAATTGTTTTTGGTAATGCCAGTATCAGGTTGCCCAGTGTGCACCAAAATTTGACTGATTTTTAGTGTGTCGGTAAATAACAGATTATCGACACCCAGCCCACTTGAGAGTTGAAAATAGCTCAAACGTAAAACCCTTCTTGGGGTCTTCGCATACCAACCTAGTTAAATCAGCCTTGTATATAACTATCTGCATCATTCAATTGTGATGACGTTAGCAAAATTCAGTTGTGATCAATTCCACAAAAGATACTCAATCATATAATTGAGTATCCTATCGTTGTTTTGTTACCAGCATAACCAAAACTTAGTTAATCAGCTTATTGAACAAGAGCCAGATCAAAGATCTGACTCACTCGTTAAAAGTAATCATGATTAAATAGCGAATCATTATTAAGAGGTAGAATGTCTTTAACCAATAGCAATCGTCTCGTCATAAAAGTGGGTAGTGCATTAACAGCACCCGGAAACAATGGCTGTAGTTCGAAATATTTAAAAAATATAGCTGACTTTATTCAGACTTGTCGGCGCCAAGGAAAAGAAGTGATCTTGGTCTCTTCTGGCTCAGTTGCTGCGGGCAGGCAATGGTTTGCAAATGAAAAACCATCAAAAGCATTAAAAAAAGCAATGGCAGCCGCGGGCCAAACAAACATGATGACAGTTTGGAGTAAATTACTCGACATGCCTCTTGGGCAAATCTTGCTGACACACGCTGACTTATGTAATCGCGAACGCTACGTCAGTATCAAAGAAACTATCGAGTCATTGTTGAATAATGGGTTGATACCCATCATCAACGAAAACGATACGGTAACCTCTGATGAACTTAAGGTTGGCGATAATGATAACTTAGCGGCTATGACTGCAGCAGCGGTGGATGCAGACGCACTCATTATGTGTACGGACGTTAATGGGTTCTTTGATAAAAATCCTAACGTCCATAGTGACGCTAAATTATTAAAACACGTCTATGAGATTACACCGTCAATCTACGCGATGGCCAGTGGTCCTGTTAGTTCAACCGGGACGGGTGGAATGCTAACCAAAGTAGAAGCTGCTGAAAAAGCAACGGCTTATGGGATTGACGCCTACATAGTCAATGGCTTTGACTCCAGCTCGCTCGAACAACTGGCTAACGGTATTAATCCTGGAACTCACTTTTTACCTAATGAAGAACCGCTAACGCCTTCCATCCATTGGATGACACACACCGTACGTGAGTGTGGAGAAGTCATTATTGATGATGATAACTCAAATTTTTATGGCTCTGATCAGCGGCTTACCAGTGAAAATATATTGGAAGTTAAGGGACAGTTTTCGATTGGAGATTCGATTTTGGTGTCTTCTAACGATGGTAAAAACATTGTAAAAGCAACCGCCAATTACAGTAGCTGCCTGCTTAACCATATCAGTCAAAAACAAGACGAAGATGACACTGATGAACATAAGTCCCTACAAGAATATTCTATCGTATCAAAAGAACATCTGGCCGTATTAGAGAACACATAAAATTGATAATTGAACTTTCCCAAGAAGTGTCAGAAGTTTGTCGCAAACTGTGTAATTTGACAGAAAAGGACTAAAGGTTAAATCCAAAGTTAAAGGTTGCATTCATTGGTAATGGCAACGTGGCTAAATCTATCCTGTCATAATTGAGTTTGCGTAACAGCCTTAAATTTAAGCCGAGTTTTAACTATTATTTAGGTCTTACGATGTAGCTTGAGTTCAACTTTCAAAGGCTTTCTAAGGTCATCAAGTACCGGACAATGTCGATTAACGGCTAGGCGTAATCGCTCTATATCGTCGTCGCTGGCATTGCTGACAATGTTAATGTCACCTAAAACTTCAGAAAAGCCTGCAGGAACGTCATCGTTTGCATTGAAAAAACCACGAGCATCAGACACTCCGGTAACGCTAACAGCAACGTCTTGAAGGTCTATTTCCATTGCATCAGCGTAAAGTCGATAAGTGACCTCATGACAAGCAGCCAGCGCTGCTAGGAGGAGTTCACTCGGTCGGGGACCAAGATCTGTGCCACCCATGTTTTCAGGTTGATCTGCGATCAGGTTGAACTGGCGAGTTTTTATCTGGCTTTGGAAATTTTCAACCAGATGACTGTCAGCAATTGTTTCTACGCGGCATTTATCTGGACGGTTTCTTAATAAATCCTGTTTGTGTAAAAATATGTCTCTGAGTTTACTCATGGTTCTATGTACCTGATTAGTCATATCTATCGAAATTCTACTGATACAGAAGCAAACAATCTACTCACGAGTAATTGATTTAATCGATCAGTTAAAAAAGAGGAGTATTGCCGATATCAGTTAACCAGTCATAAGTTACTGAAATTAATGGTTGGTCTTAAGAATTAATAGTTTAAGCCCTTTAGTCTAACTTAGATGCTTTCTTCGAAAGTCATTTATAGAGCAACTTTGGCTATAATGAATGAGCATAGGGCTTTGTTGGATCGGTCGGGCCAATGAGGGCAGTATATATAACGCCGACGCTATTAAAATATATCCTAACGAGCACTTTGGGGCAGAGAAAAAGAGATGATGATAATTTAAAACCCCTGGAGAAAAAGGTAAAAACTCAATAGGAGAGATGGTTTGATCCAATGACCAATTTGAATTTACTCACTTTCCTGAGTAAGTAGGAAAACTGAGCATGATTAGTTAAAGCTGCGATTTAGGTTAAAGCGTTAGAATTTTTTAAGAAATTAACTACGTTGGTATTCAGGCTATTCATAGTCAGAAAATTAAACGATGAATAGCCCTAGATTGAAAGCTTGAATAGTAGCCATTTTAGCCGATAGTTCAAATGACCTACCGAAGTACAGATAGAGTAGAACTACGCGAAAAATTTAGGGTGTTATCTATAAACGTTAGACACAGAGAAGTGAAAATTTAAGTCCATCTTGCACCTATGACTTTGCTTTTTTTTGTATTAAAACGTGCTTTTCAATAGCGTAGAAATTATCGACATGATTACCAAATTTCAAACGAAGGGAGTTGTTTTCATCGTCGCTATAGTTTTGCGCTAACTGTTTATCAACGTACACTTTAACAATCTTTGCCTTGGGATAATGGATAACAGCATATATGTTCATAAGAAGAATTTATCACTCTTACCCTTCTTTTACGAACAAAAATTCAAGTTTTATTGATCTTTTTTATAATTGATTTAAGTGACAATTTAAAAGTTCAAAAAAATTGATTTTCTGATGAGCTTTATTTTCTTTACAGTGTCTTTAATAAAAAATTGAGGGCAGTTAATGGACTAATAAATGGGTAAACAGTCAATTTATTATACGGATACAGTTTTTTCGATAATGGCGCTCAAAAATTTTCTTTTAAAAGCGCACATTTTTTTAATACAAGCCCCACTTGCGTTTTTTATGGTCAAATAAAACCTAATCTCTAGCTATCACTCTATTATAAAAAAAGTGAATGAAAAAGTAATTGCCTTTTAGCCTGAGATAACGCTTTGATAATGCTTAAAGTGAGTTATTGACTGTAGTGAATAATCGTCGATAATCGTATTATTTACTCACTGCTTATTTTTAGGTGTTAAACCGAATTTCTTAATGTCATCAGTTGGATTTATTGAAATCTAATGGTTTAAGTTCATTGTATTAATAGCATGTAACCTCATGTAGTAAGGAATAGAATTAAATATAGCCAGTTAGCTTAAAAACCCCTAATTGCCAAAGGAATAAATTTTGATGCTTAATAGTCAAACCGCAGAATTAGTGATTGATCATGCCCTATCATTAGGGGCTGACTTTGCTGAAATTTTTATTGAGAAAAATGAAACCAATGTTGTCAGCACGCTCAGTAATGAAGTCCAGTCGGTGGAATCAGGAATTAATTTTGGTATTGGGCTTAGGCTCGTCTATGGTTCAAAAGTTTTATATGGCTACACCAATAAAGCGGATCAGGATGAGTTATGCCGCATTGCAACGGTGCTTGCAGCAAAAGATTTAAGAGATCCCGTCAGTTCGACCAAATTTTTTAATTTCAATCAACCTACTGATATACATCCTGCCAGAAAAATTTTATCGATTGATGCAGAAATTAAAAGTAAGGTTGCCTATTTAATGTCAGCAGATCGAGCCGCAAGAGCAGCAGGTGAAAAAATATCACAAACACGGGGTTCTTGTATGCAACGTGAACAAAGAATAGAAATATTCAATAGCGACGGTTTACACACAAATGACGGCCGCAATTACATTCGAGCTAATCTAATGGCTATTGCGTCTGATGGTACTGAGCAAGCAACTGGAAGTTGGAATGATGGCGGTTTGTTGGGTTGGGAAATTGAAGCAGGTATTAATCCTGAACAAACAGGTGAGGCAGCAGCAAGGCAGGCACTAGTTAACCTAACGGCTAAGCCGTGCCCTTCTGGTCGAATGCCGGTCATTATTGGCAATGGTTTTGGGGGTGTTATCTTCCATGAAGCTTGTGGGCACTTACTGGAAACAACTTCAGTCGCTAAAAAGGCATCGGTATTTCACGATCAAATGGGTGAAATGATAGCCAGTTCAATTGTGAATGCAGTGGACGATGGGACTATGGCGAATGAATGGGGCTCCATCAATATTGATGATGAAGGCATGCCGACACAACGAACTCAACTAATAAAGGACGGCCAATTAACGAATTTCTTAGTTGATCGTATTGGTGCTCAGCAAACAGGTTTTGCGAGGTCAGGCTCAGGTCGTCGAGAGTCTTATAAGTTTGCACCTGCATCGCGTATGCGAAATACGTTCATTGAGCCAGGTGACGCCAAACTTGACGATATGATTGCTTCTATTGAAAAAGGTATTTATGCCTCGCACATGGGAGGTGGGTCAGTTCAGCCAGGCACTGGCGAGTTCAACTTTTCGGTCACGGAGGGTTATTATATAGAAAATGGAAAAATTCAATATCCAGTTAAGGCGGCAACCTTAATTAGTACCGGACCAAAAGTACTCAAGGAAATCTCAATGATTGGTCAGGACTTTTCGTTAGCCTGTGGAATGTGTGGGTCGATTTCAGGCGCTGTACCGACCACTGTTGGGCAGGCGACTTTAAAAGTTGATGACATATTAGTGGGAGGTAACGCCTAATGAGTTCATTTCATAGCGCGTCCAATACGAATACAGCATTGATGGCTGAGCGAGTGTTAGATCAAGTAATGAGTGCCGGTGCGACAGGTGACCTTATTGTCGATGAGGGTGAAACAATTTCTCTTAAAGCGTGTGAAGGTGAGCTTGAAGAATACAAAGTAAGCTCAAGTCGAATCTTTGGACTGCGTGTCATTAAAGATGGTCATATTGGTACGGCTTACAGTGAAGCTGTTGATGCTGACGCCCTCAAATCATTGGTTGGTCAGGCATTAAACAATGCTAGTTTTGTGAAAATTGAATCTCACGAAAACATTTTGCCAAATTCCAATCAATTGAAAACCGACGATAATCTTTTGTGTCCGCAAGAACAGGTTTCAATTGATCAAAAGATTCAAATGGCGTTAGAAGTAGAAAGTAAACTAAACGCGATGGATAAGGTTAAAAATGTACCCTACAATGGGGTTCAGGATATATTTAGTCAGCGACATATTTTTTCAACTGCTGGATTAAATGCTTTAACGCGTAGTCGAATGTGTGCCTCTTACGCCTATGCATTAGTTGAAGATGGGCAAAAGACTGCCATGCAGGGAACCAGTCAAGTATCGCGATTGTTCTCTGAATTAAATGCATCTTCTGTAATCGAAAATACCTATGAAAAATGTATTGGTTTATTGGATGGTAAGCCTATTCCGAGCAAACACTATGATGTTATCTTCGATACAGAGTGCCAAGTTTCTGTATTTGGGGTTTTTTCAATGATGTTTTCTGGGAAAACAGCCAAGGATGGAATCAATCCAATGCGAAATAAAATAGGGTCGGCCATAGCTGATTCAAGACTTACTATTTTTGACCACCCGCTTAATAGTGATGGATTTGGTTATCATTTATTTGATGCAGAAGGTACTGCCACAGAAAAGTCAAAATTAGTCATAGATGGTTGCCTGCAAACATTGATACATAATAGCGCCACTGCTTCCTATTTTGATACTCACACTACGGGTCATGCTATCCGAGGCCCCAAGTCGACTTTGGGAGTTAATCTACATCAAGTTGAAATTGCCAGAGGCACTGAAGCTCTATCGTCGCTGCATAGTGGTGAATATTTGGAGGTCACTGATTTAGCTGGGTTACATTCTGGTGCCAACGCGATTTCTGGCGACTTCAGCTTTGGAGCGTCTGGTTATCTGTGTAAAAATGGGGAAAGAATTCAGGCCGTCAGAGGGATTACCGTTGCAGGTAATTTTTATGAAATGTTAAACAAAATATCTATGATTGGCAATCAACAGAGCTGGGATGAGGGCCGATCTGCGTTAATGCCAAGTATTCGATTTTCCGATGTGGCGATCTCTGGATAAAAACGCACGGCTGATTGATAGTGCTCAGTTAAAAAAGTATGTTGACCTTAGTTTAAGATCTCAACGCTAGTTTGAATAAATCTTTGGGGTTTTCAAGCTGTGGCACTAATGAGATTGTATTGCCAAGATTATATTGAATCGCGAGAGACAATTCATACCGTAATGTTGAAAAGTCTTCAACAGCAAAATCTACTGAATAAAAAAAGTGATTTGTTGAGTAGACTCTCGGCCAACATCCAATCCGGCAATGACGCGCCATAGAGGATAGACCCGATGTTTAACGGTGGCTGTTGAATGTTACCTTCTGTACGGCTTTGAGGTTCGTGTTCTACGAAAATTTTCCCTACCTTAAGCACGTTAATATCTAATTCAGTTTTGCCGGGACAATCCCCACCAATAGCATTGATATGCATTCCCGGCTCAATCATGTCTTCAGTTAAAATAGTTGCCCATGTCTTATCCGCAGTAACAGTAGTCACAATGTCGACGCCAAGAATGCAGTCATGGGCAGTTTCCGCTTTGCTACATAGACGTTTGGGAAAAGACTCAAATGCTGTTCAATTTTAACCATTGCCGTTTTATCAAGATCAAAGATTCTTAACTGGTCAATACCAATGAGGGTGTGAAAGGCAATGGCTTGAAATTCACTTTGGGCACCACTGACATATTTGAAACGAAAGTTTTTTTGATTCGCAATGGGCATTTACTCCATAACACCTTCATTACTGTGAGCAGCCACTCGTAATGATTTATTAAAATTTTCCCAGCATGAAAAGTCATTCTCTAAACACTGAAGAAGACCCTTGATAAATTCTGTTATTCCAACATTTCTTATTAATTAACCCAAAGTGGGTACATCGACGAATAGAGTCATTGATTAAATCTTTAGTTTTGATTTTTAATAAGGTGAAATTTTAACGGGGTGATGAGTCAATAAATAGGTATCAATAAGTATCAATTTCATAATAATGTGTAATTTTTTTTTGCAAAATGATAGATTTATTGTGATTTTAGAAATGATCGGAAAGTTAGATGATAAAGATCTCAATTTAATGGCTTTATTACGCTCTAATGCTCGCATGCCTGTGGTCAGCCTAGCCAGGTCACTTGGAGTGTCACGTGCCACAGTTCAAAATCGAATCAATAAACTTGAACATGATGGTGTAATTCTAGGGTATACGGTAAAACTCAGCCCTGATGAAAAGAATCACCCTGTCAGATTGTTTATGAATATTGCGATCGAGGCTAAAAGTGAACCTTCAGTAATTAAACGATTACGTGATTACCCAGAGGTGATAGTGGTTCATCACACGACGGGGCATTGGGATGTTATAGCTGATATACGGTCTCAATTATTATCATTGTTAAATTTAATCATGGGTGAGATAAGGTTGATTGACGGTATCGTACAGACAGAAGTAAACGTACTGCTTGATAGTCAGTTTTAGCGTTATGAATTCACTTATGGTTTTAAGTTTAGGTTTATGACACTCGATTACGAGAATACTTTAAGGCTATATTTATTGGGCTTCTATATTTTTTTCTAATTCATCACTACTTCAAGCAGTAAGAAAAATAATATTTTCTAGAAGGAAATAATAAGGGACGCGTCATGAATCGTTAAAATCCAGTAGGCAGTTTATGGCCTACCATGATTAACGTATCGGTATCAAACCCAAGACTTTTTGCCTGTTTGATAAAATTTTCTTTGAGTTCAGCGGACACATTTGGAGTTCTTGATAAAAGCCATAAATAATTCAAGTCTGGTCCAGAAACAAAAGCATACTGATAATGTTCTTTGTCGAGCTCGAATATGACATAAGAACCATAAAATGGGCCAAAAAAAGAAACCTTCAAATATCCTTCATCTGTACTTTTAACAAAAAAAGCTTTCCCAGTTGCTTCGCTCCATTTTTTTTCCACTGTCGAGAAGCCTCGATTGACAACACTCACACCACCATCTTTTTGGAGTGAATATTCAGCAGTTACATTTTGAAGTCCTTCTTCGAAAGAATGATTGAGCCGTGCGACTTCATACCATTTTCCTAAATACCGATCAAGTTCAAAATCTTTTACTGGGCTAACACTCTTTGGCATACCAAGGCATCCACTGAGAATGAAGCAGGCAAGAATACTGAACATTATTTTAGTGGCAACATCTTTACACGATTCGTTAGACTGATTTATGATTGAGTTAAAAAAGAAGGTGCAATGCATAGTGTTATTGGGTAATTATTTGGCTTTCGATTGAAGCAAAAATATAATAGACCCAATAGGATCTATCAAAGAGCCTACCGGGCTTAGGTGTGATTAAACTATATCGAATAGTTTATCAAGTGAGTGCTATCATTTAGCCACCCATGCCTTACACCACCCAGCGGTAGCAACGTCTTTACCGGGGAAGATAGCGCAGGGTCCCCAATCTTGGCTTGCATCGCCAGTATAGAGGCGGCAGTTACCACAGTTCTTTTCAGCTATTGCCGATTGGTGGATGTATTGAAGTGCTTTTGCTTGAGCGTTTTCAGGATCAAGTTTTGGGAGACTGGCAAAGGCTTTCATACTACCAATGGTTATAGATGGACAAACTCCAACTAAAGCGATTGTTTTTAATAATTTTCTACGGGTTATTACTTGCTTCATGGTATACCTCGTTGGTATCGGTTAGATTGATAAAAGGGTTTCTTGAAATTTAATTAGGTTATAAATAGGTCAGGGGGTCTCTGACTCTAAATTGACAAACCAATCAGGTTTGTCTCGTAAAGTCCAACGTGCAAAGCTCTGCTTTTTGGCAATATAAAATTGACGATAGGCAGCCACTGCATTACCAGGCACTTTGTATTCTAAAGGCATTGTCTGTGGAAAGGGGGTTAAGCCGTGGTGAGCGTAACGATATTTTGAAATCGAATGAAGTATCTCAATAGAATGATGATTTGTCTGTTTATCAAACCGATATAAATACTCATCGTTGAGCAATAATGTAAGATCTTTTAACCATAAAAAATTATCGAATGAATCGGCAATCCACAATATGCAAGGATGATTTTTATGAGTAGATTTGTAAGGCGTTTTAAGGCCCATTTTATTTAAAACAGTACATAGCATTTGTACGTTTTCTCGAATCATTTTCACAACATGTTGATCACAATGATATTCGGCGCAACGTTCGATGTCGTAATCAAGTAAGAAAATGTTCAAAGTCTTTTTAGAAATATCATTTTAATATACTTATTAATACGTATAAATGGTTCTAAAAGATCACAAAAAACAGCTTCAAAAGTAATTTTATTTTTGAGTTTTTACAGCGGATGCTGCAATCATGTAATTAACGTTGAGATTATTTGATAAGGAGAAATGTTTGTTAAAAGGATTGATTCGAACACCACTCTCAACGGTTACTGCGAGCGTATTATCTAAAAGCAATTTAGCAAGTTCGGATGGTTTAACAAATTTCGACCACTGGTGAGTGCCTCGTGGTAACCAGCCCAACACATACTCAGCCCCTATAATTGCAATCAACCAGGATAGAGGGTTACGATTGATGGTAGCAATGAAAGTAATTCCGTCTTCCTTTAAAAGTTGAGAACAGCTGCGAATGAAAGTAGGCAGCTCAATAACGTGTTCAACAACCTCCATGTTTAGCACCACGTCATACTGTTGTTTAGACAGAACCATTTCTTCGGCTGAACAATCAATATATTTAATTTCGATTTGTTGACTTTGGCTATGCTGTCTTGCCACCTGTAAACTTTTAGGTACGACATCAATGCCTGTTACAGTTGCACCTAGCTTGGCCATTGACTCAGATAAAATGCCACCACCACATCCAATGTCTATGATTGACAAGCCTTGTAAGGGGTTAGGAAGGGTTGAATCTCGATCAAAGTGATGGCAAATCTGTTGTTTAAGATAAGCTTCGCGGACTCGATTTAATCGATGCAATGGCCAGAATTTGCCACTCTCATCCCACCACTGCGCAGCCAGCTTGTCATAGTACGAAAATTCATTGGGGTCTAATGTTGAAGGATGAGGCATTTGTTAGCTCAGAAACTCAGCTCTAGTTTCATGCCGGTCTTTAAACAAGCCGCCTAAAGCTGTGGTTTGGGTATGTGAATTGGCATCCATAACGCCCCGTGATTTGACACAATAATGAGTTGCATCAATACTGATTGCGACATCATCAGTTTGCAATAGTGTTTGAAGCGCAACTAAAATCTGCCGTGTTAAGCGTTCTTGCACCTGAGGCCGTTGTGCAAAGAAACGCACAATTCTATTGATCTTTGAAAGCCCTATGAGTTTGTCACCAGGGATATAAGCTACCCGTGCCGTTCCATCAATTGTGACAAAATGATGTTCACAAGTGCTCGTCAGGCTGATGTCACTGATCTTGACCATTTCGTCAACGCCCATTTTGTTGTTGATGACACTGATCTTAGGAAAATTAGAGTAATCCAACCCAGAAAAGATTTCATCCACGTACATTTTCGCAATTCGGTGGGGTGTCTCACAAAGGCTGTCGTCTGTTAGGTCGAGCCCAAGCGTCGTAGTAATGTCCGCAAAAGACTGTTTGATACGTTGATATTTTGTATCACGATCAAGGTTGTTAGCTATTAATGGTGTTTCAAGGCCGTGTTCAATTAATGCATTACGAACTAGGTCCGCCTCTTTAGAATAGGGCGATGTAATTCCTATTTCTGCATAAGCATGGTTTTGGTTCATATTTTAGTCCTATTCATTGGAATTTTTAAAATGGTTATAGCTCAGCTTGCACGGGCTAAGTGGCGACCACCATCGAGTGCGATTATCTTTCCAGTCAGGTATTGGCTTTGAAGTAAGTACTGAATAGTGTTTACGCCCTCAGATACCCCAGGAACATTGCCCAGTAATGATTTTTTCTTAGCCTTTTCTCGGTATTTTTCATCGTCGTCTTCGTTAAACATTAGCAACGCGGGTGCGATACTGTTCACTTTGACCCATGGCGCTAATTTGCTCGCATAAGAAAGTGTCAGGTTATCTAGGGCTGCTTTGCTGGCCGCATAAGCAATATGTTTTTTACTGCCGTTCGCAGCCACATAGTCGCTCATGTGGATAATGTCAGCGTGACCATTTTTTTTACCGTGGCGAACCAGCATATCACCGCAGGCTTGATTGATCAGGTAGGGTGCCATAACATGTGTATTCATCATACATTGCATGACTGATTCATCTGTTTGATAGGGGCTTTCTGGAAGCCACTCAGATGCATTGTGAATAATGGCACGTAAAGAATCAAATTGAGAACATAACTTTGTGGTAAGGCGACTAATGCCTTGCTCATCTCCAAAGTTTGCGTGAATAGTCACGATACCACTAGCCTCAAGTTCGTCTAATATAGGTCGATGGTTTCGGTAGGTAATAACGACCTGATAACCATTTTTCTGAAGTTCGATAGCTGTTGCCAAGCCGAGCCGCTGGGCGCCACCGGTTATTATGACTGGGTCAGCGTTTTTGTTTGATAGCAATGAGTCAGTCACGGCTGGCACTCAAGGTAACGGATACAGAATCTGCGAAGCGCAGAGCATAAGGCTTGTCGACTCTAACTTCTGCAAAACTCACGAGGGTCGATTCCGTCGCAATGGCGAGGAGATCGGCAGCCAGCTTCTCAAGGAGATGAAAACGACCATGCTCGATATGATTAATCATGCTTTTTGTGATTGTTTTATAATTTAAAGCGTCATCCTCATTGTCACTATCAAAAGCTAAGTCGGCGCGATAACGAATTTCTACATTGATAACAACATCCTGCTGCTTTGCTTTTTCTTCCGGGTTAAAACCTATATAAGTTCTTAACCGGAGATTACAGATACTAATGCTGGCTTCACTGACTTTTAAAATTTTGCCTTTTGGGTGAATGTTCGTAGCTAATTTCATGGTGCCTCAAAAAAAGGGATACATTATATTTACGGATAAGAAAACGAAAAGGATCACTTTCTGACTAACTAATTGGTTCAACCAGCGATATGGATAACCATCATAGAGGCACTCGACAAGATGGTTAGAGTACCCCGCATTTGTCGATAAAAATGGGGTAATGACGGAAAGAGTGAGGTTTTTTGTTCTAACGCAAAAACACTCATAAGTAGCAATGATGATGCCAGTGACCACCATAAGGGGAATAAAAGTAGCAAAATAAGAGCAACCAAAAAGTAAAAGTTACTAAAAAGGATTAAAGCACTGTTATTGTTGGAACATGACATACCCCACCAGCTCCCCGTTAAGAAGCAAATAATCCCAAATGAATACGCTTCAGCCACTTGGATAGCCGTGCCAGATAAATCACTGTTAAATATAGCCAGAACTGCCGGAACAATAAATGGAATTAGACCAAGATATCCCAATAGGCGCATAACCCTAGGTGCGGACACGGTCTGTGGCTACTGCTGGAGTAATAACACGATATCTTGCTCGAGACTGCTGCCGATCGGTTTTTTGTTCGACGCATAATGCGTAACTGTGCTGCCATCACGGTCAACGAGGTATTTAGTGAAATTCCAGCTTGGAGCACTGCCAGTTTTATCAGCCAATCTTTTAAAAAATGGATTAACAGCACCGCCTCGAACGGAACTTGGAGACATCATGGTGAATGTAACACCATAGTTAATGTAGCAAACATCTGCAGTCTTGGATTCACTACTGGCCTCCTGGTTAAAGTCGTTTGAAGGAAAACCAACAATCTCTAACCCTCGATCACGATACTTATTGTACAAAACCTCTAGATCTTTGAATTGTGGTGTGAAGCCGCAGTGGCTTGCCGTGTTAACCACAAGCAACACTTTGCTTTTAAAATTATCACAAAAATTAATGCTAGTACTCGAGTGAAGTTTAGTAGATTCAAAATCGAGCAGAGCTGGACAGTTAGCAAAACTGTTTGTACTCAGGAGTAACAGTGGAATAGAAAATAAACGAAAGAATTTATTCATAATGTTTCCTTTTTAAGAGTGGCGATAATTATTTTCTGCTTGGTTAGAGATTAGTTTAAATAACAACAAGAACAAATTTGTTTCTTAGGCGACACTTTAAGAAAATGCCAATAAATTTCTAAAGCTATTTGATGAGATATAAAAAAATCTTCAACGATACATACGCAATAGGTACGTTTTTGGACTAACAACAATATAGACGGGCTTAAAAAGTAATCTTCGGTACAAATTTTTATTGGTCTCATGCGATTGAATATTCTTTTGGGACTTTTCAATTGGTTTTGCTAAAGCATAATTTTAGTTTGGCCAGAGTGCTTATTGAGTAACCAATTGCTCTTTAAACAGTCAGTTTATTATGTGGTTTCGTATTTCTAATCACCAATCATTTATTTGGAGCTCGGTGTACTTGGCATATTTTATTTCGAATATAGGATAAATTACTGGACAAGTAGTTCGAACGAAAGTTATATTAGTTCAATCGAAATATTAGCGGAGTATAAATTTTATTCTCAGTTTTGAGCTCGATCATTAGAACGTTTGGAAAACCATTTAAATGTCTTTATCACATCGACAGCAACGGATAATTAATCAACTCCATAAAACGAATGGCGTGCTTTCTAGCGCAGAGATTACTTCGTTATTTAATGTCTCTATTCAAACCATCAGGAAAGACCTCAACGAATTGAGTGAGCTTGGAGTCGTTCGTCGGGTACATGGCGGTATTAGCCTACCAAGCAATAACCATAATTTGCCATTCAGCAATCGCACGGTTATGAACCTTATAGAAAAGCAGCATATTGCAAGCAAGGTAGTCGAGTTATTGCCTGAAAATAGCAGTATCTTTCTGGGTATCGGCACCACGCCTCAACAAGTAGCTCAAGCCCTACTGGATCACCCAGGACTCACTGTTGTGACCAATAATATTAATGTTTCGTTGACACTCAGTCATAACCCCAAAATTCAAACATATTTGGCTGGAGGATTAGTGCGGCCCAGTGATCAAGACACGATGGGTCCAGAAACAACGGAATTTTTGAATAAGTTTAATATTCAATACGGTATTTTTGGTGTCGGAGGGTTGAACCAAAAAGGTCAATTACTTGACTTCTCTCCAGATGAGTCAAGCGTATCTCGAACTATTATGCAAAACAGTGAAACGCGCATACTTGTTGCTGACCATACTAAAATTGATCGCTACGCCCCTGTGGTTACTGGTACTTTGGATGATGTCGATATTTTAGTAATGGACTTTATATCGGATTCTATTAAACAATCCTGCATTACATTTGCAGCTGAAATAATTGAAGTGGGCTCTAGCAAGGAATTTTTGTCATGTTAAAAGTAGAGGGAATATCACGCCGTTACGGTGACTTAACGGTTGTTGACAAGTTAAGTTTCACCGTCAACGAGGGCGAGTTCGTCGCTCTTTTGGGCCCTTCAGGTTGTGGTAAATCGACTTCTCTAAAAATGATTGCGGGTCTAGAAATGCCTGATGAAGGTGCTATTGAACTCGATGGCAGGGACATTACTCAACTTTCACCCGGTGAGAGAAAGCTAGCGATGGTGTTTCAATCGTATGCACTTTTCCCTCATCTAAAAGTGGAAGAAAATATTATATTTGGACTGCAAGCTCGGAAAGTGTCTAAAGATGAACAAAAAAGACGCCTTGATTCTGTCGTCGAACTGGTTGGGCTTGGAGACCATCTTCAAAAAAAACCGGGGCAACTGTCTGGCGGTCAATGCCAGCGGGTTGCATTAGCGAGGGCGATTGTTGCACAAGCGAAGTTATGCCTAATGGACGAGCCCTTGTCTAACCTCGATGCCAAGTTACGTAATGAAATGCGTACCGAAATAAGAGCGCTACAACAACGTCTCGGTATGTCTGTCATTTACGTTACCCATGATCAGGTCGAGGCGATGAGTATGGCTGATCGAATCGTTTTGATGAATGATGGGAAGATCGAGCAGATCGATGTGCCCAAAGCTTTATACAACAATCCCCAAACGATTTTTACAGCCCAGTTTATTGGCAGTCCGCCAATGAACATTATTGGTTCTGGAAAAAATCGTCTGGGGATTCGGCCCGAACATATCGAAATTTCTGATAAAGGTATGCCAGCCAATGTTGTCAGTTGCGATTATCACGGTGCCGATACCATTGTACTTGCCGATGTTGGTGCAGCTGGAGAAGATCAAAAGTTGGTTAAAATACGTTATCCGGGACATGCCATGTTTGAAGCCCAGCAGAGATTATTGATTCGTTGGGATTCTGGCAACGAACATAGATTTCCAAACTAATTTTTGAGTGAGATAAAATTTTTAATAACCGATAAACCTAAGAGGAAAAGATTGATGAAAAAACTTACTAAATGCTTGTCGACTGTTGGCATTGCTTCAATCCTAGGATTGAGTAGTGCTGCCAGTGCAGCTACTGATTTAACTATGTACTATCCAGTCGCTGTTGGCGGCTCGTTAACTAAAGTGGTTGATGGCATGGTAGATAAATTCGAAGCTGAAAATCCAGATATTAACGTTAATGCCATTTATGCGGGTAACTATAATGATGCGCGCGTCAAAGCGTTAGCGGCTTTACAAAGCGGTTCTCCAGCCCAGTTGTCAGTCATGTTTTCAATTGACATCCACGCACTGCGCAACCTTGAAGCAATTGTTGCTTTTGATGATCTGGTCAGCAACGATTCAGAGAAAAAGTGGCTCAATAGCTTTTATCCAGCACTAATGGAAAATGGTAAAGCTGATGGTAAAACTTGGGGTATACCCTTCCAACGTTCAACCATCGTCATGTATTACAACAAAGACATGTTTCGTGCCGCTGGACTAGACCCTGAGAAGCCGCCAACTACCTGGGAAGAATTCGCCAGTATGGGTAAAAAGTTGGTTAAAAAAGACAGTAATGGAGCGGTTCAGCAATGGGGTGCTATGATTCCGTCAACGGGTTATCCTTACTGGATGTTTGGTGCATTAACCAAGCAAAACAGCGAAGTTCTAATGAACCAGGAAGGCACAGAAACTTACTTTGATAAGCCAGGGGTCGTTGCTGCTTTGGAATATTGGCAAGATCTTGGTAACAAACACGGCATTATGCCAAAAGGTATGATCGAATGGGGCACCTTACGACAAAATTTTCTGGATCAGAAAACTGCAATCATGTGGCATTCTACGGGTAACTTAACGACGGTAAAAAACAAAGCCAGTTTTGATTTTGGTGTTGCGAAACTTCCGGGTAACAAAGAGTTGGGTTCACCAACGGGTGGCGGTAACTTTTACATCTTCAAAAAATCATCTGCTGAAGAAAAGAAAGCGGCCTTTAAGTTTGTAAAGTTTATGACCTCTTCTGAACAGTCTGCTCATTGGTCTAAGTCAACCGGTTATATGGGTGTCGGCCCAGGAGCTTATGAAACAGAAACGCTGAAAGCTTATGTGAAGACGTTCCCTCCAGCCGCAGTTGCCCGTGATCAGCTCACACATGCAACGGCAGAACTGTCTACTCACGAAGCAGGACGGGTACGAAAATACTTAGATGATGCAATTCAAGCAGCATTAACCGGGCAGTTGTCGGCAAAAGAAGCCTTAACAGATGCTCAAAAACAAGCTAAGTCTATCTTACGCCGTTATTGATAGTACATGATTGGGGCCGGTTACATCGGCCCCAATGACTCCAATGACAACTCTAAAATATAGCTTAAAATATGTTTAGTCGATTTAATCTTAAAGCTTGGTTGCTGTTGTTACCTGCCCTATCATTTTTAATCGCGTTTACACATTGGCCGACGCTAAAGACAATATGGCGCAGCTTTACTTGGGCCAAGTCCGATGTTGCGCCAAGTCAATTTGTGGGCGTCGAAAATTACCAAATTTTGGTGGATGATCCAATATTTTGGAAGGTTATTGAAAATAACTTTTGGTATGCCTTGGGGACAGTTCCTACCTCGATTGCGCTGGCAATTATTATGGCACTTTGGGTGAATAGTAAAATCCATTGTACCAGTTTGCTTCGGTTAGCATTTTTCACTCCAACCATATTACCCATGATTACCGTTGCCAATATATGGCTTTTTTTCTATAGTCCAAATATTGGGCTGTTCAACCAATTACTGGGTCTAGTCGGTATCGAAGGCCCTAACTGGCTTGGGGATCCGGACATCGCATTGTCGAGTTTGATGGTTATGACTGTTTGGAAAGAAGCTGGCTTTTTTATGATTTTTTATCTAGCAGCATTGCAAACTCTGAGTCCTGATCTTTTTGATGCGGCAAAATTAGAAGGCGCCAGTACCTGGCGAATATTTAGAAAAATCACTTTTCCATTACTCATGCCGACTACTTTATTCGTTTTAATTAATGCCATTTTGAATGCCTTCAAGCTGGTCGACCATTTATTTATTTTAACCAAAGGTGGTCCCAACAATGAAAGCAATTTGCTCCTGTATTACATTTATGAAACCGCATTTAGTTTTCTCGATAGCTATTATGCCGCAACATTAACCGTGGTTATGTTGGCAACCCTAGCCTTGATTGCACTGGTCCAGATATTTGTGCTTGATCGCAGAATCCATTACCGGTAAAAACTATGTCTTCTTGGTTTCAAGTTTTTTCAAAAACATCAGCCTACCTGCTGGGTTTAGTCTGGGTGTTACCTTTGCTCTATGCGTTTTGGGCTGCCTTTCATCCACCCGAGTACGCCACCCAATTTTCGTTGACCGCACCATTAACGATGGAAAACTTCGCATCTGCCTGGGAGCAGGCGCCCTTTTTTCGGTATATGCTTAACACCATAGTCATCACCACGTTGATCTTGGTGTCTCAACTATTCCTCTGCACACTGGCTGGTTATGCGCTGGCGCGTGAAAAGTTTGCTGGCCGCGGTTTTGCCTTTGCGCTGGTCTTGACTCAATTAATGGTAATGCCTGAAGTGCTTATTGTTGAAAACTACCGAACGCTTGCTGGGCTAGAATTAGTGGACACTTATCTTGGTGTTGGTTTACCTTATCTCGCGAGTGCCTTTGGAATTTTTCTGTTGCGCCAAACTTTTAAGACTGTACCTCAGGAGCTTGAGGATGCGGCTCGTGTAGAAGGTTTGTCTGGCCTTGGTATTATCTGGAAGGTATTTGTACCCTTAGCTTTCCCCACTTACCTAGCTTTTAGCTTGGTGTCTGTTAGCTACCATTGGAATAATTTTTTGTGGCCGTTGGTGGTCACTAATACTGAGGCTAGTCGACCTTTAACGGTTGGTATGGCCATATTTGGTGCGCCTGAATCGGGTGTTGACTGGTCGGTCATTTCTGCAGGCACTCTGATCGCTATTGGACCATTGTTGATACTATTTTTAATTTTCCAAAAGCGATTTATTCAGTCATTCATGCACGCAGGTATTAAGTGAATGCGGTTACTTTCTTGGAATGTTCAGTATGGAAAGTCACCTAACAATGATTCGAACTTCATTCGAACGCTTGATTACATTAAGTCGTTAGGTGAATTTGACGTTATTTGCTTGCAAGAGTTGGCGCGCCACATGCCCGATTATTGTACGCAAGGTCAGGCAGACCAATTGAAATTGTCACAACAATCTTTTCCTGGCTATAGGCTAGTTTGGGGTTCAGGATTTAGCTGGCCGAGCATTTCTGATAAATGGCTTGATCGACAAGAGTTTGGAAATTTAACTCTGATCAAAAAGGGTTTGCTCGATTATAAAGTACATCAGTTGCCACAACCTGCAGTTCCAGCAAAGCTTCAAATGTCACGGGTGGCAATTGACACTTGTATTGAATCAAGCATCGGACCCCTGAGTATTATTAATACACATCTCGCTTTTCATGACAGCAATGAAACACAATTACAAATCGAGTATCTTACCCGATTAGAGCAAGAACGCTCTACACACCATAAATCTCCAAAAGCGACCGGAACTGGCTGCTTTAATACAGGATATCTGGCATCGGCGCGAATTTTAAATGGCGACTTTAATTTCGATCCTGAATCGATGCATTACCAGTATCAAAAAGATGCTGGTTGGATCGACGCCTGGCAGCATGGTAGTACTGATCAACCCCACCCTTCGACTTGTGGCATTTTTGACACAGTGCAATGGCCACAGGGCGGGCATTGCAGAGACTATTTCTGGCTCAGTCAAGAATTCACATCCTACGAAATAAACGTTCACGCCGACAGTGCTGCCAGCCTGTCTGACCATCAACCCATTATCCTCGAGATAGATGTTTGAAACCTCAACCCATACCTAAAATATTTCCGCAAAAAACGAAAATTCTTTTCACCGATGTTGATGACACATTGACGTGGAAAGGGCGCTTGCCTCATGAAACTTTCACTGCCTTAGTAAAATTACAAGAGGCTGGAATCAAAGTGATTCCTGTCACGGGTGCGAGTGCTGGTTGGTGTGACTGTATGATACGCACCTGGCCAATTGATTCGATTATCGGTGAGAATGGGGCCTATTTTGTTGATCGAAATAGTGAAGGGCGTTTATCTTATTATTATGCTGTACCAGAAGCGGAACGCACGATTAATTGGCAACATCTGCAGCAACTTAAACAAGCGGTTCTTAATAAGTTCCCGAACGCTCACCCGACTGCAGATCAACCGTTTCGGTTGACCGACATTGCTTTTGACATTAATCAAGATCATAAGGTTAAAAGGTCAGAAGCTTTCAAAATTGCTGATTTTTGCGAAGACTCGGGCATGAATGTTAAAATTAGTTCGATACATATTAACGTATGGTGTGGCAAATATAATAAAGCAACCACTGCGAATGAATGGTTAGTTCAGCATGATATCGAACGCGTAGAGGCCATGTTTATTGGTGATTCTCCCAATGATGACTCAATGTTTTCTAACTTTACTAACACTGTTGGTGTAGCCAATATTAAACCCTACATTGAAGAGCTTAACTCACCACCAGCCTACATTACTGAACATTTTGGCGGGTATGGTTTTGCTGAAATGGCGGAATCTTTAATTGCAGCTAGCTAAACCTGGAATGTCTTTAGGGCGTAATGATTGCCGGTAGTCTCAGTGGTATCAAATTGACTGAGTTGATTATATCAAGTCATTAAACGTGGACTTTTTAAGACGCGGCCTAATAAAGATAACAGTTAAATGATGCTAATGGTCAAGGCTAAAAAGTTAATTAAAAGTGGGTGTCATAACCCACATACAATTTAACTTTTAAAGGGTTCACTAGTTAATTTTCGTATTAGCCGCCTCTTCCTCTAGCCAACGGCAAACGGTTTCAATATCAGGATTTTTTCGCATCCCGGGTCGAGTGAGTAAGTGATAGGTACGTTTTGGTTTAAGCGTTATATCCATCGGACAGATTAATCTTTTATGATCTACCTCGGTCTGGATAAAAGGGAATATTCCGAGCGCGACACCATGACCATCTATCGCAGCTTGCAAGATTACGTTCGAGTCTTCAATCATCGTTTCATCAGTGAAATTCTGCTCGGGTAGTCCAGCTAAACTTAACCAATCATCCCACTCAGTTCGATCGCTGTGGTGCAAAATTGTGAAACGCAAAAGATCTTTAGGTGTTTTTAACCCGCCTTTTTTTTTGGCTAGCTTTGGACTCAAAACAGGTACATAACAAATATTGAATAGATGGGTTGACTCTAATCCTGGCCAGTTACCTTCACCCCAGTCAACTGCGGCATCAGCAGTCATATTGTCTGCGCCCGATATGCGCGAACCGTGATGAAGCACAAGTTCAATATCAGGCTGCTGTCGACGGAACCGGTTGAGCTTTGGAATTAGCCAGCGTGATGCAAAAATAGGGCCAACCTCGAGCGTGACGGTTTTTTTGGCCATGGTTATCTGTGATTCAATTTCTACCTTAATATCATCGAAAGCTCGACTGACTGTCTGCGCTAAAGAGCGCCCAACTTCTGTTAGTACTAGCTGACGTGTTTTGCGTATAAATAATTGACAACCCCAATCACGCTCCAATTTTCGAATTTGGTTGCTCACCGTGGTTGGGGTAACGCTGAGTTCCTGTGCTGCGAGTTTAAAGCTTTGTAGGCGTGCGGCTACTTCGAAAATCCTTAGTCCAGCTAAAGGCAAGCGTTGATACTTATTATTCAAGTTCATTCTCTCAAATATAAATAATAAAAATTTTATCTATGCGGTTCAAAAAATCGTTTGTGTGCTTGTTTTTAATAGTTAATTATGGGTAATACAACTTTACACATATTTTTAATTTTAGCTATAGGCTCTTTAAATGCATGAATCTCTCAAGAAACTCAGATTTTCCGTAGTACCACTGCCAGTAGAAGGTGATCGACCTGTAGAATTGGCACGAACTATTCCGATCCACCCGCTGACTTATCAAGAGCTACCCTATAATCCAGAGTATTCCCTTTATGCTGGACGCTTAAATCCAGAAAAACTAACTAATGCAACGCCCGATGAAATGTACTGGAAGGTGCGTCAAGAGCTTACCTTCCGTCACACGGGTGAGTATCCATATGAAATTTCAGGGCCGGATGCACTTAAACTTTTACAGCGTATCTTTCCTCGCGATGTATCGAAAGTTAAAAAGGGACGCTGTTCATATCAGTTCGCCTGCTTCCATGATGGTGGAATAATAACCGATGGTGTATTGCTTAGGGTTGATGACGAAAAGTACTGGTTTGCACAAGCTGATGGTGAGTTATTTACCTGGTACAAAGCTCATTCTGAGGGACTTGACGTCTCAATAAGTGATCCTGATGTATGGATTAGTCAAGTTGCGGGGCCTCGTTCAATGGATCTTTTAGAGCGCCTGATTGACGGACCAATGCCTGATTGGCGTTATTTTGATTGGGTCGAGGTCACAATAGCGGGTGAACCGGTGATTATCAGTCGTACAGGGTTTACTAATGAGCTTGGTTGGGAAGTCTACTTTCGCCCTGAAAATAATACTGAAATGCTGGGTGATTTAATCCTTGAGGAAGGCAGTAAAATGGGCATGATTTTGACAGCTACACCAGGAAACCGATGCAGAAGGATTGAGGCTGGTTTACTGTCAGCAGGTCAAGATTTTACCCACAGCACATCCCCATTTGTTGTTGGTTTGGGTCGGTTTATAGACTTTGAGAAAGGTGATTTTATCGGACGTAACGCAATAATGGCTGATGATAAAGAGAACCGCAGTTGGGGAATTCGCGTCGAAGGTGGAACTGCACTACGGGGCGATACGCTCGAATGTAACGGGCAGTCTATTGGGCGAGTGACATCAAGTACATGGTCTCCTTATCAAGTCTGCGGCGTAGGTATTGTTCTTCTAAACGAGTCTAATTTGAGACTAGGTTCAGTAGTAGATGTGCAATGCACTGATGGTCAATTACATCGAGGAGAGCTTTGTACTTTACCAATGTATGATCCCAAGGGTGAAATTGTTCGCGGTGTTAATGTGGCGGTTCCAGCAGGCCCCGAGCCATGGGCTGGGATACCGGCAACAGCAGACCCCCGGTTTTCTGTTAAAAACGTTTAGGTTGATTAAAATGAGTTCTGATAAAGGTACAAATGACAATGCGCCATTAAATAAAATTAGGGTATTAGATATTGCTACATTTATTGCAGCCCCTTTTTGTGGCGTCATTCTTGCTGATTTCGGGGCTGAAGTACTCAAGATAGAAAAGCCTGGAGAAGGTGATCCTTTGCGTCAGTTTGGCACACCGGTTGAACCCGACCAGGATACCTTTGTCTGGTTGACGGAAGCGAGGAACAAAAAATCAGTCACCCTCGATCTGAGAACAGCCAAAGGTGTCGAGTTATTCAAAGGGCTGGTTAAGCAGTCCGATATCGTTTTGGAAAACTTCAGGCCGGGTACACTAGAGAAGTGGGGCATTGGGTTTGACGTTCTCAGTGAAATCAACCCGAGATTAATTATGTTAAGGGTGAGCGGA
Source organism: uncultured Gammaproteobacteria bacterium (assembly GCA_913061315.1). Lineage (GTDB taxonomy): Bacteria > Pseudomonadota > Gammaproteobacteria. The sequence goes on along the minus strand of CAJXUC010000019.1, from coordinate 9,250 downwards.
TATGGACAGGATGGTCCATATAGTAGTCGGCCTGGTTTTGCCCGTGCTGCTCACGCTTTTGCTGGCCTTTCCTATTTGTGTGGAGAACCCGGACAAATGCCAGTCATGCCTGGGTCGACATCCTTGGCTGATTATGTATCAGGAATGTGGGGAACGATTGGAATTATGATGGCGCTCGAAGCACGTCGTAAAACGGGGAAAGGACAAGTGGTTGACATCGCCCTATACGAATCTGTATTTCGATTGATGGATGAGATGTTGCCAGTGTATCAGCGTACGGGGTTCATTCGTGAGCGTATGGGTGCTGATACGGTCAATGCAGTGCCTCACAGTCACTATCAGACTAGAGACGGGAAATATGTTGCACTAGCCTGTTCTAGTGACAAGATATTTGAACGGATGTGTCACATTATGGGCTGTCCAGAAAATGCTATGCCCAATACCTATAGAAAAGTTTCAGCAAGAGAAGAGAATAGAGGGTTAATCAATAAAATTGTGCAAGATTGGTTTATCGAGTTAGATGCAAGTGATGCAATTTCACGATGTCAACAAGGTGGCGTTCCTTGTTCAGTGTTATACAGTATTGAAGATATTTACAATGACCCACATTATCAAGCGCGGGGTAATTTCCAGATTTTTAATGATCCTCGTTTTAACGAAGTGACAGTAACTTCGGCTTTACCTCGACTGAGTGACACTCCCGCAGTTTTGCAAAATTTGGGGCCAGCTTTGGGTGATGCCACCGACAGTGTTTATAAATCGCTTTTGAATTTAACAGATCAAGATATACAGAGTTTAAAAGAAGAAAGAGTTATTTAGTCAGCGCCAACCACGATAAGGACCGTTTAAACACGAGAGACATATAAATGCTGCTCTTTAGATAAGTTGGAGTAGCCTAACGATACAATGTTTTATTGATGGAATAGCGTTTCGTTTTTTTAGCGCCTTTTAAATCGTAGATGTCGAATGTCTATTCACCCCAAAACCACTTAAAGAGTAGAGATAGACCGATGAAATATAATCGTCCAACCAGATTAAGGCGTTGTCAATTAGCCATTCCCGGCAGTTCTGAGTCGATGATGGCTAAAGGTTCTCAGCTTGACGTGGATTATATTTTTTTTGACCTCGAAGATGCGGTTGCACCGAATGAAAAAAAAGCATCACGAAAAAAAGTAGTAGAAGCTTTAAATACGCTTGATTTTGGGCGTACAACTCGCAGTGTTCGAATTAATGATCCAGCGTCCCAATATTGCTATGGCGATATTATTGATCTCGTCAGTGGGGCAGGTAACAACCTTGATGTTATTATGGTTCCAAAGGTTCTAGATGCGGCAGATGTTCTGTTCGTTGATAAACTATTGTCCCAGCTGGAGTTAGATTTAGGGCTTGATCATAAGATAGGGATCGAATGCCTAATTGAAGATGTTGAAGCGATGACTAATATCGATTCTATTGCAGCCTCAACACCTAGACTTGAGGCTTTGATACTAGGTGTGGGAGATTTATCTGCTAGTCAGGGCATACCCATGGAGTCTATCGAAGGGACCATCGACTATCCGGGTGATATTTGGCATTATCATCGCAACCAGTTAGTGATCGCTTGTAAAAAAAATGGTATTACGCCTGTTGATGGTCCTTTTGTCGATTTTAACAAGCCCGACCTTTACCGAATTGAATGTCGCCGTGCTATGCAGTTGGGTCTGGTTGGGAAATGGGCGATTCATCCCTCTCAAATTGAGCATGCACAAGAAATCTTTTCCCCTTCAAATAGTGCTGTTATTTCCGCCCGTGAAATGAAAATTGCCTATGAAAATGCCTCGGCAAGGGGTATTGGAGCCGTTCAATACCAAGGTAAACTAATCGATGCTGCTTCAATACGGATGGTCCAGAATATCATTGACCAAGCGGATTTGATTGGGCTATAAATTATACAGAAATTAAACAGTAGCCAAGAATCAAAAATAGACTGCGTAAGAGTCTGTGAAGTGAGACTAATAGATTGGTCTTAATCAAGGAATTTTAGCCTTGTGGTGACGCTGTTGTTGCCTTTTTTCTCCACACTATAAGCACCCATACTGTTTCTGGCTGAGTAAGCCACTGGCGGTTGACCGGGTCGAATCAGTACGGCGACCCCGTCATCAATCGCAACACCATCAGGCATTGCTCGAGTACTAATTTTTTGTTGGAAGGCTTTTTGGCGCTCTGGCTCACTTGAATAATGTGGGCAGCAGCTACCGGGGACAATCCCCAAACCAGGCAAAGGTGTGAGCCCATTTCCAGCAGAGTCAGATAAAGCAACATCATACCAGCATACTGCGCCAGCACTGACGCCGGCGAGTATTGTTCCATTATTGGCCGCATTGGCTAAATGGCTATCAAGCTTATTCTTACGAAAGTAACTCAGCAAATGGATAGTGTCGCCGCCACCCACATAAATGATGTCTTGTTGAGATATCCAGTCTCTGGCAGTCTGCATCGATGACTGTTGACAAAGGTGTGAAGTCGATCCAGCGTAGTTCAAAAATCGTTGATAAAATCGGTCTATACGGTTGGGATTGTCACGGCTTGCAGCACCGATAAATCCGATGTTCGGATGCTTAATTGGACTTTGGTCGATGATAAAGTCCTCCAGCTCTGGATCTGTTTGATGAGTAAATCCACCACCACCTATAGCAATAATTGTAGGGTATGTGTGTGTGTTGTTCATACGTTCCTTACTAATACAGTTTAATGGCCCTCAATTCCTATTGATTAGTGGGCATTTACGATTTAAAAAATTTAATTGTGGTTGTTTTAGGCTAAATAATATTTGTGGTCAAATTTAATTAACGTTACTATAAATAAATAAATTTATATCTATAAGAAGGCTAAATATCGTTTGTAGCGAGCAATGCCTCCTGCGAAAGTGATTAAAAAATAATATCCAGAGCTTAATAAATCCTTTGCTATTGCTTCGAAATAAACCAATGAGGAGAGAAACATGAAAAGAATTAAAGGCTGTTCAGCGTTGCTATTAGCCGTTTTTGCTGGCAGCGTGTTGGCTGCACCGAGTGGTACCTTCCGTCAGGCGCATGAGTTAGGGTTTGGCAGCTCATCTAGTCTCGACCCTATCTCTAAAGGTCGTGTGTTCCAAATTACTGAAAAAATTATGAGTCGTCTTATCCGACCTGGACTAGATGGTAAGCCGCAACCCGACCTTGCTACTAGCTGGACTGCGAATAGTGACGCAACAGTATGGACATTTAAATTACGAGGTGGTGTTAAATTTCATGACGGGAGTACTTTTGAAGCTGCTGACGTCATTTATTCGTTGGATCGAATTCTTGATCCTGAGTCTGGCAGTCCTGCCAGATCAGCGATAAAGATGATCGATAAGGTTGAGGCTGTCGATGCTATGACAGTTAAAATTTCATTATCAACCCCTTTTGCTGACATGCCTTTGCAGCTTATGGATTACCGTTTACGCATGCTACCAGAGGGCTCGGGTGACACCATTGCTTCCACTGGCATCGGCACCGGTCCATTTAAAGTTGAGAAGTTTGATGCTCAAGGCACTACGGTCCTCGTTGCCAACATGGATTATTGGGAAGGGTCTCCAGGCGTTGCTAAAATGGAAGTGATTGGAATCTCTGATGGGCAGGCGAGACTTCAAGCCTTGCTTGGTGGCCAGATTGACATGGAGCGCGGTATCACGGGCCAGCAAAAAGTGATGCTGAAAGGGAGTAGTAAGTTCAAGTTGCAAGAAATACCGACTGGCAATTGGCGGGGCTTTGTTTTTCGCACTGACGTAAAGCCATTTACCGATAAGCGGGTCCGTAAGGCCGTACGTCTTGCGGCAGATCGTGAAGCACTAGTTGCATTAGTCTTAGGCGGCGGAGGTATTGTGGCCTGTGATACACCAGTAGAACCAAACGATCAATATCGTGCTGATTTAAATTGTCCCCAAGACATTGCAATGGCTAAAAAATTACTTGCAGAAGCGGGTTTTCCGAATGGTATCGATATTGATGTTCATGTTGCAACTTTAGAGTCTAGCTGGCCAATATTGGCTGAAGCCTACCAGCAGCAGGCTGCTAAGGCGGGTATTCGTGTCAACATCGTTCAGGTACCGACAGACGGTTATTGGAAAGAAGTTTGGATGAAGAAAGAGGTTGCTGCGACTCGTTGGAATGAGCGTCCTGCTGATCAAGCACTTCACGAAATTTATCTGAGTACAGCGAAGTGGAATGAGTCATATTTCAAGGACACATCTTTTGATGAAATACTCGCTTCAGCTAGACGCCAACTCGACTTCAATAAGCGAAAGGCGTTATACGTAAAAGCACAGGAGTACTTGTGGGATAATTCAGGTACTTTTATTCCCTACACGGTTACTAAAGTGGTTGGAACTACTTCACGTGTTAACAACCTCGACGAAGTCAAAAATGACGCCGTGCGTTGGCACATGATTACGGTCGACTAGGTTACTCTCAAAAAACAATAGACCGGAGCAGTAATGGCTCTGGTCTTTTTTTAAACCATCCTGCGTTAAATAATTTAGAAAAACGAGACAAATAAGATGCTATCAATGCTGTTACGCAGGCTATTACTTGGGCTCGTCACTGTTGTCCTAGTATCGATAATAATTTTTACTGGGGTAGAGATTTTGCCGGGCGATGCTTGCACCGCCTTCCTTGAGCGAGAGGCACAAGGCAAGCTACTGGAAAATTGTCGCAGAGACCTTGATCTAAACCGCCCTGCATTAGAGCGATACGTCGACTGGGCTTCGGGTGCTGTGGTTGGGGACCTTGGCGTTTCCGTTAACGGTCAGGAAAGCATTGCCGAATTAGTTGGCAATCGAATGAATAACTCATTATTGCTTGCATTTTGTGCCCTATTAGTGGGTGTGCCACTGGCTATTTTTCTGGGTGTGATAACTGCTTTGTGGCGTGACAAACCAATAGACCTCTTTTTTTCCACGGTCGCAATTTTTGCCATGACCATTCCAGAATTCGTTTCTTCAACAGTTTTGATTCTAGTTTTTAGCGTGTGGTTGGGTTGGTTACCCGGTATTGTGTTGACATCAGCGAATGCATCAGCCGTGGAGTTTTTTCCAGAGATTATCCTGCCCGTGATCGTGGTAGCGATGGTGATGACAGCGCATATTCTACGCATGGTTCGAACCTCGGTAATCGATGTGTTAGCCAGTGATTATGTTCGCATGGCCACACTAAAAGGTGTGCCTTACTGGCAGGTCGTTTTTCGACACGTATTGCCCAATGCTTTATTGCCTGCGATCAACGTGGTGGCTTTGACTATTGCCTGGTTGCTTGGTGGTGTCGTCGTCATTGAGGTAGTGTTTAATTACCCGGGACTTGGTCGAATGATGATTGATTCGATTTCTGATCGTGATCTGCCGGTGGTGCAAGCGATCGCATTAATCCTAGCCACAGTTTATGTCAGTGTCAATTTGACGGCTGACCTTCTGACGATGATTGCGAATCCGCGCCTTAGAACGCTTCACATGAGAAAGTAATGTTGACAACATTCCAATCTGTAACCAAAAATCATCTTCAAGACAGGCTCTTTAAGGTATTGCGCGATGTTATGTCTAGTCCCTCAGGAGCGATTGGAGTGTCCCTGGTATTTTTTCATCTTGTCTTAGCGGTGATTAGTCCATTCATAGTGCCATTTGATTATCGCGAGATCAGCTCACTATTGATGCTACAAGGGCCTAGTTTTGAACACTGGTTTGGTAACGATCACTTGGGGCGAGATATTTTTTCACGTACCTTACTTGGTGGACGAGAAGCAATCCTCATCACTGGCATTGCCACTCCGATAGCAGTGATATGGGGTTCATTTATAGGGATATTCTTTGGCCTTGTGGGCGGACGCATCGATGAATTTGCGATGCGTATTGTGGATGCATTTCTATCGCTACCGTGGATTTTGAAAATGCTGGTGCTGATTGTCACTTTCGGCACAGGTATGGGTGTATTGATACCGACGCTTGCCTTTTTCTATGGCATTCCTGTCATCCGTATTGCCCGTGCAGCGACTCACGATGTTGTCGCACGTGATTTCATTTCTGCCGCGAAGGCGCGAGGGCATGGGCGTATTGCAATTATCCGCCACGAACTTCTGCCCAATGTTCTGGATACTTTAATGGTTGAGGGTGCAATGCGCTGGTCGTGGATGTTGTTGGCATTTTCTTCGCTTTCATTTCTGGGCTTTGGAGCATCACCACCAACCCCTGACTGGGGGCTAATGATTGCGGATGCAAGAGGTTTTATGTCGTTTGCACCCTGGGGTGTATTGGCACCGGTGGTATTTCTTAGTTCGCTGATTATCGGCATTAACCTCACCGCAGATGCGTTGGCGAAAGCACTGGGAATTGATCGTATTCAGAAGGCACCGGTATAAATATGGGCAATAAATCACTGATAGAGATCCGAGATCTCAGTATCGGTTTTTCCAATTTGGCGAAACAGCTGTTACCTATCCTGCGTAATATCGACCTGACGATAGAGGCTGGCGAAACCGTAGGCTTGGTTGGTGAAAGTGGCTCAGGAAAGAGTACATTGGCACTCGCTATGATGGGATATCTCGGTAATCCATTAAAGGTGTTAACTGGTTCAACGTCATTTCGTAATCAATCCACTTTTGATCTTTCGGCCCGAGAACTGGAACAAATTAGAGGTGGAGAACTAGCGCTGATACCGCAGAATGCGGGACAAGCGCTGACGCCAACGCAGCGTATTGGCAGGCAAATATCTGAATCCTTAAAGTTACATAGCAAGGTGAGTGAAGTTGATCGACCAGCTCGTGTTCTCGAACTATTGACCCAAGTTCGGTTACCGGATCCGACGACACTGGTCGACCGATATCCGCATGAACTTTCTGGTGGGCAGCAGCAACGTGTTGCCGTAGCCATGGCTCTGGCAGGTGAGCCCGATGCCCTACTGCTTGACGAGCCAACCACTGGACTTGATGTCACCACGCAAGCGCATGTACTCGAACTATTACGTGATCTGGCAAAGGAAACTGGCACTGCCATGGTTTATGTCAGTCACGACCTAGGTGCTATAGCACGTGTCTGCGATCGTGTTGTAGTAATGTATGCTGGCGAAATTGTTCTCGATGGTAGTGTTCGACAAGTGCTGTTAAAGCCAGTTCACCCCTATGCTCGAAGTCTATTGGCATCGATCCCAAAATTACGCGAAGCCAGTTTACCCGCCGCGCTTGATGGTCGGCCACCCGCCGCTGGTGATGTGGGTAAGGGTTGTGCTTTTGTTGAACGTTGTAAAATGGCAGAAGATCGCTGTGCTTTGGAGAGGCCATTATTACAGTTCACGAAGGCAGGTGAGCGTGTCAGGTGTCACTTATTTGAAAAGGTTGAAAAATTAGCTGCATCAGGCCCGGGGTCAGCCGTTGATCGGTCGCTAATTTCACACGCGACCGAAGTATTGGCACTCGACAATATTGCGATTAGCTACACAACGCGCGGACTTTGGGACCAAATTTTAGGTCGGCAACCCAATGATACGCCAACCGTAGATGACATTTCGATCGTTATCCACAAGGGTGAAACTATTGGTCTAGTGGGTGAATCTGGCAGCGGAAAATCGACCATACTAAAGGCAATTGCGGGCCTGATTCCGACACGCAACGGGCGTATTATCTATAATGGCAACGAGTTGCTAAAGGCCAGCGTTGATCAACGAAGCAACGATCAACTGCGTCGCATTCAATTAATTTTTCAAAATCCTGACGACTCTTTAAACCCTCGACAAACTGTGGCAGAAATACTAGCACAACCACTCAGGCTTTATTTTGGGCTATCCAATCAAGAGCTGCATGATCGAAGCGTAGAAATACTTGAACGAGTCCGTCTCGGTGGTCATTACCTTGACCGGCTTCCAAGCCAACTGTCTGGTGGTGAAAAACAGCGTGTTGCAGTGGCAAGGGCATTCATTGCAGAACCTGAGTTAGTGTTGTGTGATGAAGTTACATCGGCACTTGATGTTTCAGTGCAGGCCGCGGTACTGGAATTACTTAATCGTCTACAACGAGAATTCGGCACAACCTATATTTTCGTATCGCACGATCTTGCCGTCGTTCGCGCTCTAGCCGATCGAGTGGCACTTCTGTATCAAGGACGGCTGTGCGAAATAGGCCCTGCAGCAGATGTCTATTCGTTGCCTTCTCATCCCTACACCGAAGTATTATTGGGCGCAGTACTCGAACCAGATCCAGATTCGGTGCCAGTGCTCTCTGCCGATGATATCGTTGAGTTGTCACCGATGCCTGTCGGCTGTGCTTTTCAGCGCCGCTGTCCGCGTCGTGTTGGAGATATTTGTGAGACTAAAACGCCCCCTTGGCAACAGGTCGATGACGAGCATTTGATCCGCTGCCATATACCGCATATTGAGTTGCGAGAACTCCAAATGGGCCGGGCCAATTAAAAAGTGATGGTTCTCATCGGGGTTTAAATAATAGTGAATTCATATCTAAAAAAGATTGCGAGTAAAAAGGCAGGCATTCTTTATTGATCGAAGGGTGCAATAAATAGTGTCGAATTTCTGGTTTAAGTAATCTGTTTGAAGATGCAGTCTTTATTAAAAGTCTATCCCCTTTACTCTAGCATCACTGTCTTTCCATCGGAACGTTTCCAGCCAGTGATGCCATCCGTTACGTTGTAAACAGTTTGGTAACCGAGTGTTCTCCTCATCCAATTCCCAATGACTTTTGATCTTGAGCCTGATCGGCAGATCAGAATTACCGGTGTTTTTTTATCAGAAAGATTCGATATATCGGAATACCACTTTTCTGTATTAGTGTTGCCATTTTTATCAAAGAATGTGAGTAGCTGACTACCTTTAATAACGCCGGTTTCTAACCATTCCTCTGCTCTGCGCACGTCAACAATCAGCGTTTTTTCATTGAGTAGTTCCTGAAGCTCTGTATTGTTGATGTCGATTAACTCGGCGAGTAATGTGCCTGAATAAAGTAGGCTGATAACAAAGAAATAGTTAAAGTGGGTATTAAAAAATTTAGTTGACATAGGTTCTATTCAAACTCCATTGTTTCAATAATTCTGACAAAATCTTTATTCAAATAATAGTAGGAAGATCTTTAATAGGGCGCTTTAAGAGCACCATCTTCAAATAATAGTCTTAGCTTATTACCATAAATATTTAAATAACTATGGGTATATTGCTGTCTCTTATACACATCTGACGCTGCCGACGACTCCTTACGTGTAGAT
>CAJXUC010000018.1 GCA_913061315.1 uncultured Gammaproteobacteria bacterium | reverse complement strand
TTGATAGCACCGGCAACATTGACGTGAACTGCCCTAGCGGCGTCGGGTATTCCATGGCCCTCACCGCGGGCGGCGGGACCCATACGCAGCGTGTCATGGGCAGTGGCGACCACAGGATCAACTACAATCTTTACACCACCGCTGACCGCGCCGTCGTTTGGGGCGATGCCACCAGCGGCAGCGTTACAGTAAACGGTACCGGTATTGGTGAGAGCGTAAATCACGGGGTATACGGACGCATCCCCGCCCTCCAGAACGTCCACTCGGGCAGCTACAGCGACATCATCATCGTGGAGCTAATTTTTTGACAAAATATACGTGAAAAAGTGCGCGTCGAAAGCGGGCAAGCCCATAGGGTCATAATGCTGCACTGTTGGATGAAGGTGGCAACCATGCGAACGTTTTTGATTACTCAAAGAAAATGATCAAGGGGCAACGCTTAATTGTCACCGCAGAGGCGAACAGCGGAAACTGGCTAGCGGAAAATTGGAGGCCGATACCCTGCTTAGTTTCTGGTTCTGGTTGTTAGCGGGCTGCGGTGGCCTAACATCAATGCTCTACTCTAGAGCCAATAGAGTATCCTAAGCCGATTAAATCTAATGTGCTATCCTTACTCATGTAGCATACCTTTATATATTTATTACGCGTTTAGGGTTGTAACGGGCATTTAACGGGTAAATATCAAACTCAAACTTTTCTATTATCTCATTTTTATTTCATTCTCAAGCCTCTTTTGTTTTTCTCACTTTTTTTGTGTAGCATTGTTGGCAGTATATTTGGGTTTTTTAACGGCTTCGCGACGGCTCAGATCAGTTTGATGAGGAAGTAGTACATATCATCTTGCAGAAAACGGCCCTTTTTAACAAAAGAAGCAAAGTATGAAAGCGAAATTCAATCAAAGCACTCTTAAACTCGCAATCATATCGTCCATGGCACTCGGCTCCGCTGCTCTTAGCGTCTATACCTACGCTGGCACAGCTACTTCAACCATGAACGCTAGCGTATCGGTTGCGCATTCCTGCTCCATAGACTCTAATCCAATGGCGTTTGGAACCTATGATGGCAACGCATCGAACGCCATTGAAGCCATAGCCACGATAGTTTCGACCTGCACCTCAGGCGCAGCGACCCTGATCACCATGAGTGCTGGGGCCTCCCCGGGATCCGGTTTGGCTGAAGCGCCAGTTCGCCGAATGACTGCTGGAGCAGGCGAGTATCTAGTCTATCAAGTTTATTCAGATGTGGCTCGCAGCACGGTTTGGGGAAATACCGCCCCCACGGGTGTGGCGCTTACCGGAACTGGCGTCTCTCAAACCCTTACTGCCTATGGTAGCGTCCCGCCAGCGCAACTAGTGGCCCAGGGGGTTTACAGTGACCAGCTCAGCATCACAATTACTTACTGATGCTGACACAAACACCGACCGCTTGAGGCTTGTTTTTTTGTTGGCTGGAGCCAGCGTTGCATGCGCCTCCTCTTATTTGACCTTCAGAATCAACTACCGGCAATGCCGGTTTGGATTCAAAAATTATTTTCGGAACTTTATCTGCGGTGGCCGCAGTCAAAATTCTATCGCCCTCAACGGCCTTTACCAAAGACATAAAGCCACCGATAGTAACAATTTTTGAGCGCGGTATATGACGAGTAAACTCTTCGACATAATCGGTAGCGCTTCAAACTCCCGATTAGGTTAATGAAAGTGAGGTCGAAAAAGATAAAAACCTTAAGGTAGACAGGCTGCTCCAAAGCCCTCTTCTTTAAGCCTAAACGATAGTCAGAACAAGGGGTTACCTCGACACAAGGTTTAACTCATCTGCGGGATGCCGATGACAAAAGTAACGCCTTCGCTTTGAGGCCCATCTAAAACTTTGGCGAAACCACCGTGGGCGAGAGCAATCGCTTTAACAACGGATAAACCTAGCCCTGATCCTCCTTTCACGCGAGACCTCGAGTTTTCACCTCTCCACCAACGGTCAAATACCCTTTCACGATTAATTTTGCTGATTCCAGGCCCTTTGTCTGACACCTTAATATAACCATGTTCGCCGCTGAGGCCAGTCTCTACTTGTATACATCTACCAGACGCAGCGTACCGTTTGGCATTTTCAATCAGTGCGTTTAGGGCTTGTCGAATCCGTGCTTCATCCCCTCTTACCAGCACAGGCTGGAGTTCGTGTTCGAATATAATGCCATTATTTTCCATCTCGTGTGCCATGCTGGTTACTACTGACAGAGCAACATCAGCAAGATTGATCACATTTTTTTCAAACTTAAAACGTCCAGAACTGAGTCGTGAGATTGTTTCGAGGTCACTTACTATGTAGGACAAGGTATCGACTTGACCAATTAGAGCTTCAAGTAAATCCCTCGACGTTTGAAAAGTACCATCAGACATTCCTTGAAGGCGCCCTCTTAGCACAGTCAATGGGGTGCGCAGTTCATGGGCAATTGCGGCGGCTGATTCGGTTGATTCACGTTCTGCAGTTTCTAGATAGCGTGTCATTTTATTAAACGAAAGAAGTAGGTCACGTGCCTCTAGTGATACCGCAAGGTTGTTATCCACCTGAAAATCAAACGCGCCATTCGCTACTTTTAGAGCGGCATGAGTCACCGATTCAATCGGCTGACTCAGACGTCGCGCCATCAATATACCAATAAAAACCGAACAAATAATGGCAAGTGAAACAAAAACCAGTAGAACAGCAAGCTCGCTAACGGCGTAACCTTCGGTCCAAGAAGTTGAAAACAAATTGACTAACGTTGTCAACGCTTGAACATTAACAACGTCATTCTCGATCAGTCCCTTTATTGTTTCACGGTTGTTTTCACTCAGGCTCGCCATCCAGCTTTCCTGAACGTAAATATAAAACCCAAGCATACCAAAGATGAAAATCGCTAGAGTGATCACTGCGGTAAAGATCATTGCGATTGCCAGTTGCGTACGCAGGTGCAGATGCTTGTATCTCATAGCAGCGGCTCGAGACGATAGCCAACCCCTCTTACCGTTTGCAGAAATCCTTTAACACCGACCGTTTCTAACTTTCGCCTGGCGTTTGAAATATGACTGTCGATGGTGCGTTCTAATGCTTCCCCCTCAGGGAGGCAGGCATCAATCAGTTCCGAACGACTATAGGCACGCCGGGGTGCCGCAGACATATGTGCGATTAATGAGAACTCGGTATGTGTTAAGGGAAGAATCTTTTTATTCCCCCCCTCACAGACGAATACAGCGTGGGCACTTGAATCTATATCTAACATGCCCACTCGCACTAGATACTCTAGATCAGCAGTGCCTTTTGTGCGGCGTAACACGGCCTTAACTCGCTCGATTACTTCAAGCGTGTTAAAGGGTTTAAGAATGTAATCATCAGCCCCAAGCCGCAATGCGGAAATCTTCTCAATGTCTTCTGACATTGCCGTGAGCATTATGATTGGCGTATTTGAAACCCTACGGATATCACGTAATACATCGATACCATCGCGCTTTGGCATTTTGATATCAAGAAGAATCAGGTCTGGACTGAATTGTCTGAACAACGTGTAGGCAATGTCACCATCGGCTGCTTGAGCAGTTCGAAATCCAGCTACTTCTAAATAAGACACCAGGATTGCTGAAATTTCTGGTTCGTCCTCGACCACTAATATTAGGGAATTGTTCATAGATTGATTATGCATGTTCGTTTGTTAAACGTCCGTTGAGTTAACTGTTTACGATTATTAAACAACTAAAAACTGCCTGTATTTTCGTTGTTTTTTACAACATTGAGCCACTATGCGTTTATCTTAAACTGAAAACACGCGCCAGGCGATATCTAGTAGGAAGGTTACCCGTCAATTTGAAAGGTGAGAGTTTTTTGCAGTCTCCACATTACCTCCACACAGCCTCCATTAAAACTGTGCAGAGCGTGAGTAAACTTCGCCCCAGTAAGAACGGTAAGGGGTGAACTTCGGCGAACCGCTAAAGATTAAGATAACAGTTAAAACAGGAACAGGTAATGAACGAAATTGATGCCCGAATATTAGAATATAGTAGTTTTTTCACAGTAGTCACCCTAATTGGCGTTATCTTTTACGCGCTCACAATTATTGAAACAATCTTCGACGTAGCGACAAAGCGACGCAATGAATGGCGCGAAACAGTGGCGAACGGCGCGATCGAAATCGGCAATCGTATTCTTGATAACACGATTGTAGGGGCTATCTTCATCATCGGATTCTTCACTGCTGAGCATTTCGCCTTCTCAGAAATTTCAGTGACCTGGTGGAGCTGGATACTCGCGATCATCGCGGTCGATCTCACCTACTACTGGATGCATCGAATTGAACATGAACGTCGGATTCTATGGGCAGTCCACAGCGTTCACCATTCTTCTCAAGAGTACAATTTAACAACAGCACTTCGTCTGTCTTGGTTAGAGAGTCTATACGAATGGCTGTTTTTTGTTCCTTTGCTCCTGATAGGGTTCGATGCGATTCAAATACTGCTGTCATTATTAATGGTCGTGCTCTATCAAACTTGGATTCATACCGAAAAAATAGGGAAGCTCGGTTGGCTCGACGGCATTTTTAACACGCCATCAGTACACCGCATTCACCACGCCACTAACGCAGCCTACATTGATAAAAACTACGGTGGCATCCTGATTATATGGGACAGACTGTTTGGCACTTATCAGACTGAAACTGAAAAACCCATTTACGGCATTACCAAACAGCTGGGTTCATCTAACCCTTTGACCATCAATTTCCAAGAATTCGGATCGATCTATAAGGACGTAGTTCAGGCTAAAGGTGCCTCAAATAAAGTCCGCTATGTGTTTGGACGCACGGGTTGGCAACCGCTCAAGAGCGCAACTTAAAAAAGGCTTCTTTACTAATAAACTTAAACTTTAATCTGGACATAATTGTGAAATATTTCAACGCAACCTCTTTTATTCTTAGCTTGTTCCTTAGCGCTGTGTTTACGGCCACTGCACACGCCAAAGAAAATCAACTGCCAGTAGAGAAGAATTGGGAACTAGTCATCAGTGGACTGCTAATCTGGACACCAGAGTTCACGGGCTCTGACGAGTATGAGATTATAGGTGGACCGAGCATCGAGAGTTATTTTAATCTTACTGAACAAAGCACACTGTTTGCAAACAACTCGGGGATCGGATTGGACTACCAACTCTCTGATAATTTGAATACGGGCATTCTGGGTAAAGTCAGGGCTGATCAGGATAGATCGAAGATCAAAAACCTGGATGGATTATTAAATATTGATGAGGCTTTTGAGGTGGGTTCGTACTTGTCATATCAACTGACAAACCAATGGGAGATTAATATCAGCGGCTTATTTGATGTCTCAGACACGCATGAAGGTTGGATTGCAAACCTGAGCGTCTCTCACGAATACATGATACCCAATACGCCGATTACCATGACCACTCTGGCTGGGGTCGATTATGCCGATAAAAATTACAACAATACCTACTTTGGCGTTAAACCCTCCACAAATGGCATACCAGACCAATCGTCTTTCATTTTGGGCAGCGGCTTTAACAGCGCTACCTTCGGCACAACCTTTTCATACGCAAGTTCAGAAAACACCACTTTAATCGGATTGATTTCTGCGACTCAAATTATAGGCGATGCAAAGAATAGCCCAATCATTAAAGAAGACACATTAATTACAGTTGGTCTTGGTGCTGCCTACACTTTTTAAGCGAGCTTACTAAATTTCATTAAGGATAAAATACTATGATAAAGCTACCGCACTATTTATTGATAATAATCTTCTTAGCCTCAACGCTGATTAACGTTGCTGAGGCCAAACAAGTCACCTTTAAAAATGGAGACGATTTACTTTCAGGACACTATTTATTCCCTGATAGCGGCAAACCCAGGGCCGTCATTCTTTTTGTACATGGCGATGGCCCGTTAGGATATGACGCTCATGGCTACTACCCACTAATATGGGAACGATTGCTACGTCAAGGGTTCGCCATCTTTAGCTGGGATAAACCGGGTATAGGCGAATCTACTGGCAATTGGTTAGCGCAATCGATGAAGCAGCGTCAACAGGAAGTTCAATCTGCAGTTGCCTTTATTCGCGATAGTTACGGTTATTCAGGCAGCCAAGTTGGACTTCTTGGCTTTAGTCAAGCAGGTTGGGTTGTACCCGCTTTAGCCAATAATAATCCAGACATTGGGTTTATTATAGGCGTTGGCTTCGCAATTGATTGGTTAGAGCAAAGCTGGTATCTCACTCGTGTACGGCTAACGCAACAAGAGGCCGATTCCAGTGTGGTTGAAGCCGCTTATGCTTCACACCTCGAAGAAATCAACTTCTTGAATCAAAAGCCAAGCTACGACCTATACCTTAAAAAATATGGACACACGCCTGATCCAATGTCAGAGGCTCGGTATCAGTTCGTACTAAAAAACTTCAAAGCGGATGCAACCCATGATTACAGAGGGCTAAAACAACCCATGCTTTTGTTGCTTGGAGATAAGGACTTAAATGTTGATATATTGAACACCAAAGAGGTGGTCGAAAACTTAATAGACGATCAACAAAGCATACAAGTTTCGGTTATTAAAGATGCAACTCACGGTATGTTAGACGCAGAACATTTTAATGAGCAAACGCCAGGCTTTTTATTTTTAATGAAACTAATGTGGCAAGGAGAGCACGCGGTAGCCCCAGGGTTTTATAACGTACTAGATGAGTGGCTAACCCATATACCATGAAATAGTCGTTTATTTAACAATTTTATGACGACTTTATGGATATATTTAAGTTTGAGCAATATAATAAAAATTACATCAATTAATATTAGTTGATCTGACGCTGAGTGACTCTACTATTTTTTGTGTAATTAATAGTTGAAGATGAAGTTAATACGGCTGTGGCTATTTCTAACCTGCCTTTTTCTCCCAATTTAGAATGCTTCACTCGATTCACTTTTTTAAACGCTAGTTTCTAAAATATAGGGTCACGATAAGTAATCTGACTTGATTTAAATCTCAATCAACCCAAGACATATCAAAAATTTGATATTAACCACAATTTATTAGGATATTTTAATGACTAATACACTTTTTAAATTCCCAGAGCTTAATTCAACCCCTATTGAAGGTCACTTAGATGGTTGGACCTCTATTGAAGGGAAGCCCGCTGCACAAATGCAAACATGGATCCAGCATACTTCAAAGGACGAGTCCGTAATATCGGGTGTGTGGAAATCGACCACAGGCTTTTATCATGCAACCTATGACGCCTATGAGTTTGTTCACCTTATAGAAGGAAGTTGCACTATTACTCCAGATGGTGGCGAGTCGCAAAGTTTTAACGCGGGCGATGCTTTTGCAGTTGAAGCTGATTTTGTAGGTGTATGGGAAGTCACAGCACCCATTAAAAAGCATTTTGCGATTAAGCTAAAGTAATTTCTGGCTTTCTTTAACTACACGATCATTACATTATAGATAGTAGTTTACGCGTTACCGAACAGACGCCCAGAAGAACTAGTACTGTTTTTCTGGGTGACTCTATATTGCCTAGACTTTTTAATTTCACATTTTCATGAAAATGCATGTATCAAACAACATTCGGTCATTGTTATTTGATTATTTTTTTGAACGCTTGATAACTTAGATTCAACTCAGAAGCGCATAACTCTAATCAGTAGAAAAAGCGGATAGCGGATTGTAAACTCATCTTATTTTTCTCCGACACAAATAATACGATAAAAAAATACCCCCAGATACGCTTTGCTGTCAAATTTATGTGGTAAAAAAAACGATAATACACCTGCAGTAATCGCAGTAACCGCTGTGAGAGCCTGACTTAACAGTCGACCGAGAAAGAGGCTCAATTATCAAACGTCGGCTGATGAAATGGCTGAACACACGGCAGCAATAGGGGTTTAATTGGTTATGTACTTCACGGTTGAATCGGCCTAATATTAAATGACAGCATATAGCACTTTCCGTGCATTATTCATAAGAGTCGGCTGTATGTTGCATCAAAATAATGGCTTACAACATTAATAACTGATGGTGCTAAATAAAAATGTCTGATTTTTTTCTGTCACAAGTTTTGGTGGCAGTTACTTTGATAATCGAATGTGGCGCAATGCAGTTAAAGCATAAACATCACGTTCTAATTTTTCTAGCGATTAGTTGCTTGTTCAATAGTGCACATTTTTTCCTTCTTGATCAGCCTACAGCAGGCTATATATTTTTGGTATCCAGCGTGAGGTTTTTGATTTGCATCCGTTGGAGAGCACCGCAATTGTTCGTCATATTTTTAAGCATCAGCTTTATCTTAACCGTTGTTACCTACACCAGCTATTTAAGTGCTTTGGGATTTTTAGCGACGGTGCTTATGACCGCAGGGTCTTTCAGTAATAGTGATCGGCGTATGCGCCTGCTCATGGCTGGTGGGGGGGGCGTTTGGATTATTCATAATATTTTACTATGGACGCCTGTCGGTATTTTACTAGAGTTAGTGTTTGTGACTAGCGGACTCATTGGCTATTATCGTCATTATATTCGTACCGAATTAAACAATAATAATTAAACCTATAACGATAAAGCCAAACTTGAATAGACGATACGTTTAGATACTTATTTTCGGATCATTGCGCTTATCCGTATGGGTAACAATAAACTGGTTATGAGAAATGCGTAAAGCTGATACCTAAAGACTGCCATTGCGCCTCTATCATAGCGCCAATAGTGTTGGGCTGGATCAAATGCGCAGCGTAGTAAGTGTGCAGACAACGGATACGAGTAAAGTTTTCAATACCACCAATACCGCGCTTATCAAGCGTCTCCATATAGCCCAAGGATTGTAATTCTGCTTGATGCTCAGGAGGCATCAACTGTTTTCTCAAATCAATGTAATTTTGGTGGTCTTGCGCCAAACCCGCTTGCAACTCTAACGATTCATCAACATTGGTTTGATACTGAGCGATGACACCAGCCGCCTCTAACTGGTCTATTTCATAGTTTATCTTTTTATCAACAAGCCAAATCAAGGTTGGAAAGGGTTTGGCATCGATTAAGCTGGCTACCTGAATCACAACGGGCAGACCAATATCACTGCGAATAAGAATGGAAACCAAGCCGCGAGGCGTCCGGCCTAACTGATCGGCTACCTGCTGAACATCGTCATCTGTCAAAGGTTGCGAATGGAAAGAAAACTTGGGGTCAATTGCGATATCAATCATGAGTCTAAACACAGTTCTGCAAGCGGCAAATAATAACATGGGACAACAAACGCAACATCTTCTCTGTTATCGATAGTAATGCAGAACAATTTAAAGCAACAACAAACATAAACTAAATCTATACCATCAGTTGCAGAGCATTAACGTTGAAGACTAGACCATTTATTCATAAGGTTGAATAATTTATCTCAATTTCGAGAACGATTAGTCGTTTCGCAACATTCAGCCATTCTTTAATTAAATCCTGCCACCTTGACGGTGGTCATACTAAACATCAGGCCCTCTCTGTAGTATTATTGTTTTCTGTTTCATTGCTTTCCATTAGTTTAAGGACTTATTCATGATTATCACACCCAAGATTCGCGGTTTTATTTGTACCACCACTCACCCCACTGGTTGTGACTTCAACATTAAGCAGCAAATTGAATTCACTCAACAAAAGGGGGCTATTGAAAATGGCCCTAAAAAAGTACTCATAATTGGTGCGTCAAGCGGTTACGGCATGTCGTCGCGTATTGCCGCTGCGTTTGGAAGTGGTGCGGCAACCATTGGTGTTTTCTTTGAAAAAGCAGCAACCGAAAGAAAAACTGGGACAGCTGGTTGGTATAACAGCGCAGCTTTTGAAAAATATGCTGCTGAAGCTGGGCTTTACGCGAAAAGTATTAATGGTGATGCCTTTTCCAACGAAGCACGTGATCAAGTCATTCAGTTGATTAAAGACGATCTGGGTGAAATTGATCTGGTGGTTTATTCCCTCGCCTCCCCCGTGCGAAAAATGCCGAATAGTGGTGAAGTAATTCGATCTGCTCTTAAGCCTATCGGCGAGACTTATCGCTCTACTGCGATTGATACCAGCCGTGATGTCATCATTAATGCTGAAATCGAACCCGCTAACGAGGCAGAAATTGCAGATACCGTTACCGTCATGGGTGGTGAAGATTGGGAGCTATGGATCAATGCACTGTCCGATGCGGGTGTACTAGCTGATAAGGCTCGTACCGTTGCTTATTCTTATATTGGGTCCGATATTACCTGGCCTATCTACTGGCATGGTGCGCTCGGTAAGGCCAAAGAAGACGTTGACCGGGCTGCCCATGCTTTGAACGTTAAGCTTTCACCTCATGGCGGTGGTGCCAATGTAGCCGTACTTAAGTCGGTTGTTACTCAGGCTTCATCTGCCATTCCAGTCATGCCGTTGTACTTGTCGATGGTGTTTAAAGTCATGCGTCAGGCAGATATTCACGAGGGGTGTATGGATCAAATCTACCGCCTGTTTGCTGAACGGCTCTACAATAATTTAAAGCCTGCAGAACTGGTGGATGACAATAACCGACTAAGACTAGATGACTGGGAATTGCGTGAGGATGTGCAACAAGCCTGTCGCGACTTGTGGCCTCAGATTACCAGTGAGAACTTGTCTGAGATGTCTGACTATCCGCTCTATAAAAGTGAGTTTTTAAAGTTGTTTGGTTTTGGTATCAATGGTATCGATTACGAAGCAGAGGTTGATCCATTAGTCGAATTTAAGCCCATTACTTTATAATAAAAAAGTAAATGGCTAGAGGCCAAAATCTAACGATACTAATTTTGGCCTCTAATTCTGAACCTTATTATTTTGACGTTCAGTAGTTTATTCCGATACCATTTCAACCTGTTCTTTTAGTCCAATGTGACGTACGTCTTTACCCCTGACTAAGAATACTACGTGTTCGCAGATATTTTTTGAATGGTCACCGATGCGCTCCAATGCCCGAGCGCACCAAGATACCCGCAGAGCGTTTCGGATAGTCCTTGGGTCTTCCATCATGTGAGTAATTAATTGTCGCATCATGCCATCAAATTCAGCATTTATTTTCTCATCCAAACCGATGGTTTTCAGCGCTTCGTCAACATCCATTCGGGCAAAACTATCGAGTGCTTTATTGAGCATTTTACTGACTAGATTACCGAGGTGCTCTAACTTCATACAATGTGATGATCCCGCGTCATCATCTATAAGCTCTAGTTGATTACGGCCCAGTTTTTCTGCCTGGTCACCAATCCGCTCAAGGTCATTAATGGTTTTAATGATCGCCACCACTAAACGGAGATCGCTTGCTGCTGGTTGTCTTCGAGCCAATATCTTTAGACATTGGTCGTCGATATCAACTTCCATGCGATCGACTTTATCGTCATCCTGTACCACTCGCCGCGCTAATTCAGAATCTGATTCAAATAAGCCTCTGAGTCCATTCGCTACTTGGGTTTCGACCAATCCACCCATGGCTAAAACCTGATGACGCATGTCTTCCAATTCGTTATCGAACCGTTTGGAAATATGCCCACCTAATGGTGTATCTTGATTCATATCGATTACCCAAATTTTCCAGTGATATAGTTTTCAGTCATTTCATGGCGCGGATTGGTGAATATTCGGTTAGTATCACCCACCTCAACAATTCTGCCCATGTGAAAGTATGCCGTCCGTTGTGACACTCTTGCGGCCTGCTGCATCGAATGCGTTACGATTACGATGGTGTAATTTTGACGAAGCTCATCTATCAGCTCTTCAATAATAGCAGTCGCTATCGGATCCAGTGCGGAAGCGGGCTCATCCATCAATATAACTTCAGGGCTGACTGCAATGGTGCGTGCAATACAAAGCCGTTGTTGTTGTCCACCCGATAAACTGGTGCCTGGTGCATTCAATCGATCTTTCACTTCTTCAAAAAGGCCAGCCTTTTCCAAGCTGGTAATAACAATTTCGTCTACCTCTGCATTACTCCGAGCGAGACCATGAATCCGTGGCCCATAAGCTACATTATCGTATATTGATTTTGGGAAGGGGTTGGGCTTTTGAAAAACCATACCTACTCGTGCTCTTAATAAAACTGGATCCATTTTTTTAGCATAAATATCCTCACCATCAAGCATAAGCTTGCCACTCACTTTACAGATCCCAATGGTATCGTTCATACGATTAAGACATCGCAAAAAAGTCGATTTACCACAGCCTGAAGGTCCAATTAGAGCAATAACTTGATTACGCCCGATGTCCAATGAAGCATCGTAAATTGCCTGCTTGTCGCCATAGCTGACATTCACATCACGCGTTGAAATTTTAGCGTCGTTTAATAGGTTTTCACCAATAGTGGATGCGAAATTCCCGAGGCTTAAGCTGGGAGAAGCCGTTTTTTTATTTCTCTGCTGCATGTTTTTATCCAACCTATGAAGCCATCTTAAATGTTGATATTTAACGTTGACGCTCAAAATAATTTCTAAGCAGTATGGCTAGGGCATTCATCACTGTCAAAAAGGCCAGTAACACGAGTATCGTTGCTGCTGTCAGCGCCGTAAAAGCACTCTCGGGACTGTCCGCCCATAAAAATATTTGAACGGGCAAAACCGTTGCTGAATCCAATACACCGTCAGGCACATCGACAATAAAAGCAACCATACCAATCATCAATAAGGGCGCCGTCTCGCCTAATGCTTGAGCCATACCAATGATGGCACCCGTTAAAACACCTGGCATTGCCTGTGGTAATACGTGATGAAAAACCATTTGCATATGCGATGCACCCAGACCTAACGCAGCCTCTCTAAGGGATGGTGGTACTGACTTTATTGCAGCACGACTAGAAATAATAATCGTTGGTAAAGTTATCAAAGATAGCACCAGACCGCCAACCAGTGGAACCGAGCGTGGCATGCCAAAGAAGTTAATGAATACTGCCAGTCCCAATAAACCAAACACAATCGACGGCACCGCGGCAAGATTATTGATATTAATTTCTATGAAATCGGTAAGTCGATTTTGTGGCGCAAACTCCTCCAGATATATCGCTGCGGCAATACCCACGGGTAACGATACCATTAGCGTAACCAATAACGTCCAGAATGAACCCAGTAAGGCACCTTTGATACCCGCTTGTTCTGGTTCGCGTGAATCACCATTAGTGAAGAAATCCCAGTTTAACGCCGTACGAATTCGGGATTCAGTTTTTAGTGACGCTATAAACTCGACTTGTTGAGCTTTGATTCGGCTGGTGTTTCGCTTCAACTTGTAAAAAGTATCAACATCATCATCCGCTTTAAACCAGATCGACAAAGGTTCTCCGTCTATTAACCCAGGATCATCAATTATTAACTGCCTTAACTCGTACTCAGCACTACCCGACATTAAGCGATATAGTAGTTTTTTATCTTTGCGCTTTGTGGCTTCAGGAAACTGCGATCGTAGTGATTTTTTGACTAAGCCAGCGTAATCAATAGCAGCTATGGCTTCATCATCAATACTGACGCTCGTGTCAGTTGATAACCCTAAACTGCTTCGATCCATTGGCACTTCGAGCAGGATTTCGGTAATGCTAAACGCAGGTATCGCTTTTGTAGTGATATCAAACAAAAGGAAAATCAGAAATACAAAACCCGACATGACTGCAGCCTTGCCATAAAACTGGAATCTCTTTTCCCGAGCATAGCGTTTTTTCAATCCTGCTTTGACAGTTTCAGTATTATTCATATTGTTCTCGGTATCGGCGCACAACATGCAATGCGATGACATTGAGTAATAAAGTAGTGACAAATAGCATTAACCCAAGCGCAAATGCGGCTAATGTTTTCGGGCTATCGAACTCTTGATCGCCTGTCAGCAGTGTGACAATTTGCACGGTTACAGTCGTGACCGCTTCTAATGGGTTAACCGTCAGATTAGCCGCTAAACCAGCCGCCATGACAACGATCATCGTCTCACCTATCGCCCTCGATGCGGCAAGCAACACGCTGCCAACAATGCCTGGCAAGGCGGCTGGAATAATCACTTTTTTGATCGTTTCTGAACGTGTTGCACCCAACGCTAGAGACCCGTCACGCATCGATTGTGGCACCGCTCTAATGACATCATCCGATAGGGACGATACAAAAGGTATAATCATCACGCCCATAACAATACCTGCGGCTAATGCACTCTCTGAGGCCACGCTAAGACCTATTGATTCGCCAACATTTCTAATAAAAGGGGCTATTGTCAATGCCGCAAAAAAACCATAAACAACGGTTGGGATTCCCGCTAAAACCTCTAAGGTAGGTTTTGCAATTGTACGAAATTTTCCTGTTGCGTATTCACTCAGATAGATCGCTGTCATTAAACCCACTGGCACAGCGATAACCATCGCAATCAGTGAAATTAACAGGGTACCTAAAAATAACGGTACCGCACCAAAGCTACCACTAGAGCCAACCTGATCAGACCGAATGGATGTCTGAGGGCTCCAGGAAGTGCCAAACATAAAATCAAAAACAGATACCGCATTGAAGAACCGAATTGATTCAAACAACACGGACAATACAATGCCGATAGTTGTCACTATCGCCACCCCAGAGCATAGAATTAGAAAGGCCTTTAGCAGTCGTTCAATACCAACCCGTGCATGCACCTTAAACAATATTTTGCTAAGGCCTAAAGTTATACCGCCTAGACATAAAACCAATACCATCGCCGTATTTAAATAGCGGCTTTGCAATGCTGCCTTTTCGTAAGCGACGACTAATGATTGAACAACAGGGTCAGCATCAACCGTTCCGCTTGCTATCGCAAGATGAACTCTATTGAGGTAAAGGCCTATTGCATCTGATGATTGATCCGCAATTTCAGTGGTTAAGCTAGCTTCTATTTTTTGTTGCAAGTAACTCGGTTCGATAATGCTCCAGACTATCATTAACAACAAAGCAGGAAAGACTGTCCAAACCGCTGTTAAACTGGCGTAGTGATGAGGTAGCGACCGCAAGCGAGTCGGGCCATTATATCTCGCTGAGCGTTGAAAGCTGAGAAAAAATGCCAACAACCCAAGGCCGACGATCATCAAAAATAAAGAAGTGACCTGCATAATTATTTAGTATTCCTGCTTATTCATTACGGATTACTCACTAAAGAATAACGGTGGCTGATTAATCACACTAAACTAAAAGACAATACAAAAAAGCACCTAACCGAAGTTAGATGCTTGCTTTTATTGTATCAAAAAGCACCGATTAATTCATTACTAAACGCGTTCCCGCACTGGTGTTTTTACGTAACTCGGCTCGCACTTCAGCTGACAATGGTATTAACCCTTTGTCTAGCAAATAACCGTTATCACCCATAGCCGCTTCACTAGTGAATTCTTCCAGGTATTCTTTAATACCTGGAATCGAAGCAGTATGTGCGTTTTTAACATAAAAGAATAAAGGACGAGATATCGGATAGCTACCATCAGCGATCGATTCAAATTCTGGCTGCTGTCCCTCTATAATAGAACCTTGAACCTTGTCATCATTCTGCTCTAAAAAAGAGTAACCAAAAATACCCAATGCGTTAGGATTTCGCACCAGTTTCTGTACAATCAGGTTATCATTTTCACCCGCTTCGATATAACGACCATCTTCACGCATACTATGACAAACGGTCTTGTAGGCTACCTTGTCTGTTTTTTTCATCGCCTTGATCCAGTCAATTTTTTTACAACCACCTTCTAATGCCAGCTCAGAAAATGCGTCACGCGTACCCGAGGTTGGCGGTGGTCCAAGCACCTCAATGCGAACAGCAGGTAAGTCAGCGTTCACTTCATTCCATTTTTGGTAAGGATTATCGACCAACGTCTTGCTACCATCTGGGTTAGGTACCTGCAGCGCTAATGCGAGGAATAGGTCTTTACGAGTCAACTTAAACTGTTCAGATTCCTTTGAATTTGCAATCGTAATACCGTCAAATCCAACATGCACTTCAGTAATATCAGTGACACCGTTTTTCTGGCATTTATCGTATTCAGATTTTTTCATTGCCCTTGATGAATTAGTGATATCGGGTGAATCAACACCAAGCCCAGAGCAAAATAATTTCATCCCACCACCCGAACCAGTCGATTCAATTTTAGGTGTATTAAAGTGAGTTTTCTTTCCAAAACTTTCTGCCACAACGGTTGCAAAGGGATAGACTGTTGATGAGCCAACGACACTAATTGTGTCTCTGCCAGCGGCCTGAACACTGCTAACCGTCATGGCAGCAAGGGCTGTTACGAGCATTAACTTCTTCATATGAACTCCTGAATTATTTAGTTTGAAATGACCAGTTGATTGTTTCATTTAAATAGTATGAACGTTGATTGTTACAGTTATATGACAATCAAGCTGAAGAGGATTGTTAAAAGGGATAAATCGCCAAACTATAGAGACTGATAATCCCCAAAGTTAATGACTGTAGACTTTTCTGATCGTTTTAAAACGCGATAACTAGGAAAACTAATCGTAAAACAACTGCCACGCTCCGGATCACTATCAATCATTAATGTTGCTCCGTGCTTGTTCGCAGCCTGCTGTACAATGGATAAGCCAAGGCCAGAGCCTTCAGTCGACGATTCGTTGCCGGTAAGACTGCCACGATAATAGCGTTCGGTTATATAAGGCAAATCGTTCGAGCTAATGCCGGCACCACAATCACTCACACTAAACAACAATTCATCCTGCGGATTAAGTGACCAACTGACCGATACGCTCGTTTTCTCTGGTGAATATTTCAAGGCGTTTTCAATCAAATTGATACAAATACCTTCGACCTCTACCTTTACGCCTAACAACCAGAATAGTTCATCCGCACTATACTCAATCCTCCCTTTATTCAAACTAACATCCAGTGCAGCAATGATATTCCTTGTTAACGCATGACAATCAATTCGTTTACCCTCATCAGCCTGCAACTGATAGCTCTCAACCTGTGATAGCAATAACAGGTCTTCCACCAAGCCTGTCATTTTATGGGTTTGACGCTGGGCAGTTTTTAATGATTTTTGACCCTGTTCTGTTAATTCTTTTTCGTTTTCAAGCATTTCCAAATGACCAGAAATAACCGTCAATGGAGACTTCAATTCGTGTGATGCATTAGCAACAAAATTTTTCAGCCCTTCCTGTAATAGTGCCTGATCGCTATTGTTTCGGGCGATCAATAAGGTTTGGTCATCACCAAAACGCACGATGCGTATTTGAATAGTTAACTCAGTATCGCCTGGCGCCCGGACTTCTATATACTGCCGAGCTTCAGGTGCATCCAGATAGCTCGAAAATTCGGGATGCCTAATTAAATTAGTAATACGTTGACCTAAATCGTTTCGGCCGTGTATTCCGAGTAAATACTGGGCAGGTTCGTTACACCATTCGATCTGTCGATATTGATTGAGTAAAACAGTCGCATCAGGCAATGCAGCAATATTTCGATTCAATCGCCCTAAAATATCTTTGGTTCGTTTTTTGCGCTCGTTGCTGTGTTTCTTCTGGCGATACAAATGCTGCACAATAATGCCGATAAAACCGTTGTCATCAAACACTTCACTGACTTTGGTGCCTCGCGATAACCACTGCTCTAGACGAATTAATCGATAGTATAACCAACCAATATAACCTACCAGTACCACCAACACTGAGAGAATCCAGTCTTTCGTAAATACGCTAATACCTATCGCTGCAAACAAAGCTAAAATCAATATGAGGCGTTCAGTAATCCAGATTTTCTTCACTTTAATTTCAACTTTATATGACTAATTGACTTGCTCAACGAAACGATAACCGGCACCGCGAACAGTGCTAATCATGGCGTCAATTTTGAAGGCTTTGAGAGCCTTACGCAATCTTAGTACATGAACATCCACTGTCCGGTCACCAATGTAAGCATCTTCTCCCCAGACCGCTGTCAGAATTTGATCTCGCGAAAACACCTTATTTTTGTTGCGCATAAAAAATTTCAGCAATTTGTATTCGGTAGGCGATAAGTCAAGCGATGTGTCAGCTATCTTGACTTCATAACTACTCAAATTCAATTTAATCGGGCCAACTATAATCATGTCACTGGCTTCAATGTAGGCCGACGGTCGCCTTAAAAGCGCTTTCACGCGTGCTTGAAGCTCTCGTAGAGACATTGGTTTCGTCATGTAATCGTCTGCACCAGACTCTAAACCAGTAATTTTATCTGACTCCTGAGAACGCGCGGTCAGCATCAAGCAAGGAACTTGGGCATAGTTTGGTTGGCGGCGTAACCATCGGATCAATTCAACACCACTGGTATCAGGCAACATCCAGTCAACCACCAGGCAGTCTGGCCTAAAGGTTTCGACCAATTGGCGGGCAGATTTAACGTCCATGCAACTTTGAACTTGATAATCAGCCTGAGTTAAAGACTGGCAAATCAACTCCCTAATATCGGTATCATCCTCAACTACTAGTATCCTCATAAAATTAGTACCTTCATAAATGCAGGAAAATCACTTCATTAAGGCTCCAAATATATACGGGTTTATTATGACAGTTTGATGACAAAAAGTAATTCAACAGACCCGATTTCAATCTGGTCGTTAAGGGTATTCACGTTTTAGAGTGCTATCGATTATCACCGGCTTCAGCAAAAAAAAAGGAGTAAGAACGAAATTCGCGCTTACTCCTTTGGGTGAAACCTTTGGTGAGAATTAAGTTGTCGTCATCGACTATACAATGGCTTTCATGCCCGTCATGTAGCCACGAAGCTTCTGCCCCACTATTTCGACTGAATGGCCACGCAACTGAGCATTGATATCGACTAACGTTTTGTTATCGACGCTCGCGTTGTTGTTAGCCAAGCCAGCACCAATAACGTCAGTTTTAATAGAAGGCATAAACTTCTCTGCCAACAACGGACGGGCTAAGTGATCAAATAAGTAACAACCATATTCAGCTGTATCAGAAATAACCACATTCATTTCATAAAGCTTTTTACGTGCCACTAAATTAGCAATTAAAGGCGTTTCATGGAGTGATTCGTAGTAAGCCGACTCTTCAACAATACCCGCTTCAACCATAGTTTCGTAGGCGAGCTCAACACCCGCTCGAACCATAGCAACCATCACAATACCCTTGTCGAAATAATCCTGTTCAGATATTTCTACATCACCAGCCGCTTGTTTTTCAAAACCCGTTTCTGCTGTTGCTGCACGCCATCTTAAAAGATCAGCATCATCGTTGTCCCAGTCAGCCATCATTCCACTAGAAAAATGACCTGACATGATATCGTCCTGATGCTTTTGAAACAGGGGTCGTAACAAGTCTTTTAATTCTTCTGATAACTCATAAGCTTTAATTTTTGCAGGATTACTCAAGCGATCCATCATATGGGTAACACCCCCATACTTGAGTGCTTCGGTAATGGTTTCCCAGCCATACTGAATAAACTTAGAGGCGTAGCCAGGATCAATACCTTCTTCAACCATCTTGTCATAACAAAGTATCGAGCCTGTTTGCAGAGTGCCACAAAGAATGGTTTGCTCGCCCATCAAGTCAGACTTTACTTCGGCGATAGGTGATGATTGTAAAACACCCGCATGATGACCACCGGTCCCAACCGCTAATGCTTTGGCTATCTTCATACCATCACCATTGGGATCATTTTCACGGTGAACCGCAATTAGCGTGGGTACGCCAAAACCACGAACGTATTCTGCACGAACTTCTGACCCTGGACATTTTGGACACATCATAACAACCGTAATATTCTTATTCACTTTCATGCCTTCTTCGACTAGATTAAAGCCGTGCGCATAGTCAAGCGTTGCACCGTCTTTCATCATTGGCATAACCGCATTTACCACCGCACTATGCTGCTTATCAGGTGTTAAGTTCATAACGATATCAGCCGTTGGGATCAGCTCTTCATAAGTACCCACTGTAAAACCATTTTCAGACGCGTTCTTGAATGACTGACGCTTTTCAGCAATAGCTGCAGCCCGCAGTGTATAGCTCACATCAAGACCAGAATCACGCAAGTTTAAACCCTGGTTTAAGCCCTGAGCACCGCAACCAACGATGACAATCTTTTTGCCACGGATGTAGTCAACGCCATCGGCAAATTCATCTTTGCCCATGAACCGACATTTTGCTAATTCTTCGAGCTGTAACCGCAGCGGCAAGGTATTAAAGTAGTTTTCACGCATGAGAATTCCTGAATTAAAATTTGACCGTCGCATAATGCACCACTTATCATGTTGCGTAAAATGAAATATTTGCTATATTGCGTTGCATATTAATCACTGCAAGAGCTTAGCCAGAGTATCTGATGAGAAGGCCAATGGACCTGATTTCATGGACACGAAGACATTACAAATATTTTTGCATTTAGCTGATTCACTTCATTTTGGTCAAACTGCAACGCATTGCAATTTAACACCCTCAGCCATTAGCCGCCAACTACAGCGTTTAGAGGCCGGAATTGGACACAAACTATTCGAACGGAATAACCGCCAGGTCGGATTAACCCCCGCCGGTCGACATTTCCAAGAATATGCCCACAAGGCTTTGAGTGATTGGCAACAAGTGCGAGCCGATTTGAACGCCAGCCAAACCCGTTTGCATGGGGAGGTGAGTTTATTTGGCTCAGTGACAGCGAGCTATAGCATGCTCACGCAAATACTTTCGAAGATGCGCGAAAGCTGTCCTGGAATCGAGCTTAAACTGCGTACCGGTGATCAAGCCGATGGTGTCGAGCGTGTGCTAGCCAGTCAAGATGATAGTGCCATAGTGGCAACGCCAGCTATTTTACCTGACAAGCTTGCGTTCCTTGCATTACGAACGACCCCTCTGAGATTAATTGGCCCAAAAACTCCCAGCCCACTCAGCCAACAAATTGACCAGATCATTGCCCAAAATTCTGAACCTAATTGGGTGGAGATGCCCATGGTGCTGGCAGAACGAGGCCTCGCACGCGAGCAATTGTTAACCCGTTTAAGTGCGTTAGGAGAAAAGCCTAATATCTACGCTCAGGTTGCTGGTCATGAAGCCGTGGTATCGATGGTCAGCCTCGGCTTTGGCGTTGCGGTGGTACCCGAGTTAGTCATTGAGCATAGCCCAAAGCGTGATACGGTGAGGGTCTTACCTTGGCTAACTGATCTTCAACCCTTTACCTTGAGCCTATGTGTATTAAAAGCCCGTATTAAAGATCCACTACTGCAAGCTTTATGGGATTGCGCACAACTAACACATCCACAGAGCCTTTGATTAGCGCTTCACTCCACTGTGTTTGATTTCTTTATCATAACAGGTGCTTAAAAAGGGACTGATAGTCTTGAGATTTGAGTAAAATTGATTCAAAACAGCTGGTCTCTTCAACCTTGAGGCACCCTTTGTTTGAGCTCAAATAGATCCTGTTAGAATCAGGATCAATGAAGTGAACCTTCTCTACTTTTAAAAGACATGATCTCAAGAATTCCAGATTCTTTTCAACCACAAATTTATGCTTATCAGAGTAAACTTCGGCAGAGGTTGACGCTTTAATATTAATTTTTTGGTAACGCTCAATGTTAACGAACCCCATCGGATCAAAAATATTCAGGCTGCCTTGCGACCCATTGGCTATTAATCGTGGAAAATTATCGATAGGAACATCATTATCTAAAAATTCGAAAATAAATTTTGGCTGATTATAAGATAACCATTTAAACAACAACTTCGGAATACCTTCGTAGGCCTCAACACTGTGAGCTAAGAAATCTTCGACTGATTTATAGCGACCCCGTTCTAAACCTCTCGTCCAGCCTCGCTCCACAGTGGATTCAGGAGGCGTAATAATAAAATACATATACATCGTGTTAATATATTTAACGTAGGTCTTATGCAACACTCTCGTTATCTTGGCGCTATTAAAACTGTCAAACCGAAACCGATCGACCATTAAGTGCGGTATAGCCTGTCGTTTGTCAGCTTTACGCCGAATATATTGATCGAGTTTAGAGTCAATGATATTCACTTCATGGCTGGTCAATCGCCCCGCATACTTATAGGCATCACCCAGCGATTCATAATCCAACAGCATTCGTCGCCAAATATCGGGGCTGATGGTAGCGTAGCCGTTATGTGCAATTCCAATCTTTGTCATAATTTGACGCAGTCTGGGGCGTAACGAGCTTTTACCCGCCGCCGAGGTCCCTTTTAAACTGATCAAAATTGCCTCATCTGCATCCGGTAACTCTGGATAACGCTGTTCAGCAATGGCTCTTAATATTAAGGGTTGCACCATTTCACCAATTAAGCGCGAACCATAGTAGTAACCAACATGACGTGTTGATAATTTAGTCAACAAAGCTATATCCTGTCCCAGATAACCCCGTTGATTAGCAATGGCACCGAGCACGCGAGTGAGGCTTCGATAGATCGCCGAAGTTAATGGATTGTCAGCATTGAGCTCTTTTTGTTTAAATCCACTGACTATTTTAAATTCTCGCTCCTGTTGGCTTAAAGGGGAGCGTGTCACTTGATCCTTTTGGGTATTACCAAACGGCCAGATCCTCTTCAGTAGTGGTATTTTATGATGGTTAGTTGCAACGTTGAGAGTGGACAGTGAATCCTGCAATTCCTTCTCGATAAAAAACTTAGCGTGTTGTTGCATAGCTTGGTAACTATTTCGGATGTCATCAATATTGGGCTGAATATAGGTGTGAAGAATTTTATCCGCTATTTGACGGAAGGTAATACCAAGGTCTGCCTCCTCATCACTGTCAACAATAGCGATTTCGGCAGTAATTCGAATAATAACTTCGTGCAATATGAGACGTTCGGGATGAAAGTGGATCAATTCTTCATGGCTTAATCCAGTCATTTGAGCCAATTCCAAAATCTCGTCAAAGGCTGTCGCCGTATTCTCAGACAGGTAAATCGTTTCCTGATTTTTATAACCAGCAGGTATTTCAGTCTCAATACCGGGATTCCACGCTGAGTATTCAAAACTCGTCATCTTGTTTTGCCTAGCGCCAAAAATCATCACTAAAGGTTAAATATTATAATTGCCAACCTGTTGCATTATTAGGCTGGTCAAATCTTTATTTCTGCATCTGCAAGGTTAGCGATAGTCTGATAATTAATAAACACTTTGATCAAAAAAATTTCCTAAGGATCATCATAGAAAGAAAGTTTCCTCTGCAAAAATATCAAGCACACTATTCAAAACTGACCGCTAACTCAGTCATAACCGCCAAAAAACAGCCATCAATTTACTTGTAACAATGAGTGCTAGAATAAAGAATCTAACAATTAAGCAAAGCTGAACCAAAATGAAAAGTCAACCTATCAACTTCAAAAACTGAATATGAGTATTTTAGTATTACAAACCATTATTAAACAATGGGATAAGAGTGAAAGGACCGAAGAATGTATCGCAAAAAGGGCCGCGCTACCGGATCAACACCCCATAGAATTCCCTCCTGCCTTTTACAGTCTCGACAACCAATGTGTCATAGATCAGCACGGAGATGACTTGTCCGGTGATCGGATGACCTATTCTGATTGTCATAATGGGAAGATCAAATTCGATCGATTTCAAGTTTGCTTAGATAATAATCTCCTTGGGTACGCGGCTACGATAGGTTCTGATCAAAACTTTAAAACCCTAGGTTCGATAGATAATACATGGATCCAATGTAAGTATGATTGGCGATATAGCGTCTATGAAGGTGGCTTCTATTATTGGCTGTATGAATCCGTTGTACTGAATGCCATTAGAATGACCACGTTAAATAAAGCCGTATTTTTAAATGCCAGTCCAAAAGTTATTTTAACGGATTAGAGATAATGATTAAGATTAATTATCACATTTAGTCTATATAGCTTCGATTTAACTCACCGCTGTAAGATAAAAAAGTAATGATCAAACATTAGGCCTAAAGACTCCCTCAATATAAAGGGTTAAACTATTGCAGCATTCCTCGTATTGGGGATAATCACGCCTCTTTAATATTTACGATAGCAATATCATGAAGATTACCCTCTCTAACCTCAGTGTTCAGTTTGAGACCTATTTTAGTCTTAACTCAATTAACTGGGAAATCACTTCAAATCAACACTGGGCAATCGTTGGCACCAATGGGTCGGGTAAGTCGGCATTGGCAGCCCTATTAACGGGTGCTGGTGATATCATTTCGGGTGAAATAAATGGTTTGCCTCAACCAGTAGCGATTGCGTCATTTGAGGCACAGGCAGAACTAATCGAAGCCGAACTTAAAAAAGATGATGCTGATTTATTAGATGTAGTCGCGGTCGGCACGCCAGTTCGGGAGCTACTCGATCAAACCTGTACTGATTCCCTGTTGCAACAAAGACTGATAACCGCTTTTAATTTCGAAGGCTTGCTCGACAGAGGCTTTCGCAAGTTATCCTCTGGTGAGTCGCGCAAGTTAATGCTAATTAGGGCCTTGACCAGCCGAGCACAATTATTAATTTTAGATGAGCCTTTCGAGGGACTGGACGCAAATGCCTGCCTTTATTTACAACAATTACTCAACGACATTGCGTTACAGACGCCCATTGTCATGGTGCTGAATCGATTAGATGAAATACCCGACTTTATTAGCCATATAGCCTACGTTAACCAAGCCACAATCGCTTTGGAAATTAATACAAAAGACGATAATGCGATGGTTAATTTAACTCAGCTCATGCACCTCAAAACAACAAACTTATCAATACCGGCTGCCACTGAACATCTCCAGGTCTCCTCGCTTGATAACAAGCACCCTCTAGTACGGATGCGTCAAGTCCGAGTCGCTTATGGCAACAATGTTATTTTTTCTGATCTTGACTGGACTATCGAAGCAGGTCAGCATTGGCAAGTCACTGGCCCTAACGGCAGTGGTAAAACCTGCTTATTAAATTTAATTACTGGCGATCACCCACAATGCTATATCAATGATATTTTTGTTTTTGGAATGCAACGGGGCAATGGTGAAAGTATTTGGCAAATTAAACAGCACCTAGGCTATGTGTCTAGTGCATTGCAATGGGAGTATCGGGTTACCGTGAGCGTGCGTAATGCGATTATTTCTGGCTTTTATGACAGCATCGGAATTTATCAACAATATAGCGACGAACAAAAAAGTATCGCCGATCATTGGCTGTCGTTACTCGGTATGAGCCCTCGTGCGGACGAACCCTTTAACCAATTGTCTTTTGGTGATCAGAGGCTGATATTAATAGCCCGTGCTATGGTAAAACATCCCTCGCTATTGATTTTGGATGAACCCTGCTTGGGGCTAGATGACTTGAACCGACAGTTGGTATTAGCGCTGATAGAAAAGATCTGTGAAGGCCTCGAAACTACCGTGCTATACGTAAATCACCGAAGTGAAGACAGCATTCAGGGTATTCAAAACCACTTAGCCATGGCTTAGAGGCTGGCGTTCAATTATTTCAGACACCAATAACATCGAACGTTACTTCGCACCCCTATTTTTGAATGATTGAAACACCTTCAACTTCTAGAACCGTCTTCGCATCTGCCCGCTCAATGACCTTTAGTAAAGTGGTTTGGATAGTTTCATCTTGTCTGACATCACTCTCGCTCGTAAACTTTTGTTGCTGAGCTTCAGCACCTTCTTCTGATATGAAACCAACCACAACTTCGGTCGCAAAATCAGTTGTTTCACCAAAGTAAGCAAGTGATATCTGAGGATAACCTTGAAACCCCTTTTTAACCCACTTGGCGATGCGCTTTGTTGATTTATCCAAGTTCATAATTGATACCCCAAAAATTGCCCATTCAGACGGCTGAATAAAGTGAATTAAACATTAACCCACATCACCGTCACAAAATGTATTTATGCCTCTCGCTTAGCCCTTCAACTCAGCCGATCGGCCCATTGACCACGATGTTCTTTTTCACAGTTTTGCTCTGTGTCATACACCATATAATCAACGGATTGTTTCAATTGAACATCGACTTCATAAAGCTTTGTCTGTACTAGGGACGTCAGTTCAACCTTACTTTTTTGGGTCATAAAAAAATTGAGGTTTTCATTCGTATCAAACACACACACAATTTTTAAACTTTTCGGAAACTCAGAGTAATTAACTGTATGCGTTAACCATTGAAAACCTTCGATTTCTTTTAAAGCAACTTCACAAACATCCGTTAATTTAAGTCTGAGTTGATTATCTTTTTTTTTATCTGTTTTACGCATATTTTAACTAAACGGTTTAATGTCGAAAGATATTGTCTAGATCCAAATTTAAAACACTACCACCCTTTAACTGAGAGTTCTATTCAGACTCAATGATTGTCGAAAAGAAATTTTCTGCTGCTTTTCATTCCGTTGATTTTGTTGCAGTCAAGATCAGCACAGTGTCAAAAGAGTTCGTAACCTTGAGTACCAAATATGGCGTTATTATAATCAATGTCACAACCCGTTGAGACTTTAATATTGGCTTTATCAAGTGGTGGTCTTTACCTGCATCCGCTGATACCTTAACTTAATCGATTTAGATAACGTTATCTTTAGTTAAAGGATTCAATAAATATCACCATTCAACGCTAATTGAGTCAAGTATAGTCGCATGTCTAACTCAAGCTGATGATAGTCACTCGCCATATGACAGCAGAGTTTGTAAAAAGCTTTGTTGTGTTCCTTTTCTTTAAGATGAGCCAGCTCATGAACAACAATCATCTTTAAAAAGGCTTCTGGTGATTTTCTAAATACATCGCTCACTCTAATTTCATTTTTACTCTTTAATTTGTTTCCCTGTACTCGAGAAACAAACGTATGTAACCCCAGTGCATTATTTATGACGTGGATTTTAGGGTCGTAAATAACCTGACTTAATGGTGAGGACTTTTTAATATATTGGTTTTTAATGGACAGTGCATATTCTCGCAAAGACTTATCATTCACAAATTGATGCGCTGTAGGGTATTGGTTGAGTAGATAGTCTGCCAATTTATTTTTTGCCACCAACTCGACCACTTGGTCTTTTATTTGCTGAGAGTAATTTGAAATATATTTTAACGTGGGCATTGGTTAGCTAGTTAGTTTAATTAGGTTTCAGTCGGTACATCGACCCGTTTCTGTCCGCGCCGGGTCTCACGATAAATAACAAAGATAGCCGCTGTTATCACTATCGAAGCACCAATCCAAGTGGGTGCGTCAGGGAAGTGGCCAAAGACCAAATAGCCTAATAAGGTGGCCCATAACAAGCGACCATAGTCTAGCGATGCGAGCAGCGAGGCTTCTCCATGCTTGAAGGCAAAAATATTGCAGCGTTGACCACAATAAGAAACGACGGCCAAAACGGCTAACAAACCCCATTCAAGAGTAGCCAGTGGTTGCCAATAATAAATGCCCGGTATTGCCATGACCAGACCAACACCGAGTGCGGACCAGGACATGATGGTGTCGGCACTGTCTTTTTGTGACAACATGCGCAGAATAATCATAATGGCGCCTGCACCCGCAGCGCCAACCAGTGCCGCAATGCTGTAGACAGAGAAATCGGCGGTGCCCGGTTGCAGCATAATCATGATACCAACAAAACCTACAGCTACTGCGCTCCAACGGTAAATACCAACCACTTCTTTTAGAAATAAAACGGCAAAAATGGTAATGAAAAAGCTTTTGGCAAAAGAGATCGCGGTTGCATCAGCTAACGGCAGGTCAATTACAGCGCTGAAAGTACAGAGCATAGTGATAATAGCAAACCCTAAACGTAACGTTTGTAAGCCTGGCAGTTTGGATCGAAGTGACCCTGGAAAATGGCTCATAATCGCAGGTAAGACCATGACTATCATACCCAGCTGTCGTATAAAAAGAATTTGGGTAATGTGTAAATGCTGACCTAACAATTTGATTAATAGAGCCATTATCGTAAAAAATATTGATGCCTGCATTAGGAACAGCGCACCTTTAAGGTTGTCAGGTAATCGGTGAAACCAATTCAAATTATATATCCAGATAAGGGCTTTGTGTCAATCTCACTCAACCATTTCGAGTTGTTTTTTTATGAAGGATGTCGCTAAAAATTGTGATTTTTTCTTCATCTGTTTTTGTTCCTGGAAAACAGACAGACCTGTCATCCATAGCCATAATCACAGGTAGCACGGGTCAAGAACCGAAGTATACTTGAGTACATTAGGGTTCAGACAAAGCGCTGTCATAATAAAGAGCTCACGTGACAACGTGGCAATCACTAAAGTGAATTCTATATATATCTTAATATCACTCTATCTTAGAGACTGAGACTTAACCAGCGTTCATTGCTAGAATGAATCAATAATATTCTGCCAAACTGATCTGCTATGCCCTCTATAAAATTACACTCACCTATACCGCTTTTAGCCCCTCGAGATTGGCAATCTGAATTGTCACAGATAATTAGAAGTGTTGACGAATTGCTGGAATTTACGGGTAACAAGCCGGGTAGTCTCGATGAGCTCGATACGATTGATTCTGATTTTCCGCTTAGGGTGCCACGACCTTATGCCTCGCGTATTCAACGCGGCGACCCATACGATCCACTATTACGTCAAGTGTTACCAATAGCGCTCGAAAATCTATCGGTGCCTGGCTATGTCAGCGATCCGCTAGATGAAGCGAATAGCAATACCATGCCTGGGGTTATTCACAAATATCATGGCCGAGTATTGCTCATACTGGCGGGTAGTTGTGCGATTAACTGTCGCTATTGTTTTCGTCGCAGCTTTCCTTATCAAGCCAATCAAAACAGTTCGGCCGAATGGGATTTGGCTCTGGATTATATTCGTCAACACAACGACATAAGCGAAGTGATTCTTAGTGGTGGTGAGCCATTAATTCATAGTGATGATCGATTGCGTCAACTGGTCAGCAGCATTGCTGATATTGCACACGTCAAGCGACTCCGAGTCCACACTAGGTTACCGATTGTTATTCCCCAGCGCGTTACCTCTGGCATGCTGGACTGGTTAACCTGTTCTCGGCTGCAAACCATCGTGGTACTTCACACGAATCATGCGGCAGAAATTGATGACGAGGTTTTTGCGGCACTGCATAGAATAAAGTCATGCGGCGTTACATTGTTGAATCAAAGCGTATTGTTGAAAGGCGTCAACGATGATCTTGAGACTCTAAAGCAGTTAAGCGAGCGTTTGTTCGAAGCTGGGGCAATGCCCTATTACCTACACCTGTTGGATAAAATTGAGGGCGCTGCCCACTTCGATGTAGCAACGCCACGCGCACAGCAATTAGTCGGCCAATTATGTGCCACCCTACCCGGATACCTAGTGCCCAAGCTAGTTCGAGAGTGTGCGGGTGAGCCGGCCAAAACGCCCATTTTAGCCTTACCCGACAATTATTTTCACTCGACTAAAGAAGGCCTCTAAACAAAAGACTTTTGTATTTCAGACCTGGCTTGATGGTTTTGTTAGTTGCTTTTTAATTTTCAAATGATTGGATAACCGATTGAACCCGCTAAAACGTATAAATTTTAGGTGATTAGCTGTTGGCATCGTTTACACACCCCAATCCAAATTCACAACACCTTGGTTAACGGTTTTCACTATCGAGCGTCTGAGCCATCGGGCTAATCATCCAAAGTTTAAACCTCAGCCATTACCCTGGTTTAGCCAACAGCGTAAATTCGGCCAGTTCACTACACCAAGTTTGTTGGCCATAACAGAAGGGGGTGTCGGTCGAATCAAATATGGTTAATTCCATTTCTAGCCCAAAAGGGGCGGTTTCGGCATCGAGTAGCGCTCTATCCTCGTCAGAGATTTCGGCGCAACGTACCGTAATGCGCCCACTGCTTCCAATCACGCCATAACGGCTTTCGTGCAATAACGTTGTGGGTTGGCTTAGGTCTTGCTCTAGCAGATCTGGAAATAATTCGGCGACGGCCCATTCTTGTTCGACCAACACTGTCTTGCCACTCACTCTAAACAAACGTTTGTAGGCATGCACCTGCGCACCGATTTCTAACCCTAGTTTTTGCGCAATATGAGGACTAGCCTTTTCAGTCAATTTAGAGATGACTTCTATCGTCAAGTTGACTGAATTTTGTAGTGCACGCGATGCAAAGCTTAAAGTATTGCCGATGTCATAGCTCAGTCGTTTGTCGGCTACAAACCGGCCTTTGCGCGGTTGCCTATAGGCGTAGCCCACCTTCTCTAGTTCTGCCAGCGCCTGGCGTGCCGTCATCCGGCTGATACTCAGCTGTTCGGCCAGCACTCGCTCGGACGGCAAGGCATCATTGGGTTTCAATTGCCCTGCGTCTATTTGTTCGATGAGTTTATCTCGGGTACGAATATAAATAGGCGCGGTGGCGTGTTTATTTTTGTTGACAGTCATATTCAGCTACTGGTATATACCAGATTGATTTGAACCTGTTTGCCTTTTAGGGCTAACTTTAAATTGGACTAACTATGAATACACCCTTGCCTCAACACACACAAACTATCGTCATTGGGGGTGGTATTGTCGGATGCTCGGTGGCCTATCATCTGGCTAAGGCTAATCATGATGTCATATTACTCGAACGTAAACAGCTTACTTCGGGTACGACCTGGCACGCTGCCGGTTTGGTGAGCCAATTTCATGGTTTCCCTTGTATCACTCGTTTAGCCTGTTATGGCATTGAACTCATGCAACAACTAGAAGCTGAAACAGGCCAAGCCACTGGCTTCAAGCGTGTTGGTGC
Source organism: uncultured Gammaproteobacteria bacterium (assembly GCA_913061315.1). GTDB lineage: Bacteria > Pseudomonadota > Gammaproteobacteria. The sequence continues at coordinate 29,177 of CAJXUC010000018.1, read as the reverse complement.
GACAGCGGTTGCAATGAACGAGGCGCGCTGTGAAGAATTACGCCGCCGCAAGGATGTCGCCTTGGGTCAGGGTATTCGTGTCCAATCATTGTCGATTGATGAGCTTCAGGCTCAGTGGCCATTATTAAATCCTGACGGTATTCTTGAGGCGATACACTTTCCTGACGATGGCCAAACCAACTCTATCGATACCACCATGGCGATCGCTAAAGGGGCTCGCATGGCGGGTGCGAAAATATTTGAAAACACCGAAGTAATTCGGGTCATCATAGAAAATGAAACAGCTGTTGGCGTTGAAACGGAGCAAGGCATTATTCGCGCCGATAATGTGGTTAACTGCACTGGTATTTGGGGTCAATCTTTTGCCGCAGCCAGCAACACACAATTACCCATTCAACATAACCAGCATTTCTATATTGTCAGCGATCCGATTCCTGAACTGACTCAAAAGCTGACCGACCCAACACCCGTTTTACGCATATACGACGAACAAGCCTACTACAAAGAAGACGCGGGTAAGTTAATGATCGGTTTTGCGGAATTGAACGGCATGCCTTGGGATCCAAGGGGTGGCATACCCAGTGACTTTGAATTTACCGAATTGCCCTACCCAGAAGATCATCTAGATGCGGTGTTGGAAAAGTGTATCGAGCGCGTGCCAGCTCTGTCCGATGTCGGTATTCGGACCTTTTTTAATGGCCCCGAAGGTTACACCCCTGATGGGCGTTATTATCTCGGTGAAGATCGCAATATCAATAAGCTATTTGTTGCCGCTGGATTTAATTCTTCTGGCATTCAAAATGGCCCTGGCGCGGGTATGGCACTCGCTGAATGGATACTCAAAGGCCATGCGCCACGTGATCTGGTTGATGTCGACGTGAGGCGCGTGCAGCCTTTTCAGGCGAATCGTGATTACCTACTCAAGCGCGGTCCAGAAACCTTAAGCGAAACCTACGCCATGCACTGGCCTTACAAACAACGAGAGACCATGCGTGGTTTGCGTCGGTCGCCGGTTCACGAGCAGCTCAAACAGGCGGGTGCAGTATTTGGTGAGTCAGTCGGTTGGGAACGCCCCATGTGGTTCGCACCCGATGGGGTTAAAGCCGAATACGATTATGGTTACAATAAAACGCCGTGGTTTCAACACTGGGAAAATGAGCACAACGCGATACGAAATGATGTTGGACTAGTCGACTTGAGTCCGTTTTTCAAAATTATGGTTGAAGGACGCGATGCCGAGGCAACTTTACAGCGAATATGCACCAACAATGTTGCGGTTAAAACGGGCCGGGTGGTGTACACCCAATGGCTTAACGAACGCGCCGGAATCGAAGCGGATGTCACGGTCGTTCGCCTCGAAGACACCCGTTATATGGTGATGACATCTGCCGCAACGGGATTAGCTGAACTGGCATGGTTACGCAAAAACACGCCGAAGGACACTGATGTTCATATCATGGATGTCAGTAGCTCACAGGCGGTATTGGGTATCAGCGGCCCTCGCTCGCGTGAATTGCTGACGGCCTATACCCATAGTGATTTGTCGCATCAAGCCTTCCCGTTTAGCACCAGCCAGAATATCGATATAGGGCCAGTAGCAGTACGCGCACAACGCATTAGTTACAACGGTGAGCTAGGCTGGGAAATATTTGTCGATGTGTCTTTCGCACCTTATTTATTTGAGTTATTCATGTCGGGTGAAAAATCCAAACCGCCCAAACTAGTGGGCTTCCATGCGGCGGAATCACTCCGCACCGAAAAGGCGTACCGACATTGGGGCCATGATATAGGTTACACCGACACACCGCTTGAGTCAGGGCTGGACTTCACCTGCAAATTTAATAAGCCGAATGGTTTTATCGGGAGTGATGCTGTCAGCGCACAGAAAACGGTCGATAGGCAAATCGTGCAAATATTGCTCAAGGGTTGCGAGCATTTTATTTATCATAATGAACCCATCCTGCTTGACGGAAACATCGTCGGTAGCATCACCACCGGAACCTACGGTCACACACTGGGCGGCCCCGTCGGACTTGGTTGGATTAGCGGTAGTGGTTGGAATCAGGAAACACTCAAAAATAGTTGTTGTGAAGTGCTCGTATCGGGGCATAAAATTCAGGCGCAGATTAGTCTGACTCCTTTATATGATCCAAAAAATGAACGCCTTCTTAACTAGTCCGGTTTTAACCAGAGATTATTAAATCATTCGGCAACTGCAGACCACATTCAATGACCACCTTATTAGCCGCAACACAAATTGAATCCTTCTAGCGTGACGGCTCTACTCTGCTAGAAAATATTATTCTGCCAGCGACAGTCGAGCATTTGTCAGGCGAATTCCAACATTGGTAGAAGAACGTCGCGCCGATACCCAGCCTTACGGCCTTTTTTATGATGTCGCAGCTGAGATGAAACATCGCGCCATCCCATGCTATGGTTCGCCAAACTTAGTCTGTTTGAGGCATGCGCGCCGGCTATATGGATCGGCACCTAACCATACGACCCGGTAAGGCGCCCGTTAGAGTAAGCTGTAGCAATACGAAATGGCGTTTTTAGAAGTGCCTTTGGGCCTTCCTTTCCGAACACCAAGCAAAGACAACATTAATTAGGTTAAATGATAATGAATAGAGTCTCTCCCCCACGTGGGTTCCCTGTCAGCGAATTCGAAACCCGTGTCAAAAATGCACAAGTACAAATGCAATCCAGCGACATGGATGGCATTGTGTTAACCACACCACAAAATTTTCGTTACTTTTCAGGGTTTAATTCGCAGTTCTGGGAAAGTCCCACTCGACCGTTCTTCTTGGTTGTGCCTCGAGAGGGCCTGCCTATTGCCGTGGTGCCATCCATCGGTGGGCCAGCATTAGAAACGACTTGGGTGACTGACATCCGTACCTGGCCTGCCCCTCGCCCTGAAGACGATGGAGTCAGTTTATTAGACAGTGTACTCAGCGAGTTACCACGACGCTTCGGTCGTATCGGTTGGGAAATGGGCCGTGAATCGATTATCCGCATGCCCATTATTGACTTTGATCGGCTTCGAAAAAATATATCTAACATTGAATTTGTCGATGCCTCACCCCTGATCTGGAGCCTGCGTATGGTGAAGTCAGTATTGGAAATCGATAAGGTGCGTGAAGCCTGTCTTATTGGGAGTGATACCTTTGACCTTTTTCTCGAACGGGTTACTTACGGCGCTACCGAAGTGCAGATGGCACATGAATTCCGAAAAACTGCATTCGAGTGCGGAATTGACAACGCACCATTTGTGTCCGTTTGTTCAGGGCTCGGTGGCTATACTCAGATTATTGCTGGACCCCATGAAATTGCACAAACTGATGGCCAAATTATGTTTGTTGATACGGGCTTGTTGTTCGATGCTTATTTTTGTGATTTTGATCGGAACTTCGCTTTTGGACACATTAATGATGCAGCAAAACGCGCCAACGAAGCCGTCTGGCAAGCCACTCAAGCCGGTATTGATGCCGCCAGGCCGGGGATAACTGCTGAGGATTTATGGGCAGCACAAAACAAAGTGTTAGACGCTGCGGGTGCAAAATCAGGCAATAACGTGGGGCGTTTCGGTCATGGTTTGGGTATGCATTTGACCGAGCCACCCTCCAATATGCCTGGCGACAAAACCGTTTTAAAACCAGGTATGGTCATGACCATTGAACCTGGTTTGGAATTTGCTCCCGGAAAAAATATCGTACATGAAGAAAACCTTGTAATCACCGAAGATGGCTGTGAATTGTTAACGCGTCGTGCACCGATAGAAATGCCTATAATTCAGGCTTAATGCTGTTCAATACCGGAGACTTCCTTCTCAGCTATTGGCGCATCATCAGTGCCGATCAACGAATAACGTATCAATTGGCCATCGTGGTTTCAGTTGACAGTTTTCGGCATTGCCCCGGCGATTGCTGATAATACTGCTTAAACATTCTCGAAAATGATGACAGGGAACTAAAGCCCGTTCGTATCGCAATTTCCTGTAACTTCAAACGCGTATCAAGCACCATTCGTCGAGCTGTTTGGAGTCGTAGTCTTCGATAATAGGCACCCGGCGCGAGATTTAAAGTTTGATTGAAAAGATACTCGAGCATTCTGACCGATAGATTTAGTTCTTCGGCAATTTTGATGATAGAGATGACTTCATCAATATGCTGCTCCATGATATTTATCGCTGACGCAACTCGTGGTTCTTTGTTTTCCAACATGCCGAGCGATACCAGCGGTTGAGTATCAGTCGCGCTATGCACACCGTCATAAATAAAGGCACTGGAAACTTCTAGCGCCAACGGATAGCCATAGCGAGTCCGGATCAAGTACAACATAAAATCAAAGGTGGGTGACGCACCGCCAGTGGTGAAAAACTTACCATCGATAACAAATCTGTCTGGCTTCAAATCAACGAATGGAAACTGAAGACCAAACTCCTCCTGATCTTCCCAATGCGTTGTCGCTGCCTTTTGATTAAGCAGTCCGCATCGGGCGAGTATCCAACTGCCTGCTTCAATGCCTCCAATGACTTTAAAATTTCGACTGACTTGCTTTATTAACAATTGGTTTTTTTTAGTTAAATATTTTTGGTGATTGAAACCTGCAATTACAAATAATGCATCGCCGACCAGACTCTCATTTAATGTGCAAATTGGTGTGATCGGTATACCGCAGGTCAAATCAGCGGGCTGACCGTCTAACGTGACTATCTTCCAATGAAATAAAACTTTGTTCGCAATTCGATTCGCGGCTCTCATCGTATCCAGCGTCGATGCCAGTGACATCATGGATGACTCGGGAATTAATAGGAGCACGACCTCTATACTTTGATCGCTTGCGGTGAATATCGTCATTTGGTGAATCGTGATTGCGTAAATAGACAAAAAAATTGCGCGAATTTTCAATCATACGCTAAAATTCCGTGACATCATATCAACCAATAAATAATAGAATTTTAGGAGACTTGTCATGCCCTTAGCACCCAATATGAAGCCTTTTATCACCTGTGCAGTCACAGGATCTGGTGGCTCGCAGGATCGTTCACCCCATGTACCGCGGAGCCCTGAGCAAATTGCCAATAGCGCGATCGATGCAGCCAAAGCGGGCGCCGCGATTGTGCATTGCCACGTGCGTGATCCGGACACTGGCGCACCCAGTCGAAGCCTTCAGTTATACCGCGAAGTCACCGACCGCATTCGTGATTCCGCAACCGATGTAGTGCTGAACTTTACCGCTGGTATGGGTGGTGACATGGTATTTGGTGATCCAGAGAATCCATTACCTTTAAATCTGGTTAGCACCGACATGGCTGGCGCAACTGAACGGGTTGCCCATGTTGCCGAATGCCTGCCCGAAATTTGCACTCTCGACTGTGGTACGATGAACTTTGCTGAAGCCGACTACGTCATGACCAACACCCCAGGTATGTTACGTGCGATGGGACAAATGATGACTGAACTAGGGGTCCGTCCCGAGATTGAAGTGTTCGAAACTGGCCATCTGTGGTTTGCTAAACAGCTAGTAGAAGAGGGCATTATCAAACACCCAGTGATGATCCAGATGTGCATGGGCATTCCCTGGGGCGCGCCTGATGATTTGAATACCTTCATGGCGATGGTGAATAACACACCGGCTAACTGGACTCACTCGGCATTTTCTATCGGTCGTCACGAAATGCCGTTTGTGGCGGCAGCAATGCTCTCTGGTGGCAACATCCGTGTTGGACTGGAAGATAACTTGTGGCTTGAAAAAGGCGTATTGGCAACCAATGCGCAACTGGTTGAAAAAGCAGCATCAATTGCAACCAACATGGGCGCAACCTTGATGACCCCTGCAGAAGTACGCGAAAAGTTACAACTTAATAAACGCCCGCCTATTGCCAAGTAATCGGAGAGAATTATGCCTATTATATCAAAAGCAGCCGTCATTGGTGGCGGTGTCATTGGTGCTGGTTGGGTAGCGCGACTAATCGAAAACGGTATCAACGTGGCCGTTTATGACCCTGCCCCAGATGCCACTGAGAAAGTTGATGCCGTGTTAAAAAACAGTCGTTACGCTTATTCAAAGTTAATATCTGTAACGCGAACCAGTGAGGGTTTAATCACTTATTTTGATAGTACCGAAGGCGCAGTTCACAATGCCGAATTAATTATCGAGTCAGTGCCTGAACGGCTAGATATTAAACACTCGGTTTATGTTGAGATCGAAAAATTTGCAACTAAGTCGGCGCTGATTGCCTCATCAACCTCAGGAATTATGCCGTCTGACTTACAAGCCAACATGCAAAACCCCGAACGTTTACTGGTCGCTCATCCATTCAACCCAGTTTATTTGTTGCCGTTAGTTGAGTTAGTTGGTGGTAAAAAAACCTCGATAGAAACTATTGAACGCGCTAAAGAGATTTATGTTGCGATTGGCATGCATCCCTTGCACGTCAAAAAAGAAATTGAAGCTTTTATTGCCGACCGTTTATTAGAAGCAGTTTGGCGAGAATCACTCTGGTTAGTCAAAGATGGCATTGCAACTACTCAAGATGTTGATGATGCGGTACGCTTTGGTTTTGGATTGCGTTATGCTCAAATGGGTGTGTTCGATACCTACCGCGTTGCTGGTGGCGAAGCGGGCATGCGCCATTTCATGGCTCAGTTCGGCCCTTGTTTAAAGTGGCCTTGGACCAAGTTAATGAATGTACCTGAATTCAATGACGAGCTGGTAGACTTGATAGCAGGTCAGTCAGATGAGCAGTCTGGTCACATGACGATTCGTGAAATGGAGAGAATTCGCGATGACAACTTAATCGCAATCATGCATGGATTAAAGGGCAATGATTGGGGCGCAGGAAAAACACTTTCCCATTATGAAAAACAATTAATTGATCAATCACTGTCAGCCGCTAACGATGATTAAAGGCCACCCATAAAATACTGTTTTTAGATTTACCTTAAATAGAGCAAATTATTATGAATTTTGGACTCAGTTTTGAGCAGGAAATGATCGTTGATACGATTAGAGCATTTGTTGAAAAAGAAATTTATCCGCATGAAGCCGAAGTTGAAAGAACCGGTGAAGTGCCTTTAGAGCTTGGGCATGAGATTCGCGACAAATGTCTCGACGCCGGTTACTTTGCAGCCAATATTTCTGAAGAATTTGGTGGTGGTGGACTGGGTCACTTAGACTTCACTTTACTCGAACGCGAATTGGGCCGGGCATCAAACGGACTGGCAGTTTTCTTTGGTCGACCCTCTGGCATACTGATGGCCTGCGATAACGAGCAAAAAGAAAAATATTTACTGCCCGCCGTTAAAGGAGAGAAGTTTGATGCACTTGCTATGACCGAACCAGGTGCTGGTTCAGATGTACGTGGCATGCAATGTAGCGCTAAACTTGATGGCGGTGATTGGGTCGTTAACGGTAGCAAGCATTTCATTAGCCACGCTAATATTGCTGATTTTGTTATTGTCTTTATTGCTACTGGCGAAGAAGAATCACCCCGTGGGAAACGTAAGAAAATTACCTGTTTTCTAGTTGACCGAGGCACGCCCGGTTTCGAAATTCGACCCGGTTATAATTCTGTCAGCCATCGCGGATACAAAAACTGCATCCTTAATTTTGATAATTGTCGCTTGCCTGCAGCGCAAATTTTGGGCGAAGTTCACCGTGGTTTTGAAATGGCCAATGACTGGCTTTATGGCACTCGCATAACGGTTGCTGCAACCAGTGTTGGACGGGCTAGACGGGCCTTTGAATATGCCCTGCCCTACGCTGTCGAACGTAAACAGTTTGGGCAGTCAATCGGTAAATTCCAAGGGGTCTCTTTTAAACTTGCCGACATGATTACCGAAATAGACGCTGCTGATTGGCTGACACTTGCCGCCGCATGGCGACTGGATGAAGGTTTGGATGCCAATCGCGAAATTGCCAGTGCCAAATTGTATGCAACAGAAATGCTGGCTCGTGTCACAGATGAAGCCATACAGATTTTCGGTGGCATGGGTCTGATGGATGAAATGCCATTAGAACGCTTCTGGCGTGATGCCCGGGTCGAAAGAATTTGGGACGGCACGTCTGAAATTCAACGTCATATTATATCGCGTGATTTACTCCGCCCGTTAGGTGGTTGATGTCGGGTTTAGAGCGGTTATTAAGGCCTAGATCAATAGCCGCGATTGGCGGCTTGCAGGCCAGTCGTGTTGTTGAGCAATGTCGACTAATGGGCTATGAAGGCGAAATTTGGCCGGTACATCCAACCAAAAAAGAAGTTGAGGGCCTGCCTGCATTTGCCTCAATTGCAGATTTACCCGGCAGTCCAGATGGCGCTTTTATTGGTGTTAATCGGCATTTGACTATCGATGTCATTAAACAGCTTCGAGCGAAAAATTGTGGTGGCGCTATTTGTTATGCGTCTGGATTTCTTGAATCAGATGAAACAGGTGGAAAACTGCAGGCTGAGCTTATTGACGCCGCAGGTGACATGCCTGTACTGGGTCCAAACTGCTATGGATTAATTAACTATGCTGATGGTGCGCTTCTGTGGCCTGACCAACAAGGGGGAAAGCGACTAAAAAAGGGCCGGACTGGTGTTGCGATTATAGCTCAGTCGTCTAATATTGCGATTAACTTTTCAATGCAGCAACGTGGATTGCCATTAGCTTATATATTAACGGCTGGAAATCAGGCTTTAGTTGGCATATCTGAAATGGCTCTGACCATATTAGATGACCCACGCGTAACGGCACTTGGCATGTACGTGGAAGGTTTTGATTCCATTGCATCAATGGAAGCCTTGGCCCAAAAGTCTCGCAATTTAAATAAACCTGTTGTAGTTTACAAGGTCGGTAAAAGCGAACACTCACAACAAGCAGCGCTGACTCACACCGCTTCACTGGCGGGATCACACAACATCACCAGTGCTTTCCTCAAACGCAATGGTTTTGGACAAGTGGCATCGTTACCGGCCTTTCTCGAAACTTTAAAGCTGTTACATGTTCACGGTGCACTCCCAGGTTATCGCATTACTTCTATGAGCTGCTCAGGCGGCGAAGCGAGTATTATTGCTGATGCGGCTTTTGGGAGAAAAGTTACCTTTGACGAACTGAGTTCAGAACAAAAAGCACCCATTGAGGCTGCACTAGGGCCACTCGTTACGGTCGCCAACCCCCTCGATTACCATACATACTGTTGGGGTAATCGTGAAGTAATGGAAGCCGCTTATGGTGGCATGGTTAGCAATGGTTTTGATATGAATTATCTAATCCTCGACTTTCCTCACCGAGATCGCTGTGACGATTGGGAATGGCAAATTGCGGTCGATGCTTTTGAAGCTGCGCTGAAAAAGTACGATGCAAAAGGCGCTATCGTGATTGGCATGCCTGAAAATATTTCTGAAGATTATGCTGAGTCTTTTATGCAACGTGGCATTGTGAGTTTATATGGTATCGACGAGGCACTCACTGCGACTGAAATTGCAGCCGATATTGGTACAGCCTGGCAATCTGAACTTCCACCAGCGACTTTAAAGCTAAAGATCCCAACAGAAGGCAGACACACGCTCGACGAAGCCAAAGCCAAACAACAATTATCAAATTTTGGTGTTGATATACCCCAAGGCAAGCGTGTGATTTCGGTAGCGCATGCTATTGAGACAGCCAATCAAATAGGTTTCCCAGTAGTACTCAAAGCGCTTGGCATTGCACACAAAACTGAAAAGAATGCGGTGCAATTAAACTTAAAGTCAGTCTCTGAAGTAGAGCAAGCAGCAACTGCTTTACTTCATTTAAGTGAAGCACTTTATTTAGAAGTTATGGTTCAATCTTCTGTTGCTGAACTCATTGTTGGTATCACCAGAGACACCCAATTCGGATTAGTATTGACGATTGGTAGTGGTGGCACTTTGGTTGAAATACTAAAAGATACAATGACCTTAATCATTCCAGCCGATCGGACTCAAGTTGAAAAAGCAGTTCTGGGATTGAAGTCAGCGCCATTACTGGCAGGTTATCGTGGCAAACCAAAAGCTAATTTAAGCGCCACCATTGATGCCATTATGGCTATACAAAACTACGCAATTTCGACATCAGAATCATTAATTGAACTCGATGTTAATCCACTGCTACTTTGTGCTGACAGTGCTTATGCCGCTGACGCACTTATAATAAATCATATCCCACAAGGAGAATAAATCATGTCAGATGTAGTTAAAATCAATATCGTCGGTGGTATTTTTGAACTTACACTCGATCGTCCTAAAGCGAATGCGATCGACTTGGCGACAAGTCGCATTATGGGCGACGCATTTCAAGAATTTCGTGATAATCCAGATTTGCGGGTGGCTATCATTCGCACTGCAGGCGATAAATTTTTTAGTGCGGGCTGGGATTTAAAAGCAGCGGCAGATGGCGATGCCGTCGATAGCGATTACGGTGTGGGTGGCTTTGCTGGGTTACAGGAACTTCGTGGCTTGAATAAGCCTGTCATTGCCGCAGTGAATGGTATGGCAGTTGGCGGTGGTTTTGAGCTAGCCCTATCGGCCGATATGATCTATGCGTCTGATCATTCTAGTTTTGCTTTACCCGAAATAAAAGCCGGCACATTGGCTGATGCTGCAACACTTAAATTACCCAGTCGAATTCCTTATCATGTTGCAATGGAAATGCTCTACACCGGCAGATGGATGGACGTTCAGGAAGCCCATCGCTGGGGATTGGTCAATGAAGTAATGCCTGCCGAAAAGCTTTATGAACGCGTATGGGCTGTCGCTGAACAACTTGAAGCCGGGCCACCATTAGTGTTCGCTTCAATCAAAGAAGTGGCTCGTGAAACTGAAGGCATGAAATTTCAGGATGCATTGAACCGTATCACTCAACGCCAAATCCAATCTGTTGATGTTTTATACGGCAGTGAAGACGGGCAAGAGGGATTTAAAGCTTTTGCTGAAAAGCGTGAACCGATATGGAAAGGAAAATAAACGCTTAGTTAGCCAACTCATTTTAGTGTTTGAGTCAGTCTAACTCATGATGACTGATCCATTCAGCCTAGCTATCATAGCAGTTACCTTCCTACTCGCTGGCGGTGTTAAAGGGACTATTGGTCTTGGTTTACCCGCCATCAGTTTGGGTATATTAGTTGCAACCTTCGACTTAAAAACCGCTATGGCAATCATAGTTGCGCCCGCTTTTGTAACCAATGCTTGGCAGGCCGTCGTGGGTGGCAATATTATCGTTATTCTCAAACGATTATGGCCTTTCCTTTTTTTTGCTATTGCTACTATCTGGATTGGCGCAATAGCACTAACAACCATTAATACACTCTATCTTTCGACTTTACTGGGTGGGCTATTGCTATCTTACTCATCTCTTCACTTAATCGGACTTCAATTTTCTATACAATTGCGTCATGAAAAAATTATAGGGTCATTACTGGGTGCAGCAAACGGAATATTTACTGGCATGACTGGCTCTTTATCTATGCCAGGTGTTTTATACCTTCAGTCGATTGGACTATCGAGAGACATACAGGTCCAGGCGATGGGAATACTGTTCCTGTTATCAACCATTGGCTTAACAATAACGCTAAAGAGCCATGATTTACTTTCCTCCGATTTAACCACTATTTCCGTATTGGCTGTTATACCATCTCTCATTGGGATGGCCATAGGAAAGAATATAAGACAGCGACTATCAGAACAAAAATTTAAACGAGTTATTTCGATTGCAATATTTCTGCTCGGTGCTTTTATTATTTTGAAAGCTTACCTATCACTGTATTGAGGTGATACAGTTTAATGATTGTCAGTATGAGGCATAAATAATTAGCATGGCTTAAGCCTGAATCCAATTAAGGTTTTCGAATCACCGCAACCATAACAATGCCTGGCGTTAATATTGTTAGGCTAAGCCAGCCCAACATACCCGGCTCTTCTCCCAGAAATATTAAACTTAAAATACTACCTAAACCAGGAACTGCTGCCATAAATGCGGCAGTTGCCGCTGGACCAACATGCCTAACAGCTATTGCAACCAACAATAGTCCAAGTAAATTGGGTATTAAACCTTGATATAATGTTTGAATGAATAACTGGGATTGAGATGCTTCAGTCATCCCACTGGGCAATAAAAAATACCAAACAGGTATATAAATAATCGCATTAATAACTGAACTGCACATTAGTATTTGAAGTATTTGGATCTGCCATAGGCGGCTAACGACTAGATAAGCTGAAAAAAATACCGCAGCAATTACAAACATTAAATCACCTATCCAGCTATCAAATAGAGAGAGCTTTGACGCATCGGCTGCTGCTAGGCTGGCCCCTACTATAATCGCAACTACGCCAAAAATTTGAAGAAGAGACACTTTCTCTGAAAGCCAATACCAACCAATTAATAGGGTAAATGCGGGGAGTACACCGTTCATAAAAATGCCACCATGAGCAGCAGGTGCATATACAAAACCACCAAAGACAAACAAAATATAAACAGGGCTGAGCAAAAAAGTGAGTATTACTATTCGCTGAATTGACATCGACTCCCAAGGTTTAAAGTACAACACCAATGGCAATGCAAATACTGCAGACACGCCATAACGCAGAGCTGCAAGGTCAAATGCTGTTAAAGTCGATTGTGCACCAGATCGGGTAACCACTAACCATGTTGCCCAGATAAGCGCAACAGCACCCGCACAGACGTAGCCTAATAAGGGTTTTAATAAGGCTTCCGCAGGCACACCTTGGTTTGGGTTACTTTTTGACGCTGGCATGTTTGCTTTTTCTTCAGGGGACAAGTTGATATTAAAATGAATACATTAGGCACTTTTCACAGTGTGAGTCGTCCTTGAGGGTTTTCACTAAAGCAGTTGATTTAAAATTTTATCAAATCGAGTTCTTTTCATATTATTAAGTAGCCTTCTAACTTGGGCAGGATAATTATCTGTGTCTTCAAGCTCACTGAAGTGTTTGATTTTTGTGCAGTGTTCCATTAAAAGATTTAGCTCTTGGTCAAATTTTTGGACTAGCAGTTGCTTCGGATCTTGGATTAAAATGCCATTTTCAAGATCAAGCCGCCAAGCCCTCGGATTGATATTGTGCCCAGTGATTAGGTAGTTAGATTGATCACTGTTTATCCCTTTGAGATGAAAGCTATTCGCCTGATCTTGCCATAGATGGACGTTGAGATAGCCCGCATCGATGTGCTTTTGGTTAGATTTAAGAAAACGCTTAAGATTGGATTCATAAACATAAGGTAATATGCCTATTTTTTCAAACTTTTCGTCCTCTGGAATAAAGAAATCGTTGGCTTTTTTATCTCCAACAATCACGGTGACTTTAATTCCTTTGCGTAAAAGTTGAAGGGTCGCTTTATACACTTTAGAAGGGAAGTTAAAATAGGGTGTGAATATAATAATTTCTATTTTAGTTTGCTTGATCAATTGTACAATCGTGTTGTTGAGCTGATTTTTACGACCACCAAATCCTATGACTGGAGTCAAACTAATCTCTGTATCTGATTCAGGCCTACTGGCCTGAAATTGATATTCAGACTTACGGAGCAATATTTTTTGGCGTCGAATTGCAGGTCTAAAACTTTTCACCGATGCAATCGTATCGTCAGTAAGGGACTGAACTGCGTTACTATTGACCAAATTCCTATTTAAATATTTAACAAAACTATCAGCTAACTCGGCACTATTAATGACGAGATATCTATCCGCTCGATAACGGTCTGAATAATGCAGATATATGTCATTGATACTGGCGCCGCTGTAGAGCACGGTATCGTCAAAAACTAACCCTTTCAGGTGCAAAACCCCCAGAAACTCTCTGCTTTTAACTGGCACGCCAAAAATCTTGATCGAGTGTTGATATAGCCCATTTAGCTCTCGGTACAAACGAATATTACCTGTTGATTTTTTCTGGCCGATCAAACCTCGCTGGGCACGAAGGAAATCAACAAATACTTTGATATCAAGCAGGGGATTTTTTTTCTTAGCTTCATATAATGCGGTTAATACAGCGGCACCAGCCGCATCGTCTTGTAGGTACAGTGCTGCAATATAGATACGGCTTTTGGCCGATTTAATGAGTTCAAAGATTTTACCCTGATAATCTTTTGTGCAGGGTAAAATAGTCAAATCGTCTTTTGAAATTCCAAGTGTTCTTAAACTATCAATGTAATTACTACGACCTAAATTCATACTCATTCTAAGGCAAGTAAAAAAGGGAGGTTGAGTCTACCATCATCTCCAGTATTTATGCATTCAAAGCGACTTTAAAACACCGACCAACCGCTCAAAAGCGAATGCTAAATTGCTTCATCGATTGATATTTGGCGAGGCAATTAAATTACGTTATATTAAACACTTGACGTTCTGATCCGTCTTTAAATGATCATTTTTAATCAACTGAGGTTTATAATGAAATACAACGCGCTAGGTAGTAGTGACATAAAAGTCAGCGAAATCTGCCTTGGCACCATGACTTGGGGGGAACAAAACTCTGAGACAGAAGCGTTTGAGCAAATGGACTTTGCGCTTGACCAAGGAGTCAACTTTTTTGACACTGCTGAAATGTACCCCGTTAACCCCATTTCTGCTGAAACTTGGGGTAATACCGAAAGAATAATTGGCAACTGGTTTAAACAGTCTGGTAAGCGTAATCAGGTCGTGCTAGCGACCAAAGTTTCTGGTGAAGGCCTGTCCTGGATTCAAGAGGGCGTCGACATTTCACCCTCTAAAATAGCAATCAGTATTGAAGGCAGCTTGAAACGTTTAAAAACTGACTTTATTGATTTATACCAACTTCATTGGCCTAATCGAGGATCCTATCATTTTCGTCAGGCTTGGCGCTTCGATCCTTCGTCACAGAATCGTGAAAAAACTCGAGATCACATATTAGAAACCTTAATTGCCCTTCAGCAACTGGTAGACGAGGGTAAAATAAGGCAAATTGGTTTATCTAATGACAGTTGTTGGGGAATTAGTCAGTGGCTACAAATAGCCGATGCTAACCAATTAACTCGAGTGGCAACCACTCAAAACGAATATAGCCTTATGTGTCGTCTTTATGATCTTGACCTTGCGGAACTATCTCAAAATGAAAATGTCGGATTACTGGCCTATTCACCGCTGGCCACGGGACTTTTAACAGGCAAATATTCTTCCAATAATGTACCCGCTGGTTCACGAAGAAGCATTGGTCCTGATCTTGGTGGACGTTTTGATGATCATAGTTCGAAAGTAGCAGATGAATATGTCGTTGTTGCTCAAAAGCATGGCCTTGATCCATCACAGATGGCACTCGCTTTTTGCAACCAAAGGCCATTCATGACATCGAGTATTATTGGTGCAACAACCATGGCGCAATTAGCCATTAATATTGGCTCGGCAGAACTTGTACTCAATGATGAGATATTAGAAGATATTTTTCAAATTTATCGCAAAAATCCGATGCCATTTTAACTTTATTCTTTAAATAACTTAGTAACCATTATGATAAACCAGACATCGATTATCGCTGAAATGCGTGTATTACCATCCATTGATAGCCAGTTCGAAATTTCTAGACGTATCGAATTCATCAAACAGTGTTTGTTACAGGCTGGTTTAAAAACGCTGGTACTTGGAATTAGTGGCGGGATTGATTCAAGTACCTGTGGACGTCTGGCACAACTAGCGATCAATGAGTTAAATGAACAAGACTCAGGCCAAAACTATCGTTTTATCGCTGTTCGCTTACCGTACGCACAACAGGCTGATGAAGAAGATGCGCAAGCAGCCATTCAATTTATTCAGCCAAGCCAGACTATTGTGGTCAACATTCAGCCAGGCTGCGATGCCATTCACGCCAGTGTCACAGACGCTATTAATCAAATCGGTTTACTGCCAAAAATTGAGTCAACCATTGATTTTAATAAAGGCAACGTCAAGGCAAGAACGCGTATGATTGCACAATACGAAGTGGCTGGAATACTCGGTGGCTTGGTAATGGGTACTGATCACTCAGCAGAAAATGTGACCGGTTTTTATACTAAATTTGGTGACGGCGCCTGCGACTTGGCCCCACTATTTGGCCTTAACAAACGTCAAGTACGCCAAATGGCTAATGAACTCGGTGCGCCAGAAGCGTTAGTATTCAAGACACCCACCGCAGACCTAGAGAGCCTAGCCCCATCAAAACCAGACGAAGAGGCACTTGGCCTTAGTTACGATCAAATTGATGATTTTCTTGAGGGTAAACCAATTGAATTAGAGGCAGAACAACATTTGATTGGGGTTTATGTGCGGACTGAACATAAGCGTCAGGCTATAGCGACTATCTACGATATTTAAGAGGTTGATTAAACCTTAAATCAAACAGATTGATGTGAAATTTTAGATTCACAGCGTATTTAGCTTCGATAATACGCCCAAGTTTCTAGTCGATCATTATGATTCAATTTTGATGTGAGCCGAACATAATAACTGACACACCAACAAGACAAATACTAACACCTATGAAATCAGTCATTGTTGGTTTAATCGCATCGACTATCCAAAGCCAAAGGATTGCGACACTAATATAAACACCACCATAAGCGGCATAGACTCGACCAGCTGCCTGAGGGTGAAGCGTCAACAGCCAGACAAACAAGGCAAGACTGCAAGCAGCTGGTATTAGTAGCCATATAGATTTATCTTCCTTAATCCAAAGATACGGTAGGTAACATCCTACAATTTCTGCAACCGCAGTTAGCCCAAATAAACCCAATATTCTAATCACGTCGAGCGGTGTATTCACCACATTGCACCTGCATTCCGTTGAATATCGTCCATGGTAAGCCCCTTCGCTGCATCTAAACAACCAAAAGCCACTAGTGCAGCAATTTCGAACGGTTGAACCAATCTATTTTGTAGATTGCCTGCTGTCATGATGGCGATCTCTTCAGCCTGACTTCTGCCTGTTCGATCAGCAATGGTCAGTGCACTATTTTTAAGCATATCGGTTACCATCCAACCGAGACTAATTGAAGTCAGGTTATATCAAAAGTTGCACCTTCCATTACCACTGTTTTTTTAAACCTACTAAAACTGCTATAACAGCCAAGACAATTGCACTGAAAGCGACTAGGTTATAAAAATTCGACCCCCTATTAATAAAACAAAAACAACGTCGAAAGGAATCTTTGTTCTGCTGTTATTATAAACTCTCGTTGATCGCAGTTAAAACACCTCCTGCTATAAGCTTATTTCATTCTGCAATGTTCAACTACCGTAGTAAACTCGATAGTCTTAATCAGACTCGTTTCACCTACCCTATGAACTTTAACTACTTGCCCAACAAACCCTCTGCCTGAACATCCGCATGGTAAGACGAACGAACCATTGGGCCACTGGCAACATGGTCAAATCCAATTGAATAAGCATACTCTCCAAGACGATCAAATTCATCGGGGGTTACAAATCGTTCTACTGCCAAATGATCAAGACTCGGTTGTAAGTATTGCCCCAAGGTGAGCATATTGACGCCATGCGCTCGTAGATCACGAAGAACTTGTTCTACGTCAGATATTTCTTCCCCTAGGCCGAGCATGAGTCCCGATTTAGTAGGCACTTTTGGGTAAAGCATTTTGAATTTTTTTAACAAGTCGAGCGACCATTGATAATCAGAACCTGGACGAATTTTTTTGTATAGGACAGGTACTGATTCAAGATTATGGTTAAATACATCCGGTGGTGACTTGGACATAATGTCTAATGCAACATCCATCCTGCCTCGAAAATCAGGCACCAATATTTCAACTTGGATGTCGGGGTTAAGGCGTCGTGTTTCTTCAATGCAATCGATGAAGTGTTGCGCACCGCCATCGCGCAGGTCATCACGATCAACTGAAGTAATAACGACGTAACGCAAGCCCATGTTTTGAATTGTCTTAGCTAGATTATACGGCTCCTCGGTGTTAAGAGGGTTAGGGCGACCATGTCCCACATCACAAAAAGGACATCGACGGGTGCAAATATCACCCATAATCATAAAGGTTGCTGTACCCTTAGAGAAACATTCACCCAAATTGGGGCAAGAGGCTTCTTCACAAACAGTATGTAGGTTGTTTTCACGTAGGGTCGATTTCAGTTTTTTGACTAGATCACCACTCGGTGCTTTGGCCCGTATCCAGGATGGTTTGCGCTGAAAATTTTGTGATGGGACCACTTTTATCGGAATACGAGCAACTTTATCAGCGCCTTTCAATTTTACGCCTTGAACTACCTGATTTTTTTTATTCATCGTGACTTTCCGCTGAGGTTAATGTGCTTGCTAGTTTTTGTGGTCGCATTTTTTGGCTCAGTATGGCTGCTAACTCCCTACCCACTTTTTCGACACTGACGGACGAATTTAATTCCACCATTTGAGTCACTGCTAAACCTTCAAACCCACAAGG
Source organism: uncultured Gammaproteobacteria bacterium (assembly GCA_913061315.1). Lineage (GTDB taxonomy): Bacteria > Pseudomonadota > Gammaproteobacteria. The sequence goes on along the minus strand of CAJXUC010000018.1, from coordinate 10,767 downwards.
ATTGATATTCGAAAAAGGTTTTAAGTCCATATTAATATTTAAGCTTAGACCATGGTAACAACATCCTTTCCGAATGCGCAATCCAAGCGCTGCAATTTTTGCTATTTGCCCTGACTGCACCTCATCGTATCCAACTGATGCTAGGTTCACATAAACCCCAGGCGCGTCCCTTCTAGAGAAGGCGTCAATATCATATCTCACTAATAGCTCAACAATAGACTGTTCTATAATACTCACCAACGTCCTCACGCCAAAACTAAGGCGCTGAATGTTGAGCAGGCAATAGAGCACTAATTGACCGGGGCCATGATAAGTGATTTGGCCGCCACGGTCGATTTGAACCACCGGTATGTTAGAAGACTGAAGTATATGTTCAGGCTTGCCGTTTAAGCCTTGCGTAAAAACTGGGTCGTGCTCAGTAATCCAGAGCTCATCAGCAGTATTGGCATCACGTTGATCAGTAAATTGCTTCATCGCTTGCCAGGTTTCTTCGTAATCGCTACGACCCAAGTATTTTATAATGAGGAGGGGCTTTGTCACAAATAGTGATTAAAGTGTCATAACCACTTGATCACAGTCGTGCAGATCCTGATAAATATCTTCAAGCTGGTCTTTACTAGAAGCAGTAAACGTTATTGTGAGTGCCGTATACTTGCCGTTCTTGCTCTCTCGGCTAGTGGTCTCGATTTTCTCATTCACAGAACAATGCGCTTTGACTAAACTGAGAACGTCGACTTCAAATTTTTCGTTTTTAGTGCCAAATACTTTAAGTGGAAATCGACTCGGGAATTCGATTAACTCTAATGCAGATTGAGGTAGTGGCTTTTTTTCTGACATCGTTAGACTGCTGGCGCTCTCATTACTTTTATTTTGTACTCTTGATAGAGCTGTATCATTTGCAGCCAAATGGGCCCTGGCTTTCCTTTGCCAACCGCATGTTGATTTAATGTTGATATAGGTACAATTTCACGGGAAGATGAACTCATCCAAATTTCGTCCGCATCGTGTAACTCGTCCTCAGTGATATCTTTCTCACGGCAAATTATTTTATTTTTCTGGCAGATATCGATCACAATTTCTCGGGTAATGCCACCAAGCATATGATTACTTTTTGGCGGTGTGATAATGATGTCGTCATTAACAATAAATAGATTGCTCTGCGTCCCATCAACTGCATGGTCGTTGCGAATAAGAATCGCCTCGCTGGCACCTAGGCTACGGGCTTTTTGTAACAGCAGTGTATTCGGTAGTAGATTAATTGTCTTTATATGGGCGTTTGACCATCGGGTGTCGACCAAAGTCACTGCCCGCTCCCCCAATGTTTGGGTGTCCTGTTTTGGGTAGATTTGAGGACGGCAAGTAACTAAGACATTGGGAACCAATTCCTCTGGCCAGCCATAATCTCTTTTAGCCATTGTGCCGCGAGTTACCTGGATGTAGATCTCATTATCTGCCAAGACGTCATGCGGGGCTATTAGGATGACGAATATTTTCATCCATTGCGCAACGGTCAATGGGTTAACAATACCCAATTCATCGAGACTTGTCTGAAGACGTGAAAGATGAGCTCGGCCTCGGAGCAGCATGCCTGAATAGACGGGAATAACTTCATACACGCCATCTCCGTACATAAAGCCACGATCAAACACTGAGATTTTCGCCTCTAAAGAAGAAACATATTCGCCATTGAGGTATAAAATTTCAGTCATTGTCGTCTCGGTTTATTGAGTGCTGTTGAGTCACAACTACTTAAACATCAACTTAATACTGTCCATTACCCTATCCAATAAACCGCCTTCGTTAACCGCATGGATAGCAACAATATCTCCGTTGGCAAGCTGTTTTCCTTCTAGTTCAACCGTTACCGTGCCGAGTAATTGACCACTTTTAATAGGAGCTGATATTTCGCCTTCAATATCCATGGCCGCTTTTAAACTCTGATAGCGCCCCCGAGGAATAGTGACGTAGATATCTTTAGCAACTCCCATCGACACCTGCTTTTGATCACCATACCAAACACGTCCAGTTTTTAATACTTCATCTGCGGCGTAGAGCTTATGAGTTTCATAAAAACGGAAGCCATAATTGAGCAAAGACTGACTATGTCTTGTTCGTCCTTTATTAGATTTCGCCCCCAGCAAAACGGCAACTAGACGCATACCATCCCGCTTTGCAGAAGAAACAAGACAATAGCCAGCTGCTTCAGTATGGCCTGTTTTAACTCCATCAACGGTTTCATCACGCCATAACAGACGATTTCGATTGAACTGACGAATATTATTAAAGGTAAATTCTCTTACTTTATAATAGCGATAGCTTTCTGGGAAATCACGAATCATGGCACTGGCCAATATGGCAATATCTTTAGCCGTACTGTAATGACCTTCGGCAGGCCAGCCACTAGCATTTTTAAACTGAGTATTCGCCATTCCCAGTAGCTTCGCCTCATGATTCATATAACCTGCAAACGCAGATTCAGTACCTGCAATATGCTCGGCTAATGCAACAGTCGCATCATTGCCAGACTGAATAATTAAGCCTTTTAAGAGCGTCCCAACGGAGACTTCTTTACCCACTTCGACAAACATTTTAGAACCTTTCATGCGCCAGGCTTTATCACTAATAGTGACCATTTCATCTAATGAAATATCACCAACGGCAACGGCCTTGTCGACCAGATAAGCTGTCATTAATTTAGTAATACTGGCAGGATCTACTCTCTTATCTGCATTCTTTTCGGCTAATACTCGACCACTATCAAAATCAATGAGATAAAAACTATCCGCATTTAAACTAGGGACGTCCGGCATCGGCTTTCCTGCAGCCCATAGCGGGTTTATCACTAAGTTAATAACAGAGAATAGTGCAAAGAGAAAAGTCTTCATTGAATGGGAATTACCTGCCATGTGGATGATAGAATTGTAACCATCACAAGATACGGTCACAAGGGGTATTCAACGCTAAATTAACTCCAGCATATCAATCAAGAGAATTTAATCGCGTAAAACCACTCGGGCCTTTTCGAAGCCCTTCTGTTGGAGCCTAATAACCACTGCATTAGATTCGTTAATATCATATAACGGGCCTAATCTAACTCGGTAAAAAGTACCCTTTGCGTCGGTTAGTTTATATACTTTAGCCGAGGGCTCATTTAAGTCATGTAAGTGCTTCACTAGGTTTTGGGCATTGAGCTCAACCCCAAATGAGCCTAGCTGAATAAATAAAGGCACGTTTTCTGCGATGTTTTCAACCAATGGAATGGTTCTTACTACCGGTCGTTTTTCACTTCCAGGCGAATTTAACACGCTAATTTCAACCTCACCTGTACCAGCCTCAACTATGCCCAACTGACTCGCTGCAGTAAATGACAGGTCAATAATTCTACCTCCTACGAAGGGTCCTCGATCGTTCACCTTAACCACAATGGTTCGACCATTTTTTATATTAACTACCCGCACATAGCTCGGTAAAGGTAATTCTTTATGTGCTGCAGTCATCGCATGCATGTCATAAACTTCACCACTAGAAGTTTTACGCCCATGGAACTTTTTTCCATACCAAGACGCAATGCCACGCTGAACAAATCCATGTGCATTATCCATCACATAGTAACGTTTGCCGAACACAATATAAGAAGTCGGGTTACCTGATTTGGAACGCAAAATTTCTGGTGGCACTTTGATAACGGCTGGATTGACGGTTTTGGTACGACTTTTGATTGGCAAGTCAAAAGTGCAGGCTGAGAGCGTTACTGCCAGAATAACAAATGATAATAGCGAAGTCCTTGTCACTATCGACTCATCCCATCCTTAATTAACAAAGACAATTGATATACTGCCATCGCATAAAGTTCGCTATGATTATAGCGTGTAATGACGTAAAAATTTTTAAACCCAGCCCAGTATTCAGTTTTGTCAATTTGTTCAAGTTGAATCAATGCTACAGGTGTATCCGCTGATAACTCGGTGTTTGATAATAGTCCATTCTTTGCAAAGTCTGACCATTGATAATCAGTTCTGACACCTGGCTTTAATTTATCAACCGTATTTTTTTCCTGTAACTGCAGTGGCCCAGCTATCGCCTCTTTCGGACGCCACCCATGTTTGACAAAATAGTTGGCAACGCTTCCTAAAATATCAGGTTTACTATTAAATAAATTAACTTGCCCATCATTATCAAAATCAACCGCATAATGACGATAGCTAGAGGATATAAACTGCGGCATTCCCATGGCGCCAGCGTAGGAGCCCACGATACTTTTAGTCTCTAGACTTTGCTCTTTAACCAGTAATAAAAACTGCTCTAGCTCTCTAGCAAAGAATTTCTCACGCTTTGGATAGTCAAATGCAAGCGTGACGAGGCTATCGAATACTGGATCCTTCCCTCGGTAGGTACCATAAAAGGTTTCAACACCAATAATGGCAATCATAATTTCAGCAGGCACACCTGTTTTTTCAGCAACTTCTGTTATTAACTGCTTATTCTCACGCCAAAATTTAATACCTTGATTGATTCGGCTGTCTTTAATAAAGATACGGCGGTATTGATACCACTCAAGTTCTTTTTCGGCTGGCTTATTGAGTCTTTCAAATAGATGCGATTGCTTCTTAACCGAAGAGAATAAGGTAACTAATGCTGCCTCACTATAGTCACTTTTTTCCACCATGCGGTCGATGAAGGCGTCTACATCTTTCCGATTTTTATAGTCACCTTGGACCACTTTGGCACCAAAAACATTAGACGACAGTAACAATGCCATTGTAATTAAAAACAGTCTCATTATTTATCTCACTTTTTAAGTCTTAATATTTTATAAACCAATCTAAGAAAAATTTACGTTAGCTTTTGTAACATTTCATCCCAAGAATCGCTTTGTCGATCTTATTGACATAATCAATCCAAATCCTATTAACAGCGTCACCATCGACGTACCGCCATAACTAATCAATGGCAGCGGCACCCCCACAACAGGCAACATACCACTAACCATGCCAATATTGACGAACAAATAAACAAAAAATGTTAGACTAATGGCCCCTGCAACCAACTGACCATAAGTATCTTTTGACCTAGCCGCAATATATAAACCTCGGAAAATTATTGAAAGATAGAGCAGAATTAAAATGACACCACCAAAAAAACCGAACTCTTCACCAAAAACGGAGAATATAAAATCAGTGGAACGCTCTGGTATAAAGTCAAACTGAGACTGTGTCCCATTTAGCCATCCTTTACCATAATTACCACCTGACCCAATCGCAATTTTAGACTGAATAATATGATAGCCAGATCCCAATGGATCACTCTCAGGGTCAAACATAGTCAATATACGTGAGCGCTGATAATCGTGCAGCGCAAATTTCCATAATAGTGGCGCCATGAGAGATAAAAGAAACATCAGGCTCAATATTATTCGCCAACGAACACCTGCAAGAAATAATACAAAAGCCCCAGCACTGCCAACCAATATGGCCGTCCCAAGATCCGGTTGGCGAGCAATTAACATGACCGGAATCAACACTAAAACAACGGATACAAACAAATCTTTTAAGCCTATCGGTAATACTCTGTCTGACAAGTAGGATGCCACCATCATAGGCACCGCTAGTTTTAAAATTTCTGATGGTTGAAACCGAATGATACCTAGATCAAGCCAGCGTTGCGCACCTTTGCCGATCTCACCAAAGAAGATGACCGCCAGCAACAATAAAACACCAAATAGATAAAGCCAGAATGACAGACCTTTTAAAATGCGCAAAGGCACATTAGCCACCAAAATAAATAAGAATAATCCCAGCGACAATCGTGTTAGTTGGCGCACAATTAAATCCATGTTTGAACCACTTCCGCTATACAGCAGGACGATACCAAATGTCGACAGAATCACTAACAAAGTAAGTAGCACAGGATCAATATTCAAAGCATCTAGCAGACGGCGTAGGCGTGAATAATCACCAGTATCACTCATATTCTTCATGGCTGGCTACCGTCACCTGAACCACTTCCAGACTTTTCAGAATTCACAAGGTACGCATCGAGTACTTTTCTCGCAATAGGTGCTGCTACGGAACTACCGTGACCACCATTTTCAACAATAACGGCGACTGCAATTCGAGGGTTTTCAGACGGCGCATAACTCATAAACAAAGCGTGATCACGCAGCCGGTTAATGACAGTATCTTCGTCATATTCATCATCTTGAGCAATTCCATAGACTTGTGCCGTGCCTGTTTTACCCGCTATTGTGTAAGTTAGACCTCGATTGATTCCACTTGCTGTTCCGCGTAACCCATGCACCACATTTAACATTCCCTTGTGCACCTGTTGCCAATTCGACTTTTTGCTAACTCCATCTTCAGAAACTTGTTCAATGGGGACATCGGTCTTGTTACCCGAATATCCATTTTCTAAAGCCTTGACGAGATGCGGGCGATAACGCAAACCATTTAAAGAGAGTGCTCCGGTAGAGTTAGCCAGTTGTAACGGTGTTACTAAAAAGGTGCCTTGTCCGATACCCGTATTTAGTGTCTCACCTGGAAACCAAGGCTGGTTTAGAGTCTTCCTTTTCCATTCTCGAGAGGGCAGTAACCCTGTTACTTCACCTGTACTGTCAATTCCAGTTTTTTTTCCAAAACCAAACTTTTCCAAGAAAGCAGACATTTTATCAATACCCATTCGGTAAGATAAGCTGTAAAAGTAAACATCACAAGATTGCGTTATTGCCCCTTTTAGATTCATGTGGCCATGGCCTTGTTTCTTCCAATCACGATACTTATGTTCTTTTTTTGGCAGGCGATAAAACCCACGGCAAAATATTTTAGTTTGACTATTAACAGTTTGTGTTTCTAACCCAGCAAGCCCAAAAAATGGCTTGGTTGTAGAGCCAGGTGGGTATTGCCCCGATAATGCTCGGTTAAACATGGGTTGCTGATTTGAATTGCGCAACTTGTCGTAGTTCTTATAACTAATGCCGTTAACGAATAGATTGGGGTCAAATTTAGGCATACTAACAAGCGCGAGCACCTCACCATTGCGAGGATTGATTGCCACCACCGACCCAGTTAAATTACCAAAGGCTTGTTCCGCCACTTTTTGTAATTTAGAGTCTATGGTCAAGTGCAGGTTATCACCCGGTATAGGGGGGGTCTCGCTTAAAACCCTTAGCGTCCTGCCCCTGGAATTGACCTCTACTTGCTGCACACCGACAGTGCCATGCAGTTGAGGCTCATAAAATTTTTCTAACCCAAGCTTGCCTATATGACTGGTACCCGCATAGTTATTGTCGTTCACATTCTCCAGATCTTTAACATCAATGCGACCCACATACCCTAGCGCATGGACCGCATGGTCACCTTGCGGATAATTACGTGTCAATCGAGCATTGATTTCAACTCCGTCAAACTTATATAAATTAACGGCCAACCTAGCCACTTCTTCATCATTCAAGTTTAACCTAAGTGGAATGCTTTCAAAAGATCGACGACGATTAGCGGCCTGCAGATAGAGACGTAAATCAAGGTCACTGTAGTAAACATATTGCTTTAAATCAATCAAGGTTTGATCAAGGTCTTCAACTTGCTCCTTAATTATTTCTAATCGATAGGCCGGTAAATTGTTAGCCATGATGACACCATTCCTATCATAAATTAGACCTCGGCCGGGCGGTAGTGCTTTGATGCGTATTCGATTTTTATCAGATAAAGTAGTGAAATGGTTATAATCTAAAATTTGTAGAACGTATAGTCGTCCCAACAAAACACCCAGTAAAACGAAGATAAAAATCGCAGACAAAATAATGCGTCGCCGAACCAGGCGGGTCTCCAGATACTCATTTTTAAGGTGAACACGTCTCGGCATAATGAACCATTAGGAGATGTACAAAAATAAGATTTTACAACATTTTAATGCGGGGTAAACGGTAAATTATTAAAACATCAACGAAAATAATTACAGTTGACGGCACTTTTTGTGCTCACCGGCCTATCACGAAGGACACACCCTAGATACTTGACCAATCTAGAGCCATTTTTATTTAAAATAGATTTTCAGACTGCATTAAAATCAAAATTGTGCCGTTATAATGGATGGTAGATAGTTTCAACTAGCCTATCCATCATTTAATCCTATTAGTCAATCAGCTTATCTCATCGAACGAAACGCCAAGCAAATAAATTTCCTAAGAGTGCCAAAGGCACAAACCCAATAAATAACCAGAAGGCGACGTGACGTATATCATCGTTATTCATGGTCTCACTCAAACCAAGACTATTCGCAATAATGCCCGCTATTGCAGCACCCAATGCGAAACCCAACTGAAGAGTCATTGGTAATAGTGATGACGTCCTCGCCTTTTCGTCAGTCGAGGCATTTATAATGATTCGTTTGATAATAAACCCCCACATCATCCCAAAACCCGTACTGCCAATCAGAGTTGCAATAACAATCATCCACAAAGCCTGCCCCGATAGCGTTAACGCCATCGCAATGAGGCCAATCACAACCAGTGAACTACCCACACGAATGAGCATGGGTTCTTTATTTTCTGCCGTACTAGAAAAAATAAGCGCCGAACAGCTCCAGGCCAAAGTTTCACCCATGACGATCAATCCAGCAGTAAATGGTGTGACACCATGAAGCTTAATTATTATGGTTGGACCGTAAATTAAAAATGACATAATGCAAAGACACAGCAAGAATATCGTCAAGACACCATTACCGATTGGATGATTTAGGTTTGTTAGCGCTTTCGGTAAGATTCGACTAGATAATGCCGCTCTGTCCCGAAAAACAAACAAAGCCAGTGCCATAACACCTGACAAAACTAATAGCGGTGACGTAACTCGATCATAGTCAGCACCCGCCAATGACATTAAAACAATGGCTAACGCTAGGGTTGCGAGACGTACAATGGGAATTCGTTCTGATTTAGACGTGATTTTACTAGCGTCGTTAGGTAACAATAAGTTAATTGCAATAATTAACAATAAAGCCTGTGCACCAAATACCCAATAAGCCATTCGCCAGACACCCCAAGTGGCGAATGCTCCTCCAATCATTGGCCCACAAAAAGCGGCGATCATCCAGGTGACTGATATACAGGCTATTATTTTAGGCACAAACTGACTGGGGAAAAAACGACTTTGAGCAATATAAACAAGTCCCATCAATCCACCACCGCCTAGACCTTGTAACATTCGTCCACCGAGTACTACCGGCATGGTTGGCGCCAGTGCTACAACGACACAGCCAAAAGCATAAATCAAAGCAAAACGGATCATTAATGTGCGGATATTTGATTTAACCACCAATAGGCCAGCACTCGCACCTGCAACGATCGAACCGACTAAATAAATTGAGAAGGTCCAGTAAAGTAGGTTCAAACCACCAATGTCATTGACAGCGCTCGGCATAGTAGTCGCTGTCAACATCGAATTAGATGCATGCAGCCAAACTGCCAGAACCAATGTGGCAATTTTTGCAGCGTACTTTCGGGTTAAAATATCACCCCAACCGATCATCGCCTGCATGGAATCGCTCATCAAATGGTTCAAAAAATCAAAGACTGAATGCTATCAGGATACGTATTGTTTTGACTATTTTAAATACCTCAATGGACTCTGTCATATTCAGAAAATAATTTCCTTGCCTGAATATCAACCGATAGATAGAATTACTTTAAGCTTGTAGCGATGGCGTCGCTACACTGAGCGTTATCGATGACTGCTGTTGCAGTTTTTTGATCCTGCACGCCCGGACCAACTAACCGGGTAAACACATTTAGGTTACCCGGACATTTTCGGATTGAACCTATGACACAATCTCAAAAAGAAAGACCCGCGTTTTTTCAACTACACAATGGGTCAAAAGCCAAACTTCCTTTCTCTAATGCGGAATATGAAAACCGATTGAGAGACCTTAGAAACCTGATGAGCCACTCAGGTGTCGAAGCCACAGTACTCACATCCATGCATAACATTGCCTATTACTCAGGCTTTTTGTATTGCGCATTCGGACGTCCCTATGCCTGTGTTGTAACCGCTGACCGCTGTGTCACCATATCAGCAAATATTGATGGTGGGCAGCCATGGCGTCGTAGCTTTGGTGAAAACATTATTTACACTGACTGGAAGCGCAACAACTATTGGCGAGCAGTTCAATCAGTTATCCCCAATTCAAAAAATATCGGTATTGAAGCTGATCATTTGACGGTCGTTTCACGAGATGTCATGTTAAGCATGTTAGGCAACATCCAATTGAAAGATTTAAATGCCGACATCATGACTTTACGCATGATTAAATCTGCCGAAGAAATCGAGTTAATCAAAGGAGGCGCTCGAACAGCTGATATCGGTGGTGAAGCAGTCAAAGCAGCCATCAAACTAGGCACAAGAGAAATCGACGTTGCCATGGCCGGTCGAGATGCAATGGAACTGGAAATTTCCATGCGCTACCCCAACAGTGAAATACGGGATAGTTGGGTTTGGTTCCAAGCAGGTCTAAATACTGATGGTGCGCACAACCCAGTGACGACTGCAAAGTTAGAAATGGGCGATATTTTAAGTCTAAATACCTTTCCTATGATTTCGGGTTACTATACAGCTCTGGAACGTACTTTATTCCTTGGTGAGCCAGATGCTGATTCGCTCCGTGTCTGGCAAGCCAATGTTGATGCTCATGAGCTCGGCATTTCATTAATTAAGCCCGGCGCGACCTGTTCAGGCATTTGTGCTGAGATAAATCGCTTCTTCGAAGATCAGAACCTATTGC
>CAJXUC010000017.1 GCA_913061315.1 uncultured Gammaproteobacteria bacterium | reverse complement strand
TTAGAGGCCGCAATGTCAGAAATTAACACGGCTATCAATCGAGTCAATCAAATTTTCGAAGGTGACTTGGGTATTCACCTAAACTTAATAACAACCAATAGCTCAATCATAGAAGTTGCCCCAGCTGATTTTGGGTTTTCAAATAATAATGTTTCTGCCTTGTTAAATCAAAACCAAACCCAAATAGATACAACGATTGGAAATTCTAATTATGATATTGGGCATGTATTTGGTACACGTGGTGGGGGTGTTGCTGGTTTAAGGGTTGCTTGCAATGATGACTATAAAGCTTGGGGTGTCACTGGCTTGAAAAACCCGACTGGCGACCCTTTTTACATTGATTACGTCGCTCATGAAATCGGACACCAATTTGGAGGCAACCATAGTTATAACGGCAGCAACAGCAATTGTGCAAATCGTAATGCATCAACAGCCTTTGAACCGGGGAGTGGTTCTTCAATCATGGGCTATGCGGGACTTTGTATTGATGAAAATATTTCAAACTCTACTGATGCAACTTTTCACGCGGGATCAATAGCAGAAATAAATTCTTTTGTAACAGGGGCCGGGGGGACTTGTGCTACTTCGGCTATCATAAGCCCTGCTAACTCAGACCCAACCAATGTTAACGCAGGTATTGATAGAGTCATTCCAATTAACACACCGTTTCGTCTAACGGCAAGTGCAGTAGACACAGGGGATACTCTCAGTTATCAATGGGATCAAATGGATGTCGGCGCGGTAGCAACCACTTCGACCACCATCGGAACAGACCAAGGCAACAACCCTTTATTTAGAACGGGTATGCCCAAAACTACTAGCACTCGTGAATTTCCTGTTTTAATGACACAAATAAACAATATTTCGACAAAAGGTGAAACATTACCTACAAAAAATAGAGTGCTTAACTTTCGTGTGACTGTTCGTGACGGGAGAGCCGGCCAAGGTACTGACGATGTTCAAATCTCAGTGGATACAACATCTGGACCCTTTGCCATTACTTCTCACAATGCGGAGCTTCAATTAACGGCAACTGATGGGACAACAGTGGAATGGAATCCAGCTAATACCCCGAATGCCCCGGTTAATTGTCCAAGTGTGGACATTAAGCTGTATACGTTCTCAGAAGATAAAAGCAGTTATGGAATTGTTGATTTATTGCTCTCAACTGATAATGATGGATCACAATTTGTAGATATTCCTGATAAAGCAAACGCACAAGCCCGCTTTTCGGTGAGTTGTAGTAATAATATTTTTTACGACCTTTCAAACTTTGACCTGAATATAATGGGTGAAGGGATATTTTCAACAACCGGCTACTCTACCGGTCCATCAAAAGCAACTTTGACCCAAGTTATTACGACAACCCCAGCGTCAACAGATAGTGGTGGAGGCGGAGGCGGTTCCTTTACACTAGCGACATTATTGTTAACGCTTTTGCTATGGTTAAAACGCTATAGTTTTTTATCTCAAAAAGTTTATCGACCTTTAAGTAATTAATGCAAGGATGTAAGCCCAGATTGTGTAATCCCTAAAAGAAATTTAAAAACTATCCGCGTTAATTTCAATTTACACCCCTTCGCTCAAAAAATAGGAGAGCAGCTCCGAAACATCAGCCAATTTATCCCACGTAATAAGGCATTAAAAAACGCGGCAAAGACAATTACTTGGGCTTTATATAACGAATAAAGAGATCTACTAACTATACCAACACCCTGACGAACACCTGAAAGAAGGTCATTGATGTCAGGTCCATGATCAACCAAGGCGACGATCTTAGCCTTAAGACTGAGGTAAAGATCAAGGTATCGGTGAGACCAGTACACCACAAGATTTGTACCTTGGAATGGATTGAAAGGAAGGAACCTGAGTAGATTAATGAGTAATATCGGGATCAGGTGAGAAACACGTTAGCAGACTATGTCTACCCCACCCAAGGTGGGGCATCTATAGGGTTTATTAGGGTTGAAAATTAAAAAAATGTCTCTATCCCATCTGTATAACGAAGACAGAAACGGCCTCGGGGGTTCGCCAACGGATAGAGTGTCTGTAATGGTTTAACAAACCTATACAGCTTGATAATATTATAAGTGAGGCGACTATCTACAAAAGCAGTAGCCAATATTCTGGTTGGGATCAATATCAAGCAGATTACTGCCATCAATAAAAAGAATTTCTTGCTGAAGATCAGCCGTTTAGACGGTTAATCATTTTAACGTTATCAAAATGCATAATTAAGGCCTATTGACAAAACTGGCCATATTTCAAATTCGTCTAGTTCTTTGTCAACATCATCCTGGGCTCCTTGCAGCCATGTATCCAGTTCAGCCTGAGTGAGGTTAATTGTACCAAGAACATTTACAATACCGGACAATTGTGTGCTTGGTTCCAAAAGAGTAACACCTATTTCAGCCGAAAAAGGAAACCCTGCCTCGGCACTCGCTTTTCTTCCCCACCCAATTCCAAGATAAGGTTCATAAGAATCTCCTAATGAAAATACAAATGACTTAATCCACCAATATTTTCAGAAGGGCACAAATTTTAATGAAGTGACGGACGAACAGGTTGCGCGGGTGATGGAACGCCTCAATCAACGTCCTAGAAAATCTAGAGGTTGTCGGTCACCTAATGAATTATTTATGGGGCAACAAACAGATTTACTCGTAGCTTAAATTAATTGCACTTATTACTTGAAACCAAGTAATTAAAAGCATGTGAAATAAAAAACTTTAACCCTTTCATAGAATTGCCATAAGTCTTTAAAGTTAATATGGAAATTAATCAATACTTCTTTTATGATATTATAACTTAGCAGCTATTATTTCGGGCCACTGTCAACAATATAAACTGTAATTAGCGTAGGTTGGATTATATATGAAATTAATTAATAATTTAAAAGTTCTGGTGATTATTCCAACCCTAATACTGTCAGGTTGTGGTGGTGGTGGTGGTACTAGTAGTGGTAGCGACAGCACCGAGGAAACGAGCATATCAATACAACAAGGATTTGAGCCAGGTGCTACGGACTCACATGCATTACAAACGGCAGCAATTTATATTAAGCGATCGTCCTTGCCATCAGCTTACCCAAGCAATTTTAAGCTCGCCATAACTTACGCAGACTTTGATTCAGATGATGATGTTGACGTTTTTATATCTTCTGGTGATGGCTCTAATGCCGTTACGCCATCTGAGTTATTTCTAAATGATGGCAATGGTAACTTCGTCCTTGATAGCAGCTTTTTTAATGGCTCACCACCGGGTCAGATTCATCCCAGAAAAGCACTCACGGGTGATTATAATGGTGACGGAAAAATGGATATGTTTGTCATTGGACATGGTTACGATCATCCTCCTTTTCCTGGCGAAGCCCCCTATGTCATATTATCATCAGAGAATGGTTATAATTTAGGGACAGGACTCAATACTTTGGTCGGATTTCAACATGCAGCAGCTTCTGCAGATATTGACAACGATAATGATATTGACGTTTTTGTCACTGATACAAAAGACAAACCTTTTTTTCTTATCAATGATGGCAGTGGGAATTTCACTAAAGATTCCACGAAAATTACTGATTTAACAGGCCAGATGTACACCACAGAATTGGTTGATGTTGACAAAGATGGGTTTATTGACGTTCTCGTAACTGGACATGAGCAGGGTGGATTTTCTTCTCAGATATTGTGGGGAAACAATAGTGGAATTTGGAGTGTGAATAGTTCAACGACACTACCCCCAATAACAGGCCTGGGTACAGTGATAGATATTGACGTTGCTGATATTGATTTAGATGGTGATAAAGATATTTTTCTAACGAGAACAGGAGGTAGTTCAGACCCTTCGGATTTTTATAAAGGTTTCAAAATTCAGGTTCTAATCAATCAAGGTGGGCGTACTTTTTCAGATGAAAGTGCAGAAAGGCTTAATACTGGCCATAGTGATACCGCAAATTGGATCGACTGGATTCGCATTCAAGATTTCAACAATGATGGGTTTAAAGACATCGTAGTAGATGACGCTACAAGAGATCTTGTTTGGTTGAATGATGGCGTTGGTAACTTTCAACCTAAATAGTCTTGTTATGCACGCAAGAAAAAAGAACAATACGATGTCAGAAAGTCTTATTCAACTAATTGGCAGGGGCGGCCAAGCACCCGCTTGAACGACAAGTTAACTTAACAAACAGATAAGCTGTCCAAAAGAGTTTAACTCGCCGTAGATATCGCTCGAGTAATCTTTTAAGCACCCTCTTTTGTTAGAACGCTTGAGTCTTTTCTATGAAAATACGGCCATAAACAAATTTAAAAACGTTGCACAGTAAGATGTTGATAGGTTCAAGACGTTTTTTCATGTCATGCTTAAGAATAGCGTTACGTTGGCGTCTTCAGCCTAAGGGACCGGTTTTATGTCTGCTGCGTATAAAGACGAGTATTGCCAAAACGATAATGGCGACTAATTTGTCTTTTTGCCCTGATTAAAAAGGTGGGCAGCCCAATCAGGTACTTTCCTATAAAGAATATGAGTGCCTGATGACAAGCTACCAATTTCAAAGTTATACTTGTTTGCCAGTGTCTGTAAAGATTTTTTAGAAAATAGACTAATATGTCCATTCCGCGGTGCGGCATACCACCAGTTTAAGCGTGTATTGGGTTTAATTGGTCCATCAGATAATAGAGTGCTAAATAAGATCACCCCATCAGAACTGATCAACGAATTTAATTGCTCCATTAAAGCATTGGCATCAGGTACATGCTCAAACACTTCATAAGCGGTTATTAAGTTAAATCGCCCTAAATCAGTTATATTAATATCTTTATGCATAAATGGATCATAACTTTGGGAGTCCCAGCTAAAACCTTTAAGCGCATCGCTCAGACTGCCATTACCCCCTCCAAAATCAAGGTGCCTGATATGTTCAGTTTTGCCGTTAAAAATCTTGCTTAAGTGAGCGGCATTATTTTTTGGACGATTTTCTTTGTAGTCAGGATCAATATCAATATATTGACTGTTATAGATCTCTTTTGAAAACTTTTCTGATGGCCAATCACAGATCTCTGGCGCAAAACAAAAGCCACAGTGATGACAGAGGTAATAATAGATAGAAACACCTGAAGGTCTCAGAAACTTCCCATTATTCTCTTCACAGGATTTATTAAAATCAACGACATCGTGTGGCATAGATGTGCCAGCACAAATAGAACAAGATAAGTCTTTTAACATTAATTGTTTAATCCTTCTGAAGTAGAGACTGTTATTTTCTCTAAACTTTAAATGTCTTTAGTTTTAGGTACGCAAAATATGTTTTGAAAAAGTCAGTTGTTTCAGGTATTCCCAATATTTTTATAAAATTTTTTTGAGTTATAAGGTTAAACGCTATGTAAAATAAAATTATAGGCCCTTTCACATTAACATTCTATAAGCCCTTCTAAGTTTTTTATTCTGTCATTTTAGACCTACAGGACCAGATGAAATTGAGTGAGATGCATTGTTCCACCACGCAAGGCATTTCTTTCCTCATCCGTTTTGATAAAGTCAAGTCTTGCCAGCTGTCAACACTTGGGTAGCTGGAGATAGTCCTTGATTAGTAGCTGGTGAGAAGCTGAAATATCTACCCATTGCAACTGAATACCGAGCCAGTCGTCATCTAATTTGGCCAAAAGAGTTGGGGATGCCATCTTATCTCGGACAGGAGATTGAGTTTTGAGTGCCTGAATTATCTTTGATTTTAGATAGAGGTGTCTTAGATCAAGTGGAACTGAACGAGAAAAAGTAGTAACTTCCGTCCTTTAAGTAGGTGTACTGGGGGTGTTTCAATGTCCTCATTAATGTCAACTCCATTTGTAGCCGAGTGATAAAACTCGTTACTATTCAAGGGGTTAAATAAATATTGAGACCAATAATGGCGCGCCCGGAGAGGTTCGAACTCCCGACCACCTGGTTCGAAGCCAGGTACTCTATCCAGCTGAGCTACGGGCGCCTTATAGAGCGCGCAGAATATACGTTAGGCCGCTATATTTCAATTTGTATTTTCGCTTCTGATATAAATTATCAACAATTCGCTGTTATAATATTTTTTAAGGTCTATTGACTTTTATTATTTAAATATCTAATAATTGATTTATTCAATACTATTGTTTCGCTTCCCCTGTTTTATATTACGAATTAATAACTTGGACTAGCACATGGCAAATACCTATTACAAACAGAATCACTTAAAAAAATTACGGGCATTTTGCCAAACGGCTAAGCTTGGTAGTATGACAAAAGCTGCTGACTCGCTTTTTGCTAGCCAACCGACTATATCACTCCAAATTCATGCATTAGAAGAAGAGATGGATACCATTCTTTTTGAACGCCGTGGACCCAAACTACTCCTTACTACAGAAGGCAGTATTCTCTATGACTTATGTTTACCGCATGTTCAGGGTATTGACCGTCTAAAGGAAACATTTGATGCTCATTGTGGCAATTTAACTTCAGGCGATTTAATTATAGCGGCAGGTGAATCCACTATTTTATATATTCTGCCAGAGCCTGTTGGTAAGTTTTCTAAGCAGTATCCATCCATTAAATTGCGTCTATCAAATGAAACAGGCCGTGATGGTATGGAGTTATTGCGCTCTGATAAGGTTGATTTCGCAGTTGGATCAATGTTAGAGGTGCCTGACGATCTTGTATACGACCCCATTGTCTCCTATAACCCAGTGATCATTACCCCCCTAGATCACCCGCTGGCGAAAATGAAGAAGGTTACCATTCAAGATATAGGCAAATTTGGCCTAATATTGCCACCTAGACATTTGAGCACTTGGCATATAGTCAAGATGGTATTTGCTCAACATAATGTTAACTTTCAGGTGACGTTAGAAGCAGGCGGATGGGAAGTGATCAAGCGCTACGTTAGTTTGGGCCAGGGAATATCAATCGTGACTAATGTTTGTATTACGGAAGAAGACAGTTCAAAAAT
This sequence comes from uncultured Gammaproteobacteria bacterium, assembly GCA_913061315.1. Taxonomy (GTDB): domain Bacteria; phylum Pseudomonadota; class Gammaproteobacteria. The sequence continues at coordinate 53,437 of CAJXUC010000017.1, read as the reverse complement.
GCACGTGATTCCAATAGACCAGTACTTTCCCAAAAGAAGTTATGGCATTGTTACACGGAAGGGCAAATTCCTTTCAGCTCCAGCACAAAAGTTCATTGAAATCATGAATGATGGATTCGAACGGAAGTAACGATAATATTAAGTGTAAGATTAAGATTGTTGACAATATTGCTCTAAGATTCTTTTTTCCTAGATTAAAAGCAGAAATAACGTCACTATCATCAACAATATCATATTAACTTATGATTTGATTCAAACGATAGTCATCAGCCCAAATACTATAAAAATTATCTTCTGAGGTTAGGAATGTTATATCAACATGAGTTTGATCAATCAATAGAAAACGCCAAAAAATTCTGGGCAGATAAAGCTCAGCAGTTAAGTTGGTATAAGTACCCTGAAGATATTTTATCAGTTGACTCAAAAGGAATTCATCACTGGTTTGCTGACGGAGAAATGAATACAAGCTATCTAGCCCTAGACTATCATGTTGAAAATGGTCGAGCAGATCAACCCGCTTTAATTTATGACTCTCCTGTTACTGGTGACAAAAAAACATTTACTTACGCTGAATTAAGAGATGAAGTCGCACTTTGTGCTGGTATGCTGACACAACTCGGTGTCGTCAAGGGAGACAGAGTTGTCATCTATCTACCGATGATTCCAGAAGCGGCGATTTCAATGTTGGCTTGTGCTCGAATAGGCGCCATTCACTCAGTTGTATTCGGCGGGTTTGCTTCTCCAGAGCTAGCTGTCAGACTAAATGATGCCACTCCAAAAGTGATACTGACCACTTCTTGTGGCATTGAAGTGAAACGCATTATTGAATACAAGCCCTTAGTAGATGAGGCCATTCGACTTGCAACCCATAAACCAGCAACTTGCGTCGTTTTACAGCGCCCACAGGCGCTTGCAACACTGGATCCAAGCCGTGATGTGGATTGGCACGAACAAATCAAAGCTGCCGTACCTGCTGACTGTGTGCCATTAAAAGGCAGCGACCCGCTTTATATTCTTTACACCTCCGGTACAACAGGTAAACCGAAAGGCGTTGTCCGTGAAAATGGTGGCCATGCTGTCGCACTGAAATACAGCATGACGGCTATTTATGATATGAAACCCGGTGATGTATATTGGGCTGCATCTGATGTTGGTTGGATTGTTGGCCATTCTTATACCGTTTATGCGCCGTTATTGCATGGTTGCACGACTATAATATATGAAGGAAAGCCCGTAATGACGCCTGACGCAGGGGCTTTTTGGCGCGTTATTTCCGAGTATAAGGTAAAAGCTCTGTTCACTGCCCCGACCGCGTTTAGGGCCATTCGTAAAGAAGACCCAGACGGGAAACTAGCAAAACAATATGACCTGACTTCACTAACGACTATTTTTGCCGCAGGTGAACGTCTCGATCCACCAACCTATGAATGGTTGTCAGATACTTATAAGGTGCCGGTAATCGATCATTGGTGGCAAACCGAAACAGGCTGGGCCATTTCGTCTAACTTGTGGGGCGTTGAAAAGTTACCCATTAAATCAGGTTCATCAACAAAACCGGTGCCTGGTTTTGATATTCAAATTTTAGATGAAAAAGGCCAACAGCTACCGCCTAATACACAGGGTTTTATTGCGATTAAACTACCCTTACCGCCCAGCTGTTTAACTTCTATTTGGGGTGACGAGGACCGTTTAAAAACATCATATCTTGATCACTATCCGGGTTACTTTAATACGGGTGATGGTGGCTATATTGATGAGGACGGATATCTATTTGTTATGGGCCGTGTTGATGATGTGATTAATGTTGCCGGGCATCGCTTATCGACAGGTGAAATGGAGGAGATTTTAGGTAAACATCCAGCCGTTGCCGAATGCGCAGTGGTTGGACGAAAGGATGAGCTAAAGGGCCAATTGCCCACAGGTTTTGTGGTGCTTAAAAATACAATAGATAATGCCAATGATCAGAGCCTTGTTATTGAACAACTGATACAAATGGTTAGGCAAGAAATTGGTGCAGTGGCTGCTTTTAAAGAGGCTTATATTGTCAATAGACTTCCAAAAACACGCTCTGGTAAAATACTCCGTAAGACAATTCGTTGTATTGCTGATGGCGAAGCCTACCCGCTACCATCAACTATCGATGACCCTAGCTCTCTGGATGAAATAAAAGTTCTATTTAAGTAATAGTATGGCCTAAAAATTAAATTAGTTTTAACCGACTGTTTTTAGATATCTAGATCAATGCTTTATAAAAGTGAATCAGTGGAATAGCTATTCCCACTCAATGGTGCCTGGCGGTTTACCTGATATATCATAGACAACGCGAGAAATACCTTCTATTTCATTCATAATTCGGCGCGAAACGTGATCGAGAAAGTCATAGGGTAAGTCTGCCCATCGAGCAGTCATAAAGTCTATGGTTTCCACAGCGCGCAAAGATACGACGTGATCATAACGTCGTCCATCACCCGTCACACCGACTGATTTGATCGGCAAGAAAACCACGAATGCTTGTGACACTTTGTCATATAAGTCATAACTTCTGAGCTCTTTGATGAAAATATCATCCGCTAAACGTAATACGTCAGCGAATTCCTTTTTCACTTCACCCAAAATTCTAACGCCTAAACCGGGGCCCGGGAATGGGTGTCGATAAACCATTTCACGTGACAAGCCAAGGTCAATACCAATCTTACGGACTTCATCTTTGAATAATTCTCGTAAGGGCTCTACTAGACCTAGTTTCATATCATCTGGCAGTCCACCCACGTTGTGGTGTGATTTTATTAAATGCGCCTTGCCTGTCGACGCACCGGCCGATTCAATCACATCAGGATATATAGTGCCTTGTGCCAACCATTTAGCATCGACGAGTTTTTCGGCTTCTTCTTCAAAAATCTCGATAAACAAGTTACCGATAGCTTTGCGCTTTAACTCTGGGTCAGTGAGTCCTTTCAACTTTCCTAGAAACCGTTCTTCAGCATCCACTCGAATCACTTTGACACCCATATTTTTGTCAAATAATGCCATCACCTGATCACCTTCCTGATGACGCAATAAACCGTTATCAACAAAAATACAAGTAAGTTGTGTGCCGATGGCCTGATGCAGTAAAGCGGCCACGACGGATGAATCTACACCCCCCGACAATCCTAAGATGACGTGGTCGTTACCAACTTGCTTTCTGACATTGGCGATTGATGTTTCAATAATATTGGCCGATGTCCAGGCTGAACCACAACCACAAATATCATACAAAAACCGTTTATAGATAGTGACGCCTTGAACTGTGTGGGTGACTTCCGGGTGGAATTGTAATCCATAGATCTGGCGGTCTTCGTTGGCAATACCCGCAATAGGAGCACTGTCGGTGCTTGCCATCAGTTTGAATCCTGGCGGCATGACCGAAACTCGATCCCCATGGGACATCCAAACGTCAAGCATGCCATACCCTTCACTGGTGACTTCGTCTTGAATATCACGTAATAATTCGGTATGGCCACGAGCTCGAACCTTGGCAAATCCAAATTCACTTTTGCCGCAGTTTTCTACTGCACCACCGAGCTGACTGGCAATGGTCTGCATGCCGTAACAGATCCCTAATATAGGTATCTCCAAATTGAATATCTCAATGGGCGCAAGGGGCCTATGATCTGACAATGTGGATTCTGGTCCTCCAGACAAAATAATGCCCTTGGCGTCAAATGCTTGAATTCTTGAAAACTCAATGTCCCAAGGATAAATTTCACAGTAAACGCCGGCTTCACGAACTCTGCGGGCAATGAGCTGCGTATATTGTGAGCCGAAATCTAAAATCAGAATTTTGTCTTGATGAATGTCCATCGATTTTTTTACTCTTAAGCACTTCAGGTTGCTGACTAATTAGACAGGCTTTATGGAGCGGGTCTATAAGCTATGATTTTATAAATTTATACTTTTATATGCGGTAGTTGGGCGCTTCTTTTGTAATTTGCACATCATGAACATGTGATTCAGACATACCCGCACTGGTCACTTTAACGAATTCAGGCTTAGTCCGCATTTCAGCAATCGTTGCGCAACCTACATACCCCATACTCGAACGAACACCACCAAGCAGTTGATGAATGGTGTCATTGAGTGGTCCTTTGTATGGCACTCGGCCCTCAATGCCTTCGGGTACTAGTTTTTCATCAGCGCTATCGGCCTGAAAATAACGATCACTCGAGCCCTTTTTCATTGCCGCAATTGATCCCATCCCGCGATAAGATTTGTATGATCGACCTTGAAACAACTCAACTTCTCCAGGCGCTTCTTCCGTACCAGCGAACATGCCACCAATCATCACTGCATGGGCACCAGCAACAATTGCTTTTGAAATATCACCTGAGAATCGAATGCCACCATCGGCAATTACGCCGACACCAGTACCGATTAAAGCTTCAGCAACATTACTAATAGCTGTGATTTGAGGCACGCCAACACCGGCAACAATTCTAGTTGTACAAATCGATCCTGGGCCTATACCAACCTTTACTGCGTCAGCACCAGCGGCAACCAAATCAAGGGCAGCGGCCGCAGTTGCAATATTGCCACCAATGACTTGAATGTTGGGGTATTTCTTTTTAATCCAGGCGACTCTGTCAAGTACACCACGGGAGTGTCCGTGCGCCGTATCCACAACAATCAAATCTACTTCGGCTTCCACTAAGGCTGATATTCTTGCTTCCGTATCGGCACCAGTACCTACAGCAGCACCTACCCTCAACCGCCCCTGATCATCTTTACAAGCCATCGGATGTACTGTCGATTTGGTGATGTCTTTTACCGTAATCATACCTTTCAGATTACCTTTTTTATCCACTACCAAAAGACGCTCTATGCGATGATTGTGCAGTAACTCGAGTATTTCAGTTTTTTTAGCCCGCTCACCAACGGTCACCAGACGATCCAACCCAGTCATAATCGAAGAAACAGGCTGGTCTAGGTTGGTTTCAAATCGCAGATCACGTTTAGTCACAATACCGACTAGACCATCGATGCCCAAAACAGGCAATCCAGAAATACGCCGGCTATTGGTCAACTCGATTACATCACGTACCGTCGTATTTTCGTTGATCGTGATAGGATCTTTAATCACACCACTTTCATATTTTTTAACCGTTGCAACCTGTTCGGCCTGTGCTTCAATCGTTAGATTTTTATGAACAATACCAATTCCGCCTTCCTGAGCCATTGAAATAGCCAGTTTTGCTTCCGTTACTGTGTCCATGGCCGCTGAAATAAGCGGTATATTCAATTCAATCTTGCGCGTTAAGCGCGTTTTAAGGATAGCATCATTGGGTAAAACGTCTGATCTAGCAGGCACAAGTAAAACGTCGTCAAAGGTGAGTGCTTCCTGAATGATACGCATGGGGTCTCCAAAGGAATTTTTTCAAATTACTGATTATAAAGGATTGGCGCTCTAATCGTAAGTCTGATTACTATTTTGAAATGCTATAAATTTTTTAAAGATCATTCCGTCGGCTAAAGGATATTCTTTACGAACTATCAAATATTACTCATTATTTGAAGCATCGTACGATAGAATACGACTCCGAAAAAAATTCTATTTATATTGATTATGAAACCGAAGTCCAATGCAGAGCAAACCATATGGACCATTTCAGCACTCAACTTTGAAGTCAAAACTATGCTGTCTGACGGTATTGGAACCCTTTGGATAGAAGGTGAAATATCAAACTTTGTGTGCCCTGCTTCTGGTCACTGGTACTTCACGCTAAAAGATAAGCGGGCTCAATGTCGTGCTGCCATGTTTAAAGGCAAAAATAATCAAGTCGGCTTTTTGCCAAAAAATGGTCAACAAGTCATAGTTAAAGCTCACGTCACCCTCTATGAAGCCCGTGGTGAATATCAGTTAATTGTCGAACATGTCGAAGACGCAGGTGTTGGGGAGCTTATGCGTCAATATGAAAAGCTTAAAAGTGATCTGGATAGGGAAGGTCTTTTTAGTGATACGCTAAAACAAACACTACCGACCCACCCTAAAAAAATAGGCATTATCACCTCCCCTACAGGGGCGGCGATACGGGATGCCATCAGCGTCATTAGCCGCAGAGCACCGCACATACCCGTACTGGTTTTTCCAACGACGGTTCAGGGTGACCAGGCATCTGATCAAATATTAAAAGCACTGCAGCTTGTTAAGTCCAATGGCGAGTGTGATGTTCTACTTATAGTCCGTGGAGGTGGTTCATTAGAAGATATGTGGTGTTTTAATGATGAACGAATCGCACGTGAAATTGCGCATTTCCCAATACCCATCGTTACCGGTATAGGTCACGAAATCGACTTTACTATTGCTGACTTTGCAGCTGACTTTAGAGCACCGACGCCCTCTGTGGCAGCTGAATCAGTCACACCAGATTGTTTTGAATTAATGCAAAATGTTGACTTTCAGGTCAGTCAGTTGGTGCATCAAATGACTTCTAGGCTCACTCAGTATGATGATTTTTTAACCCAACGCCAGAAGAGACTTGCGAATCAACACCCAACTCGCCAGTTCGATCAGCTCGCTATGCGGCTGAAATTTAATTATGAAAAGCTCATTGAACAAAATCAGAACCGATTATCTACTGGATTGCATCGACTGCAGCTATGCCAATCGTCAATTAGACAATCAACACCGCTGCAAGTTATCGATAAAAATCAAGATCACCTTAATCAGCTGTCGATCACTAAAATCGCTGCAGTGAAACAGAGCTTACTGTTAGCCAAGCATCAGCTGGCTATTCAGGCCAGATCACTCGATACACTTAGCCCACTTAAAACGTTGTCACGCGGTTTTGCTAAAGTCAGTAAACAAAAAAAGCTCATCAGCTCAATTAAGCAACTAGCGACTGGAGACACTATTGATATCGCGTTAAGTGATGGCACTAAACAGGCAACGATTATCGAGACTCGATAAGCCTAGATTGAATTTCTGTTGATTCAACTTTATCAAATTTCTATCCTTATTGAATTCATCTTAATCATTTTAAAAAAAGGAGTATATAACCATGACAATTACTAGACATCAAACTAACAGCCGCATGAGTAAAATCGTCATTCATAATGAAACCATTTACCTATCAGGACAAGTTGCAAAAGATCGTGATGCTGATATTGCAACTCAAACACAACAAGTACTCGACAAGATAGAGGCTTTGCTAATAGAAGCTGGATCAAATAAAAATAAAATACTATCGGCTCAAATATGGCTCTCTAACATTGCCAACTTTGGTGCAATGAACGTAGTTTGGGATCAATGGATTGACGAAGGCAACCAACCTGCCCGCGCTACGATTGAAGCGCGCTTAGCATCACCTGAACTTTTGGTTGAAGTGGGTATCATTGCGGCTCTGTAATTAATAATAAATCCTGTTTTGATGCTTGACTGAGCTTTAATGCGTATAGTCAATTAGACGTTTTAATTAGCAAAGAAAGTAATAATTAAGGAGAATAATCAAATGACAGAATCAGATAGTCAACCCACTCAAATTAGATCTTCAGTTTGCCCGCTCGATTGTCCAGATACTTGCAGCCTGTCAGTTGAAGTGACTGATTCGCAGATTATTAATATAAAAGGATCAAACGCCAATCCTTATACAGCCAGTGTGATTTGTGAAAAAGTGGCGAAATACTATCCCGAGTTTGTTCATGGTGAGCACCGACTCCGTTATCCCTTAAAACGGGTGGGTCAGCGGGGTGACAATCAGTTCGAGCGAATCAGTTGGACAGAGGCTTTGGATGCAATTCACCAAGGGTTGAGTCAAGCGATCAAAAACTACGGTCCTGAATCGGTATTACCACTGAATTACGCAGGGCCACACGGCCAAATTTCAGGAGGTTCTATGGATCGTCGGTTCTTTAACAAGCTTGGCGCTACGCAACTGGATCGTGGTCCATTTTGTGGCGCCGTGCGTGGTATGGCTTATACCAGCCTGTTTGGAAGTTCGCCCGGCATGCCGCCAGAACAAATGACCGAAGCCGATGTAATTGCAGTCTGGGGCAACAACGTAACTGTGTCTAACCTTCACCTGGCAAGAGTCATTAAGTCAGCCCGTGACCAGGGTGCCAAATTGGTTGTTGTCGACCCCAAACGAACTCGTATCGCTAAACAAGCACATCTTTATTTGCAGATAAAACCTGGTACCGATGTTGTACTAGCCATGGCGCTTGCCTGCGAACTAGAATCGCGTGGTGCATTTGATGAAGCGTTTATTGAAACTTGGGTTAAAGATCGCGACATGTTCATGCAACAGGCAAGCCAATATCCAATAATTGAGATGTTAAAAATATGTGGCATTAGCGCCGATCAATTTCACCAACTAGTCGACCTCTATGCAAACGCAAAAAACCTCGCATTGTCAATTGGCAATGGTATCGAACGAGGCCGTAGCGGCGGTTCAGGACTCAGAGCCATTATGAGTATCAACGCACTCACAGGGCATCTTGGACGACCTGGAGCAGGGATATTTGCCAAACCTGGGTTCGCTTTTGCGCTAACACCTGATGCCTTACAGCGTCCAGACTTAATTCCAAACGGTACTAGAACCTTTAATATTGTCGATGTCGGCAAACACTTGCTAGACGATCAGCTCGACACACCTATCAAAGCCGTTTTTATCTATAACCATAATCCCGTTTGTACCCATCCTGATCAAAACCGGATGCGTCGTGGCTTAAGTCGTAATGATCTTTTTATCGTTGGATGTGATGTGGTGATGACCGACAGCATGAGCTATGCCGATATTATATTGCCTGCCTCATCTCATTTTGAATTTGACGATATCTATGCGTCCTATGGCCACAGCTATCTTCAAAGGGCTGAACCGGTCATTCCAACCGTTGCAGAGTCGTTACCCAACACTGAGATATTTCGACAGCTAGCGGCACGATTTGGGTTTGATGACCCTTTGTTTAAACACACTGATCATGAACTGATGGATGCCGCCGTTGATCCTTTAGATCCTCGATTAAATGGACATCGCCCTAGTCAACTACCGACCGATAGCGCTGTGTTAATGAATACAATCAAGAATGAGCCAGTATCAATGTGTAACACCGTAAAGCCCACAACAACATCAGGCAAAATTGAGTTATTCAGTGACGTCCTAGAACAAAAATTTGGCTTTGGAATTCCTCGCTATGATCCCGTTTTGAATGACTTTCCTCTGGTGCTCATCTCACCTTCTTCCTCTAAACGAACCAACACAACTTTTGGTAACAACCCAGCATCTGCCTCGGCTGAATATATCGAGATTAATCCGGAAGATGCCAAACTACGAGGCATTATTGATGGCGCTCAATTAAGAACATGGAACGACTTGGGTGAAGTAACACTGGTTGCCAAGGTAACTGATGCCGTACCCTCAGGGACAGTCTACAGTGCTAAGGGCACTTGGTTAAATACCAGCAATACAGGGCAAACCATTAACGCGTTAATTCCTGCAGATATAAAAACGGACATCATGCAAGGTGCTTGCTATAACGAGACTTTTGTTGATTGTGAGGTTTGGGATTAGGCATTTTCTGCCATTAAGGTTATCAACAACTTACTTTTGATCGGGCCTAAGATGACTGAGATTCGCTCCCTAAGAACCATAAAAGTGTTTCATCCTAAATGTATGCTTGCCTATTTTAAAAGATATTACGTCATGCTTTAGCGTATAACTTAAGAAATATGTTCACTGATTAAATTGAATTGACCTTTGACATCTGTCTCAAAATTATTTTACGTCGCAATAGAAACAAGGATATATTTTTAAAAGTGATAGTATCAGACTCTTATTCTTAAGAAGGAGTTGATCTATATGCCAATGTTTATTACACCTGAAATTCACATTCAGAATGCGCAGCTAGTCACTCGCTCTAGCTCGGGTGACGTCGATATATTCCATGAGATGACGCCCCAAGAAGCCGTCAAAAAATTTGCTGACGAAGGTGCCAGCATGCTTCAAATTTTTGATATAGACGCGGCAAAACTCTTACCTGATAATAATGAAAAATTAATTAAACAACTTATTTTTGACTCTGATATTCCAATTCAAGTATCAGGTGGAATTCGTAGCTTAAGCCAAATTAATGATTGGTTTGAAGCTGGGGCTGCTCGCGTAGCGCTTGGTACCATCGCTATTACGGACGCTCAATTAGTTACAGAAGCATCAAATAGACATCCTGGTGGAATTGTTGTTACCTTATCCACTAGCAATGGTTTTGTCTGGATTGACGATGGCAAAACTCAAACTGCTTTTCGGCCAGAAGACATTATCCGTGAACTGCAAATGACGGGGGTTGCCGGTATTATTCATCGCAACCTTGATTATAATTTAGATGACTTTTCTGAGGCACTTGCTTTAACGGAGCAACTAAGTCATGAGGTACCTATACCAATCTATTCAAGCGGAACGGTAAGAACCCTTGATGACATTGCCCGTATTAAGTATATGCCCAATATTAACGGTGCAATGATTGGCCACGCGTTAGTGAGTGGTAATGTCTCACTACCCACTGCATTAAGCATTGCCGCACAGCAAGAAGTTGGTTTAGAACCAGAGTCAACAACACCCATCGTTAAGATGGGTATGCATCGTTCAGTTCAAGCTTATCTAGCGGCTTTTACTAGGTCACAAGCCAGCAGGGTTTGGAGCCAGACACTTCGAGAAGCAATCACTAGCGACAATCCTTATATGGAAATGTCTATACCTCAAATTGATTTAGAAGCCAGTGATAGCGAGCTATCTGACGAAGAAAAGCAACGCCAATATGAAGTAGCGATGGATAAGGCTGATATTATTATAGTCGTTCTGGATGGGGTCGATAGCGAGGCTTGGACGGGATTTGAATGTGGTTATGCTCGAGCACAGGGGAAATTTATTTATGGGATAACTTCAGAAAAAATTGATGAGACTAGCTCTGAAAAGAAAAATCCATTTGCAGTGATGTGTGATGAGCTTATTTATTTTGATGCGAGTGATGATGTTGAGCGTTCACATAGTGAAATTTCTCATGCGTTAGCAAGCAGTATCATGGTAAAAAATCTACAATGACATTATAAATTAGTATCCCTTTGCGTTTAAAGCCAAGCTGATTTTAAGTACATTTAAAAAAATCTAAAACATGCTACTAGCAATTGTCGTCTCTAGTAGCATGCTTATTCAATAGGCCTTTAACAGCGAAGGAAAGTAATCTATCCTTCGGGTGAAACGCATTTATAAACAACAAAAGATTGCTTTCCATCGTTAATAACGGTTAATGGTACGATGGTGTCCCCTCCCATATTTGCTGCACTATTTCGGGCAATAAGAGCCAGTTCCTTAGTTAATGTATCAATGGGTCTAGCAATACCTAAAGCCTTTGAAGTCATTGAAACATTCGACTGCCCTAGCTTCTTACAAGTCGATATTTCTGTTGGCCCCAAAACTCGAACCTTTTGACCATTCTCAGACAATTTGACAGTGGCACAACCGGTTATAAACAAGTTGCTTAAAGCTAGCGCAACCAAAAGACGTTTGAATATCATTTTCTTTTTCCTCAATACTTTTGAAAGATATTTGTTAACATACATTAATTAAATTATAAACACTGTGATGTTTGAATACAAATGGACTAAAAAGCTGCCCTTAATAAAGTGATCAACAGATTAATAATTTGTTTTAACATCCCTCATTCGGCTTGAAATGCGAACATCCTTTGCAAAGAAAGTATCAAAAACAGTGGCATAAGCGAGTACAGCTTGAACATAGTTACGCGTTTCTTTGTACGGCACAATTGCCACCCATAAGTCAGCAGGCATCGTATTAGTCAACGGAAGCCATCGTTTTACTCTGGATGGTCCGGCGTTATAAGCCGCTGCAGCCAACAAAACGTTATTGTCAAATCGATTAAGGACGGTTCGAAAATAATGTGTACCGAAATTAATATTGTTTTCAATTTTTAGAATGTCAGCCTGTCTAGGTTTTTTTAGTCCTAAGCCTTTTGCTACATAACGAGCAGTGGCAGGCATTAGTTGCATTAATCCAAGTGCGCCAGCATGCGATTTTGCCTTTGCGTTAAAAAGACTTTCGCGCCGCATAACACCATATATAATAGACGGATCAAGTTCTTTAGCTGCAGAATGCCTCATGACTTTTTCACGATAAGGCATCGGAAAACGTAAGTTATAATCACTTCGATGGTTTGTTTTGGCGACAGTTCTAATAGCGCTATCATGCCACTTCCAACTGGACGCTAACGCGGCAGCCTGTTTTATTTTAACCGGCTCTAAGTGTTTTATAGCTTGAAACCATTCTCTGTTAGCGTCAGTCATTCGATTGATAAAAAATAACTCCCTTGCACGCAGCATATGTTTATTTTCACTCAGTAAAGCTGACTCTTCCAAGGTGGCAAGTCCATTCACATCTTCTTGTACAATTTTATAAGGTAAATTCAGTTTATCTGCCGCTAAAAATCCATAATAGGTTGATTTTTTAGACAACGCTAAGAAAATAGAACGGGAATTGGCTTGGTCACCCATTGCCTCGGTTGCTCGAGCCAACCAATACTGCCACTCATTTTCTGCAAGCAGATGACTGGGCATTTTTTTAATGACCGTGACTAATCCGATCCAATTCTGGCGTTGAAGATTGATGTGAGCTAACAATAAAAAAACTTGGTCGTTTTTCAAGTCACCAGATAAGTTGTTCAAAAGTTCAACTGCAATGTCCAACTTTTGGTGAGCTGATGATAAAGCTATTCGTTGTAAAATTGAATTGCGTTGTGTTTGAGAAAAATTGAATTCTGACGACATCTTTAACCAAAATTGTCTGGCACTTAAGGCATCTTTTCTGGCTAAGCGAATCATGGAATGGGTTATTATTTTACGATTAATATCTGAATCATCCGCTTTCCTAAATTTACGGAGTATTTTTTCTGGCTTCTGATGCGCTTCGTACCAGAGGTTTAAAGATAGTTGGCCTGACTTATCTAATTTCCTGCCTAAGTATTTAGCAAGTGACGGCTTTCTTGCCTTAAATGCTTTTTCAATACGCAACCAGATCACTTGATTAGGTTCAGCATGATGACTCAGAAAATAGTCAAAAGGTTCATTGCATTCATTTGGCTGAGAGCTACCCCGCAACCAAATTTTCTGAATATCCTGTTGTATGTTATCTAACTTTTCGAGTTTCAATCTAGCTTGAAATGCCAAACATTTCAAACGCGTATGGTTTCTATTATCAAAAAACTCTAAGTAGTGATTCCACTCTTGACGGTCGGCTAGAACTGATAACCACTTACCTCTTAATGTAAATGCAAAGGGATAATCTTTATAATCATCCAGAAAAGCCTTAACTTCAGCTATATTTACACTTTGAATCCTTTTCACGAAGTGATCATATTCAAGGTAAGGTTTTATTGGATAATCGTCCAATTGAACTAATAAATTAGCAAATTGATTCATTTTATTTTGACTAAGTGCGCTTGAGGCTTGTTTAAATAGCTTTCTCTGATGATCTATATTGGCATGAGTAACGCCAGTAATAAAAAGACCAAAAAAAAGCAAAAGCCAGCGCACACTCATTATAAAAACTAGCCAGACTTTTGATTTGATATGCAAATTAACCTTCAATTTTAAAAAATTACAGTGCATATCTAGACATAAATTTAGCATTTAATTAGCAAGTTCGATTTTAATCAAGCCTGACTCAGCTGAAGTACCTGAGCAAAGACTTGACTGCTTAAACCATTCATTCTTTTAATATTTTCTTGAGGCAAATCAACGATCGAGGGGAAGCTTTCAATAGCTAGTTCAAGGCTTGACTCCCGAAGAATGTGGAAAATAGGGTAAGGCGAACGGTTAGTCCAGTTTTCGCGATCATCGATTTTAGTATCAGCAAACTGATAATAAGGGTGAAAGCTAGCCACTTGAAAAATACCGGACCAGCCATATTGATCGAGCATGTCATCGATATAATCTAGCGTTTGATTAAACGCCTCAAAGTCAGATAGCTGCTGATTAATAATGATTAGTGTGGTCTCTAACCCAGGAACATCATCTAACCGTTTCAATTCATCATGTAGCTCTAGCATAAGAGCTTCGGTATCTCTACTGTTCGAAACTGTGTAACGAATTTTATCAGCGTCAAAGACACTTTTTGCAAATGGGCAAAGCTGAAGTCCAATAACCGTTTTCTCCAGCCACTGTTTAACTGCAGTTATAATAGTTTCATTATCTGACATATAAATTAACCTTCATTTGTTTAATAGCTCGCAGTGGATGTTAGGTTTTCTTCAATCTTTAAATTAAGAATTAGCAGTTAAATTAAAAATATCATACAAATTTTTTGCTTAAGTATTGATCAACTTCAACAGCACCCTACTTTAACGAGGTTCATTTACATTAGGTACCGACAAGCTCATATTTCAACCCACTATTAACCGACTCTCATTTAGTTGAAGCCATTGGAGCGCAATAATAGTTGCGGACGACTTAATAATACCATCAGCTAACCACTGATAAGCGATTTCGGTATCAACTACCTCAACCCGAATATCTTCATTTTCTTCGGCTAAGCCATGTATTCCACCAATGCCGTTGCTATCCACTATGCCACAAAATAAAGTGCACTCTTCAGTCGTACCACCTGGGCTGACATAATAACGGCATATTTTTTCTAGATGAATAATCTCACAGTTAGCTTCTTCCTTGCTTTCGCGAATGGCAACCTCTTCCACTGTTTCACCTTCGTCTATTACTCCAGCAACACACTCTATAAGCCATGGTGATTTTTCATCATGAATGGCACCCGCTCTAAATTGCTCTATTAGAACCACTTTCCTAAGCTTAGGGTCATAAGGTAATAAAGCAACCACTGAACCACGCTCGAATATTTCTCTAGTGAATACAGCGCTATTACCGCCATTAAATAATTCATGGGATACGGCATATTCTTCGAGCCGAAAGTATTTTGCAAATAACAGGTCGTGATTTTCGAGGCGCCATTGATAGTTCATGAGTGGACAGTCTCAGTTAGGCATTAAGAAGATTGTAAAATTTGAATGACTTGCTGCAAATCTTGTTCGGTATCCACACCTGGCCCTGGCAATTCAGTGGCCAGCTCGGTGTGAATGGAGTAGCCATTCCAAAGGGCTCTCAACTGTTCTAATTTCTCCCTTGTTTCAATTTCACAAGCGGGTAGTTTTGTAAATGCTTTAAGGAAACTGACTCGATAAGCATAAATACCAATGTGGCCTAGAAATTTTTGTGATTGATCAACACGATCAAATGGAATTAAAGATCGACTAAAGTAATTAGTTTCACCTAAACTATTATGAACCAGTTTTACCTGATTTGGGTCAAGTGCTTGAGATCGACTGATTACCTTATGCAAAGTCGTCATATCACAATTTGATTGTGCCAAATTTGAAGCGACTTGCGTCATATTAACTGAAGGCATAAGTGGCTCATCTCCTTGCAAATTAACAACAATTAAATCATCACTCCAGCCTCTTGTTTGGGCTACTTCTACCAGCCGATCTGACCCAGTTTGATGTTGATCACTGGTCATGCACACGTCACCACCAAAGTCGATAACACAGTCAGCAATTCTTCGATCATCAGTGGCCACTATAACATTTTGTGCGGCGCTACGAATAGCTGCTTCATAAACCCATTGAATCATGGGTTTATTGATGATGGTTCGAAGTGGTTTTCCAACTAATCGAGTAGAGGCAAATCTTGCAGGGATGACAACGTTAAATTTCAAGGCCATATTGTTAAATTAACCCAGAACAACGAGCTAAGGATATTTTTAAAAAGAGAAAGTTTTTATAGTTTTTTGTTCTGCAACTATAGCAAAAATGCACACTTTGGAACAATAAAAACTGATATTGATACCAATTATGGGTAAGAGTGGATATCACCTTCGAAGAGCTAGAGGGGTGAAGCAAGCAACCCAACGACCGAAGCAATTATCAAAAAACATATTTAACTTTAGATGCATGGTAATGCTAGCTCAGAGCTACTGTGACATAAAATCATGTTATCACGACCAAAATAATGAATAACATACATTTTTAAGGATGCTATTAAAGGCGTTCGAGTTCATCACTTCTGAGATCACGTGCTTCTTCGGGTAGCATAACCGGAATGCCGTCCCTGATTGGATAAGCTAAACGCGAGGTACGCGACAGCAACTCTTGTGCTTTTTTATCGTAGATTAATGGTCCTTTAGAAATAGGATCGACGAGAATATCTAACAAATGTTTATCCATGGTGTTTGGTTTCCAGTAATTGTAATATTTCGTTTTCAAGGTCGATAGAAAAATCAATGCCTAGAGGCACAACCCAAATTTTATCGTTTGCAACGCCTTTTAATTTTACGGCATCTTTGTTGGTCACCAAGATGGGTAAATCGGGCTTAAGTTCAAGTTCACAGGGAGTGAAATCATGGTGATCAGGAAATTCATGGGTAATAGGATCAATACCAATCTGAACTAGACTGGCAAAAAATATTTCAGGAAAACCAATGCCAGCCAGAGCATGGACTTGTTTTCCCTTAAAATGAGTGATGTGAAGCTTCTTAGATGGATCGTTTAAGTTCCACACTTCATTAAGAGTTTCAACTATTTGATTACCATCTCGATTGATGGTGATGTCTGCCCTATTTAGGCGACTACGCGATTCTCGGAGTGGCCCAGCAGGAATCATTAATCCATTACCAAAAGCGACTAATCGACTAACTGCAATCTCAATGTCACGCTTTAAGGCATAATGCTGCAATCCGTCATCCAATAAAATAATGTTGGTGTCAGGGAATTGGTCTAAAATTCGTTTTGCCGACTCTTTACGGTTCGCACCAACACCAATAGGGCACTGGCAAATTTCGGAAGTCATATTGGCTTCGTCACCAGCGCCCATGTTTATTTGACCGTCACTTAAGATTTGCACCCTATTTTCGTTGCCACTTTTGTAACCTCGAGTCAAAATAGCTGGATGGTACCCCCTACTTTTGAGCAACCGAAATAAAGCGATAACAACGGGTGTCTTACCATTACCGCCAAGTGTAACATTACCGACCACAATGGTGGTGACAGGGAGTCGAGTTGATGGCAATAAACCGATGTGATAGCAAAGCCGTCTCGTATTGGATAATGAATAATAAAGCAAGGCTAGGGGCATAAGCGCAATTGAAAGCGGATTCATCGACCATAACCACCAGCCTTGACGCTTTTGGGTTGAAGCCATCATCCAATGGCTCAGGACCGACTTATCTAGCTTAATGGGTTGGTCTGTTGGATAACCATTAATGGGTGGCGAGCTTGTCTCATTGGCATCAATATCCTGAAATTGCATTGAATGGAGCTTGGCATAAGTGCCGTTCAATTCAATTAGTCCATTATGGTCACCTTGTTCAAGTAATTCACCTTGATCGAGCACCAAAATTCTATCCGCATGTTCTATGGTTGATAGCCGATGTGCAATAACCAGTGTGGTCCGATTCGTCATTAGGTTTTCAATCGCACTCTGGATATACCGCTCTGACTCGGTATCTAACGCCGAAGTTGCTTCATCAAGTATTAAAATCGGTGCATTTTTTAATAAAGCGCGAGCAATCGCTATACGTTGTCGTTGACCACCAGATAATAATACACCTCGTTCACCAACTAGTGTGTCAAGCGCTTCAGGAAGTGCCTCAATAAATTCCCAGGCAAAGGCTTGTCTTGCAGCCTCAATAATTTCATCATCGTTTACCGTATCGGATAAGCTATAAGCGATGTTATTACGAATTGTATCGTTAAATAAACGAACGTCTTGACCTACGTAAGAAATCTGCTGGCGAAGGTCTTTTAGTTGGTAGTCTTGTATTTTTTCACCGTCCAGTAGAATCTCTCCACCATCAAGTTCGTACAAACGCGGAATCAAATTAACCAAGCTCGACTTACCACTACCAGATCGACCTACGATGGCAATCGTTTGGTTTGGTTCAACTTTGAAACTTATGTTATCGAGTACAAGTGCATCATTGTTGTGATATTTAAGAGAAATATTATTAAATGAAAGCTGGCCCTTAGCTCGTTTTAAGACTATTTTTCCACTGTCATTCTCACTCTCAGATGCAATGAAGGCAAAGATACTTTCTCCAGCTGCAATGCCCTCCTGAATACTGGCATTAATCGATGACAGAACCCGCAAAGGCGCGAGTACCATCGTCATTCCAATAATAAAAGAGACAAAATCTCCCGTAGAGATAATTCCACGCATCGATTCTGATGTGGCAAATGCAACGATCGCTGCAAAGGCAATCGAAACAATAAACTGAATAAGCGGAACACTAATCGCTTTTGATACCGACAGCTTTAAATGTAATTTGAGATTATTTTGATTTATTTGAGAAAACTTTTTTCGTTCGAAATCATCACCACCAAATATTTTGACTATTCGATTAGAGTCAATCACTTCCTGAGCAACTTGGGATACATCACCCATCGAAGACTGAATGCTTTTACTCAGACTGCGAAATCGCCCCGTTAGTTTGACCACTATGAGAAATATAATCGGCCCTGCTAGCAGAAACACACAGGTTAATTGCCAGTTAAGCCAAAACATATAGCCCAGTAAAACGATAATTCGAAGACTATCTTGAATAAAAACCGTCAGTGACGTTGAAACTGATGTTGCTATTCTCTCTACATCAAAGGAAAAACGAGTCAAAATAGCGCTTGAAGATGACTGATCATACTCTGTACTAGTCATCGTGATGAGCTTGTCGAACATAACTTGACGCAGTTCGTTAATGACGCTGCGCCCGATGAAGTCCATACAATAGGTTCTAGTGAATATAGAAAACATACGTACCAAGAAAATGAGTATGATCGCAATAGGTATCATTTTGATAACAAAAGGGTCCCCCCCGATAAATCCCTCATCCAACATTGGTTTCATAATATAGGCAAAAGCGGCTTCAGTACCGGCAAAAACTATCATTGCAACAACGGCCATTCCAAAGTAGGTTTTGTGCTTAAAAGCGAGTTCCAGCAATGCTCTGTAAGCTTTAACGCCTGTAGGTTTTAAGTAAGATTCGGTTGTAGTCAAAGGAATTACTCAATTAGACGTGTGGTAGCAATAGAAACGTGTGTTAGACCAAGTTTGCCAACAACATCCATAGCTGTCACTAGAGATTGGACTGGAGAAGTCGCATCTGATTGAATCACAATTGGCTTATCTGTTTCATTTATGTAGGGTTTTAACGCAAAAGACAATGCATCGCTTTTGGTGCCGGATATTTCACGTCCATTAAGAAAAAAATGCCCACGGGCATCAATCATTAGATTAATCGTTTGTTTAGTTTTAACCGTTTGGCCATCACTCGCCTTTGGCAGCTGAATTTTTAGCTCTGAAGTGGTATCAAAAGTGGTTGATACCATGAAAAATATCAACAGTAAAAATACCACGTCAATCAATGGCGTTAGGTTAATGTCAATGTCACCAACCTCAGATCGGTCGTTAAATTTCATGCTTTAGCTTTGGCTAGTTTTGTTTTTTTAGTACCAACATGTAAAGCTTCATGATGCAAAAATTCAACTAACTTCATTGCCTCTCCTTCCATACCCATCACTAGATCGTCAATCTTTCGTTTAAGATGCCGATGAAAAATCAAACAAGGAATGGCAATCGTCAGACCAGCGGCCGTTGTAATCAATGCTTCAGAAATCCCACCCGCTAGTTGACTCGGATCACCAACACCAGTAGTTGTTATTACGGTAAATACTTTTATCATTCCAATGACTGTCCCGAGCAACCCAAGCAAAGGCGTAATAGTAGAAATAGTGCCTAATGTGTTCATAAAACGTTCCATTTCATGGACTACAAAACGGCCATTTTCATGAATACTTTCGCGGATCAGATCACGAGATAAATGGCGGTTTGATAATCCTGCAGCTAACACTTTACCAAGTGGCGAACCTTTTTCAATTTCCTGAATATGTTTATCCGTTAATACTTTTTTTTCTAACAATATCCAAATTCCACTCAACAGTTTGACCGGAATTACTTTTTTCTGGCGCAGTGTCCATAACCGTTCAGCAATAATTGCAACAGCAATCACTGAACAAAGCAATATTGGCAACATTAACCAACCCCCAGCTTGGACCAGTTCTAACACAGGTACGACCTCATATTTGAATGGCCTCATGATACTTTAATCAGCCCAAAAATGAGAATTTTTTTACTATGATACGATCTTCCTTGAAAGAGGGAACATAAGTACTCCTGGCGTTGGTTTCAGTGCCACAATCTAGGGTGCCGTCGACGTTGACTTTCCAAACGAAAATCATTTGAATTGCTATAAAAGGTAACAGCTCCATCTGAATCGGTGCGGTATATTTGGCTTTTTACTGCCTTGTAACGGTCTAGCACCTCTGATTTTGGAAAGCGCCATCGATTGTCCTTGCCGACAGTAAATATAACCGCTTGCGGTGAAACCTGATTAACAAAATCATTAATTGATGAAGTTGAACTACCATGATGCGGAGCTACTAGCAGATCCGCTTTTAAACGACGGGGATGCATACTAACTAACCAAGACTCCCTTTCAGCTTCAATATCACCCGACAACAGTACGGAATGAACTCCCTGTATTTTAAGCACACAGGAGCGATTATTAGTATCATCCATCGATGAAATAACGCTGTCCTTTTTGGGGAAAGCCAAAAACTCAAAATCAACACCATCCCAGCGCCATGGGAGCATGCCATGACAAGTCTGAATCGGTTGATCAAGGTTAAAACGTTTTTGTATTTTTTTCGGGGTCCCTGAAAGCAAAGTTGCAGGATTGAAGTCAGATTTAAACGTGTGGAAGCCACCACTGTGGTCTTGATCAACATGACTGATAATCATCATGTCAGGTGGGGATATATTGAAATACTGTAAATAAGGTTTAACCACCCAACTACCGGCACTATATCCCGCATTATTGCCAGGCCCAAAGTCGTAAACCATACTGTGATACTGTGTTTTAACAATAACAGAGGTGCCCATCCCGACGTCAAGTACGATCATTTCATAACCACCGTATTCAAGTCTTTCTGGGCGCCAAATCACTGGCAGTAGTATTACTATCAAAGCGATTTTTTTACTCGAAACAGCACGAGGAATCATGAATAGACCAAGCCCTAATAAAGACAATATGAGTAATGGCATTGGAATATAGCCAGTGCTAAATGCTTCAAAACCAGATTCAAGCAACCACTCTAGATAGTTCAACAAAAGTGTCATGCCTCGATCACAGGTAATTAATAACCAATCACTGAAGGGCAAATTAATCGAGGCACAGAAACTGGCTATTAATGCCAAAGGCAGTAACATGAAACTGACGACAGGTATTGCAACCACATTAGCTAGATATCCCGCAATATTAACTTGCCCAAAGAGCACAATACCCATTGGAATAAACACAAGTGTAAAAATACCCTGTATTAATAAAAGTTTTCGAAGCCAGCCTATTGGTTTACTTCGTTGACTATCGAGTGACTCATTACCCAAAATGTATTGGGCAAAAGATATAATCAATAATGCACCGACACTTAACCATAACGAAGGCGATCCAATTGCCAATGGATCTAATATGAGAATTAAAACGACCGTCGTGGCGATCGAATTGAGCAGGTTATTTGGCAGTCGAAATTTAAAGGCAAAGAAAATCACCCCAAGCATAACAAGTGCACGAACGGTCGGAATGCTAAAACCAGCCAATGCGGCATAAGTCAGCCCTGCAACAAATGATAAGGCAGCAGAAAACTCGAGGCGATTATAGCGATAATGAAAAAAATAAATCCGCCACAACCAACGACCCAGCCAATAGAATAAACCAGATATCAAGCCTATATGTAAGCCTGATATGGCCAATAAATGAGCAGTACCAGAATCTTTGAGGATTTGCTTTTGATGTAATTGGATGTCTCCACGATAGCCAATCGTGAGCGCTTTAATTAGTCCTTGGTTATCGCAAGGGTTACACTTATGGTCAATTGATTGTGCCACTGCAGACCTTAACAGGTTAATATTCCACCAAGGTGTTGAGTCTAGTAGTTTATTGTTAGTTGATTTTTTAATATAACCCGTGGCACCAATACCCTTTACTAAGAGCCATCGCTCGTAATCGAACCCCGCGGGGTTTTGGAATCCACTAGGCCTTCTGAGTTTGGCCCTTAACTGCCAACGCTCACCCGCTTCGGGTAATTGGTCACTGCGATACCAGCTCAATCTGATTTTATTTGGTAGTCTTTGATTATAGCCTTCGATATAGTCGGGTTTGAACATAAATCGAATAGAATGCGGCTTAATATCAGGAATATCAATAACAGTGCCAGACATCATCACCACTTGATTATCAAAACTATTATTTAGCTTTAGATTGACGGCGAGTTGAAAAAAAAATCCAGCCCAGAGGTAAGCAGAGAGGATTATTAAAATGAGTCGATACTTAGGAACTAAAAAAGCAAATGCCAAACTTATTGGCAAATATGAAGCCCAATAGGGGTCGTTTAATTCACTATTAAAAAAGGCGAATAATAAACCTGAAATTAGCGCTAAAGCGTTGGTAATCATGTCATCCGTGGCAGCACCAATAGCTAATTCCAATTAGCTATTGTTAACCCTTTACACACTAGGCGATTTACACAGATAATACAAACAAGATGTCAAAATACCTATTCAAAAAATACTTGCCTCATCCTGATATAATCGTTAAAAATCGATGGATTAAATTGCTAGGTCCGAGATTACAAGAGTCAGGTTTATGGCATATAAATCGCAAGTCTTGCTCAAGCGGCGTTGCTGTTGGTGTTTTTTGTGCGTTTGTCCCAATTCCATTTCAAATGTTACTGGCGGCTATTGCGTCAATATTGCTTAGAAGTAATATTTTAGTTGCTGTGCCCATGGTCTGGATTAGCAATCCAATTACCATGCCACCTATGTTCTACTTTTGTTATTTGGTTGGCGCGCAGATACTCAATTCTAATATTGAGGTCTTTGCGTTTGAATTATCGTTCACTTGGCTGTTAACGGGGTTACTCGAAATTTGGCAACCTTTCTTACTGGGCTGCTTAGTAGTTGGTTTTGTCACTTCGGCTTTATCATTTATACTGATAAGGGTGCTTTGGCGTCTTCATATTTTAACGCACATTAAAAATCGTAAAATTCGTAAAACTCAAAAAAGTACCTCTTAAGTTAGATTTTTCACCATTTTATTTTGAGTAATACTAGCTTAAAAATCCTTGTGCCTCTGTCTACAGTTTGATTGTTAAATAATCCACGATTAAATATAGTAGATAATTGACATTGACTTTATTCGTTTACACGTTGAAGCAAGCCATCATTCATGCGCCATTGGTTTTGCATTTTATTAGCAATATTCATGTCATGAGTCACAACGACCAAAGCCGTATTCAATCCTTGATTTAAATCGAGCATTAAATCTAACATTTGTTTCGCCGTGGTTGAATCAAGATTACCTGTTGGCTCATCAGCTAAAAGGCAATCTGGGCTTCCCACCAAAGCCCTTGCCAATGCGACTCTTTGGCGCTCCCCTCCCGAAAGCTCGCCTGGTTTATGATCACCACGGTGATCTAATCCAACCTGGCTCAACCAGTCAGTTGCCAAGGCATGTGCCTTTTTTTTGTTTAAACCACCAATAAGTAACGGCATGGCAATATTTTCAAGCGCGCTAAATTCAGGTAATAAATGATGAAATTGGTAGATAAATCCGAGGTGCTTGTTCCGTAATTGCCCTAGCTTTTTCTCCGATAGGCCAGCAATCGATTGCCCCATAACTTTAACCTCACCTTCACTGACTGTATCAAGTCCCCCAAGCAAATGCATTAATGTGCTCTTGCCAGCACCGGATGAACCGATGATAGCGTGGCTTTGACCGGCACTAACGTTAAAACTGATACCTTTTAAAACCGGCACTGAAAACTTACCCTGAACAAATGTCTTCTTCAGGTTCTTGGCCGCAATAACAGAGTTTACGGTCATTATGTTTAAATCATCCATAACAGCGTTATTAAACAAAGCCTCATTACTCATAGCTTAAGGCCTCAGCTGGTTTTGTTTTTGCTGCTCTTAAAGCTGGATATAAAGTCGCTAAAACTGAAATTAGAAAAGATAAAACCGAAATTTTAATAACGTCAGATTGTTGCATATCAGAGGGTAATTCAGTAATAGGATAAACCCCTGTCGGTAGAAACTGAGTTTGGAAAAATTGCTCAAGGGTAGGAATAATAACATCGATATAAGAAGCAATGAATACTCCGCTACCCAACCCTAATAAGGTACCAACAACACCAATAATTGTGCCTTGAACCATGAATATCCACATAATAGATGTGGGTGACATACCAATGGTTCGCAATATTGCAATATCCGCTTGCTTGTCAGCCACCACCATAACCAAAGTCGATACAATATTAAACGCTGCAACCGCAACAATCAGAGAAAGAATGATAAACATCACCGTTTTCTCTGTTTTGACAGCTTTAAAGTAATTGCTATGCCGTAAAGTCCAGTCCGACACCCAGTAATCAAAGCCTACTTGTTTTTTTATTTGATTTCGTACCTGAGGTGCTGCGTCCATATCTTGCAACTTTAAGCGCAGGCCTGTGACGCCACCATCCAACCGGAATAACCGACTTGCGTCTTGCGTATGAATAATGGCGCTACTGCGATCATACTCATACACTCCGATTTCAAATAGACCCACTACTTTAAATCGACGTAATCGCGGCAACAAACCGACTGGTGAAGCAGAGGCCTGTGGTGTAATCATGGTAACACGATCACCCGGTACAACATTGAGCGAGTTGGCAAGACCCGTACCAAGTACAATACCATAGTCACCTGCAACCAAATCATTGAGTTTACCAAAAGTCATATGTTCATGGATTTCTGATACTTGGCTTTCGAATTCAGGTTCTACGCCCCTTATAATTGCGCCACTTACCGATGACAAATTAGACAACATGGCTTCAGCCTCAACGTAAGGCGCACTGCCAACAACTTGATCATTTTCACGAACTTCATCACTCAAGACGCGCCAATCTTTAAGGCTTTCATCCAAACTAGAAACAGTAACATGGGAAACCATGCCTAGGATTCTTCCGCGTAATTCTTTTTCAAAACCATTCATCACCGACAAAACAACAATTAACGCCATGACACCCAAAGCGATGCCCAACATTGAAATTAATGAAATGAAAGAAATAAAATGGTTTCGGCGTTTCGCCCGAGTATAGCGAAGACCTATAAAGAGCTCTAAGGGTAGATTCATGATGCGGATTAAACCATGAAACCTGACTAGTCTCCACTAGTCCCTGTATAACTAATGTATTGTTTAACTAGACAGATCTTTTGCCTCTATTTCCTATCCGTTGAGACATGTTATAGTTAAATTTTAAGAAGGTATTCAAATAACCATTTGGAAACCTTATCTGACAGGATTAAGTGTATGATCATTAAACTAAACTTTTAGCGGCAGACTTTTAAAGAGATTAAAGATGCAGATTGGACTCATCGCACTAACACTTGCAGGCATGTTCTTTTTACCCTCGGTCAATGCGACCGTGATTACAATACCGGGCCACAGTGAAGGAAGTCGTCAGATTATACCCAAACGCGGTATTAGCATGGAAGACGTGTTAAAAAAATTTGGTGAACCCAAACAACGCTTTGAACCTATCGGTGAACCTCCTATTATGGAATGGTCTTATGGTTCATTTCGTGTTTATTTTGAACATCGTACTGTTTTACACTCAATCGACCTTAAAACGCTTATACTGCCTAATCAGTAATAAGCAATCGCCAAAGCCCTATCTTTTCAAATTTACTACCCATTAGATACCACTTGAGGAAAAAAACCATGACTCACAATTCCAGTATTTATAAGGGATTATTTATCTTCATGTTTTCTTTTATGGGCACTATGACACAGGCTGCTACTGTCAATATTACCGCCAAAATTGAATCAGTCACTGTTCAACATGGCAACACCCAAGTCATTATTAAGCGTAATCAAGCACTGGACAACACCATAAACCCAGCTTATGTGAAGACATCACGTAAATGTCCACCGTTTTGTATTCAACCTGCCAACTTGGCTGTTGGAGTTAATACCATTGCGGAGCTTGAGGTCCTTGATTATTTGCAACAACGTCGTGATGGTGACGATTCAATTCTGATTATCGATACGCGATTAGCCGATTGGGTAGCGAAGGGAACAATTCCAGGCTCTATTAACATTCCTTGGACAACCCTCGACTGGAAGCAAGATTCTGACTCCATAATGATAGGTGAAATATTACAAGAAAAATTCAACGCTAAGAACCTGAGGGGCCTATGGGACTTTAGCAAGGCACGAACACTGGTTCTATTTTGTAGTGGTATTTGGTGTGGAGAAGCCTCTAATAGCATCTTAAAGCTACTTAAATATGGATATCCTGCTGATAAAGTAAAGTGGTATCGGGGTGGCATGCAAAGTTGGGAAAGTTTAGGCCTGACAACAATAGCACCCGTTAAATAACCTTTGTTAGGAATTTAAATATTTTCATTCCATTTTATTATTGCAGTATAGTTATCCAGAATAATTTAAAAATATTATATCTACTTTTAGGAAACCGAAGTGAGTCAGGTTGTAATTAATAATATCGGAATAGATAAGAATAAAGTTTCAGGAAGTAAGTCGCTGAAAAACAGATCTATTCTGGTGGTTGATGATGAGCACGGTATCAGAAATTTCTTAATAAAAGGCTTATCACGATATGTAGGACTAGTCGAGTCAGCAGAGAATATTGAGGAAGCAGATAAGCTAGAACAACGTTGCCACTTTGATTTAATTATTGCTGACATTAAACTACCGGGCAAATCCGGTGTCGAATGGGTTCAGCAACTGCGCGACTCTGGAACCAATGCTAGCGTTATATTTATTACCGCGCATGCACATCTTAATGTAGCAATCGAGGCTCTTCGAGCTGGTGCAGCTGACTTTATCATAAAGCCTTTTCGAATGGATCAGATCTTAGCTGCGATCAATAATTGTATTGAACGTCAAGAAATTAGAAGAGAAAACTTCGTTCTCCGTAGACAAGTCGATCAAATCTACGAAAATTCCAACATAGTTGGTGACAGCCAGTTAATGCAAAATCTATTTACTACGATCAAATATGTTGCTCCTACGCCCTCTACCATTTTAATTGAAGGAGAAACTGGCACGGGTAAAGAACTGGCGGCTAAGAGTATTCATGATTTAAGCGAAAGAAGCGGTAGCTTTGTCCCTGTCAATTGTGGTGCCATTGCTGCTGATTTGCTAGAAAGTGAGTTATTTGGCCACGCAAAGGGAGCCTTCACCGGTGCCCATCAAAGACGTGAAGGATTATTCAGCTATGCAAATGATGGCACACTTTTCTTGGATGAAATAGGGGAAATGCCAATCTCAATGCAAGCGCATTTATTAAGAGTACTCGAAGAGAAATCGATTAGACCGGTGGGTTCAAATAAGGAATTACCCGTTAATGTGCGCATCATTGCCGCCACAAATAAAGAACTGGGTAAACTGGTTGAAGCCGGCTTGTTTAGGGAGGATCTTTATTTTAGGCTGAATGTTTTAAACCTTCAAATTCCACCGCTGAGAAGCCGATCCACTGATTTAAACTTGTTGGTTCAACACTTTATTCAGACTATATCGGCTAATCTAGGCACCAAGGCACCCTACATTGATGAATCTGAATTAGTCAAATTAAGTCAATATCACTGGCCTGGTAATGTTCGAGAATTAAAAAATGTGATCGAAAGAAGTTTGTTACTTGGAACACCACCGAGTGAGTGCATCACCGGCGCTAAACAAAATGCACACACTATCGAAAGTGATGACAATACTAGCTTTCTTTTAGCTGACATTGAAAAGAAACATATCTTGAAAGTACTCAAAGTACACAGTGGCAATAAGTCGGCAGCAGCAAGACAGTTAGGCGTATCAAGAAAAACCTTAGAAAGAAAAGTCTTTCTCTGGGGATCAAAAGAATCAGCCCTATAGTCAACGGATCAATCTCTAAAACTAGCCACCGCAACAGGTCGTTTTTATGCTCGGCGTCTCTCGTATAATCAACCGAGTTCAACAAACAGTTCGCTATAAAGTACTGGTATTAGTTTTGTTTCCAATTTTATTGGTCATGCCCATCGCTTTAATGCTTGCTATCTACTGGGGAGCTAACTTTAGTTATGATCAACTCTATATAAAAGTAAATACCGACCTATCAGTATCCCATGACATCTTTAAACGCATTCAACGGGATTATTTAAACGCAATAGGAAAAACTGCAGATTCCTATACTTTTAGAACAGAACTTGCTGACAATAATTCTGAAGCCATACAAAAACAAATAAGCCAATTAAAAAAGGATCACTCGTTTTCCTATATACAATTAATTGATATTAAAGGCCTACCGCTTCATTCGTTAAACCAATCAACTCATATTAATGCCTCAAGGGCATCATCAGCGCTTAAAGCCGCACAATTTGGAAGGCCATCAGTCGGTGTAGAAATATTTTCCACTTATGATTTGAAGAGATTTCAACTTGCAGAGCAGGTTCATTTACCTTTAATCGAAACATCACGAGCCAGAACAACAGACAAAGTTGCCGAGGATCGCGGGATGATGATTCGAGCCCTTTACCCCATCCGTGATACTAACCTGAAAGTATTAGCGATTCTCGATGCAGGTATTTTACTGAATGCAAACTTCGGTTTTGTTGATGTCATAAGAGACTTGGTTTACGGACCTGGCAGCCTTATTGAAGGTAGCATAGGTACTGTCACGGTATTTCTTGATGATGTTCGAATTAGTACCAATGTTCCCGTTAAAACTGGAGAACGCGCATTGGGTACTCGTGTTTCAGATGAAGTCCGCACCATCGTTTTAGATCAGGGTGAAACGTGGATCGATCGAGCTTTTGTGGTGAATGATTGGTATATCTCATCTTATGAGCCCATTATTGATATCGAAGGCAACCGAGTGGGAATGCTATACGCAGGATTCCTTGAGGCTCCTTTCAGGCAATCTTTAATCAATGCATTAATCGGCCTCGTTTTACTGTTTCTAATTCTAATGGGCCTCACAAGCTTGGTCGCGGTCATTGGAGCTAAGTCGATATTTAAACCGATTGAACGTATGAGTTCAGTTGTATACGCCACTAGAAAAGGGAAGGATTTAAGAATAGGAAAAATAGCTTCAAAGGACGAAATTGGTTCACTTGCAAACGAGTTTGACGTCATGTTAGATTTATTAGGCAAGCGTAAGTTACAAATTCAAAGTTGGGCTAAAGAACTAGAACAAAAAGTAGATGAAAGAACTTCTGAGCTCAAATTAAAAAATAGTGAGTTAATCAGCACGATTGCCATATTAAAAAAAACCCGACAGAAACTTGTTATAGCTGAAAAATTAGCCGCGCTAGGTGAATTAACCGCTGGCGTAGCCCATGAAATCAATAACCCCACTGCTGTTATTCTAGGTAATATCGATGTTATTACGGCTGAGATGGGATCACAGCTGGAACCCGTTCAGGATGAAGTCGACCTCATCATAGAACAAATATATCGAATAAAAGACATCACCACTAATTTACTTCAATACGCAAAACCAGATGCTTATGCCGGTTATATGAATGAAGTAGACGTTAACCAATTAATTAAAGAGACATCTAAATTAATACAACATTTACGGTCAGACATTAGTTATGATTTAGAACTTACTTTGGATTCCTCAATTTTAATCCGAATAAATTCACAAGAATTACAACAGGTTCTCGTCAATTTGATGACTAATTCAATTCAGGCATTACCAGATAAAAATGGCCTAATCAGGATATATAGCCAAGATTATGGTGATAAAGGAGTGAAGATTACTGTCAAAGATAATGGTGCTGGTATGGATGCTAGTAGTACTGATAAGGTATTTAATCCATTTTATACCACTAAAACTCAAGGTGAAGGCACTGGTTTAGGGCTGTCAATCAGTTACGGCTTAGTACGCCGTTATGGCGGGAATATAGAAGTAAATTCTGAACTAAATAAAGGCAGCGAATTTACAATCACTTTACTTCAGGAACCTATCTTACTGGAGGATGAAGACATGCTAATTAAGCAACTTGAAGAGATTGAAACGCTATAAGATTTTAAGAGGCAATAATAGATTATCAAGTCAGTAATGACCAAAGACTGATCGAGTTTTTATAAAGATCTCGATGGTTCAAGACACAATCAAAGGAGAAATGTTAAAAGTGCTTCCATGCACTTATTGAGGGTTGCCGATTAATTGAACCAGATTAGCTAGCGTTTGCATCAACTGGTTTATTCACATAAACCTGTTTATAGTCCTCGAAATTTTCGTCCAACATATTACTATATTCTGCCTGAAAATAAGACTTGGCGCCCACAATATCTTTTTCATACTGAGCGAGGGACTCAGCATGTGATGAAACCACAAAAGCACTATAGCGAGAGGCGGCATGTAGTAAGGCGAGACCAATATTCTCAGAATTGCTATTTTTAGCTAGCTCGTTACCTTGGTCGATAAACAGGTCGACCAAGTCACGAAAATGGGCGTCAAGTTCTTCATCACTCATTTCATTAGCTGACATAATTTTTCTCTTTTAGGATGATTTAGTGGGTGTTTTTTGAGCAGGCACTTTACCAGCAGCTAGCTGCTTTTCATACCACAAATCATGATGCTCTTTTGCCCAGTTACTATCACAGTAACCTGTTTTCATCACTTCAAAAGTACCGTCCATAGCGATGGTGCCCATGTAAATATGACCAATGGAAGCAATTACAATAAGGGTTGCCGCAATAGTATGAATTACATGGAACAACTCCATAGTTTCTCGTGATTGTCCAAATATCGGAAAATCCAACACAAAACCACTGACAACAATGGCACCGCCAACAAAAGCGGCTATCCAAAACCAACCCTTTTCGCCTGCATTGTATCTGTCAGCACTGGCATGACGCCCAAGCATTCCACCACCTTTGGCCAACCAAGCAAGGTCTTGTTTCAGAGAAGGCATGTTACCTTTAATGAAAAATATAAATAATAATACCAATGACACAGCAAATGCTGGGCCTAAGTAATCATGTAAAAATTTTGCCCCGACTGCAAAATAACTAAAAGCTTCGGCACCCATCATCGGAATTAAAAAACTTCGCCCGAATAATAATAACAAGCCGGTGAGTGACAATATTATAAAGAGTATAGCGGTAACCCAATGGATCACCCGTTGACTGGTGCTAAAGCGTAGTATTTTAATCCCTGAACGCCCAGCCTCCAGCAGAATGTTACCTCGAATTACCCGAAATAACAAAACACCGATTAAAGAAACAAGCAATGCAATACCTGCTTTTGGAATTAAATCTAACATACGGTATTGACGCCATGCCTCACCAGTAATATTAATTAAAAAATTAGCATCAGTTGACTGACTTTGGCTGGTTCCCTCAAAAATACCGTCACGTTGCCTGACATTACGCCATAATTCAGCACCCGGGTTCTCTATGCTAATACTTTCATCAAATTGATTACTTGAGATATTACTCTGTGCGATTTGAGGAAGTAATAAAAAACTGATGAACAATATAGTTTTGAGTAGTTTAGTCATTAAATATTTCCACTTTATCTTACTGGCTTAACAACATTTATGTGCTGCTTTATTAGGCATAACGAAGTTAGTTGCGCAACAAACACTATTCAGATCAATTAGAACTAGAACCAATAAAGCGATTAAAAAACATTGCTTTATTGGTCTAGTATGATCAGCTATCTCTATCTGACAGCGACTAAGATCTTAACTTTGAATTATCATAAGAAACGCCCCAGTTAAGAACACTAGCACCTCGATTAACAATTCGCTTTCTATAGATATCTGACAGGATATTAGCATCACCCGCAAGAAGTGCTTTGGTGGAACACATCTCAGCACATAGTGGCAACTTGCCTTCTGCTAAACGATTTCGACCATACTTTTTATATTCATCTGAACTATGATCTTCTTCAGGACCGCCAGCACAAAAAGTACATTTGTCCATTTTACCGCGTGAAGAAAAAGCTGCTGCTTCTGGAAACTGCGGTGCTCCAAACGGACAAGCATAGAAGCAATAACCACAGCCTATACAAATATCTTTGTCATGTAATACAACACCATCATTCGTTGTATAGAAACAATCAACAGGGCAAACCGCTGCGCAAGGGGCATCTGAGCAATGCATACAAGCAACAGACAATGACCTTTCACCTGGCTCACCGTCTTTTATCGTCACAACTCGACGACGATTCACACCCCAAGGTATTTCGTGTTCATTCTTACACGCAGTAACACAAGCATTACATTCAATACAACGTTCTGCATCACAATAGAATTTCATTCTAGCCATTTTAAAATCCTCTCCTAAACTTTAGTAATGCGGCAAAGGCTGCATTTGGTTTCTTGCATTTGAGTTACCGAATCATAACCGTAGGTCATGGCTGTATTGGCTGCTTCACCTGCTACATAGGGCGCTGTACCTTCAGGAAAATTTCCTGTCATATCAACACCTTGCATATGACCAGAGAAATGAAATGGCATAAAAGCAACACCAGAACTGACTCGTCTTGTAACAAGAGCTTTGACTTTGACTCTCGAGCCCTCAGCTCCTTCAAGCCATACATCGTCGCCATCTTTTACGCCTGCATTGTTGGCATCTCTTGGGTGCATCTCGACAAACATGTCTTGCTGTAATTCAGCTAACCAACGATTCGAACGAGACTCGTCACCACCGCCTTCGTATTCAACCAATCGGCCAGACGTTAGGATAATAGGATAGTCGCCTGAATAGTCTTTGGCTTGTATTGACTTATATCGAGTTGGTAAACGCCAGAAAGACTTCCGATCTTCGTAGGTTGGATATTTCTCAACCAAGTCACGTCGTGAGGTATAAAGCGGTTCACGATGAATTGGAACAGGATCAGGGAAGGTCCATACAACGGCTCGGGCCTTTGCATTTCCAAATGGTGCACAACCGTGTTTAATAGCAACCCGTTGAATACCACCAGAAAGGTCAGTCTTCCAATTCTTTCCTTCAGCCTGCTTTTTTTCATCAGCAGTTAAATCGTCCCACCAGCCTAGTTTTTTCAGCATAGTGTGACTAAATTCAGGATAACCATCTTTGATTTCGGATCCTTTACTATACGAACCTTCTGCAAGTAAATTATCGCCATTACGCTCAACACCGAATCTAGCACGGAACGTCAAACCACCTTCAGCAATAGAAAGCGCTGGATTATAAAGGTTTGGAGTACCTGGGTGCTTCATTTCAGGTGTTCCCCAAGCTGGCCAAGGTAATCCGTAGAAATCACCATCGGCAGGCCCACCCTCTGCTTTAAGGGAAGTGTAATCAAAAGTGCCCCAATTTTCTTGGTGCATTTTGAGTCTTTCAGGGCTTTGCCCGGTATACCCAATAGTCCACATTCCGCTATTTATTTCACGTAAAACATCTTCAACATAAGGCTCTTCGCCTTTGACTTCGATATGTTTAAAAAGCTCTTCAGAAAAGCCAAGCTTTTTTGACAACTTATACATAATGGTATGGTCAGGTAAAGATTCAAACAATGGCTCAATAACCTTGGAACGCCATTGAAAAGATCGATTAGAAGCAGTTACAGAACCATAAGTTTCCATTTGTGTCGCTGCTGGCAATAAATACACGCCATTTTTACGGTCATGCATAATGGCCGACGCTGTTGGGTAAGGATCAACAATGACAAGTAAGTCGAGCTTTTCCATGGCTTTTTTCATTTCTGCGCCACGGGTTTGACTGTTAGGCGCATGGCCCCAAAAGATCATTGCCTTAACGTTGTCTTTTTGAGCAATATTCTCTTTGTCTTCTAAAACACCATCAATCCAACGTGAAACTGGAATGCCTTTGGTGTTCATAACATGGGCATCTTTACCTTTGCTTTGCTCGTAGCTACCCTTGTCAAAGCGGCTCTTCACCCATTCATAATCCAAGTCCCATACTTTAGCCCAATGCTTCCATGAACCCGGCTTTAAGCCGTAATAACCAGGCAGTGTGTTCGATAGAACACCTAGATCAGTCGCACCTTGAACGTTGTCATGGCCACGGAAAATATTGGTTCCACCACCGGGTACGCCCATGTTGCCAAGAACTAACTGGAAAACACAATAAGCGCGTGTATTGTTATTACCAATGGTGTGTTGAGTGCCACCCATACACCAAACGAAGGTGCTTGGACGATTATCAGCCATTGCTTTGGCTGCACCATAAACACGTGATTCAGAAACGCCCGTAACACGTTCGACTTCGTCAGGTGTCCATTTTGCTACTTCTTGGCGAATTTCTTCGACACCATAAACGCGTTGACGAATAAATTCTTTATCCTCCCAACCATTTTGGAAAATATGCCACAACATACCCCAGATGACCGGGACGTCAGTACCGGGTCGAATTTGTAAGAAATGGTCAGCGTGGGCTGCTGTTCGAGTAAAACGCGGATCTATTACAATAATCGGAGCATTATTTTCTTCTTTAGCTTTAAAAATATGCTGCAAGGCAACGGGATGAGCCTCAGCCGGATTAGAGCCAATCATTAAGATAGCTTTCGAGTTGTGCATATCGTTATAAGAATTGGTCATCGCACCATAGCCCCAAGTGTTTGCTACACCTGCAACCGTGGTTGAGTGACATATTCTGGCCTGATGGTCTACGTTGTTAGTTCCCCACATAGCGGCCATTTTACGAAATAGGTAAGCTTGCTCATTACTGTGCTTAGCACTACCTAACCAATAAACTGAATCAGGGCTGTTCTTTTCTCTAATGTCAAGTAACTGGTCACCGATATCACTAATGGCTTCATCCCAAGATACTTTTTTCCATTTACCATCAACTAGCTTAGTCGGGTATTTCAGACGTTTTTCACCATGCCCATGCTCACGAATCGCAGCACCCTTGGCGCAATGAGCGCCTTTATTGAACGGATGATCAAAAGCAGGCTCTTGTCCAGTCCAAACACCATTTTGGACTTCAGCAATAATGCCACAACCTACAGAGCAGTGAGTACAAACTGTTTTTACTTCCTTAATATCACCTAGAGAAGAATTACTAGCCTGAGCTTTTTTCATCATCACTGGACTAACACTTGATGCTAGTGCAGCACCACCGGCCATTAGGCCTGATCGTTTTAAAAAGCTTCTTCTACTAACGGCGTTCGCAACAGATGAAGACTTATCAATCGGTTGACAAATATTATTGGCCCGAAGATTGCCAGGTGCTGCCACCACTTGGCTCGTTTTTCTGGTTAATTTACTCATAACACCCCCACTTAATTAGAAGCCGATTGATAATAATCAGCAACATGATCCGTCAACTGGTAGCCTTTTTGCTGCTTCTTTGATTCCACTTTCAGTTCATTTGCACTGGCAACAGCAACACCTGGTAAAACTACTGCTCCTGCTATGCTCGCACCAATGACAGTTGTCTTAGTTACAAAAGCTCTTCTGTCTTTGTCTGACAATCCCTGCTCATTCTTCTCAGTTATCTGTTTCATTAACTTCTCCTCTTTTTCATAATATATTAATGGAATATTTAGCTTCTAAAATTAACTACTTTATTATTATGGTTAAAACTACGTTTGCATTGAAAAATATTCACTTTCAAATGCTATAAAAGCACTACCAAAGCGCCCAACTGATTTATAATAAACGGCTGACTTAGCCTCAATTAAATCATTTAAAAAAAGACCAATCCAAGGTTCCATATGGGTTTTATAGAACTGATATTGTTGATCGAGGGTGTTACCCTCACTAATCAGAAGCGAAAACACTTCACATAAAGCAGCCGCATGATCTTCTGGCTCACAAACGTTTTCATTTCTTTCAAAACCAAGTATTGAAAGGTCGTGACGTAAATCACTCAAAGGCTTTTCCATTAAAAACCCAGTTAAATACCATGACCCATAAGGAACAACCTCACCTTTGCCCAAGCCAATAAACAGCTGATGATATTCATCTTCAATTGATTCAGGAGAAATTAATTTTGATGACATACTTAAAGTGGACATAGACAGCAAAAGAGCATCATCTTCTCTGCTATCACCTTCTGAAACGAGTTCCGACAATATATCCAACAAATTTTGATTAGGTGCAGAACGTAAAAGAGCCCCAAGAAGACTGTAGGAAGAGGAACGATATTGTTGCTCTAATACTAATTGACTATTTTCAGGCACGAATTGATTATCATCAAATTCTAAATCAGTACTGCTGACTGTTTCGAGTGTGCTATTAATTTCCCCTACATCTGCTAAAAAATGCGGAATTTTAGCGGATGACTTGACTTGTATTGTCATATTATATTTCTCATTACGTATAAATAAGCAATTAACGTTCCAGTTATATTGGGAAATTAATAACTAAAAATTACCAAAATGGATCGCTATAAACTCTAGCTCTAATTTAATGTATCAAATCGGCCACTCATAGCTGAGTCATCTTGGACAATATCAACCACACGACAGTCTTCACACATCTTTAATCGATCTAATGCTCGAGGCCCTTGAAACATATAATGGTCTTTTAGCTTCTCAGTCATTTTGCTAATAATAGATGTTGGCGCAAATCCTTTACCGCAACTAATACACGCAAACGGAATGTCTTGATTAAGTGCTCGGGGACGATTTCGTTTCTCACGATCGAATATAATTCTGGGCGAAATTTCGATTGCTTGCTCAGGACACGTCAAAGTACAGACGTTGCATTGAATACAGTTACTTTCAATAAAGAAAACTTCAGGCACTTCACGATTACTACCATCTTGTAATGCTTTTCCTGGACAAGCGCCAACGCAAGCCAAACAAAGTGTACAGCTTTCAGAATTAATAATAGCCGTACCAAAGGGAGCCCCTTCGGGTAGCTCTATTTGCTCTTGGAGCTTTTTAGATTGCTTATATAAGTGGTCTATCGCCTGATAAATGGCATGACGCTTCTTATCCGGCATGGTGTAGATCGCTGGTTCAATTTGCCATGAACCAATTGCTTGAGGAGTTAATGATAAGGAATCATTGCTATCGGCAACCTGCCTAATAAAAGAAATACGATCAGCATTAATTTCAAGCCCCTCAAGCATGACTTTAGCCCAATCAAGCTGGCGCTCTAGAACTTGCAAAGCACTTTTAGGTGCGCTGGTATCTGCCAATAGAACAACCTGAGATGCACCGTAAACTAGAGCTGATAAACATAAATCCATGCCAACACTGGCAAGCTCTTCTACTTTGATTGGCAGCATTTCAACATGCGATGAAAGAATATTTTGCTCAATAAGCCCCGAGTCATCACCACTGTAAAAAACCACGATTGGCTGCTCCCCGCCCAGCTCTCTATAAGACTGCAACATTATTCTAATCTGATTCCCACTATCCGCCAGACTAGGATAAACATAGCGAATAGCGCCCGATGGGCAAGCTGTTGCACAAACGCCACCCCCTTGACATAGAAAAGGGTTTACTTCTATCTTCTCACCTAAGCTTATAATCGCATCGGCAGGACAAGCATCAATGCATTGAGTACAAAATTGAACGCCATTAACGCCATGTGCACAAATATTAGAATCGTAATGAAAGTATTTTGGCTTTTCGAACGTGCCTGTCATTTCACTCAATTCTTGAGCAAGTGCGCCAATGCCAATTTGTTGAATATTCCGATGTAAATAACCTGGCGGCAGAATCTCAAGACCTAACAAGGCATGAGTATTTAAATCTAGTATAAGGTCTGCAGAAATGACTTCAGTCGTTTCGTCGCTGTTAGTCAGCGTCACCCGGAAGTTCCCAAGATAACCTTCAATTTCAAGTGTCCTCCCTGCCAAACATATTGTATTAATTGGCACTGACTGGCTGGATACATTTGATACTAAAATAGGAGATATCGGTAAATCTAAAGTCATGGTACGAGCTAATGCTAAATCAGCAGTATCGCCAATCAGGATGATATGGCCACTTGATTGATAGCTAATTAAGCTGGTTGGTACGGGCACAAATTCATCACGCTTGAGGAGCGCTTGAATTCTGGCTTCGGGATTATTACTCAGAGTCATGGTGATTCGCCATTGGTTATTATTGAACCGTCTAATATTTCAATTTTTGTTAGTGTTGGAGCTAAATTTTCAGGGCTTGATGAGACATCTTTAGTTTTGATTTTGCTTTCTTTTTGAATACCATCAGAACTATTGCCTCCCGGCTTGTCTGTAGATAGATCCTCTTCTAGATCCTCTTCTAGATCCTCTTCTAGATCCTCTTCTAGATCCTCTTCTAGATCTTGTCCAGCTAAGTCATTTTCTATCGACTCATCTAAATCTACATCAACAGAATTTACAGTGACGTGCTTATCCGATTCTAACTTAGCCGCCTCTTTCTTTAATGCCTCTACTTCAATTTGATGCTTCATGTCACAGGTAACAATGTCGCCTAACTTCTCAAAAAAGGTATAGTCTTCGTCATATTCATCTAGACCGTCACGTATATTAAAATGAGGCGCTTTAAAAAGTTGTTTTAGTGCGAGATTACGCAATTTATCTGTCACGCCAGACGACATAAACATACTAAAATCAGATTCTGAATTAAGCGTTTCAATGGCTGGCATATCTGAATCAGTGAGCACCGGTGTTTCTGGTGCCGCTTGCTCCTCACCCACTGCCTTAATAGCTGTGGGAGAAGCGATAGGTTCAGACAGTTGTTCAGAATTACTACTGAACTGAAAATCTAAAGCCTGATCCTCTTCCTTCGTTTCAGCCTTTGATTGTTGTTTCCGTCTCGACCATCGCGATAGTCTGCTTTCATTATCAACCGTTTTCATTAATGCTGAATCGGTGGTTTTTTTGTTTCAACGACTTGACCTTTTGCTTCACCTTTCCAGTCCTTAAGTTTGCGCTTGGTTTTTTTAATGGCAACGTAATGCTGCAAGATAAAAGCCTCACTCCATTGATAGAGCTCAGGTGGTATCTCTACAGCATAGACAATTTCATCACCTTCTAAGTAGGCATGAACCTCGTCAAAACTCAGACTCACCAAATAAGGCATAGGCATGTCATTGGGATCATCGACTTCACCTGCAACAATGTAGATGCCGGGTTGAGGAGACATTAAGTTATGGTAATAACCCTCGCATTCGTCAATATGCAGCTGTAATCCAAGCCCATTTATCAAGTAACGCTCAACACCATTGTCTTCGTGTATCAATTGAATTCCGTTATTAGCAGGTCCTTTAGAGCTGACAACGCCAATCGCCTTGTAAGTGAAGTCAATCCAGGGGTTGTCAGACGGTATTTTTTCCATGATGACTGCAATTGGCATTTTGTTGGGCAGCGCGTCATTAAAATCTTTCAGCTCGATACTTTCCATATTTGATCTCAAGTCAGCTTCAAAAAATGCTTTTAAAGAGTAACTATTAGCAAGCAAATTTTGTACCACTATTAATAACTGCAAAAACGAACTATTTTGTTCGTAAATCGAATTGAAAATGAATTTTTTTACCCACTATGTACCATAAGAAAAATTATGATAAGACAAAATGTACCACTATAACGAGCTTTTCTATGTGTATTTGAATCTAGTAACAACCCACTCCAGTCGACACGACTGTTTATAATTCGCTCAATTGTCCTATTGATCGATGATATTGTTGATTAAATTCATCAATACTATTTAGTTTTCATTTAAACGGTACATTTATTGCTTACCACAACCTATAAATTGAGCCTAGGCTAATTTTGTTAGAGCTAGACATCGCATCATTTAAACAATAAGTTAGCTCGTAGGCTGCACTATCAATAGCGCAACTGTTAGACCGAAAAACTAAGGCATTAAAAATGAGTAAACAATTAATTCACTACTCAGATGTTTTCATGAGCGTAAAGCAGGTATCCAATTATCTGCATCTTAATGAGAAAAAAATATATGCTTTAATTGGTGAGGGCCATATTCCTGCAACCAAAATTACAGGGAAGTGGATGTTCCCAAAAGAGCTGATCGACAAATGGATGCTAGACTCGACTCATAATGGATTACTACATGACCGTCTCATCATTGCCGGTGGGGATGACCCACTAATCTACAGAGTGGTGTTAGCAATGATGGAAGCACTGGGCAACAAAGCATTAATCACCTATTCTCCCAGCAGCACGCGACAAGGTCTTGATTTACTCAACTCAAATAAGGTTGATGTTAGTTGCATTCACTGGGGACCAGAGCAAGAAAGTATCCGGCGACACCCCTCTTTACTCCAACAATATCAAAAGCATCATAGCTGGATTTTGATCCGTGCTTTTAAGCGCGAGCAGGGATTGATGTATCGAACTAATTCAAGTGTTGTCAAACCAAACATACCTGGCCTATTTGATCAAAAATATCGCTGGTCAGTACG
The DNA here is from genome assembly GCA_913061315.1 of uncultured Gammaproteobacteria bacterium. Lineage (GTDB taxonomy): Bacteria > Pseudomonadota > Gammaproteobacteria. The sequence continues at coordinate 12,936 of CAJXUC010000017.1, read as the reverse complement.
ACAGACAGGCTCGGGGGGTCAGCGTTTTTTGATGGAAATTTTAAGTCAGCATGGACTTAATTATGATGGCCTAAATATCAGTGCAACGGCTCGTTCCGAGCGTGAAGCAGCTTCAAATGTTGCATTACAGACTGCCGATATTGCCTCTGGCACCCGCGCTATCGCAACAGAGTTTGGACTAGATTTTATTAGTCTTGGTTGGGAGGCTTTCGATTTTGTCGTGCCAAGAAATATTTGGTTCCGTCACTTGTTTCAAAATTTAATCACGCATATTAAATCTGACCGTGGGCAAGCTATTTCAATTCAGTTGGGTGGTTATCAGTTGAATGAATGTGGCGATATAATCTGGGGTGAAGACTAATACCAAGCGATTAACTTTTCTTTTTCAGACTAGTATGTACAATCGCGACTCATTCAATTTGCATCGATTTAATGTCTAAACCAATCCTATCGGTTCCAGTCCCTTCTCAAAACAATCCGCTTCATGTCGGGCAGTTGTATGGTAGTAGTCGCAGTTTATTTTTAGCTGAACAAATAGCTGAACATAAAGGGCTGTCGATCATAGTTTGCAATGACATGGCTGATGCAGATCAGGTTGAACAGGAGATACTTTTTTTCTCCCATCAAAAGCATGAGATCTTCCGTTTCCCTGATCTAGAGACGCTGCCTTACGATCAATTTTCACCACATCAGGATATTATCTCAGAACGAATTAAATGCCTGGCTAGTATTCCCCAAGCAAAACAGGGCATTCTGACACTGCCAATTAGCACGCTACTGCAAAAAGTCGCGCCATTAGACTTTATCCAACAACGCTCTCTCTGCCTGAAAATTGGCGAGACTCGTGATCCAATTCAATTGCGAGAAAATTTAATTCAATTTGGTTATCGTTCTGTTTCTCGTGTCGAAGAACACGGCGAGTTTGCATCTCGAGGCGCTATACTTGATTTATTTCCAATGGGCAGTCGAACACCCTTTCGGATTGAATTCTTTGATGACGACATTGAGTCCATCCGCAGTTTTGATATTGAAGACCAACGTTCACTCGAGAAATTAACAGAGGTTAATTTGTTGCCTGCCCAAGAGTTCCCTCTCGATGCAGCAGGTATCAAAACCTTCCGCGAAAATTTCCGCGAAAAATTTGATATTAATCCTAATAACTGTCCTGTTTATGTCGATGTATCTCAAGGTTCGTCGTCACCCGGAGTCGAGTATTACCTGCCCTTATTTTTTGATCAATTATTTAGTCTGTTTGATTATCTGCCAGAGAACGCTCAGTTTTTAATCGACCAATCAGCTTTTGATGCCTGTAAAACTTTCCGTGGACAAGTTGATGAACGATACGAAATGCGTCGCCACAATTTGGAACGCCCGCTATTAAGGCCAGAAGAAATTTTTCTTGACACAGAAGCCGTTGAATCAGCTCTGAATGCCTTTCCTTGTATTTACTATAGCCTTTTTAAGCATAGTGATGAAACTGTTCAAATGATTAATTGTGATACACAGGCAATCCCCCAGTTAACTTTACAATATCAAGCAGAAAAGCCAGATGCTGAACTTCAGAGTTTTATTAACCGAAAAACTTTTGACAAAATACTATTCAGTGCGGAGTCTGCCGGTCGAAGAGAATTTCTCTATGAAATACTTCAGCAATACGGTATTCGCCCGACTCTTGTAAGCGACTGGAGTGACTTCTTATCGAATGAAACCAGCCGTTATTTCTTAACCACTTCACCGTTGCAAAGCGGGCTAACGCTGACTCAATCAAAATTAGCCGTGATTGCCGAACATCAACTATTTGGTGAACGTGCCAAACAGCAACGTCGTCGGAAATACAAAAAAACACGTGATGCTGAGAATGCAATTCAAAGTCTAGCCGATGTCTATGAAGGTGCTGCTGTAGTGCATGAAGACCACGGTGTCGGTCGTTATCGCGGATTAAAGACCCTCACACTATCGGGTTTGGTTACCGAATTTTTATGTATTGAGTATGCCAATGAAGACAAGCTTTATGTACCCGTTTCTTCACTTCATTTAATAAGCCGATATGCAGGCGCCAGTGACGACAGTGCGCCACTCCATCGGCTTGGCACTGACCATTGGCAAAAAACTAAGAAGAAAGCACAGGAAAAAATTTACGACGTGGCGGTAGAACTACTCGAAATTCAAGCCCGACGGGAGGCACTGCAAGGCTTTAGTCATAAACTAATACTCGATGAGTATCAAAAGTTTGCCAGTGATTTTCCCTTTGAAGAAACACCAGACCAAGAAAATGCCATTTTAGCCGTCATGGAAGATATGCAATCTGCAAGACCCATGGATCGAATTGTATGTGGTGACGTCGGTTTCGGGAAGACTGAGGTTAGTATGCGTGCAGCTTTTATCGCAGCCTGTTCTGGTAAACAAGTGGCTGTGCTAGTGCCGACGACTTTATTGGCCCAACAACATTATCAAAACTTTCTCGATCGGTTTGCTGACTGGCCAATACAGATCGCTAGCCTGACCAGATTTACCAGTAAGAAGTTACTTGGTGAGACCCTGCAGCAGGTTGCCAATGGAAAAGTCGACATTTTAATCGGTACCCACAAGTTATTGTCCGATACGATTCAATACGATGACCTTGGCCTCGTCATTATCGATGAAGAACATCGATTTGGTGTTCGTCATAAAGAAAAGCTCAAAGCCTTGCGGGCACAGGTCGATTTACTAACAATGACCGCCACACCAATCCCTCGGACGCTCAACATGTCTTTATCTGGTATGCGCGACTTGTCCATTATTGCAACACCACCAATTCAAAGACACGCCATCAAAACCTTTGTATCCCAATGGAATGACGAGACTATCATGGAAGGTTGTCAGCGCGAGTTAAAGCGGGGCGGTCAAATTTACTTTCTACACAACGAAGTCAAATCAATTGAAAAAGTCGCCAGTGAACTTCAGGAGTTAATACCCGATGCGAGAGTGGGTATTGTTCATGGTCAAATGAAAGAAAAGGAACTAGAACATGCTATGCTCGATTTTTATCATCATCGTTGTAATTTATTAGTCTGCACGACGATCATTGAAAGTGGTATCGACGTACCAACCGCGAACACGATTTTCATTAATCGTGCAGACAAACTGGGCCTGGCACAACTGCATCAAATTCGAGGTCGTGTAGGGAGATCGCATCATCGTGCTTATGCTTACTTGATGGTGCCACCAGAAAAAGCAATGACACCTGATGCACGAAAACGCCTGCAGGCCATCGAATCCTTAGAAGAGCTGGGAGTTGGCTTCACACTGGCAACACACGATTTAGAAATACGTGGTGCAGGTGAATTACTGGGCGAAGGCCAGAGTGGTCAAATTACGGAAATTGGTTTTACGCTGTATGCCGAACTGCTCGAACGGGCAGTGAAGTCACTAAAATCAAATCAGTCAATTGATTTTGAATCACCGTTAATGCGTGCTTCAGAGGTCGATTTCCACATCCCTGCCCTCATACCTGAAAGTTACATACCTGATATTCATCACCGTTTAATTGAGTATAAGCGCATTGCTTCAGCCACTAGCCCGCACGCGCTGAGAGAGTTACAAGTAGAGTTTATCGATCGTTTTGGCCTCATGCCAGATCCACTCAAGCATTTGTTTAGGGTCACGCAGATCAAGCTGCAAACACTGGCACTTGGCATAGAAAAAATCGATATTGGTGAACAAAGTGGAAAAATTATATTTAATAAAAACCCCAATATTGATCCCATGGCTATCATTAAACTAATTCAAACAAAACCAGCAGAATATCGCTTTGATGGTAAACAAACCTTGCGCATCGCTTGTCAAAGTGATGAACTTGAAGTGCGTTTTAAGCAAACTGAAGCTTTGCTTCAGCAATTTATGTCATAGCCATTTATGAAATTACAGCAACTGATACTCTTAACCACCCTCATGCCATCCTTAGCAGGAACATTTTTGCCCAATAATGCTTTGGCGCAAGACAGTGATGGCACCCTACCTCATTATGAAGTTGAGGTTATTCTTTATAAAAACACCAAAGTACCTAGCTCAAAAGAATATACCCTACCCATCAGTACCCCGGCAAAAGACGAAAATATACTTGATCTGTCTCACTCATCCAGTATCAATTCAGCTATAAAAAAGCAGTATGAAGTTGTGCCTGAAGTCATTTTGAAACTGGCTGATATGGCGAAAAAAATAAAAAGATCTTCTCGTTATGAAGTGTTAAAGCACTTTGCATGGCGTCAACCTGGACTAGATCAGTCACAAGCTTTACCCGTATGGATTAAGGCTGGTCGTCTTTTCGGCACTGAATTTGTTTCTATTGATGACAAAGTTGAACTATTGAAAACTAGTCAGGCTGTTAAGAATTATGTAACTCTCAGTTCAATGGATAGTGAACAAAACGATTTAGACCACGTAGATACTACTGACGTTCCAATAACTCTAACTTCAGTAGACAGTGAGCAAAATGACCTAGATCACATTAATCTTATAGATGAAACTGAATTAGTTCTTGAGCCAAAGATTACCGGGCTATATGAAGTTGAAGGTAAGATCACCGTGTCGCTTTCTAGATACCTACATGTTCATACTGACCTGGTACTACGTAAGCCACGAGACCCACTTGATCCTCAACTAGAGACCACCCAATTAAATTCACAACCATCACTCAACGAGAGCTTTATAGAAGCTAAGATTTTGGATAATCATCGTTTAAAAGAGCACCGTCGGATGAGAAGTGAAACGTTACATTATCTTGATAGTCCAGAATTCGCGATGTTAATACTTATAACGCCCTACACGATTCCGGCCGAATTATTGGAAGCTGAGTTGCAGAAGGACAATTTAGCCATTGAACTAATAGTTGTTGAATAGTCCAAAAGCAGACCCATCAAACTTGCATGCCTATAATTAAACACACAAATAAACTTGGGGATCTTCCAAATTAACAACTTAAAGCAAAGCTGTTAATTACAATTATTAAAGTATTAAGGGTAACACAACAGGCCAAGTGTTATTGAAAATGGGTCAAAATTGAATTCATCACGCCGTATTTATAGCACCGAGCTTGGAATTTTATTCACAATGCGACCAACAGCTTGGCATAGGGCAGTCAAATCAGCCTCATTAATAATAAAAGGTGGCATTAGGTAAACTAAACGTCCAAATGGTCTGACCCAAACACCCGATTTAACAAATTGCTCTGTTATCCATTTCATATTAACTGGCTCGTGTAATTCTATTACGCCAATGGCACCCAACACACGAACATCTTTCACTTGAATGTAGGATTCAAAGGGTCTCAAATTTAACTTTAGAATCAACTCAATAGACCTGACCTGTTCCAGCCACTGAGTCTCTTCTAATAATAAAATACTCGCTAGTGCCACCGCACAGGCCAATGGATTGGCCATAAAAGTTGGACCATGCATAAAAACACCCGGAATGCCTTGATCAATAGTACGACTCACGTCCAAAGTCGTTAAGGTTGCTGCCAATGTCATATAACCACCCGTCAGTGATTTCCCGATACACATAATATCGGGTGATATGTCAGCATGTTCACAGGCAAACAACTTGCCGGTGCGACCAAATCCAGTGGCTATTTCGTCAGTAATTAAAAGCACATCATATAGATCACACAGCAATCGGGCTTGCTTTAAGTAATCTGCTGAATAAAACCGCATGCCACCAGCACCCTGCACTATTGGCTCTAATATGACCGCTGCAATATCATCTTGATGTGTTTTAAGTAGATTAGACAAAGATGCAATGTCTGGCTCACTACAAGGCTCACCAAATTTGCAATCAGGTGAATCAACAAAAAACTGTTTTACCAAAACATTAGAAAATAAACTATGCATCCCGTTGACAGGGTCGCACACTGACATGGCACCAAATGTATCGCCGTGATAACCATTACGAAGAGATACAAATCGATATTTTGAGGGCTTATCTTTAGCGTGCCAATATTGAATTGCCATTTTCATCGCAACATCCACAGAAACTGAACCTGAATCTGAAAGAAAGACGGATGCAAGTGGTTCTGGCGTAATCTCTACCAGTTTTTCAATCAGTTTAACTGCTGGTGCATGCGTTAAACCGCCAAACATGACATGTGACATATTGCCAAGCTGGTCATGAACCGCCTGATTCAATACGGGATGGTTGTAGCCATGCATCGCACACCACCAAGAGGACATGCCGTCGATCAGCTCTCGCCCATCAGCCAGCTTAATTCGAGTGCCTTTAGCGCTTTCAACAACATAAACTGGGTTGCCACCATGCATCGCAGAATAAGGGTGCCAAATGTGGTTGGCATCCACTTGTTCTAGGTGCTTAATGTCGACTAGATTCATCTTTATAATCCCGGCAGCAAAAGGCTAAATTTGAAAATAGTGGTTCGATTCCAGCTCTTCACAAAACCCAAAATAACTCATATCTTCAATACGTTGGGGGTAAAGAATACCATCGAGGTGATCACATTCATGCTGTACTACCCTAGCATGAAAACCATCGACTTCACGGTCAATTGAATGGCCAAATTGATCAAGCCCTTGATAACGGATATGCGTAAATCTAGGTACCAAACCGCGCATACCAGGAACACTTAAACAACCTTCCCAACCCTCATCCATATCGTCACTCATGGGCGTAATAACAGGGTTGATAAGTACAGTTTGGGGTATCGAATCCTCATCTGGATAGCGTAGATTATTTTCATAGCCAAAAATAACCACCTGTAAATTCACGCCAATTTGGGGTGCCGCAATGCCCGCACCATTTTCGGCTGCCATTGTATCCCACATATCCGTGAGTAAAGATTCAAGGGCTGCAGTGTTGAATTCGCATACCTCTTCAGAGGACTCAAATAAACTCACTTCGCCCATTCTCAACACGGGTTTAATTGCCATATCTTACGACCTATTTATTTTATCTATTAAAACTGGATCATCTAACCTTTCTAAATTGGCACTTAGACTGGCTATAACAATCCAGAAACCGATGCCAAAAGCAAATTTCCGCAGAACTTGCATGGCAAAGGTCAAGGAGAAAGGGTAATAATCGCATAAGCCCACGGTATCGACAAAGGACATTGTACTGAAAACGGGTCAGTTGTGTCGAATCGATCACCAAAATAGTACGACTGACAAATACATACCAAGCTCTCATGGCACAACCCACAATAAAAGCTCGCTCAAGATCAGTATCTTTATACTAAAGGGCAAAAAACGATGAAGCCTGTATTGAGAACAAAGTCTAGGACTTTCATATCAGCTATAAAGCCACCTGACTGACGCGTAACTAAACCAATAGTGAACGTCAAAGTGAATAATAGTTCGATAATCCAATACGTTATTGGTGTTTGATTGCCTTTTAAATTGATAAGCGACAGTATGGTCGCAAAAAAAGGTGAGACAAAAAAATCAATATGATATTGCCAGCGGATATTAATTGAATGAAATTAGTCTACTTTATATTGGTTATCAACAACATAAAAGCCATCAAAAATCCCAGTTCAACCAATCCTCAGCTAGCAGATAAAAACCGCTTACAACAGAGAAATAAGACTAAAGTCAAGATAAGGATAAAAAAAATACCTCTGTAATAAAGCAGGGTAGTATTCAAATTCCAGAATTCAAATAATGAAGCCATTCAAGCTGAGAGAAAAGCCCCTTATTACGGTCTGGTATAATCATTTAAGAAGAAATTTTAAAACTTGATAACAGAATTATCAAAAAATTTAATCATTAATAATCTAAATAATAAAATAAATTTGAACTGATTATTGGTGATGGTCTTGACTACTTTTTTGAAGTAACTCACCAACAGGCCGGCCTGATTTTACCCATCGCCATTGCCCCTGCTCGTTTTTAACGACCTCGCCAATATCCTCTAATTTAGACATAGCTTCGCGAAACCCAGATTCTAAACCAGTAATATTGGTTTTGGTGTTTTCAGTTTGATCTTCACTACTTCTCAAGCCATAAGCAATATTTTCAATACGTGAGTTACGGCGCTCTTTAAGCCATAGAATCACAAATAGCGAAATCAATATGCCTGACCCAATCACTACAGTTACAATATCCACCACGTTTACACCTTAGGGTAAGTTTATCTGAATATTAACGAAATCATCGTCAATAATGACATGATGAGTTATGCGATTAGAGAACCACTTAAACACTGTTTGCCATAGATTGATAGACGCCATTGATACAATACATTAAGTACTTAGCGAACATTTAGGAATACTATTATGCCACTGACCAAATCCATTACCCGTGACCTTGCTCACACTCGAGTTGTAACTTGCCACGGATATAAAAGAAAAGATGGATTATGGGATATCGAAGGTCGCATAGTCGATACTAAGCCCTACCGATTTGTCAATAAAGATCGCGGAGGATGGATCGAAACAGATGAAGCTTTGCACGACATATCGATTCGAATCACCATCGACGACAGAATGACAGTCACCGACGCTGAAGCGGTAATTGATAGTTCACCTTATAACTATTGTAAATCTGTTGTAGCCACAGCCAAAAACTTGATTGGTTTAAAAATTGCTCCTGGTTGGACTTTAAAGTCAAAAGCAGCAATGGGTAAAAACAGAGGTTGTACCCATCTAACTGAATTGTTAGGTCCTGTAGCAACCACTGCAATACAAACCATTAGTAGTGAAATGATGAAACGTTCGTTACAAGCTGCGACTAAACCAATCGAATCAGCGTCACTATTTTTAAATAGCTGTCACTCTCTCGCAGATGACAGTCCTGTTGTGAAAGAGCATTGGCCAAAACAATATCAAGGTGGGGGGTAATAGAAAACATGCATATACTTTTGATTTAATTGATAAAAATTTAGTTAAAGGCTAAAAATCACTCCTCAATGGTAGTCGAAATAGTACTTCAACTAATTAAACTTTTACACTTGACAATTAATAAGAATATCAACAAAGTTTCAACCATTACATGCGAAGCCCATCAATCTTTTTGAACTAAATTTAGTCTATTCAGCAAAAATAATCGATAAACAGTCTAATGATTGACTATAAAGTAAGGCAATCAATCACGTACTCCAAAAAACGTCAGAGGGTGAATTCAAGGTTTTTCAACGTTATAGCGCAGGCTTTTGCTGCCTCTGAGCCTTTTAATTTAAAATGTTCAAAAAAGAAATTTTCGTGTGCTAGTGTTTCTTGGAAATGATGCGGTGTTAATACCAATGAAAGGATAGGAACTTCCAAATCAATCTGAATTTTCATCAGGGCGTCGAGTACGGTACTGGCGACAAAATCATGCCTATAAATACCCCCATCGACGATGAGTCCTGCTGCAATAATAATGGCGTAGCGCCCAGTTTTGGCTAATAGCTTAGCTTGCAGCGGCAGTTCTAAACTTCCAGGCACTTCTAAATAATCGATGGATGACTCATCAATGCCTAAATCTCCGCACTCTCTTATAAACGAAAGCCGTGATTGATCCACGATATCGCTATGCCAAGCGGCCTGAATAAATACAATTCGTTTACCACTTTGCATTAACTGATAAGATTTTTGAAGCTGATTGTTATCAGCTTTTAACTGTGTTGACTGATCCATGAAATAACCTAAAAGACCTTCGCGTTAGGCGATGAGTGATATGGAATCTGGGCGACAAGCGTGTTTAAACTTGGGTTAAAACCCAATCAAAGTCAGCACTCCCTTCTCTTTCATCCGGACTTTAACCGTCGGCTTCGGAATTTGTTATTAACTAACAACCGAATCAGCTGACCTTTTGATTATTTTGGAAACTCTATCAAAACCAAAAGCGCTCGCGGGCTAATGAACTTATATTACATTCAATTACCGCCGGTGGGGAATTTCACCCCGCCCCGAGAATATTGCTATTTAATACTAATCCAAAAAACACTCCAATTACGGGATTAGTAAAAAATCGCTTATATTATAATCAAAGTTTCAGTTCAACAAAAGTGCTGTCTTACTATTATATCGACCCTATTCTTAACCTTGCCTCAACAATCACAATGTCCATACCGTTTTCGATAGATTTTGGACACAACTCGTAGGTGCTGAAGCCATTCTCCACTTGTAGCTTGATCTGCGTAGATCACCTGGTATACCGTTTGATGAGGTACGAAACATTCTCTATTTTTAAATAATCAACAACTGATTGAGCGCTTAATTTCTGACGAATCAATCTTTCTATCCAACCAATAACCTCTTCTGTCACATTGACATCTTTGTCCGATTCCTGACGCTTAGTCTTTACGCTTGCTTGGGACGATACCCGCACAATCCGTCGTTTCTTTGCAGTTCTTGGAAAATAGCAGATGAGCCTTTATCTATATCTCTGCGATAAATTGTTGTCTGTACTCCAGTTTCTTCAAAGTATAAATCTGGTATCGAGCGTTCTCGGTCAGTTGTTGAAAGTTCATTGTGTGTTTTTCTTTGGTGAGAAAAATGAGGAACTATAATAACGAGCGGTCTTTATTCGAAATTGCACTTAATATCCCAAGACAAGTGACATAAAGCAGTAAAAACATAGGGATCTTGCTTATTCACAGCAGCATTGCTTGTCGGCTGCGCGTGTATTATTTAGCAAAAAAGCTTAACTAGCTGGTAAAGTCGGTACATTAATGCCTGACATTTCGTGCATTACACGGACAACTTGGCAACTATATCCAAACTCATTATCATACCAAACATAAATCACTGCACGATCACCATCTACGATGGTCGCTTGAGAATCGAGAACACCCGCATAGCGAGAACCCACTAAATCGGTAGAAACAATTTCATTTGACGCGGTGTAATCGATTTGATGCTGCAGTTTCGAATTAAGCGACATTTGACGCATATAATCGTTCAATTCTTCCTTATGGGTAGCAATATTTAAGTTTAAATTCATGATAGCAATCGAGACATTGGGAGTTGGTACACGTATTGCGTTGCCCGTTAACAGCCCGGCTAACTCGGGTAAGGCTTTAGCCACTGCTTGGGCTGCACCCGTTGTGCTAATCACCATGTTCAAAGGTGCACTTCGACCTCGTCGAGGTGCCTTATGATAATTGTCCGTTAGATTTTGGTCATTCGTGTAAGAATGCACGGTTTCTATATGACCATTACGTATTCCGAATTTGTCATTCAATGCTTTTAAAATAGGTGTAATCGCGTTAGTGGTACAGCTTGCAGCTGAGATAATTTTATCCTCAGATAAAATCATATCTTCATTAACACCATGAACAATGTTCTTGATATTACCTTTTCCAGGTGCCGTCAGCAGGACTTTCTCGACACCTTTGGATTTTAAGTGTTGGCTAAGGCCTTCTTCATCACTCCATATACCCGTGTTATCCACCACTAAGGCATTGTTTATTCCATAGGTGGTATAGTCTATTTCAGCGGGAGATTTTGCATAAATAATTTTGATAAAGGCACCATTGGCTTTTATTACATTATTTTCCTTATCGATAGTGATGCTGCCATTAAATGCGCCATGAACTGAGTCACGCCTTAAAAGACTGGCACGCTTTTCTAGATCATCGTCTTTACCCGGTCGAATAACAATTGCACGTAAATTCAATAAGGAGTTAGGTCCAGCTCGTTCAATCAACAGTCGTGCTAATAGTCGCCCTATTCGGCCAAAGCCGTATAAAACAACATCTTTTTTATGTTCAACGTCAGAAATTTTCCCAATGGTTACTAGCTCTTGCTCTAGAAACTTTTCTACAGAGAGACCATTATCTAGCCCCAGAAACAAGTAACGGTAAGCTAATTTACCAATATCAACTCTTGCTGGCGCAAGGTTCATTTCGCTTAAAGCTTTTATAAATGGGTAGCTCTCACGCAACCGAAGTTTTTTTTCTTCATGCAATGCAACTGATTTATGAGATTTTATAATGTCAATTGCTGAAGCGTTGACAAGAGGTTTGCCGTAAATCGAAATTTCAATACCTTTATTTCTAAATAATTGACCAATAATCGGCTGCATATTCTCTGCAAATGTTTGCCGTTCTTGCCAACTAGTTTGGTACTTTTCTTCAAGAAGAAGTGTCATAAGATAAACCGTATTTTTTCAGTCAATTGAAGATATTCAGTTATAGCGCCCCTAAAATTTAGGACATCCATTTCAAACAGGCATTATATAGGTATCAGTATGATTTTAGAATTCTTAACTGCCTAAATAGAAACTGACGATTTATAGACTTGAAGTCCTGATTTGAAACCTTTATTACTATATCAAATAGTTGACCAAATAGTTGTCATTCCTCTCTATATTTCGTGCTATCAAACTAACAAAACTTATGCTGCGTAGGTTGGGATGTTGTTTTCAAAAGTAACGTCCAAAGGATACTCGCCGTCACATGTCGCAGAAGTGGACGTATGACAGCCAATTAAATCAAATAAGTGTCGATTTATTGACGAAGGTGTTGAGACAGCGTTGGTGGAACCTGACCGAGAAACTATCCAACCCATCAAAAAAATTCGTTCCGATGATGTCTATTTATATGAGGTTGCTGCTTGTAACTTCAATGGTAAAGAAGACTTATATCATCGACGGGGGTCTACCTATGTTTGCAGCTTGTCGGGTAGCCCTGCAATCATAAATGATGATTACGAGGTTATAGTTACGGATAGATTTACTGCGATAGCTTAAATATTCACTGAGATTGACGATGGCACATTAGACTTAAATTCAATAGATATTGAAGCAGTGAATGGCTTGTCATCAAAAATAAAGTCAACCGACCTACCATTATCTTAATCGAGACTCATGGTGGAATGTATACAAACCTTTTTCTTCATGAACTTGAAACATGGGTGCAAAGCAATTCAAATACTGAATGGTACAAAACTAGAAGCGTTTCAGTTTTTGTATTATACCTGTCTCTTATACACATCTCCGAGCCCACGAGACGCTACGCTATCTC
>CAJXUC010000016.1 GCA_913061315.1 uncultured Gammaproteobacteria bacterium | reverse complement strand
TTGCGTAGGACGCTGCCAGCGAATAAATATCATCTATGAGGCCATATGTGAGCCGGTTGTCTACTCTTGACAGCGCGCCTTCGAGTGATTTGTCGCCAGCCATTCCCTAGCGTTCAATGATCTCTAATACCTCATCATGGATCACAATAATGTGATCCACCGATAGAAGTAAAAAGCTCATTTGTCTTTCAGGTAATCCAGTACCGGATGGGTAATGTCACGACGAGAGGCCAAACTCTCCATCACCTCATCAATCGTCGCCACGCGATGCTGCTGACTGGATACAGCATCGGCAGGCACAAAATAGCCCACTAGGGCGGAGTTGCGCAGAATAGCCATGGGGATCACCGCCTGATTTTTTGAGTACCTTGTGAGGCTATCTCATCTCTGTCATGGTGGCGATGTTACGGGTCAGTAGTGTCGTCATAATCAACATCCTTTTAATCAACTCAAGATAAGCTCAAGCTGGCAGCTGATAAAATCCATTATCAAATCCTACCAGCCGCTCTTTTTAATAAGCGCCTTCATATACTGCTTGGTTTCAGGATCACGCATTCCCACCGCTAAGTTCGCACTTAAAAAACCTTTTTTATTACCACAGCCAAAGACGCCTGGGTCGGTCTCAAAGGCATTTAACCCATCAAGTTTAAGTAGCTCATCTAGTGCATCTGTGAGCTGTATTTCGCCGCCTACACCTGCAACGGTCGTCTCAAGCAGGCCTGCCACGGGGATCACTGCTTTTTAACTTTTTTGTGTCAAAGTGGTTACCTAAAAAACATGCTCGATGACAGGGCTTTATTTCTGATGCTACTAAATGCCCGTGTCTCGCTTAAGCTGCTCTATTTCTTGTGTGATTTTTTCATGCTCAGCAATTTTACGCTTTAAAAAACTGGCTGTTAATTTTGTTTTTTCTTCAATACCTGCCGGTGTTAATAAATAGAGGTAGGCCATTTTATTGGAACTACGTTTAAAATTACCGGCTTTTAACAAGCCCTTAGCCATTAAAGCCTGCACGCAGTAGTTGATTTTTCCCACACTCACACCTAGCTCTTGAGCCAATTGCCGCTGTGATATACGCGGGTTAGCCTCGATGTGTTTAAGTATTTTGAGATGAGCTTCAGTGGACATGGTTTAGTTTAGTTTGGTCTGGATGGTTGGCAGACACGCTACCGCCCTACCCGGTCACTTATGGCATTTGCAAAGAAACGTTCAACAGTTGAACAGTCTTATTAATTTAACACAAAAATCTTCTATGAGTAACCTCAACAAAGAAATTACGTAAATTTTCTAATTTGAGTATTGGCTAATGATGTGGGTGCTTGTTGATTTAACCAATGAATTAATACAATGCCTCTTTGCTGGCCATGATTATGGCTATAGACGGCCTGCAACCCTTTGAATGGGCCTTCAATAATATTGACCTTGTCACCTGTTTGCGACAAGCCCCCTACCTTGGTACAGGTTAGACCCTCTATTTCACGAAGCTTTAATTGCCGTATTAGGGCTTCAGGTATCTTTATAGGCTCTATTCCAAAACCCGCAATTTTGCTTACGCCCCGACTCGAGCGAATACTGGTATAACTTAGGTCGTTTATTCACTTTAATTTTCATCCTGCCCAGCCAACCTTCTGGTAGCCTCACTGAGATTATCTTCTTAGATAGCTTGTGACTGGGAATTGAAGCAACTTTTGCTTGCGAGCAGTCAAAGTAGTGTTTTAATGAAAGACTAATGGACATTGATTAATTGCTGAATAGCTTTCTTTATTAATTTTTTATCTTGTTCTGCTGCCGATCCAGCTCTTCTAATTATCAAACGCTCATCCAAAGTAAATAACTTCATTCTAACTTTAGACGCTGAGGTTAATCCCGCGGAATCTAAATCATTAATTTCTACATCAAGCGGCCATGGAGAATTTGATGAACTGGTTATCATTGTTAATACACAATGACCTACTTTCTTATTAAACTTTTTCCCATCTGATAACACCAGAGCTGGTCTTCGTTTATTGCTTGCTCTATCTGTAAATGGGAAAGGTACAACTTCAACATCAAAAGCATGATAGATCATGATAGGCTAACTCATCAACTTCAGAGACCCACTCTTCAAGCGTGCTTTCTATACTCTGCGTAAAAGCGACGTCAATGGGGTTTGCTTTTCGCAGCTGTACCTGTCCTTCATCGATATCAAACGCTAAGGAATCTCCAGCATTTAGATGTAATATCTTACGCGCAGGCTCTGGAATAGTTGCCTGATACTTTGATGTTAATTTACTCAATGATAATTTCATGTCAAATCCCCCACTCTTCAATTGCCTAGTAATACTGGTATTACCCATTTCCATACTGCAAAGGCGGTCTATCGTCTACTCATACCGGGTTTTTTGGTCTTACTCATCCAGCATCGACTGATAGCACTGGATAATTTTTTACGCTTCGCATCAATACCCCAAGCGAAATTAATGCCAAAGCATTACGGCTGATTGGTTTCAACTACAGAATTAATCGAGTTTTTTAATTTGGGTATTGGTTAATGTTATGGGTGCTTGCTGGTGTAGCAAATTAATTAATACGACAGACCTTTGCTGACCATGAGTGTGGCTGTATATGGCCTGCAACCCTTTGAACGGGCCTTCTATAATATCGATCTTATCACCTGCTTGAGGTAAGTTATCTACTTTGGTGTAGGTTAAGCCCTCTATTTCGCGCTGCTTTATTTGCTGTATCAGGGTTTCAGGTATTTTTATGGGTTCTATACCAAAACCCACAATTTTGCTTACGCCTCGGCTCGAGCGAATACTGGTATAGGTTAGGCCAGTTTGTTCTGGCTGTGCGTTAATAAATAGGTAACCGGGGAACAAGGCCTCTTCAACTTGGATACGTTTGCCACGACTGAGCTTTTCTACTTTTATCTGCGGGCAATAGCATTCGCCTTTTTGTCGCTCTAGGTTTTCTAAGGCGCGCAATTCTTGCCTGGGCTTGACCTGCAATAATAACCAGTTAGGCGAAGTCATAAGGCATCTTTTGCAATTGATTAACACGCGCCGCTGTCTGAGGCCACACCTGACTCGAACTGCCGACAAATTTCGTAAGTTTCAGGTTTTTGTTACTGCATGCCTCTCGCGTACTCACTCTGTAATGGCCATCGCCCATATCGCTGATATCAATAGACTCGAAGCTTTCCTGAAGGAGGTTTCTAATTGTTTTTAATAAATGAGACATTTTGGTCGGTCAATAGATATACAACTAATTTAATAGGCTCAAGTAAATACACAGCAATACCGCTATCAGATCGCCACCAATCTTCTGCACTATAAACGTCATTAGGGGCGGCTGCGGCTTCTATATTAATACTGCTATCCTGAAAAATCTTTTTGAATGCATACAAAGCTCTGCGCGTGTGAAAGGCATCGGTAACAATAATTAAATGCTTTATGTTTTCTTTGATGCAGAAAGCCAAAAGGTCGCGTGCTTCGTCAAAGGTAGAGGTCGCACCTCCTTTAAGAGAGGGCACGCTTTCAAACGTCGCTGGGATGGCCAGCTCCTTAGATATATCTTCGGCGATTTGCTCATTAGTGGGGACGAGGTGAGCGACCTTAGCGTTCAAAGGTTTAAGGGTCGTGAGGAGCAATCTTTCTCCGTATCCGGCTTGATATAGCTCAAGCGCTTTGGGAATCCTGGTCAACTGCCCACCCGATAAGACGACAATCGATGTGTTTTTCGATACCGTAATATCGTCGACTATAAAGAAACGGGCATAACCTGTGAGGACAGATTTGTATTGGCTCACAAGCAGGATGAGAATAATAACTACACTTATAACTACTTTGCGTTTCATTTTATGTCCAGATAATCGACGCCAACCGTGGCGCAGTCAGGCTATATAAACTCGCCTAGTTTTATAAAAGACATTGAGCTTATCGCCGTCCAATGCCCCAATATAACACGCCCCGATTTTGCACAGCATTCACATCAAGACAGTTCCTGCGGTCAAGAATTACTTTGACTTAAATGAGCTTACCAAGGCAACGCTTTTTATCTGCATCTAAGGGCAATGTCATTCGCTATTTTGACGCTTGAGGTTTTCTAAGGCGCGTAATTCTTACCTGAGTTTAACTTGCAGCAACAACCAATTAGGCGTAATCATAGGGCATTTTTGAAATAACATCAGTAGCTATTTCAAATGAGCTAATTAATTCAACTGACTCAGGCACTAAAATAAACACCCTAGTGTTGACCGTGGTCAAATTGAGCAAAGAATTGGGCTTCAAATTCAGGTAACAGACTATGATCTAATTGATTAATGCCTGCAGCTGCTTTACGCCCACCACCAGATTGAAACCTACGGCATAAATCGTCTGCACCAATCTTCCTATTATAAGGTGATCTGACACTGACTCGATAACCACCAGCTACTGAATCAACTAATAGAGCATGGGCTCTATCAGGATAATTTTTAGCTAATTCGTTACCCATAACACCCACGACTCGCTTTGCCCATGACTCATTTGGCAATAGGTAAATGGCACCGTTGGCGTTTGATTTTTGAGGTTTAAAATCTTTAGCCGTTTTCATATCTGTTTGAAATTGAGCTAACAGCTTTGCATACGCTGATTCGAGTGCAATGAAGTCCAATGGGCTCGAATAAGGCTGTACTAATTTATACAGTACCTCAGGATGAAACATTAGGTCATCAAGTTCAAATCCATAACCATTATAGTTAATGCATATCCCCAACTGTTGCAGTTGAGTTAATTGTGACTCACTCATCCCAATTGACGACCCTAGATCTTTTGCCACTGGATCAAAGTTGTCTCCAAAGGCGCCAACAACAGCCCATTGGGCGTTAGCGCCCTGTAAGTGCTTATTTACTATTAAACTAGTACAAGTGTCAGCTGAAACGTCTATATGTACGTCTAAGTTTTGATGTTCAGGTATTTCGCCTGAAAAGTGGTGATCTGCGTAAAAAACCTTCGCTCCCACGCTTAATACTCGGTCTAACGCAGCTCTGTTTTTTTCGAGCGACACATCCAGTACGGTTATTTCATCACCTTGTCTTGCATCAACCCGACTCAATAAGTCGATATCGCGCTTCAATCCGGTTACTAAAACAGCATCATCTTGTGGATCACACAGTCGCAACTGATGCAGGGCACAAATGCCATCAGCATCGCCATTGAAAACGTCATAATGAGTCATGTTTGTTGCTGGCTTAAACAATCCTAGAACGGTATGTCATCAAAGCCATCATCCATTGGCGCGACAGCCGGTGCTGAAGGCGCACTTTGCTGCTGAGCGGGTGCTTGGCGTTGTTGCTGTGCTGGTGGGTTAAATGGGACCGCACTATCACCACCACCTTGTCTGCCACCCAGCATTTGCATTTCATTGGCCACTATTTCTGTGCTATAGCGGTCATTGCCCGTTTGATCTTGCCATTTTCTGGTTTGAATCTTACCTTCAAAGTAAACTTGCGAGCCTTTTTTGAGATATTGAGCTGCAATCTCACCCAGCTTGCCAAAGATAACAATTCGGTGCCATTCGGTTTTTTCTACATTCTCACCCGTCGTTTTATCTTTCCAACTTTCGTTGGTAGCGACACTAATATTAACAACGGGGCTACCACTGGCAGTATATTTGACATCAGGGTCTTGCCCTAATGTGCCTACGATGATTGCTTTATTTACGCCTCTAGCCATGGTTTGCTCCCAATTTCAGTGTTATTACTGTCATAATTATTGATGGATATTCTACCGCTCCATGGTGAAATAAGCGAGTTTGAAAGGAGAAAATATGGCTATTCAATGAACGGTCAAGGCACCTTTTGTGAAATTTTAATTGTAGACTGCATCATCATGTTTCATATGATAAAAATAATGTGTATTTTATTAGCAACATTTTACAAAAGAAGTATTGCATCAGTGCTGCTAGTCTAACCCGCTTTTTTTGATGCAAATTTACCGAAGAAACGACGCATGGTACTTTTTAATAAACGGATTAAATTAATTATTGACCATCACAAAATTTTGCCATAACTTATTCCTACCGCTTACTTAGGGATAGGATTAGTTATGGCAAAATATGACTTGTAGGTTCAGCATCCATGCCGAGAGATCATCCCTGATTTAACACTATTTAATAAGTATATCGGCCTTATTCTTTTCATATATCGCAGTGCCTATGCCACTAACATTGGTGATTTGGCTGGCTTGAGTAAAGTTTCCATTGGTTGTCCGATGTTCGACAATTGCTTGCGCTTTAGTGGATCCAACACCACTTAGGGCAGTGGCTAGTTGATCAGCACTGGCATTATTAATATTGACCGGGAGAGCAAAGCTGACGGATGAGAAGAAAATAACGGCGAGGGCGACTAATGCTTTATTAATTTTCATACTGACTCCTTGTTTCAAGTTCCATTGAATATCTAAATTTTGATCCTTCACAGACAATCTAGCCTGAGCATTAACCATACAATCATGAGCCAGAAACTCAAGCGATTTCTCGGCATTTCAGTTCTTCTGTGTTTAACACCTGATTTAATTTTAGAAATTAAGGCCAGTGGAAAAGACTTTCGCAGATTAAAAAGAGAAATGTATTTCATTATCAGACCTTTATAGCTCACTGACTGCGGCCCAAAACCTTTAAACATTCTGAACTATTACCACTAACTTAATAAAATCAGCCTGGTTAGTATGTTAAATAAAAATCAATGAATGAAATTCAACATACAAAATGTCGATCTGATAGAAAAAACCATAGAAACTAACGGAGAATAATAGGCCTGCTGGATTTACTTTAATTCAATTTAAGCTTCCTTATAAGCAGACCCTCTATTAATAATTGGGCTTAAGATTTATATTATTTTCATCTGCATTGATAGTTTTTCTGATACTACTGATCGATGCTAATCTTCTAATATTTTAACGTTTTATCGAGCAATACAAGCTGGCACTCGTTATAATTGACTGCTTTGGTTTAAGCTCTAATATACATGGATACTATCAGCATCCGAGGCGCGCGCACGCATAACCTCAAAAACATTGATATCGACTTGCCCCGAAATAAGTTGATCGTAATCACCGGTCTTTCTGGCTCTGGGAAGTCATCGCTTGCCTTTGACACTATCTTTGCCGAAGGCCAACGGCGATATGTTGAATCACTGTCGACTTATGCGCGACAGTTTCTATCCGTTATGGAAAAACCTGATATTGATCATATTGAAGGATTGTCGCCAGCGATTTCAATTGAGCAAAAAACGACGTCACATAATCCACGCTCGACGGTAGGTACAATCACTGAAATCTATGACTACCTTCGATTATTATTTGCTCGGGTTGGAACACCTCGCTGCCCTACCCATGACATTGGGTTAGAAGCCAGCACTATTAGCCAAATGGTCGACCAGGTGCTAGCACTGCCCGACGACTTGCGTTTAATGCTAATTGCACCCGTTGTGGTCAACCGCAAAGGTGAACATGTACAATTGTTTAATAATTTGCAAAAACAAGGTTTCATCCGCGCGCGTATAAATGGGGAGGTATACGAACTTGATGATCCACCAAAATTAGATCTTCATAAAAAGCATACTATTGAGGTGGTCGTCGATCGCTTTAAAGTCAGGCCTGATTTAAAACTTCGTTTATCTGAATCTTTTGAAACCACTTTACTGCTGACTGATGGTATTGCTCGAATCGCTGCTATTGATTCTGCATCAGATTTTAAAGAAATTAAATTCTCTGCTAACTTTGCTTGCCCCGAGTGCGGCTATTCCATTAGCGAACTTGAACCCCGTTTGTTCTCATTTAATAGTCCAGCCGGCGCTTGTCCTGAATGTGATGGTATCGGTACCATGCAATTCTTTGACCCGAATTTAGTAGTGAAGTCTCGAGACTTAAGCCTAGCGGGTGGCGCGATACGAGGTTGGGATCGCCGGAATGGATATTATTTTCAAATGCTACAATCACTGGCAAAACATTTTAAATTTGATATAGAGAAACCATTTCAGGATTTAACGTCCAAAATTCAAAACATCGTCCTAAATGGCTCCAGTGACATTGTTCAATTCACTTACTTGAATGAACGTGGTGACAAACGAGTTCAAAAACATGCCTTCGAAGGTATTTTACCTAATTTAAAAAGACGCTATCGTGATACTGACTCTAACGTAGTGCGAGAAGAGCTTTCCAAGTTTTTATCCAAACAACCCTGCCAGGTATGTTCTGGTGATCGACTCAACGAAGCCGCTAGACATGTGTTTATTACCGAGCAGACCCTCGCTAAAATAACTCAAATGCCCATTGATGAAACACTCGCTTTCTTTGAACAACTACAGTTGCCGGGTCAGAAAGGTGAAATTGCTTCAAAAATCAATAAAGAGATTATTGAACGCTTAAGCTTCCTGGTGAATGTGGGACTCGAGTACCTATCGCTCAGCCGAAGTGCAGACACACTTTCCGGGGGTGAAGCTCAGCGAATCAGGCTGGCTAGTCAGATCGGTGCCGGGCTGGTCGGTGTTATGTATATTCTTGACGAACCCTCTATCGGATTACATCAGCGTGACAATGATAGGCTACTTAAAACACTGACTTTCCTAAGGGACTTAGGTAATACCGTTATTGTCGTTGAACACGATGAGGACGCTATTGCCGCAGCTGATTTTATTGTCGATATTGGACCAGGAGCGGGTGTTCATGGCGGTAATATAATTGCGATGGGTACTGCTGCTGAAATATCGGCTAATCCTGCATCAGTAACTGGACAATATTTAAGTGGTCAACGCAAAATCGAATTACCCACCAAGCGCACACCGATAGATAAGCAGAAAATAATTCGTATCAACCAAGCAGCTGGAAACAACCTAAAGCAGGTCAATATGGAGCTGCCTGTCGGCTTGTTGACCTGTGTCACTGGTGTATCAGGTTCAGGCAAATCAACGCTCATTAATGAGACGCTCTATAAATTGGCTGCCATTGAAATAAACCAAAGTAATTTACATGCGGGTCAATGCCAATCTTTTTCCGGTTTTGACTTTTTTGACAAGGTTATTGATATTAATCAAAGTCCCATTGGTCGAACACCTCGATCAAACCCCGCTACTTATACCGGATTATTCACACCTATTCGCGAAATTTTTGCTGCCACACAAGAGTCAAGGTCAAGAGGATACCTTCCTGGAAGGTTTAGCTTTAACGTTAAGGGTGGGCGCTGTGAAGCTTGCCAGGGTGATGGCTTAAAAAAGGTCGAGATGCATTTCTTACCCGATGTCTATGTCACCTGCGACATTTGCAAGGGCAAACGGTACAATCGTGAAACTCTCGACATTCATTACAAAGGTAAATCAATTCATCAAATACTAGGCATGACTGTTGAAGACGCCACTGCCTTTTTTAGTGCTATCCCAATGTTAAAGCGTAAGTTAGATACCCTAATGGATGTCGGTTTGAGCTATATAACCCTAGGACAAAATGCAACGACACTTTCGGGTGGTGAAGCACAACGAATTAAATTATCCCGTGAGTTATCCAAGCGAGATACGGGCCGCACTTTATACATTTTAGATGAACCCACTACGGGTTTACATTTTCATGATATTGAGCAACTGTTAAAGGTTCTGCATCGGTTGAGAGATCACGGCAATACAATAGTCGTTATTGAACACAATCTGCATGTTATTAAAACGGCTGACTGGATTATTGACTTAGGACCCGAAGGGGGTGATAAAGGTGGCAAAATAATTGCCTCTGGAACCCCTGAGGCAGTGGCTAAAGTTAAAGGCTCTTATACGGGTCACTACTTGGCACCCCTTTTAAATTCATAATCACTGCATTTTTAAATAACTAATAACTACCTAAAAGGGATTTATATGAGTAAAAAGATTACCTGTTTTAAGGCTTATGATGCACGTGGCAAAGTACCTAGTGAACTCAATACTGATATTGCCTATCGGGTCGGTCGAGCCTATGCGGCATTTATCAAACCTAAGCAAGTTGCGATAGGTCGGGATGCCAGGTTAACCAGTGATGATTTGTTTGAGGCTCTTTCAAATGGCTTAAGGGATAGCGGTGTTGATGTTTTAGACCTCGGTCTATGTGGTACTGAGGCCGTTTACTTTGCTGCTTTTCATTTGCAATTAGACGGTGGAATTATGATTACCGCCAGTCACAATCCAGTTGACTACAATGGTTTTAAATTTGTAAAGCATGCGGCACGGCCTATTAGTGCTGATAGTGGCTTAGTTGAAATATGCCAACTGGCCGAAAACGATTCTTTTCAAACCGTCACTGCTCGGGGTGGCATCTCCACCCTCGACTTAAGGGCGGAATACATTGAACACTTATTGGGATACCAATCAGATAAGCAGAAGCTTAAGCCACTTAAAATTGTTGCCAACTCTGGCAATGGTGTTTCGGGACCGATGATTGATTTATTAGAAAAACATCTCCCTTTTGAATTTATTAAAATTCAACATGAACCTGATGGCACATTTCCCAATGGGGTGCCGAATCCATTACTACCTGAAGGCAGGTCAGCGACAATAGAGGCTATAAAAAAACATAACGCGGACCTTGGCATCGCCTGGGATGGTGATTTTGATCGTTGCTTTTTGTTCGATGGTAATGGTCGTTTTATTGAGGGTTATTATATTGTCGGTCTCCTTGGAGCCGCACTCTTAAAAACGAACCCACAAGCCTTAATTGTTCATGACCCACGCTTAACTTGGAACACCATTGAATTAGTGGAAGAAGCGGGTGGTCAAACAATTCAAAGTAAATCAGGTCATGCATTCATAAAAGAGACTATGCGTGAGGTTAATGCAGCCTATGGTGGGGAAATGAGCGCCCATCACTATTTTCGTGATTTTGGTTACTGTGATAGCGGTATGATACCTTGGTTACTCTTGACCCAAATCATGTGCAGTCAAAATAAAACATTGGCTGAATTAGTTGATGAAAGAATTGAAAAATTTCCCGTCAGTGGCGAAATTAATATCAAAGTATCCGATACTGAAGTAGTAATTGCTCAAGTAAAAGCTCACTTTGAAAAAATAGAACACCGTCTTGATGAAATGGATGGAATCAGTATGGACTTTAACACTTGGCGATTTAACCTTCGCTCGTCAAATACTGAACCACTTTTGCGTTTAAATGTGGAATCGAGAGGGAATAAAACTTTAATGCTAAACAAACGTGACGAGTTACTGGCAATTATTAATGCTGAACGTTATTAATGTCTAACCAGTAGCAGATACAAAAAAGCCAGCAAGAAGCTGGCTTTTTTTATACAACAAGAGACTTTATTCGTCTTCAGCAACAACTGCTTGAGCACGATCAACTAACTCAACATAAGCCATAGGCGCTTTATCACCAGGGCGGAAGCCACATTTGAGAATACGCATGTAGCCACCAGGACGCTCCTGATAACGAGGACCTAGATCAGTAAATAATTTACCAACCATGGCCTTGTCACGAATACGACTGAAAGCAACACGACGATTGGCCACGCTATCAGTTTTAGCAAGCGTAATTAAAGGCTCGGCTACACGTCGTAATTCTTTTGCTTTAGGTAAAGTTGTTTTAATCACTTCATGATCAAATAACGATATAGCCATATTGCTAAACATCGCTTTACGATGAGAGCTGTTGCGATTAAGTTGTCTGCCGCTATTACGATGACGCATTTTTAAAAACCCCTATTTGCTGGCAACACTTACGAAGCCAATATACTTAAACAAATTTAAATGAAAAAATTAGCTAGCTAATTTACTGTCATTTTCAATACTAGCAGGGGGCCAATTTTCGAGCCTCATGCCTAGCGACAAACTATAAGATGCTAAGACATCTTTGATTTCAGTCAGTGACTTCTTACCCAAATTAGGAGTCTTAAGCAACTCAACTTCAGTCCGTTGAATTAAATCACCAATGTAGTAGATATTTTCTGCTTTCAAACAATTGGCAGAACGAACTGTCAATTCTAAATCATCAACAGGTCTTAAAAGAATCGGATCAATATGTGATTCTGGTTCTGCTTCTTCAACCTCATCAGATCCTTCAAGATTAACAAATACAGACAATTGATCTTTAAGAATACTGCCAGCAATTCGAATAGCTTCTTCAGGATCAATGGTACCATTAGTCTCAATATCAATAATCAGCTTGTCTAGGTTAGTACGTTGCTCGACGCGAGCCGCTTCTACAGTATAGGCAATCTTACGAACAGGAGAAAACGAGGCGTCTAATTGGAGATGACCAAGCGCGGTTTCTTCTTCGGAAGAATTCCGCGTGTTAGCCGCTTGATATCCACGGCCTTTAAGGACATGAATAGACATATTGAAATCAACATCTTTAGTCAAAGTTGCAATCACATAATCAGGATCGACCACTTCAATATCGTGATCAAGTTGAATATCACCCGCCGTAACAACGCCTGGACCTTTTTTGAAAACGTTAAGGGTAGCTTCGTCTTTAGAATGCATGATTAAACCAACACCCTTTAAATTAAGCATAATATCAATTACGTCTTCTTGAACACCGTCTATCGTTGAGTACTCATGAAGCACACCTTCTATTTTAAAATCAACAATGGCGCAACCTTGAACAGAAGAAAGTAAAATTCTTCTTAGCGCATTGCCAAGGGTATGACCAAAACCACGCTCTAAGGGCTCAATAGAGACCTTAGCATGATAGGTACCTTGCTCTTCTACTTTGACTTGCTTAGGTTTCAGCAGGTCAGAAACTATTTTTGATGACATATCGACTCTTTAATATTTAAGGCAGACTTAGACTTACTTAGAGTAAAGCTCAACTACCAACTGTTCGTTAATATCAGAGGGTAATTCGCTACGTGTTGGAGATGCTTTGAAAGTACCTTGGAATAAACCATGGTTAACATCCATCCAATCAGGAAAACCAGTTTGTTCAGCTAGTGACATGGATTCCATGATACGAGCTTGTTTACGAGATTTTTCGCGAATACTTACAACATCCGACGGCTTCACAACATAAGATGCAATGTTTACAGATGAATCATTTACTAAAACACTTTTGTGACTAACAAGTTGACGCGCTTCCGCCCTAGTTGAACCGAAACCCATACGATAAACAACATTGTCTAAACGAGACTCTAAAAGTTGAAGCAGATTCTCACCAGTTGAACCCTTCAGCCGTGAGGCTTCAAAATAGTAGTTCTTAAACTGCTTTTCTAAAACGCCGTATATTCTTTTAAGCTTCTGCTTTTCACGAAGCTGTAAACCATAATCAGAAACACGAGGTTTACGAGTACCAGCACCATGTTGACCCGGTGGGTTATCAATTTTACATTTGGTATCAAGCGCGCGACGTGACGATTTAAGACCCAGATCAGAGCCTTCCCGACGCATCAATTTGCATTTTGGTCCAGTATATTTAGCCATTATAAATCCAGCCTAAACTCGGCGTTTCTTGGGTGGACGACAACCATTATGAGGAATGGGAGTCACGTCATCGATTCGAGAGATCTTGAATCCAATATTATTTAATGCTCTAACAGCAGAGTCACGACCAGGGCCAGGGCCTTTGACCATAACTTCAAGATTCTTCATACCCATTTCCTGAGCCACTTGGCCTGCTTTCTCTGCTGCAACCTGAGCAGCAAAAGGGGTACTTTTTCGAGAACCACGAAAACCAGAACCACCAGCAGTTGCCCATGAAAGGGCATTTCCTTGGCGATCACTTATGGTAACGATTGTATTGTTGAAAGTTGCGTGAATATGAGCAACACCATCAGATACAACGCGTTTAATCTTTTTCTTTGAGCGAGATGCTTTGTTATCAGCCATTTCTTAAGCCTACCTTTTTAGAGGACGACGAGGTCCCTTGCGAGTACGAGCATTAGTTTTGGTCCGTTGACCCCGAAGTGGCAAGCCACGACGATGACGGATACCGCGATTCGTACCTAAATCCATCAATCGCTTGATGTTCATTGAAATTTCGCGCCTAAGATCACCTTCAGTCGAGTAACTCTCTACTTGAGAGCGAATAGCCTCAAGTTGATCTTCGTTAAGTTCACGAATTTTAATTTCCGGACTGATTCCGGTCTCAGTACAGATTTTGGCAGAACGCGTAGCGCCAATACCAAAAATTGCCTGCAAGGCAATTACTGTATGCTTGTTATCTGGTATATTTACACCTGCAATACGAGCCATAAAAACTGATACTCCTTAACTAAACGCAATTTCGTCGGGCGCGCATTTTATCTGCGTAAACCGAAAAAATCAAACAAAAAAACTGAATAGCTACGATTAACCTTGACGCTGTTTATGGCGTGGGTCAGCAGCACAAATAACACGAACTGCGCCATTACGACGAATGATCTTACAATTCTTACAAAGCTTTTTAACGGAAGCTCTTACTTTCATAACAATATCCTTCTATGAGTGATGGTTTATACAAGCTAATAACAGTTCTAGCGAACGTTACCAGCGCCCCCACCATAACCTTTAAAATTAGACTTCTTCATCAAACCATCGTACTGATGGCTCATCAAATGTGCCTGCACTTGGGACATAAAGTCCATGACTACCACAACTATGATTAGTAATGACGTACCACCAAAATAGAACGGCACATTCCAAAATAAAACTAGGAATTCGGGTAATAAACAAACAGAAGTAATATAAATTGCACCAACCAAAGTCAGCCTTGACATAACACCATCAATATAGACAGCGGTTTGATTACCAGGACGAATACCGGGAATAAAGGCACCAGACTTCTTGAGATTATCAGCTGTTTCTTTTGAGTTAAATACCAAGGCTGTATAGAAAAAACAGAAGAACATAATGGCAGAAGCATAAAACAAAACATACAGAGGTTGACCAGGTGACAACGTAGCTGACAAGTCTTGTAACCACCGCATACCCTCAGCTTGGCCAAACCAGCTACCTAAAGTAGCAGGAAATAAAATAATACTTGAAGCAAAAATTGGTGGTATAACACCAGCCATATTAAGTTTCAAAGGAAGATGGCTGCTTTGAGCAGCATACATCTTTCTGCCTTGTTGACGTTTAGCGTAATTGACCGTAATCCTACGCTGGCCCCGCTCAACAAATACAACAAAGTAAGTCACACCAATAACACCAACGAATAGAGCTAAAAGTATTAGTGAATTTAATTCACCTGATCTGACCAATTCAAACGTATTGCCGATGGCGGAAGGTAGACCAGCAACAATACCACCAAAAATTAAAACAGAGATGCCGTTTCCAATACCTCTTTCAGTAATTTGTTCACCTAACCACATTAAGAACATAGTACCTGTAACTAAGGTAACTGCAGCGGTAAAAATAAAAGAAGGGCCCGGATTAATAACTAAGGAAGCGCCACCGCCACCACTTTGACCCGATAGGGCAACCGCAATACCAATCGATTGAAACGTTGCAAGACCAACCGTACCATAACGCGTGTATTGTGTGATTTTTCGACGACCCGATTCACCTTCTTTCTTGAGTTGTTCTAACGTAGGAATTGCAACAGTCATTAGCTGCATAATAATAGATGCAGAAATGTAGGGCATAACACCAAGGGCAAAAATAGACATGCGCTCTAGCGCACCACCAGAAAACATATTAAACATACCCAAAATACCAGTCTTCTGTTGCTCAAAGATTTGAGCCATAACACCAAGATCGATACCAGGGACTGGAATAAATGTGCCGATACGAAAAACTATTAAAGCGCCAATAACAAAAAATATACGCTTTTTAAGTTCGCTTAGGCTTCCACCTGACAAACTTTTACCCAATTCTGATGCAGAAGGACTCGCCACCTTAAGCTTCTACTTTTCCGCCAGCAGCTTCAATTGCAGCTCTAGCACCTTTTGTGGCTAAAACACCAGCAGATACAGTAACAGCACGTGATAACTCGCCAGATAGAATAATTTTAGCCTTTTTAGTTTGATGAGGCACAATATTAGCTTCAACTAGAGAAGCAATAGAAATAATGTCTAAACCAGATATATCGACCTCACTCAAACGTACTTCAGCTGAGTAACGACCAACACGAGAAGAAAAGCCAAATTTTGGAAGCCGCATTTGGAGAGGCATTTGCCCCCCTTCAAAACCGACTCTAACGCCACCACCGGTACGGGAATTTTGACCTTTATGACCCCGGCCGCAGGTCTTACCTGAGCCAGAACCAATACCACGACCCACTCGCTTTGATGCTTTATTTGAACCTTTAGCAGGCTTCAATGTATTTAAGTACATTATACTTCCTCAACCTTCAATAGGTAATGAATGCGATTGACCATGCCTCTGTTCTCAGGGGTATCAATCACCTCAACAGTTTGATGCATTCTTCTTAAACCAAGACCAGCAACACAGGCTTTATGATTCGCCAACCTACCATGCTTGCTCTTTATGAGAGTAACACTCAATTTTTTAGAAATCTTTTTTGCAGCAGCCATTAGAATTAACCTGAAATCTCTTCAACAGTTTTACCGCGTTTCGCAGCAATATCTTCAGGGGCTTGCATACTAGTTAAGCCCTGAATCGTAGCACGAACTAAATTAATTGGATTACGAGACCCATTACACTTAGCTAGAACATTATGTACACCTACGGCTTCAAAAACTGCACGCATAGCACCACCAGCAATAACACCCGTTCCTTCAGATGCAGGCTGCATATAAACCTTAGCTGCACCGTGACGACCTTTTAAAGGATACTGAAGAGTACCGTTAGTCACTGCTACTTTGGTTAAGTTAGCACGCGCTTTTTCCATTGCTTTTTGAATAGCTAAAGGCACTTCGCGTGCTTTACCGTATCCAAAACCAACACGACCATTACCATCACCAACCACAGTCAATGCTGTAAAACCGAATTGACGACCACCTTTAACAACTTTAGCAACACGATTAACCGCTACCAACTTCTCAAGTAAATCGTCACCAGAATTTTGATTTCTAGGATCTGCCATTTGAAACTCCTACTAGTGCCGAACTAAAATTTTAAACCGTTTTCACGAGCAGCTTCTGCTAATGCTTTTACTCTGCCGTGATACTTGAAACCCGAACGATCGAATGCAACAGATTCAATACCCGCTGCTTTTGCTTTTTCGGCAATTAGTTTGCCAACGGTCGCTGCAGCATCCGTATTACCCGAACTCTTAATCAATGCTTTTGCATCCGCAGCTAAAGTAGAAGCTGAGGCAACGACATTACCAGTTACACTTGAAAAAACTTGAGCATAGGTATGCCGTGGCGTACGGTGAACCGATAAACGATGAACACCAAGAGACGCTATTTTTGCACGCGTACGACGCGAACGTCTTATGCGAGATGACTTTTTATCCATAATTACCGCCTACTTCTTCTTAGCTTCTTTTCTGATAATAGTTTCATCAGAATATTTAACACCTTTACCCTTATAGGGTTCTGGTGGTCGAAATGCTCGAATCTCAGCACATACTTGACCCACTTGCTGCTTATCACAACCGCGAACAATAATCTCAGTTTGCGTAGGTGTTTCTATTTGAAGACCCTCTGGTACTGGATAATCAATAGGATGAGAAAAACCTAGAGATAAGGTCAACTTTTGACCTTGTGAAGCAGCACGATAACCAACACCGACCAAAATCAGTTTCTTTTCAAAGCCGGTCGCAACACCATTAACAATGTTATTAACAACAGATCGCGTAGTACCGGTAATGGCAGATGCACTTTTACTGTTATTTGCAGGTGCAAAAGTTAAAACGTTATCCACATGAGACACGTCAACATTAGCATGCAGAGTGAAAGACATAGAACCTTTAGGTCCTTTAGCTGCCAGCTCACGACCCGTAATACTCAACTCAACATCACTAGGAATATTGACTGGCTGTTTTGCAATTCTAGACATACTAAATAACCTAAACGACTGAACAGATGACTTCGCCACCGTGTCCTGCAGTTCGGGCATTTTTATCAGTCATTAAACCATGTGAGGTTGAAATGATTGAAATACCAAGACCAGCATTAACAGTAGGTAAATCGTCTTTCGATTTAAAAATACGTAGACCAGGACGACTAACGCGCTTGATAGTTTCAATAACTGGTTTACCTTGGTAATACTTTAACTCAATGGTAAGAGTCTTTTTAATATCATCAGATACAGAAAAAGAACTAATAAAACCTTCGTCTTGAAGTACAGTCGCAATACCAACCTTCTGCTTAGAAGAAGGCATTTTCACATTAACTTTACGCGCTTTTTGGGCGTTACGTACACGAGTTAACATGTCAGAAATAGGATCTTGTAAGCTCATTATCTTCTCCCTTACCAGCTAGCCATTACTAAGCCAGGAATATCACCACGCATTGCTGCTTCGCGGATTTTATTACGACATAGTCCAAATTTACGATAAACACCGTGAGGTCTACCAGTAATACGACAACGGTTTTGTTGACGAACGGGAGCAGAGTCTCTAGGTAGCCTTGCTAATTGATCAGTAGCAGCCATTTTTTCTTCAAAACTGACAGTCGTACTCTTAATGATATCTTTAAGAGACTTTCTCTTAGTCGCAAATTGAGCTACCAGCTTGGTACGCTTCAATTCACGCTGAATCATGGAATTTTTAGCCATTATATAACTCGATTATTTCTTGAAAGGAAACTGAAAGGCAGCCAAAAGGGCTTGTCCTTCTTCGTTAGTCTTCGCCGTAGTAGTAAAACAAATATTCATACCACGTAATTTATCAATTTTGTCATAATCAATTTCAGGAAAAGCAATCTGCTCAGTAATACCGAGATTATAGTTACCACGACCATCAAAAGATTTTGCGCTCAAACCACGAAAGTCACGAATACGAGGAATAGTAAAATTCACCAACCTGTCCATAAATTCCCACATGTTGTCGCGACGTAAAGTCACTTTACATCCAATTGGCATGCCTTCACGCAGTTTAAAACCAGCAATTGCTTTCTTAGCAATTGTTACAACAGGCTTTTGACCGGCAATTAACGTTAAATCATTAACCGCATAATCAACAACCTTCTTGTCTTGTGAACCTTCCCCAACACCCATGTTAATAGATATTTTAGTAATACGAGGAATTTGCATAGAGGAGCTATATGAAAATTGCTCCTGTAAATTCTTCGTAACTGTTTCACGATAAAATTGTTCTAATCTAGTCATCATTAATATCCTAGCTATCGATTACTTCGCCATTCGACTTGAAATAGCGGACTTTACGATTATCTTCCAACGTCTTTATACCGACTCGATCACCCTTTTGAGTAACAGAATTAAACAGCATCACGTTAGATTGCTGAATAGGCGCCTCTTGCTCAATAATACCGCCAGCTTCGCCTGAACGGGGATTTCCTTTAACATGCTTTTTCACCATGTTAACGTTTTCCACCAACAAACGGTTTTCATCGAGTCTTTTTAATACGTTGCCACGCTTGCCTTTACTACGACCAGCGATAACGATGACTTCGTCACCTTTCTTAATATTTTGCATCACACTATTCTCGGGTCCGGTTCTATCTGCTCAAAAACTCTGGCGCTACAGCACTTCAGGTGCAAGAGAGATAATCTTCATAAATTTCTCTCCACGCAGTTCACGGGTAACAGGGCCAAAAATACGAGTGCCAATTGGCTGCAAGTTATTATTTAAAATAACAGCAGCATTACCATCAAAACGGATTAAAGATCCATCGGGCCGACGAACACCATTAGCTGTTCTAACAACTACCGCGTTATAAACTTCACCCTTCTTAACTTTTCCGCGAGGAATCGCGTCTTTAATACTGACCTTAATGATGTCACCAATAGCCGCATAACGACGATGTGAACCACCTAAAACTTTAATGCACTGCATTCGACGAGCGCCACTATTATCTGCCGCACTCAAAACTGTTTGCATCTGAATCATGTCTTATTCCTATCTAACGACTATTTGGCTGCTTTACTAACAACTTTGACCAAGGTCCAAGACTTAGTCTTAGACAACGGGCGACATTCGGAAATCTGCACCGTATCACCAACACCACAAACATTATCTTCATCATGAAAATGAAGCTTGGTTGATTTTCTTACAAACTTACCGTAAATCGGATGCTTAACTTTACGCTCGATCAAAACAGTTGCAGACTTATTCATCTTGTCGCTTACAACAGAACCAGTCTTAATACGTAAAACAGTAGATTCTTCTAAATTGACTTCACTCATGATTGCTTACCTTTAAGATTGGCACTCATTACTGTTTTAACTCGCGCAATATTACGACGTACTTCTTTAAACTGATTTGGGCGAACACCTTCGGGATTAACGCCTCTTTGCATGCGCAGATTAAATTGCTCACGAAACAAGGCAGTTAACTCATCACGGAGTTCTTTTACTGTTTTTAAACGTAACTCAGATGCTTTCATTACATAACCTGCCTGGAAACAAATGTTGTCTTGAAAGGAAGTTTGGCTGAAGCTAGCTTGAAAGCCTCACGAGCTATGACTTCATTCACGCCTTCCATTTCATATAAAACGCGTCCAGGTTGAATTTTACAAACCCAGTACTCAACGTTACCTTTACCTTTACCCATACGAACTTCAAGTGGCTTCTTAGAAACCGGAACGTCAGGGAAGACACGAATCCAAATTTTACCACCCCGTTTAATATGACGAGTCATTGCACGTCGAGCAGCTTCAATTTGACGAGCAGTAATCATTCCGCGTTCAATCGCTTTAAGACCAAACTCTCCAAAGCTGACTTTACTGCCAGTTGAAGCTAGGCCACGGTTACGACCTTTAAACTGCTTTCTGAATTTTGTTCTTTTGGGCTGTAACATAAATTAATCTCTACTTACCTGATTTCCGGCCTTTGCCTGAGTCTTTGGTCTCTAGGTCAAAAACTTCACCTTTGTAAATCCAAACCTTTACGCCCAAAATACCATACGTGGTGAGCGCTTCAGCGAAACCGTAATCGACATCGGCACGTAATGTATGAAGCGGTACACGGCCTTCACGGTACCACTCGTTACGCGCGATTTCAGCGCCATTCAAACGTCCAGAAACATTAATCTTGATTCCTTCCGCTCCAATGCGCATGGCATTTGTTACAGAACGTCTCATTGCTCTACGAAACATAACCCGACGTTCTAGTTGTGAAGCAACACCCTCAGCAACCAGCTGAGCATCAAGCTCAGGCTTACGAATTTCTTCAATATTAATTTTTACATTATTAATATGTGCTTCAACAATAGAAGCAACTTCAACTCTTAGCTTCTCAATATCTTCACCTTTCTTGCCGATAATGATACCAGGTCGACCAGAATGAATTGTCACTGAAACAGCCTTGGCAGGCCGTGAAATCTGAATTCTGCTAATAGAGGCCTGAGCTAGTTTCTTACGAAGAAATTGACGAATCTTCAGATCTTCCGCAAGGAAGTCAGCAAATTTCGCAGAACCTGCGTACCATTTAGATGTCCAGTCGGTAGAAATACCGAGACGAAAACCCGTTGGATGTACTTTTTGTCCCATCTGTAACTGCGCCCCTTTTAACTGTCTGCAACAGTCACAGTGATGTGACTAGTACGTTTTAAAATACGGTTACCACGACCTTTAGCTCGCGCTCTCATGCGCTTCGCACTAGGACCTTGGTCGACAAATATTGAAGCAATTTTAAGCTCATCAATATCAGCACCATCATTATGCTCTGCATTAGCAATAGCAGATTCGAGTACTTTTCGAATAAGCTCAGCCGCTTTTTTATTACTGAAATTCAAAGTAGTTAGCGCCTTATCGACGGCTAACCCTCTAATTTGATCCGCCACTAACCGACACTTTTGAGCCGATATTTTTGCATGACGATGTTTAGCACTGATTTGCATAACTATTACCTTTTCTTCGCTTTCTTATCGACGATGTGGCCACGATAGGTACGAGTTAAGGAAAACTCACCCAACTTGTGACCAACCATATTCTCGTTAATCAAAACGGGTACATGTTGACGACCGTTATGAATGGCGATAGTTAAGCCAACCATCTCAGGAATGACCATCGAACGTCGAGACCAAGTCTTGATAGGACGTTTATTATTACTAGCAACCGCATCCAACACCTTTTTAAACAGGTGATGATCAATAAACGGGCCTTTTCGTAGTGAACGTGGCATGAATAATTACCTCTTATTCCGTCGACGCACGATTAACTTATCAGTGCGCTTATTAGAACGTGTTTTAAATCCTTTGGCCGGAGTACCCCAAGGAGATACTGGATGACGACCACCTGACGTACGACCTTCACCACCGCCATGCGGATGATCAACTGGGTTCATGGCAACACCACGAACAGTAGGACGCACACCTCTCCAACGAGAAGCACCAGCTTTACCCAATGATCTTAGGCTGTGCTCTCCATTACCGACTTCGCCAATAACAGCACGACATTCAGCTAAAACCTTTCGCATTTCCCCAGAGCGAAGCCTTAATGTGACATAAGCACCATCACGAGCAACATACTGAGCAGATGTACCAGCAGATCGTGCAATTTGAGCACCCTTACTTGGCTTCATCTCGACACAATGAACAGTAGAACCCACGGGGATGTTGCGCAGTGGCAAACAATTACCTGGTTTAATACCCGCATCATCGCCAGAACGAACAACAGTACCGACAACAACGCCTTTGGGAGCAATGATATAACGACGCTCACCATCCATATATTTTAACAATGCGATATGTGCAGTACGATTTGGATCGTACTCTAGATGCTCAACCACTGCACTAATACCATCTTTATTCCGCTTAAAATCTATAATGCGATAACGTTGTTTATGACCACCACCAATATGACGAGTGGTTATTCGGCCAGCGTTATTTCGGCCGCCCGTTTTAGACTTCTTTTCAACTAACGCCGCAAATGGACCACCCTTATGAAGCCCCGGTGTTTTAACCGAAACAACAAAACGACGACCTGGTGACGTTGGTTTTGCTTTAATGAGTGCCATGGTTCTATGCGCCTATAGATGCAAGATCAATTTCATGACCTTGTTCAAGTGATACATATGCTTTCTTCCAGTTATTACGTCGACCCAACCTCTGCCCCATACGTTTAGACTTACCATTCTGATTAAGTGTACGGACATCGGAAACTTTAACGTTAAATAACTGCTCTACAGCAATCTTAATCTCGCCTTTTTTAGCATCAGTAGCCACTTTAAAGACATGCTGATTAGAAGCATCACCTAACAAGGCAGCCTTCTCAGATATATGCGGTGCTAAAAGGACCTGAAATATTCTTTGATCATTCACGACAAGCGCTCCTCAAGTTTTTTCAACGCAGCCTTATCAATAACCACATGCTCTTGACGAACCAAGCTCAAGGGATCAACAACGGCAATATCCATTACTTGGATATGCGGAATGTTACGTGCAGCCAAATAAACAGCAGAATCAAGACCATCCGTTAAAATTAAAGCATTACTCACACCAAGCTCTTCGAGCTTAGCAATCATAACCTTAGTCTTTGCTTCGGCAACACCTAGCTCTTCAATTAAAATTAGACGTTGCTGGCGTATTAGTTCAGATATTAAGCTACGCATACCCACACGATACATTTTTTTATTTAACTTTTTAGTATAGTCCCGAGGACTAGCCGCAAAAGTGACGCCACCAGAACGCCAAATTGGACTTCTAATAGTACCAGCACGAGCTCGGCCCGTACCTTTTTGACGCCAAGGCTTAGCACCACCACCACTGACCGAAGCTCGATTTTTCTGGGCAACAGTACCAGCACGAGCTGCGCTCATATATGACACAACAAGCTGATGAACCAAAGGCTCATTGAAACTTACGTCGAAGGTGGCGTCTGATACAGTCACCTTCTTTTTTGAATTATGAATGGTAATATCCATTTCGTCTATTCTCTACCTTTATAGCTCTTATTGCTTGACCGCAGGAAGGATGACTACGTCACCACTTTTTGCGCCAGGGACTGCACCACGAATCAGGACCAAGTTGCGCTCTGCATCAATCCTTACGATTTGGAGATTTTGAGTAGTGACATTAGCCGCACCCATATGCCCTGACATCTTCTTACCCTTGAACACTCGACCAGGGGTTTGGTTTTGACCTATCGAACCGTTTGAACGATGTGAGATAGAGTTACCATGCGTTGCATCCTGCATGGTGAAATTATGACGCTTGATACCGCCCTGAAATCCCTTACCCTTACTAACACCAGCAACATCTACAATTTGACCTTGCTCAAAAATACCAACATGAATCTCAGAGCCAAGTTCAACGCCTTCAACCGAATCGACCCGAAATTCCCAAGCACCACGGCCCGGCTCTACACCTGCTTTACGATAGTGACCAGCCAACGGCTTTGTCACACGACTAGCACGGCGTGTACCTGTAATAACTTGAACAGCGGTATAACCATCAGTCTCTACAGTTTTGATCTGTGAAACACGGTTGGGCTCTACTTCTATAACGGTAACTGGAGTTGATACACCGTCATCAGAAAAAACCCGGGTCATACCGACTTTAC
Source organism: uncultured Gammaproteobacteria bacterium (assembly GCA_913061315.1). Lineage (GTDB taxonomy): Bacteria > Pseudomonadota > Gammaproteobacteria. Next base: position 36,122 of record CAJXUC010000016.1, on the reverse strand, counting down.
GTCCTACTAATCCGAGAGACATTTTTAACCTCATCTGAAACTAAACTACTGATTTAATCAGCTTTTATCGAAGTCGCGGCCCGAAACAAAAAACTGCTTCGGGCCGCGAGGGCGCGCACTATAACAGAATAAATCTGATTAGTTAAGCTTAATTTGAACATCTACACCCGCTGCAAGATCGAGCTTCATCAGCGCGTCAACAGTCTTATCTGTAGGGTCTACAATATCCATCAAACGTTTGTGTGTACGAATTTCATATTGATCACGAGCATCTTTATTAACGTGCGGTGATACCAAAATAGTAAAACGTTCTTTACGCGTCGGTAAAGGAATTGGACCTTTTACTCGAGCACCTGTTCGTTTTGCTGTTTCAACTATTTCAGCTGCCGAACGATCAATCAATCTATGATCAAAAGCCTTGAGGCGAATCCGTATCGTTTGATTAGTAGCCATGTCTATATATCCGATTTATTTGGGAATTTATTATGCAAGAATCTTAGCAACAACACCCGCACCAACGGTACGACCACCTTCACGTATTGCGAAGCGAAGTCCATCGTCCATTGCGATTGGCGCTATCAGGGTAACTTCCATCTTAACGTTGTCACCAGGCATTACCATTTCAATACCTGAAGGTAATTCACAAGCACCAGTCACGTCTGTTGTACGGAAGTAAAACTGTGGGCGATATCCATTAAAGAATGGCGTATGACGGCCACCTTCATCTTTCGATAAAATATACACTTCACATTCAAATTTTGTGTGCGGCGTAATTGAACCTGGCTTCGCTAAAACTTGACCGCGTTGAACGTCTTCACGCTTAGTGCCTCTTAATAGAATACCGACGTTATCACCAGCCTGACCTTGATCAAGCAACTTTCGGAACATTTCAACACCCGTACAGGTGGTCTTAATAGTGTCAGTAATACCGACAACAGCAATCTCTTCGCCGACCTTAACAATACCACGCTCAATACGACCGGTTACAACAGTACCACGACCTGAAATAGAGAAAACATCCTCTACTGGCATTAGGTAGTCACCTTCAATAGCGCGTTCAGGCTCGGGGACATAGGTATCTAATGCCTCAACTAACTTGATGATAGAGGGAACACCGATGTCACTTGCATCACCTTCTAGTGCCTTCAAAGCAGAACCTGTAATAATTGGGGTGTCGTCGCCTGGAAAATCATAGGTATCGAGTAATTCACGAATTTCCATTTCAACCAGCTCTAACAACTCTTCGTCGTCGACCATGTCAGCTTTGTTCATGAAAACAACGATATAGGGAACACCTACCTGACGTGCAAGCAGTATGTGCTCGCGCGTTTGTGGCATTGGGCCATCTGCTGCAGAACAAACAAGAATCGCGCCGTCCATTTGAGCCGCGCCTGTAATCATGTTTTTAACATAATCAGCGTGACCAGGACAATCGACGTGTGCGTAGTGACGGTTATGTGACTCATATTCAACGTGAGACGTTGAAATGGTTATACCACGTGCCTTTTCTTCAGGCGCATTATCGATCTCAGCGAATGCCTTAACTTCACCACCTTGTAGCTCTGCCATTACTTTGGTCAGTGCTGCAGTTAGCGTAGTCTTGCCATGATCGACGTGACCAATTGTTCCCACATTGACGTGGGGCTTGTTTCTTTCAAATTTTGCTTTTGACATAAGAATGCTCCTCTATCACAAATTAGTTTGTCGGCTTAGACCGAGATTAAACTTAGTTTCCGCCATTAATGATTGCATCAGCAACACTTTTTGGCGCCTCATCGTACTTCTCAAACTCCATGGAGTAAGTAGCGCGTCCTTGTGTTGCAGAACGCAAATCAGTTGCGTATCCAAACATCTGAGACAACGGCACTGAGGCACGAATTATCTTACCTGCTGGCGAATCATCCATACCAACAACAATACCACGCCGACGATTCAGGTCTCCCATCACATCACCCATGTAATCTTCTGGTGTGACTACTTCAACACCCATAACTGGTTCAAGTAAAACCGGTGAAGCAGCTAAAGCCCCTTCTCGCATTGCCTGAGAACCCGCCAATTTAAAAGCCATTTCATTTGAATCAACATCATGATAAGACCCATCAAACAGGGTTACTTTAATGTCAACTAAAGGAAAACCACCTAAAACGCCGTTATCCATCTGCTCTTGAATACCTTTATCAATTGCTGATATATATTCTCTAGGAACAACACCACCTACAATTGCATTTTCAAATATATAACCAGAACCCACTGCTAGTGGCTCTAACTTAATGCAAACATGACCGTACATTCCTCGACCGCCACTTTGACGTATAAACTTACCTTCTTGATCAATCGTGTCACGTATTGTTTCTCTAAACGCAACTTGTGGTTTACCAATATTGGCGCCGACATTAAATTCACGCTTCATACGGTCAACAATAATATCAAGGTGTAATTCGCCCATGCCAGATATGATTGTCTGACCTGACTCTTCGTCTGTATGCACCTGAAAAGAGGGATCTTCCTTAGCCAATTTGCCAAGAGCGGTTCCCATCTTGTCCTGATCAGAAAGCGTTTTAGGTTCAACTGCAACCGAAATAACGGGATCTGGAAAAATCATGCGCTCAAGCATAATTTTGCTCGATGCATCACACAGGGTGTCACCTGTACCAACATCTCTAAGGCCGACCGCGGCAGCTATATCACCCGCACGAACTTCTTTTATTTCTTCACGTGAATTAGCATGCATTTGCAATATGCGACCAACACGGTCTTTCTTTCCACGAATTGAATTGAAAACAGAATCACCTGATTTCAAAGTTCCCGAATAAACTCGGAAAAAAGTTAAGCTACCAACGAAAGGATCAGTGGCTATCTTAAATGCAAGCGCCGCAAAAGGCTGTTTGTCATCAGCTAGTCGCTCCTCCTCTACATCCGAAGACTCGTCACCAATAACGCCTTTAATAGCAGGAACATCTAATGGAGACGGCATATAACGAATGATGGCATCAAGCATTGCTTGAACACCCTTATTTTTAAAAGCACTACCACAGAGTGTTGGGACAATCTCACCACTCAGCGTTCTAATTCGTAAACCTCGATAAATTTCATCTTCATTTAAAACACCCTCTTCAAGGTACTTTTCCATTAGATCATCGCTGGCTTCAGCCGCAGCTTCCAGCATCCTTTCACGCCAAACTGTAGTTTCCGGTAGCAATGCTTCAGGAATATCTTCTTCAACGTAGGTTGTACCCATATTGGATTCATCCCAGATAATTGCCCTCATTCTTACCAGATCCACAACACCTTTAAACTGGTCTTCTGAACCAATATTGATTTGCACTGGGATCGGGTTACTACCTAACCGATCTTTAATCTGTAATACGACTCGCTCAAAATCCGCACCTTGCCGATCCATTTTATTAACGAATGCCATTCTTGGCACTCCATACTTATTTGCTTGACGCCAAACAGTTTCGGATTGTGGCTCAACGCCACCTACTGCACAAAACACTGCACATGCGCCATCCAAGACTCTTAACGACCTTTCAACTTCAATAGTAAAGTCAACATGCCCTGGTGTGTCTATAATGTTAATGCGATGAGCCTCAAACTGCTCATCCATGCCCTTCCAAAAACAAGTAGTAGCTGCGGAGGTAATCGTGATACCCCGTTCTTGCTCCTGCTCCATCCAATCCATCACTGCAGCACCGTCGTGAACCTCGCCTATCTTGTGAGATACACCGGTATAAAACAATATACGTTCTGTAGTGGTCGTCTTTCCTGCATCAATATGGGCCATTATGCCGATATTACGATACTGAGTTATCGGGGTCGTACGAGCCACCGTGCTGCCTTCCTAAATTTCTTATTACTAGATTACAGCCACTTAAAGCAGCTAGTAGTCACTACCAACGGAAGTGAGCAAATGCCTTATTGGCTTCAGCCATACGATGCGTATCTTCACGCTTCTTAACCGCTGAACCTTTACTTTCTGAAGCGTCTAGTAATTCACCAGCTAGCTTCTGGGCCATTGTCTTTTCGCCACGTTTTTGAGCCGCGTCAATTAACCAACGCATGGCCAAAGTATTACGACGTGAAACACGAACTTCAATAGGCACTTGATAAGTTGCCCCACCCACTCGGCGAGATTTAACCTCGACAACAGGACGAACATTTTCAAGCGCTTTTTCCAATAGCTCAATAGAATCCATTGGACTCTTTGCCGCTACATTGTCTAAAGCAAAATACAAAATTCTTTCCGCTGTGGATTTTTTACCACTACGCATAATCATATTAATGAATTTAGCAATTTGAAGATCACCAAACTTGGGGTCTGGCAAAATCACTCTTTTTGGTACTTCTCTACGTCTTGGCATTTTTCTTAAAACCTATGACTTGGGACGCTTAGCGCCGTATTTTGAACGCCCTTGACGACGCGATGGAACACCCTGAGTATCCAAACTACCACGAACAACATGGTAACGAACACCCGGTAAATCTTTAACACGTCCACCTCTAACAAGAACAACTGAGTGCTCCTGCAGGTTGTGACCTTCTCCACCAATATAGGAAGCCACTTCATACCCAGTCGTTAAACGGACACGAGCAACCTTTCTCAAGGCTGAATTTGGCTTCTTTGGCGTTGTGGTATAAACGCGAGTGCACACACCACGCTTTTGAGGCGATGCCTCTAAGGCTGGTACATTACTCTTGGACCGCTTTGATTGGCGCGGCTTGCGCACCAACTGGTTAACTGTTGCCATCTATTCGACTCTCCTTAGAGCAGACTAATAATTTTATCTTCAATATACAAACAACAGGCATCACCCGACGGTGGCCTGATATTGGGAGGCAGAATTCTAGGGGCGAAAGGGCTTGCTGTCAACCGCTGTTTTGTCATTTATGAAGACTGTTTAAAGACTTGTTCATTTAGGCACCCTCTTAATGGCTTTAAACCTTCTTACTCAACAGCTCTTAGACTTGTACAATCATTATTGAGTCAAAAATATTTAATATATTCAGCCTGAACCTTTTTCTTCGGATATAAACCCAATGGTTAGCCTTAAACTTTATCCATAGTTTAAATTCAACCGTTAACCCTAGTTAATGAAACTTCTATTAGGTGTTAATAACCTTGAACCATCATATTAATTTTCTCCTTGCCAGTATTCAAGAGTATTTCATTGATGATAGCTGTCCTTTACCTAGAAGTTTTAATAATCATTATGTCGACTTGATAGTTAAGTGAGTCAACTCTATTTGGTTTTTAGACCACTACTATTTAATCTGAGTTTTCTGTTAGGTAAAGTTGAGACGTTTCTATGAGATGCTTCATTCACCGCCTAGGTTGGCTTAGAAAAAGAACTGTTGACAGTTAAATTGATTTTTATCTTTTTTTTGAATGTTAGTTCATAAAAAAGGCCTGGCACAACTGTGTAATATGGATCTTATATTTAGCATATTATTTTTGTCAGGCAACAAACTTCTATTTCTTTTCTTAAAATAACCTGAGGCATAATTAACGCATGTTTAAACTTGCTAATTATTTTAGATACCAATAATAGATTGATCCTTCACATTACAATATCGGACCATTTATTTATCACTTTTATGTGAACTAGCAACACGCTCAAATGGACCATCTGTCAAGCCTAAACTAAATTGCGTTTATGTCGCTTTTAGGATTTGACCTTAAGGTTAATTAAATATTGCCTATTATTATTTAGCGAGGGATGAGGGATAAAATAAAAACTGAGCAGGATTTCACGCCAGTATTAAAAAGAATTATAAATACTTTGAACCAGCCAACAACGAATAGTGATTGGCTGGTTCTCAGTAATAAAACAAGCTTTGCTTAAAGCCCTATTCCGTAGTAGTTGTCACTGCACCCAATGATGGGTCGATAGGAGCATCTACAACCATTTCCAAAATATCTGTTGACGCTACTGCTTCAGACATATCTGGCATTACAGGCATAATGGGTTTCATACGGCGCTTACGACGCTCTTCATGATAGGTCTGACCGGTTCCAGCAGGGATCAGTCGCCCTACGATGACATTCTCTTTCAGTCCGCGCAGATCATCCTTAGCACCTCTAACGGCTGCCTCGGTTAGGACTCGAGTTGTTTCCTGAAAAGAAGCTGCTGAAATGAATGACTCAGTTACGAGCGATGCTTTAGTGATACCCAACAGATCTTGAGTATAAGTAGCTGGCATTTTATTCAATAATACAGCTTTGTCATTTAAATCTAATACTCGTGATTTATCAACCTGATCACCACGGATAAGACGCGTATCACCACCATTTACAATTGTAACCTTACGCAACATTTGACGAACAATGACTTCGATATGCTTATCGTTGATTCCAACACCTTGCAAACGATAAACATCTTGAACTTCATCAACCATATAGGTAGTTAGGTCCTGCAAACCTTTAATGCGAACAATGTCATGAGAATCTAACTCACCATCAACCAAAACCTCGCCTTTTTCAACATGCTCACCTTCAAACACATTAATATGACGAAATTTCGGAATCAATGTCTCGATTGATTCATTATCTTTATTGGTAATAACTAAACGCTTCTTGCCTTTAGTTTCCTTACCATAAGATACAACACCCGTCATTTCAGAAAGTACGGCTGGCTCCTTTGGCTTTCTAGCTTCGAACAAATCAGCAACTCGTGGCAAGCCACCGGTAATATCTCGGTTCTTCGATGATTCTTGCGGAATTCTAGCAATAACGTCACCAACCGATATAGAGGCACCATCCGAAACATTCACGAATGCGCCACCGGGTAACATGTAATGTGCTGGGATATTAGTCCCTGCATAACACAAGGCCTCACCCTTACTATCAATTAACTCGATAGTTGGACGCAGCTCTTTACCCGCGTTAGACCGAATGGAGTCATCCATTACTTCAATTGAAGTAAGGCCCGTGGTGTCATCAACTCGATGCTGAACCGTTACTGCTTCCATAAAATCTGAAAACTTAACCTTACCAGCAACCTCGGTAATGACTGGGTGCATGTGTGGATCCCAATTAGCTACTGTTTGACCGGCTTTAACTTTTTGATTGTCCTTAACCACAAACTCAGAACCATAAGGAATCTTATAACGTTCTTTTTCACGTCCGTTAACATCAATAATACCAACTTCACCTGAACGTGACACGGCCACTAACTTACCAGACGAATTCTTAACGGTTTTTACGTTATGAAATTTAACAGTGCCTTGATTCTTGATCTCAATACTATTGACTGATGCAGAACTACTGGCCGCACCACCGATGTGGAAAGTCCGCATTGTTAACTGAGTACCCGGCTCACCGATGGACTGAGCAGCCAAAACACCAACAGCCTCGCCTTTGCCTACTTCATGGCCACGAGCTAATTCACGGCCGTAACACTTTACGCATAAACCATATCGGGTCTCACAGGTTACTGCGGAACGAACAATCAGTTCATCAACACCAACCTCATCAATAATATCAACTTCAGCTTCTTCAATCAGTGTGCCATTTGCAATTAACACTTCACCATCGTTGCCGATTAAGTCTTGCTGTAATGTTCGACCTAGCACTCGCTCACCCAACTCGACAACAATATCGCCACCTTCAATGACTGGCTTTAAGACAATGCCTTTCATTGTGCCACAGTCATCTTCGTTTACGACAAGATCTTGTGATACGTCCACTAATCTACGCGTTAAGTAGCCTGAGTTTGCTGTTTTCAATGCAGTATCTGCAAGACCTTTACGAGCACCGTGAGTAGAAATAAAGTACTGTAAAACATCTAATCCTTCACGGAAGTTTGCTGTTATAGCATTCTCAATGATAGAACCGTCGGGCTTGGCCATCAAACCACGCATTCCGGCTAACTGCCTAATTTGCGCTGCAGAGCCTCGAGCACCAGAATCAGCCATTACAAAAATTGAATTGAAAGAGTCCTGAACAATCTTTTTACCTTTAGCGTCAGTAACTGTTTCTTTACCAATCTCAACCATCATTGCACGGGCAACTTTGTCATTCGTATGAGACCAAATATCAACTACTTTGTTATAACGTTCACCTGAAGTAACTAGTCCAGTCGACCATTGCTTTTCAATTTCTTTAATGTCTGCTTCTGCTGCACTAATAAGCGCAGCCTTTTCGTCAGGAATAATCATGTCATTAACACCGATTGATATGCCCGATTTGGTCGCATACTTGTAACCGGTATACATCAATTGGTCGGCAAGAATAACGGTGTCTTTAAGGCCAACATCTCGATAACAGGCGTCAATTAACTTTGAGACATTTTTCTTATCTAATGTTTTATTAATTTGGTCGAAAGATAAACCTTTAGGTAGCAACTCACTTAAAATAGCTCGACCTACGGTAGTTTCAACACGTCGTTTGTGAGCAATTTTATTGCCTTCGTCATCTTTCGTATATTCTACCACTCGGCATTCAATTTTAGCTTGCAATGCAACAACGTTCGTTTGATAGGCACGTAACACTTCTTTAGCATCACTAAACACCATGCCTTCGCCAGTAGAATTAATCTTTTCCCGAGTCATGTAGTAAAGACCTAAGATAATATCCTGAGTCGGTACAATGATAGGCTTGCCGTTGGCTGGCGAAAGTATATTGTTAGTGGACATCATTAGCGTTCGTACTTCTAACTGCGCTTCGATTGACAACGGCACGTGAACAGCCATTTGATCGCCGTCAAAGTCAGCGTTGAACGCGGTACAAACTAATGGATGCAACTGAATTGCTTTACCTTCGATGAGAGTGGGTTCAAAAGCCTGAATTCCCAAACGATGAAGTGTTGGGGCACGATTAAGCATGATTGGATGTTCACGGATAACCTCTTCAAGGATGTCCCAAACTTCGGCTACTTCTCGTTCAACCAGTTTTTTAGCAGCTTTAATAGTTGTCGCTAGGCCACGAAGCTGAAGCTTACTAAAAATAAAAGGCTTAAATAATTCAAGCGCCATTTTTTTCGGTAAACCACATTGATGCAACTTAAGGGTTGGACCAACAACAATAACCGAACGACCAGAGTAATCGACTCGCTTACCTAGTAGGTTTTGACGGAAACGACCTTGCTTACCCTTGATCATGTCTGACAACGATTTTAAAGGCCGTTTGTTGGTACCAGTGATAGCGCGTCCACGTCGGCCATTATCAAGTAACGCATCCACTGACTCTTGAAGCATACGCTTTTCGTTGCGTACAATAATATCGGGGGCGTTTAATTCCAGCAATCGCTTGAGACGGTTATTTCGATTAATCACTCGACGATACAAATCGTTCAAGTCGGAGGTTGCAAATCGTCCTCCATCGAGAGGTACTAAAGGACGTAGATCGGGTGGTAAGACTGGAAGAACGGTCATAACCATCCATTCAGGCTTATTACCAGAATCGATAAATGCTTCAACCAGCTTTAGACGTTTAGACAAACGCTTAAATTTTGTTTCAGATTTTGTGCTTTCGATTTCTTCCCGAAGAGTAATCGTATCGCTTTTAAGGTCAACTTCTTTCAATAACTCAAAAATAGCTTCAGCACCCATCTTGGCGTTAAAATCATCACCAAATTCTTCAGTCGCTTCTAGGTACATCTCATCATTTAAAAGCTGCCCTTTTTCGAGCGTCGTCATACCTGGATCAATAACAACAAAACCTTCGAAGTAAAGTACACGTTCAATATCTCGTAGTGTCATATCAAGCAACAAACCAATACGCGATGGTAGCGATTTAAGAAACCAAATATGAGCAATCGGACAAGCTAATTCAATGTGTCCCATACGATCACGACGAACTTTAGTCTGCGTAACTTCGACACCACATTTCTCACACACGACACCACGGTGCTTGAGGCGCTTGTATTTTCCACACAAACACTCAAAGTCTTTAACCGGACCAAAAACTTTGGCACAAAACAAACCATCACGCTCTGGCTTAAAGGTACGATAATTAATAGTTTCAGGCTTTTTGACTTCGCCATAAGACCATGAGCGAACCATATCAGGAGATGCTAAGCCAACCTTGATATGATCAAAGTCGTCAACCTGGCCCTGCTTCTTTAATAAATTAAGTAAGTCTTTCATGATTACTCCTGTTCAAGCTCTATGTTAAGGCTCAAAGAACGAATCTCTTTAAGCAACACGTTAAATGACTCAGGCATGCCTGGTTCCATACTGAAGTCGCCATCTACGATATTCTTGTACATCTTATTACGACCATTCACGTCATCTGATTTAACAGTCAACATTTCCTGTAGCGTATAAGCCGCACCATATGACTCTAGAGCCCACACCTCCATTTCTCCAAAGCGCTGACCTCCGAACTGAGCTTTACCACCCAATGGTTGCTGAGTCACTAAGCTGTACGGGCCTGTTGAACGAGCATGCATCTTATCGTCTACCAAATGATTTAGCTTAAGCATATACATGTAACCAACGGTTACGGGGCGATCAAACTCTTCTCCCGAACGTCCGTCAATTAATGTCGTCTGACCTGTTTCGGGTAAATCAGCTAACGCAAGCATGGTACGAATTTCATCTTCGTCAGCGCCATCAAAAACGGGTGTTGCCATTGGTACGCCACGTCTAAGATTTTTACACAGCTCCGTGATTTCAGTGTCGCTAAATTTACTAAAGTCTACTTTATCACTAGTACTGTTATAAATTTTCTTCAGAAAACTACGTAACTCTTCCGCTTTGGTATGAGCATCTAGCATACCCCCAATTTTTAAGCCCAGACCATTCGCTGCCCAACCAAGATGCGCCTCGAGTACCTGTCCAACATTCATACGAGAGGGAACACCAAGTGGATTCAAAACGATATCAATCGGAGTACCATCAGCTCTATATGGCATGTCTTCTTCAGGCACAATCATCGAAACAACGCCCTTGTTGCCGTGGCGTCCAGCCATTTTGTCGCCTGGTTGCATCCGACGCTTAACCGCGACGTAAACCTTTACCATCTTAAGGACACCTGGCTTTAAATCATCACCGGCTGTGACTTTATTTTTCTTTTCTTCGAATAAGCTATCGAATTCTGAGCGTTGACCAGCAAGCTGGTCACTCAAAGATTCTAGCTCTTTACTGACTGTGTCATCACTCATCCGAATGCTTGACCACTGGTCACGACTGATAGAAGCCAGATACTCTTTAGTTATTACTGCACCGCGCTTTAGACCTTCTGGGCCACCACTGGCAGGTTGCCCAGTGATTAAGCGAGCCACACGTTGGTAAATATTACCTTCGATAATGCGGAACTGGTCGTCAAGATCTTTCTTTAAAGAAATAATTTCTGCCCGTTCATTCTCAAGTGCACGAGCGTCTTTATCAACACCATCACGAGTGAAAACTCGAACATCAACCACGGTTCCAACAACACCAGACTTCATTCGAAGTGACGTATCTTTTACGTCAGAAGCCTTCTCACCAAAAATGGCCCGAAGCAACTTTTCTTCTGGTGTTAGCTGAGTTTCACCTTTAGGTGTGACTTTACCAACAAGAATGTCGCCCGCTTTAACTTCAGCACCAACATACACCACACCAGACTCGTCTAACTTAGACAATAAACCTTCACTCACATTAGGAATATCAGCTGTAATTTCTTCTGAACCTAATTTAGTGTCTCTCGCTAAACAGCTGAGCTCTTCGATATGAATAGTAGTGAAACGATCTTCTTTTACCACACGCTCTGATAATAAAATTGAATCTTCAAAGTTGTAACCATTCCAGGGCATAAATGCGACTTGCATGTTCTGTCCCAGAGCCAACTCACCTAAATCAGTTGAAGCACCATCAGCAAGAACATCATTCTTTTCAACCTTATCACCCGGTTTAACTAAAGGTTTTTGATTAATACAGGTGTTTTGGTTAGATCGTGTATATTTAGTGAAGTTATAAATATCAACACCTGGATCACCAGCCGTTGTTTCTTTATCATTTACCCGTATAACGACTCTACTGGCATCAACAGAATCAACAATACCGCCACGTTCTGCTTTAACAATAGTACCTGAGTCAATCGCAACAACACGCTCCATTCCAGTTCCAACAATCGGCTTTTCAGCCCGTAGACAAGGAACAGCCTGGCGTTGCATGTTAGATCCCATTAACGCTCTGTTTGCATCGTCGTGCTCTAGAAACGGAATTAAAGATGCCGCAACTGAAACAATTTGTTTAGGTGACACGTCCATATACTGGATTTTGTCGACTGACGATAAGATCGCTTCATTTTGAAAACGTGAAGGCACTAGTTCGTCAGTAATTAAACCTTTTTTATTAATAGTAACGTTGGCCTGCGCAATCGTATACTGACCTTCGTCAATCGCAGATAAGTACTCGACATCATCAGTAACTTTACCGTTAACAACTTTACGATAAGGCGTCTCCAAAAAACCATAATGATTGGTACGAGCATAGACAGATAAAGAGTTAATAAGGCCAATGTTTGGTCCCTCAGGTGTCTCAATTGGACATACTCGACCATAATGTGTTGGGTGTACGTCACGAACTTCAAAGCCCGCGCGTTCTCGAGTTAAACCACCAGGACCTAAAGCTGAAACACGTCGCTTGTGCGTTACTTCCGATAAGGGATTATTTTGATCCATGAATTGCGATAGTTGGCTCGAGCCAAAAAACTCTTTAACCGCTGCAGCAACCGGTTTGGCATTGATAATATCTTGGGGCATCAAGCCTTCTGATTCAACAAGACCCAGGCGGTCACGAACCGCACGCTCAACTCGAACAATGCCCGTTCGGAATGCATTCTCAGCCATTTCGCCAACACTGCGGATTCTACGATTACCAAGATGGTCAATATCATCGACCTGACCATTACCGTTACGAATGTCGATCAGAACCTTCATAGCATCAACAATATCATCTGTAGAGAGTGTACCTTTGCCCAGAATTTCTTCACGTCCAAGACGACGATTGAATTTCATTCGGCCTACTTCAGACAGGTCATAACGCTCACTGTTAAAAAACAAATTCTGAAATAAATTTTCAGCAGAGTCCTTAGTGGGTGGCTCGCCAGGGCGCATCATACGATAAATTTCAACTTTTGCTTCAAGGTCAGTTGTTGTTGGATCGAGAGCCAACGCATTTGAAATAAAAGCACCATGATCAATTTCATTAGTAAAAATTGTTTTAATCTGTTTAATGCCTTTTTCGCGTATTAAGACGATTAACTCTTCAGTTATCTCCTCATTCGCGCTTGCAAATACTTCACCCGTTTCAGTATCGACTAGATTATCAGCAAGAATCTTACCTAGAATAAAATCTTCAGGAACAGCTAAAGATTTAATGGAAGATTTTTTCAAATCTTTAACATGCTTTGCAGTAATACGACGACCTTGTGGGACCATCACCTCGCCTTTAACAACTATGTCAAAAGTAGCGGTATCACCCTTAAGGCGGTCCGCTTCCAAAACCATGTCAATATCATTCTTTTTGATTTTAAAAATATCATGCTCAAAAAACATATCCAACATCTGGACATTATCAAATCCAAGTGAGCGCAAAAGTATAGTCGCTGGTAATTTGCGTCGACGGTCAATTCGTACAAACAAAGAATCTTTAGGATCAAATTCAAAATCAAGCCACGAGCCACGATAGGGAATAACGCGAGCTGAATATAATAGTTTACCAGATGAATGAGATTTACCACGATCGTGATCATAAAACACACCGGGTGAACGATGTAACTGTGAAACAATGACTCGCTCTGTACCATTGATTACAAAGGTGCCGTTATTTGTCATTAAAGGCATTTCGCCCATATACACTTCTTGTTCTTTGACGTCTTTTACCGACCGATTTTTGGCAGAAGCTTCTCTGTCGTAGATAACTAGTCGAACTAACACTCGCAGCGGCGCTGCATAGGTCAGGCCACGGATTTGACATTCTTTAACATCAAATACGGGAGGGTTGACTCGATAGCTGACATATTCCAGCTCGACATTGCCAGAAAAACTGACAATAGGAAAAATAGATTCAAAAGCACGCTGTAAACCCGTGCCTTTCTGAATGCCGTCAGGATTTAGAAAACGTTTGTACGAATCCGTTTGAATTGCCAATAGATAAGGTTCATCAATGACTGCGGGTCGTTTGCCGAAATCCCTGCGAATACGTTTTTTCTCAGTAAAAGAGTAAGCCATTTATAGTCCTCGTAAAAAAACCGTTTTCATGTCACGTTTGGTTTCGCTTTGTTTATTGGGCAGATATGAAGAATTCATAATAGCCATAAACAGGCGCGGGCTGATGACGTTTTCCGCCATCAGCCCTTGCTTATAAGTGCTGGGTAAAACTACCCGACAACCGTTTCAATACTTAATTACTTAAGCTCTACAGTTGCGCCAGCTTCTTCAAGCTGCTTTTTAAGATCTTCAGCTTCTGTCTTAGATGCCGCTTCTTTAACAGTAGCAGGTGCGCTCTCAACCATGTCCTTAGCTTCTTTCAAACCAAGACCAGTGATACCACGGACCGCTTTAATAACGCCAACTTTCTTTTCGCCAAAGCTGACTAATACTACGTCAAATTCATCTTTTTCAGCTTCAGCTGCGCCACCGGCGTCGCCACCAGCAGGTGCTGCTGCGACGGCTGCCGCTGCTGATACGCCAAATTTTTCTTCCATTGCTGAAATTAAATCGACTACTTCCATTATTGTCATGCTTGATAAAGTTTCAAGTATGTCGTCTTTAGAAACTGCCATTGTTCTTCTCCTGATACAGAAATAATAAAATAATTAAGCTTGTTTTTGATCGCGAATTGCAGCCACTGTTCGAGTCAGCTTGCCCGGTACTTCGTTCATAGTACGCGCAAGTTTTTCGACAGGGGCTTTCATCACAGCCATCAGTAAACTGATTGCTTGATCGTATGTTGGTAATAAAGCTAGTCGTTTAATTTCGGACGGATCCAATAACTCACCACCAAAGGCGATCAGTTTAACAACTAGTTTATCGTTGGCATCTGCAAACTTTTTCAAGACACGAGCAGCACTACCTGGCTCGTCCATAGAAAAGGCATAAACCATTTGACCTTGTAACGAATTACACATGCAGTCGCAGCCCGTACCTTCAAATGCGCGACGTGCCAAGGTATTCTTGACTACACGTAAATGAACATTAGACTCACGAGCCTGAACACGTAATTGGGTCATCTCACCAACCGACAAGCCCTGATACTCAGCCGCAATAACAGAATGTGCATCGGTAGCAACCTGCGCTACTTCGCTCACCACTGCTTGCTTTTGCTCGAGTGTTAAAGGCATATAAGTTCTCCTGATTAATAAACCATACTGAACAAATGTTCAGTCCTTCAGTCCCTTCCAGCATTGTCAGCTCCCTATTACTAGAAAGACTAACTCTACCTATTACTAACGACCTCTTAACCAGATATTTCTGTCTCAGAAGATCGTCTACGCAGGCAATTAAGACTTAAAATCTAACAGACCCAAGTCACCCACGGTCTTTGACGAGTCACCGATGAAATTAATTAACAATAACATCAGTGTTCTCAAAGATTATACAAACCAGTCTATTTCAAATCTAGACTAGTTTGATCAACCACAACACCCGCACCCATGGTAGTTGAAATTGAAATTTTCTTTAAATAAACACCTTTAGCCGTACTGGGCTTGGCTTTTTTCAAATCTGCCAGTAGAAACTCTAGATTTTCACGTAGCTGTGCAATTTCAAAGCTAGATTTACCAATGGTGCAATGAATAATGCCGCCTTTGTCTGTCCTGTAACGGACTTGACCTGCTTTGGCATTTTTAACAGCCGTAGCAACGTCTGGTGAAACAGTACCCACCTTTGGATTAGGCATTAAGCCACGAGGCCCTAAAAGTTGACCTAACTGACCGACAACACCCATGGCGTCTGGGCTCGCAATAACAACACCAAAGTCGATATCACCCGCTTTCATTGATTCGGCCAAATCTTGCATACCGACAACGTCAGCGCCAGCCGCTAATGCCTTTTCAGCATTTTCACCTTGAGTAAATACGGCTACGCGAACGGTCTTACCCGTACCGTTTGGCAATACACTAGACCCGCGTACATTCTGATCCGACTTACGAGGATCAACACCCAAGTTTATTGCCGCATCAACTCCTTCATCGAATTTAGCCGTACTAAGATCTTTCAGTAATTGCAAACCGTCTTCGATTGGATACTGTTTAGTCTTATCAACTTTCTCGCTAATTGCAGCAAAGCGCTTTGAAGATTTAGCCATGTTACACTTCCTCCACTTCGAGGCCCATACTACGAGCACTACCAGCAATAATATTAACCGCAGCGTCCATGTCGTTCGCGTTCAGGTCAACCATTTTAGTTGTCGCAATCTCTTCTAATTGAGCACGCGTTACTTTGCCCACTTTGTTAGTGTTTGGTGTGCCACTTCCCTTCGTAAGACCAGCTGCTTTCATCAGTAATACTGAGGCAGGTGGGGTCTTAATTTCGAAAGTAAAACTCTTATCACTATAAACTGCTATGACTACCGGTAACGGCATGCCTTTTTCAGCTTCTTGAGTCTGTGCATTAAACGCTTTACAAAACTCCATAATGTTAAGACCGTGTTGACCCAAAGCTGGTCCTACGGGTGGACTGGGATTTGCAGCACCAGCGGGTACTTGCAATTTAACGTAATTGATTATTTTTTTAGCCATAACGACTTTCTCCTGGGTTCAAATGGACTACTCACTTCGCCCTCCCCAAACTTGTTAAAAATACTTAAAATAACTGCTATTAACCCTTTTCAACCTGACCAAAACCAAGCTCTACAGGGGTAGAACGACCGAAAATTTGAACCGAAACCAGCATTTTACTTTTCTCGTAATTCACTTCTTCAACAACACCATTAAAATCGTTGAATGGACCATCATTAACACGGACCACCTCACCAACCTCAAATAAGACTTTTGGTTTTGGCTTATCGACGCCAGCCTCAACTCGATTTAAAATTGAATTAGCTTCTGCATCTGTAATTGCAGCAGGCGTAGAACTGGTTCCACCGATAAACCCAAGCACTTTAGGCACTTGCTTAACCATGTGCCACGTATCATTGTTCATTTCCATCTGAACTAATACATAACCCGGAAAAAACTTACGCTCACTTTTGCGTCTAACACCGTCTCTCATTTCCACAACCTCTTCGGTTGGAATAAGAATTTTTCCAAAACTTTGCTTAAATTCAGAAGTTAAAACTCGACTTTCTAAAACCTTTTTCACATAAGCTTCAAAGCCTGAGTAGGCATGTATAACATACCAACGCCACGCCTCATTGACTACCTGCTCAACTTCTGCATCAAGTGGTTCTTGACCTTCTACTTGCTCGTTCGACATATCACTCATTTAAACAGATCACCAAAGTAGCTTGCCTTAAGTACGTTCATGATGCCAAAATACTTCGAACACCCCAACCTAAGGCCGAATCAACCGCCCAAAGCATGAGTGCAACTATAAACACCATGACCATAACCATCAATGTTGTTTGAATTGTTTCCTGGCGGGTTGGCCAGACCACTTTACGCACTTCGATTCTGGCATCTTTAAAGAAGCCAAGAGCCTTACGACCTATATCAGTAATCGTAACCAAAAAGATCGCAATTCCAATCACTACAAGTAAGCCAAGGACTCGGTATAACTGAGACTCACCTTCAAAATAGTAATAACCAGCAACGGAAGAAATTAACACGATTAAAGCTAACATTAACTTTAACGTATCAAGACCTGATGCTGGCTGTTCAGCCTTTGTAACCACAAAAATACCCCGACCTATAGCGAATATGGCAGGACAGGAGGGACTCGAACCCCCAACCTGCGGTTTTGGAGACCGCTGCTCTACCAATTGAGCCACTGTCCTAAACTTGGTGACGGATCTAAACCCCGCCCTAAATATTATCGCCGTCAAACGAAGGGCGGGGATGGTAGCCCATCTCCCGCCCTGATGCAATAATATATCTGCTTTCTTACTCGAGTATTTCACCCGCCTTACTTAAACTACTTTTTAATTAACTATCTCAATCTAACTACTTGATTATTCGCCTTATGCAAGAATCTTAGCAACAACACCCGCACCAACGGTACGACCACCTTCACGTATTGCGAAGCGAAGTCCATCGTCCATTGCGATTGGCGCTATCAGGGTAACTTCCATCTTAACGTTGTCACCAGGCATTACCATTTCAATACCTGAAGGTAATTCACAAGCACCAGTCACGTCTGTTGTACGGAAGTAAAACTGTGGGCGATATCCATTAAAGAATGGCGTATGACGGCCACCTTCATCTTTCGATAAAATATACACTTCACATTCAAATTTTGTGTGCGGCGTAATTGAACCTGGCTTCGCTAAAACTTGACCGCGTTGAACGTCTTCACGCTTAGTGCCTCTTAATAGAATACCGACGTTATCACCAGCCTGACCTTGATCAAGCAACTTTCGGAACATTTCAACACCCGTACAGGTGGTCTTAATAGTGTCAGTAATACCGACAACAGCAATCTCTTCGCCGACCTTAACAATACCACGCTCAATACGACCGGTTACAACAGTACCACGACCTGAAATAGAGAAAACATCCTCTACTGGCATTAGGTAGTCACCTTCAATAGCGCGTTCAGGCTCGGGGACATAGGTATCTAATGCCTCAACTAACTTGATGATAGAGGGAACACCGATGTCACTTGCATCACCTTCTAGTGCCTTCAAAGCAGAACCTGTAATAATTGGGGTGTCGTCGCCTGGAAAATCATAGGTATCGAGTAATTCACGAATTTCCATTTCAACCAGCTCTAACAACTCTTCGTCGTCGACCATGTCAGCTTTGTTCATGAAAACAACGATATAGGGAACACCTACCTGACGTGCAAGCAGTATGTGCTCGCGCGTTTGTGGCATTGGGCCATCTGCTGCAGAACAAACAAGAATCGCGCCGTCCATTTGAGCCGCGCCTGTAATCATGTTTTTAACATAATCAGCGTGACCAGGACAATCGACGTGTGCGTAGTGACGGTTATGTGACTCATATTCAACGTGAGACGTTGAAATGGTTATACCACGTGCCTTTTCTTCAGGCGCATTATCGATCTCAGCGAATGCCTTAACTTCACCACCTTGTAGCTCTGCCATTACTTTGGTCAGTGCTGCAGTTAGCGTAGTCTTGCCATGATCGACGTGACCAATTGTTCCCACATTGACGTGGGGCTTGTTTCTTTCAAATTTTGCTTTTGACATAACAGTTCTCTCAGCGCTACTTAATCTAATTACAATCCAGCTAAAACTAGCCCCTAGCTATAATTACTAGTCTTAAAACTTAAAGCTCGATATTGGAGCTCATGACCGGAATCGAACCGGTGACCTCTTCCTTACCAAGGAAGTGCTCTACCGACTGAGCTACATGAGCTTAATTCAATAACAACTCTACCTTTTAAATGGAGCGGGTGGCGGGAATCGGACCCGCGTCATCAGCTTGGAAGGCTGAGGTAATACCATTATACGACACCCGCAAGCTATACTTCCCTGGATTAGGCCCGCTAAACTTGCTGGCCTTACCAGTCGCACTTTCCTGCACGATTTTCTTTTCTTAAGTGATTAGCCAGTAACCAATAATCATTATAAATCATTGACCTTTAATCTAATGTCACCCTTAACTTAATAAATGGTGGAGGGAGGTGGATTCGAACCACCGAAGGCTGAGCCAGCAGATTTACAGTCTGCCCCCTTTGGCCACTCAGGAACCCCTCCAAACAAGGTGCGTATTCTCTACATGGCGTATGGTTCTGTCAATAGCAATAACGCTTAATTTGACACTTTAATCTTCGCCTTATTGAAAAAGGCCCCGAATTATTCGAAGCCCTCCAATATCGAGTCACCATTACTCGATTGTAGACACTACTTTTTAGCTTCTTTACGTTCTTTCACTTCTTTAATAACTTGTTCAGATACATTTTTTGGGCAGGGTAAGTAATGCTCAAATTCCATTGAAAACTGACCACGGCCTGAGGTCATCGTCCGCAAATCACCGATATAACCAAACATTTCTGACAGAGGTACATTCGCTTTGACACGCACGCCACTGGCAGCGGCTTCTTGAGCCTTAATCATGCCACGTCGTCGATTCAAGTCACCGATAACATCACCTACGTGATCCTCAGGTACAAAAACGTCAACCTTCATGATTGGTTCCATTAGCTGTGGGCTGGCTTTTGGTATTGACTGACGATAGCCACCCTTGGCCGCAGTCTCAAATGCAATGGCAGATGAATCAACTGCATGAAAAGCACCGTCCACCAGGGTTATCTTAACGTCTAGCAGTGGGAAGCCCGCCAATACACCTTCGACCATACAAACGCCAAAACCTTTTTCAACTGCAGTCCAGAATTCACGTGGTACGTTACCACCCGTTACCTTTGACTCAAACTCATAACCACTGCCTGGCTCTCCTGGCTCGACAACATAGTCGATCTTACCAAACTGACCAGAACCACCGGTTTGCTTCTTGTGCGTGTAGCTATCTTCAATACGCTGAGTGATCGTTTCGCGGTAAGCTACTTGCGGCTTACCAACAGTTACGTCAACCATGTGCGTGCGACGCAAAATATCTACTTTGATATCAAGGTGTAACTCGCCCATCCCTTTAATAATTGTCTCACCACTCTCCTCGTCAGTTTCGACGTGGAAAGATGGATCTTCTTTAATCATTTTACCGAGTGCAACACCCATTTTCTCAGAGGCACTTTGATCCTTTGGCGTAATTGAAATTGAAATAACTGGCTCAGGAAAAACCATAGGTTCAAGAGTTGCTGGGAATTTAGGATCACACAAAGTGTGGCCCGTTTGTACGTTTTTCATTCCAACAATTGCAACAATATCGCCTGCTTGGGCTGAATCAAGTTCGATTCGGTCATCCGCATGCATTTCTACGATACGGCCAATTCGTTCTGTCTTACCCGTGAAGGTATTTAGTACGCTTGAACCTTTTTCTAACTTACCTGAGTAAATTCGAGTAAACGTCAAGGCACCAAAACGGTCATCCATAATCTTAAATGCCAAGGCACGAAGCGGACGGTCGACGTCAACAATAGCAAAATCGCCAGTCGCATTACCTTCAAGGTCAACTTCAGGTTGAGGCGGTACTTCTGTCGGACTCGGCAAATAATCAACCACGGCATTCAATACAAGCTGGATACCTTTATTTTTGAAAGCCGATCCACAGTAAGTTGGGAAGAAATCCAACGCAATCGTACCCTTACGAATACAACGCTTAATGTCTTCTAATGTAGGCTCTTCTCCATCAAGGTACTTTTCAAGCAAATCATCATCTTGCTCAACAGCCATTTCAATCAGCTTTTCACGATACTCTTCTACCATGTCGGCCATATCAGCAGGTGGCTCTTGAATTTCATATTTAGTTGGGTCACCCGTGCCGTCCCATACCCACGCTTTACGCGTCAGCAAATCAACGCAACCAGTAAAATCTTCTTCAGTACCAATTGGCAACACCATGATCATTGGGTTAGCACCCAGAACTTCTTCGACCTGCTTTACAACACGGTAATAATCAGCCCCTAATCGATCTAATTTATTAACGAAGATGACACGAGCAACGCGCGATTCATTCGCATAACGCCAGTTGGTCTCTGATTGAGGCTCTACACCACCAGAACCACAGAATACGCCAACGCCACCATCAAGTACTTTTAATGAACGATAAACTTCAATTGTGAAATCTACGTGCCCTGGTGTATCAATGATGTTGAAACGATGACCGTCCCACTCACAACTTGTCGCTGCTGATTGAATTGTAATACCACGCTCTTGCTCTTGATCCATGAAATCAGTGGTCGCTGCACCATCGTGCACTTCGCCAATTTTGTGGATTTTTCCAGTGAGCTTTAGTATGCGTTCAGTTGTCGTTGTTTTACCAGCATCAACATGGGCAAAAATGCCAATATTTCGATACTTATCAAGGTCAGCCATGGTTATTCTCAAATAAAATAGTTATAAAATACTGTTAACTGCCCACTTATTGTTGGCATGTTGCAACGGAATAGCGTTCTATCTTTATACACCAAAGACGGCAATTTAACGCAAGCCATTGATTTACAAAGTAATTTATATTGAACGGGATTTCTACCGGCGCACATTCTACCACACAATCCGAAAACTAAAACCAATCCTATCGAATTGCTTTAAAAAACATCCATTAGGCAAAGCAAAGTGATAGTATCAGATTGGAAAGTAGCTTTATATAAGTCTAAAATTCCAACCAAAACTCTCGACTAATTGGGTTTAGTGAGGCTTGACTACTTCACAATTTAAAATCGCTTCTCTCGCTGCTGGCGGTACAGTGCGTTTCTGGCCCAATGCAAAATCAAACCAAACACAGACAGCTTTTGATGTCACTACCACCTGACCATGGTCACCATAAATATTAGCCGACACGTCAAAACTAGTATTGCCAATTCGACTGATTCGCGTTGAAACTTCAAGATTTGTCGGGTGATGAACCTGACTCAAATAGGAAATTTGCATATCTGCCACTAAGATACCCTGCCCCATCGGCTGCTTGAATTTTAGCCCAAGCACTCGATCCAGATAATCTAAACGGCCTGATTCAAGATAACGAACAAATATAACATTATTAATATGTCCCAACATATCGGCATCACCCCAACGCGTAGGGACCGACGTAAAGAAATTAAAACCAGCCCGCCCATCGTGATCAACTTTAGGCACCACTAATGCCAGTCGGCAACAGTAATTACTGGTAAAGCGGGCGCATTAAGTTCAACCCGCTTACGCGGTGGAATTACCTTTGCTTTTCCGCTCACAACAACTTCATTTTTTTGATTAGTTACCACACAATTGAGGATCAATAATTTTTTCGCATCAATCTTTTGCTCAACAGTAACTAAGGCCGTTAAGGTATCACCCAAACGAGCGGGTAATTTAAATTCTAATGTTTGACCCAAATAAATACTACCCGGCCCTGGCATAACGGTACCAATACAGGTTGATATTAAACTAGCGGACCAGAGGCCGTGAGCAACCCGCCCTTTAAAAATAGTCTTTGCGGCATAGGCTTCATCAAAATGTACCGGGTTGACGTCACCCGAGCTTTCACCAAATAAAGTAATGTCACGCTCAGTAACGGTTTTCGAGAATCGTCCTTGGTCTCCAATCTCAAGCTCTTTGTAAGGTTTCGATTTAAGCTTACTCATTTGAATCGTTTACCATTTACTTTCTGATTTCCTTTAGGGCTCATTAAAATCTTAATGGATTTTAAACGCATCAACACCAATACCCATAACACTATCTGAACCCGCCTGAACCGTTATTTTTAAGGCTTCACTTCGTGGTAATATATGCTCCGCAAAAAATAAAGCTGTCGTTATTTTATTGCTATAAAATACATCATTTACACCCGCATTTATATGCTGCTGAGCCAAAACTGCAGATCGAGCCATCAACCATCCTGCTATCACATTACCGACTTGCATCATATAATTCACACCAATTGAGCCACTTAGATAAGGGTCATCATTAGCCTCAGCCAGAAACCATTGTGTTGTTTCCTTTAGTCCAACCAATGAACGGCCAAACTCACGCTTGATACGATTCAAGGCATCCGTATCGCTAGGCATAGTGTTTTTGAACGATTCCATATCAGCGATTAACTCATCCATGCCCTGACCTTGATCACGCCACATTTTACGCCCCATTAAGTCAAGCGCCTGAATCCCCGTTGTACCCTCATAAATTGTCAAAATGCGAGCATCACGCATATATTGCGCTACACCCGTTTCTTCAACAAAGCCCATCCCACCATGCACCTGTACGCCCAAATAAGTAACTTCCTGTGACATTTCTGAACACCACGATTTAACAATAGGAATGTACAGATCAAGCCTGCGCTGATAACGAGATCGATCATCGTCCAAAACCGAACGGTTTGCTAGGTCCGTCATACTCGCTGTAACATATCCAAATGCACGACTGGCTTCACTCAACGCTCGCATTTGCATTAATATTCGTCGAACGTCAGGGTGATGAATAATAGTGGCCCGATCATTTGATCCATGGGCATAGCCTTGTACTCTCTCTTGTGCATATGCCAATGCGGCCTGATAAGCTCTTTCGGATAAACCAACACCCTGCATTCCAACTTCATGGCGCGCATTATTCATCATGGTGAACATGCAAGCTAAACCATTATTCTCTTCACCGATCAAATAACCAACAGCCCCCTCGTTATCACCATAACTCATGACGCAAGTGGGTGAGGCATGTATGCCAAGCTTGTGCTCTAACGAGACGACTTTTAAATCATTTCTATCGCCCAAACTGCCATCACTATTTACCAAAAATTTGGGCACCAAGAACAGTGAAATACCTTTCACACCCTCGGGTGCATCCGGCAGTCGGGCTAATACAAGATGAACAATATTTTCAGTCATCTCATGCTCACCCCAAGTAATGTATATTTTTTGTCCACTGATGCGGTAATTTTCACCATCGCGTTCTGCCCGGGTCCTAATGGCAGCCAAGTCTGTACCTGCATGAGACTCTGTAAGATTCATAGTGCCAGTCCACTGACCTGAAATCATTTTACTGAGGTATTTCTGTTTCAACGCATCGCTTGCATGCGCATCTATCGACTCAATGGCTCCAGAAGTCAGTAAAGGACACAAAGCTAACGAAATGTTGGATGAGTTCCAAATTTCAGTGACCGCAGAATGCAGTAAATTTGGCAAACCTTGCCCATCAAATTCAATTGGTTGTTTAATGCTCAACCAACCATTATCAGAGAACTGTTTAAAGGCATCCTTGAAACCTGGTGGGCTAACAACCTGCCCATTCTCAATAAATGTGCCATGGACATCGCCCGGCTGATTCAAAGGTGCAATGACCTCTTCCGCAAATTTCCCCGCCTGTTCGAGAATAGCCTCAACAAGATCATCATTAGCCTCTTCGTAACCCGGTAACTCAGTCAGTGCTGCCAATTCAGCCAGCTCTTCAACCACGAACTGCATTTCTTTTAATGGCGCTTTGTAATCGTACATAATCAAGTACTACCTTTTAATTTAAATAAGGGATATGCAGTTTTGACCCGCGTTTATAGAACGCATGATAGGCTTTACTAATCGAGGCTATAGTCAAATAAACTATTTCAATACACCATGATCAAAGAGTATTAAACGAAGTTGTTCCACACGCTTGCGATTAACACCAAGATCAGAGAAACCCAAACGAGCAGCGGACCGAATTGAAATAAACTCGTCACCAGGGTGCAAGTACAATTCGAAGTCATCCACAAAACCAAAAATGGCACTCCGACATTCTGCATGGAGATAGCTATCAGATTCATTTACAATTTTAGTTCGGGCCAATTTCAACACTAATTTGCGGACAGCTTGCCAAGCATCGTCTGATTTTAGGGCTAAGGTGTAATTTTGTACTTGGTGTTTTGCGTCTTTAGCATCACTTGAAACACAGTTTGGCGTATCCGGACACAAAGCAAGAGCTCCGTCCGAAACACCCAAGTTAAGCGGGCGCTTACCCGAGCAAGATAATATCAAAATGCAGCCTATTAAAAGTAAAACGTTTTGTGTAATTGTTTTGATAAAGCTTCACAGCTCCAGTCAACCCGTTAAATTTCGATTAATAACATTATACTGAAACTGACTGTTCGGTACAGCATTCTATGGCTTTCTCAAATCAAATACCGTGTCATTCGACTTAACAGGAATCTCCTCCTTAAAAGTTAAAACACTATCACTCCGAACAGGCTCCTTGCTTATATTCAACTACTTTATAATCCGAACAGGCTTCACAAGCATTAGCATAAGTGAGTTCTTTGATTGAGAGACATGATGAAGTCAGGCACTGAACACCCGTATTTTTAATCGCGCAAACGGGCTTGTACTGCCCGATACACATTTCAGGCCTTGGATCTTTACACTGCATCAAGCTAGCCGTATCTTGTTGTATTTTTTTAGACCCACTTATTACTGTGTCAGGCAATGTAATACAAAGAAACAGGGCACTGGTCGTTAATATTCTAATAATTAGTTTTTTCATTGTATGTGACTTTAATTTCATCTGATAAAAAGCCGTTTGGCGAGCGAAGTATAACCATTATACCGGTATTTATAGCAATCGATTAAACATTGAAAAAAAGACTGGTTTTTTAGTGGACACGACTATTTAATTTCATTCACACTAGTCATTGAAAATAATATGTTTGACCCAACTTACTTACCTGAATGAATATAATACAAACTAAATTTTCAATTGGACAGCTTGTAAAGCATCGGAAATTCCCTTTCAGAGGCGTTATTGTTGATGTTGATCATGAATTCAATAATACTGAAGAATGGTGGCTATCAATTCCTGAAGACATCCGCCCCCGAAAAGATCAACCCTATTACCATCTTTTAGCTGAAAGTGAATCAACTGTTTACGCGGCATATGTGTCGCAACAAAACCTGCTGATTGATGATTCTGGTCGACCTATCAGCCATCCTGAAGTAAGTGACATCTTTGATGAATTCCTAGGCGATAGTTATGCCGTTCGCCCAGGCTCCCGACATTAAGTAATCCCCAGCCTCTAGGGAGGCTCCGCAATTAGTGATACTGTTGGAACTGGTTGCTCTTTAATAACTACTTCAGTCATATAACTATTGAAATCAATATTGCCTAATACCACAAACAATGTCCGCGGCATTTTTTGTATGCTTTTTGCTGGCTTATTTCTAAGTACCAATGATGCCATTACGAAATGGCTGGTGCCAAACTACCCTCCGGGCGAAATCATATTCATTCAGGCCATTCTGATTGCCGTTATTGTGGCTATATGGATGCGGTTTGATGGTGAAGTTTTATTTGAAATTCGTCGCTGGCGGCCGCATTTATATCGGGGGGTACTTTACGCTATCGGATCTCTTGCTTTTGTTACTGCATTAAGGTTCCTGCCATTGGCTGAGGTGGTAGCCATATCCTTTGCTGGACCTTTGTTCATGACTTTATTTGGGCGCCTTTTTTTAAAGGAATCCGTTGGTATACAAAGACTAGTAGCCGTAAGTATCGGGTTTCTTGGAGTGCTTATTGTAATTCGGCCAGGCTCTTCTACTATGCATTGGGCCATTTTATTACCACTGGTAGTGGCAGTCGCAGATGCTTTTCGAGACATGGTGACCCGAACCATGACCACGGATGAGTCATCAAAACGTATTATTCTAACTACAGCCATTATTTTGGCCTTAACGGGTGCGGCAACTAGTGGTGATGGCTGGCAGCCAATACAGCCAACCCATATTTTCTGGTATGCCTTTTGCGCTGCTAGTTTTGTTATTGCGCATTTCTTTTTGATTGAAGCTTTCCGCTATGCGCCAGTGGTGGTAGTTGCGCCCTTTAAATATGTTCAATTGATTTGGAGTATTCTGGCCGGCTTTTTCTTTTGGGGAGAAGTACCCGATATAATTGTTTTTATGGGTATCACTGTTATTGTTAGCTCAGGCTTATATATTGGTTGGCGTGAAGTTCAGCTCAATAGACGGGGGATTTAAGAATACGTTTTGCACACTATATTAAAAACTTACTTTGCGAACTTATCCAATTTCAGATTCAACCGATAACGCCATTTAAATTGATGATACCGCCGTCGATTTTGTAATTGACTGGCATCGATTACAGGAAAATATTCAGCCGTATTACACATTAATAGTCGCTTGTCCTCGGTAAATCTAAGGATGGTCCATGTGCTTGCGGCGACAGCACGCCCCAAGGTTCAACACCTTTAATTTCGTTTGGTTCATCGTCATCAAGTCATCACGTAAGACTTGGTTTAATTCTAATCCATACATAAAGGCATTCAAGCCAATAATAACTTTTTCAGCCCTTATTTCGAAATTTACCAGTCGCATAGTCACTGTCGACTTGGATCTACAGGAATTTGCAAACTCAGTTTTTATTTGGAATGGATTTATCACTTTAAATAAATATTGATTCGTAATTTTATTACTCTAAAACTGGAAAAAATATGGAAAGTCTAACCAACTGGATCGCTAATAATGGAATCGATTGGGGCATTAAAGTCAGTATTGTAATTGCAATATTTATTATTGGTAAAATCATTGCTCGAGTCCTAAGTAATCTACTCAAGAAAGTACTCATCCAGTCAGGAACTGACTCGATGCTAGTCGAGTTTTTAGGCCGTATTGCTTACGGCTTATTGATCATCGTTGTGGCACTTGCCGCCGGAGACTCCCTCGGTTTAAACGTCACATCATTAATAGCGGTTTTAGGTGCTGTCAGTTTAGCCGTCGGTTTAGCACTAAAAGATTCATTATCTAATTTTGCGGCTGGCGTTATGATCATCATTTTTCGTCCATTCAAGATGGGTGACTTCGTAACCGCAGGTGGTGCAGCAGGTGTCATTGACGAAATTGGATTGTTTGCAACCCTGATGCATACTGGAGATAACCAACGCATCATTATTCCAAACTCAGCTATTTTGAGCGGTATTATTATCAACACTAGTGCATTACCTACTCGTCGTATTGACCTTGTTATCGGGATTGGTTATGACGAAAATATCGGTCAAGCGCGTGACATTATTATGGCGATATTAGTGTCGAACGTCCTTATTATGAAAGACCCCACACCCAGCGTTTCTGTCTCAGAGCTGGGTCATAGCAGCGTTAACTTGAATGTTCGTCCTTGGGTAAATTCGACAGACTATTGGACCGTTAGAGCTGAGTTACTTGAGAGCATTAAGGGCAAGTTAGATGAAGCCGGTATTAAAATCCCTTACCCACAGCAAGACATTCACGTCCATCAAGTTAAAACAGAATAAAGGACTTATCGAGTACGGATGATAAGCCATAATCTTTTACTACTTTTCTAATACAGCTTTTGAATCTATCGTTTAGGGCAATTTCGAAAAGTATGCGATCTTTTCTTGCAAAACACCCGTTTCGCCAACTTTAACTAAGGCACAGCCCTGAAAATCAGTTCCGTTGACTTGCCACCAACACCAGACAGTCACTGGACTGGTATTATAGTCAGTCACTACATCACTATAAATTAAAAATGGATTAGCCTTTTTTTTAGCACCAAGTTCTACCGCTGCTCGCTTGAAATCTTCTACAAACTGAACCAACTCGTGCCGTTGAATACGGCCCCTATTCGGATCATCATAGTAAAAACTATCGACAGTAACCGAAAGGCTAAGCTCGCCATCACCTAACTTCCAACCTTCAAGATAGGTATCAATTATTTTTTGAATCGTCAATGGAAAAGCCTCAAGATTACCCTCTCCTCCGCAGAGAGGGTATTGTCTTTGTTAGTCCTTATAGGGCGTCGGCATTTCATCTGAATCGATACCTGGAACATGGGTAATGCCAGCTTGCTGTTTCCAGTCAACTGGATAAGCCGAATAAAAAATAACGCATTTATCATCACATTCATAAACAACATGGTTATCTTTAGGTACAAACATCATATCGCCAGGGTTTAGTTCATAACCAATATCTTCAACCACCAAACGGAATGTACCTTGAAGACAGTAAATTAATTCATCACAGGTTAAGTCCCATGGCACCGAAATTTTGTTCAGTGCATTAATGCCACCACACATACTAGTACTAGTTTCAATAGTAACGAATGGTTTAATGAAAGTTCCATTCTCTGGCAGGTTATCAATACGATCCTGAATATCGGCGATTCTATATACGCTTGGTGCTGTCATTGTCATACTCTCCAGTTGGTGAAATTAAAGGAATAATTTAGTTAGGATAATAGCTCTGAAATCGATTCATCTAGAAACTTTTCAAAGTCAGGATCATTGCCAGGTGAAGCAACACAATGCCCCCATGGTGATGAATAAACACGAAGTTCTGCATTGATGATTTGTGCGGCTTCAATTTCGTTATCTTCAACTCGAAAGTACATATCGTCATCACAAGCAATAATGATTGTTCTTGCCTTTATAGCTTTAAGTGCTTTTAAAAAGTCACCATCGTAGGCTGACTGTGCACTAATATCGCCTAGCGCCCAAGTCTTTAACTTACAAAGTAAATCATTGGCATCCCAATCAAGGTGATCTTGCTCCCAATCTTGCAATAAAGCCTCAGCGCTATCAAAACCTTTCAATCGGTACATTTTTTTTCGATAAAAAGTTTGTGAAAAAGCCCAGCCAGCATAATTTCGACCAAATGCTTTCAAGCCTTTTGTTGGCGGTGTTTGGTAATTACCGTCATCAAAAACAGCATCTGCCTGAAGACTCGCTTTGACGCCTTTAAGAAATACAATATTATGCTCAGATGTCTTTGAAGAGGCGCAAAAAGGTAAGATGGCTTTTACCATATTCGGGTACTGAGCGGCCCATTGAAAAGCTTGGCAACCGGCCATTGACCAGCCAACGACTAACTTAACTTCAGTCACCCCCAATAGTTTCGTAAGTAACATATGCTGCGCTCGAACATTATCAAATAGCGTAATGGTAGGGAAACTACTCGCATTAAAGGGTTCGGGAGTATTACTTGGTGACGAGGAAATACCATTGCCAAACATATTGACTGAAATGATGAAATGCGTCGTTGGGTTTAAAGCTCGATTTGCACCAAAGAAACCCTCGTTACGCTGGTGATTGCCTGTATAAAAAGTGGGTAAAACTACAACATTATCTTTTGCAGCATTCAACTCGCCGTATGTTTTATAAACCAATCGAGCACAGGGTAAAACACTGCCTGACTGAAGCTCAAAATCAGGGATTTCATATGTTAGGACGCTTGTCATTTTATTTTCAAACCGAATTGAGCGAGGAAGAGGTTCAATACCTCCTCCTCTTGCCATTAAAAGAGTCGTAGGTATTCTGTTACTTCCCAGTCGGTCACCGTTTGGTGATAACGTTCCCACTCATCGTCCTTGTAGGCTAAATAGGATCGTAACATCACTGGCCCCATGACCTGCTTAGCTAACTCATCGTTACGCAATGCTTCAAGGGCAATCATCAAATTACGTGGTAACCTTTTAATCCCAGCTGCTTCAAACTCTGCATCTGTCATGTCATACAGATTAAGGTTACAAGGTTCGCCTGGCTCCATCTTATTCTGGATGCCTTCAACAGCGCCGCCAATTGACATGCCTAGTCCAAGATAAATATTCATGCACATATCTGCCGCACGATTTTCAATACAATACCGACTTTGTGGCAGACGGAACTGCGCAGCACGATTATTGAAGCCGTAAGTAATGTTGGTTGGTGCCCAAGTAACGGTCCCCCCTTCGAAGCCTCCGACG
This sequence comes from uncultured Gammaproteobacteria bacterium, assembly GCA_913061315.1. Lineage (GTDB taxonomy): Bacteria > Pseudomonadota > Gammaproteobacteria. The sequence continues at coordinate 4,814 of CAJXUC010000016.1, read as the reverse complement.
CGCGGCACTAGACCGTTATAAGAGTTAACAATTGGACAAGCTATTGCTGTAATGGCTTCCGAGTGTTCAATTAAACCACCAACAGCCCAACGTGACTCGTCGCTCCAACCATCTGTTTCATTGCCAAATATATTGACACCTGGCTTATCTGCTTTTTGAAGAGACAAGTTAATATGGGCGCCCGAGCGCCAATCACCACTGGTTGGCTTTGGCATAAAAGTAATGAACATGTCGTGTTCCTTTGCGACTTCTTTTAATAAAATGCGCAGGAAGGTATAGCGATCAGCCATTTCTAATAAATCAGTGTAATGGAAATCCAATTCGAATTGTGAGTAACCACCTTCGCACACTACGTCATGCATGTTCCAACCCATATCTTCTAGAATATCAATCATATCTTTAAGAAATGGCATCGAGTCAATTGATTGCTCAACATCATAACCAAAAGCCTGACGACGAGAGCGCAAGCCTTTTTCAGGGTCATTATCAAAGGCTTTAACTGGCTGCCCTTCATCATTAAAACGCATCGCAATGAATTCGGGCTCAATGCCAGCATATCCAACAAAACCAGCCTCTTTAGCATCACGAATTTGGCGCTTTAGAGCCTGACGTGGACAAACGTTATAAGGTTTGTCTTCCCAAAACAGGTCGGCAAAAATAATTGCCATGGATTTATCCCACGGACAAATATAAACCGCATCTAAATCCGGTACCATTACCTGATCTGAATCGGCTGGTGATAGCTCAGGTACAAATGAAATAGAGTGGACTGCAAACTGAGGTCCTTTACCCATGCACAACTGTTCAAAATCACTCATTGGTACTGGCTTAGTTTTTGGAAGTCCAAATAAATCTATCCAGCTCGAAAGTACATATTCAACGCCGGCATTTTCCAGCTCTTTACGGACTTCAGCAACACGCTCTGCTGAGGGTAAGGCTTCTGCGAAGGTTTCTACATAAACTGTCATATCGTTCTCCTATTACTTTTTTTATGTGGTAAAAAACTAACCCAAAATTATTACAGAAGGTTATATTTTCAGCTCCAATACTTCTTTAAGAGGAACTGATTTTTGAAATTTTTAAGTCCAGACATAGTTTCACTCGAAGCAATATCTAGATGCCCATTTATTTCTTTATCCAAAAAAGAAAGGAATCCATTTCTATCATTACTAACAACTTCAACCAATAAGTCATAACGCCCGCTCACCCAGAGTATGTAGATCACATCAAGAGAAGCCGCCAGCCGTTCTGATAGGGCCTGCACGGTATGTCCAGAAGCCACCTTAATACCAAGCATTGCATCGCTCTTGTATTCTGCTGCAACTGGATCAGCAATTGCAACAATACGTAACATACCAGCCTGTTTCATGCTGTTGACACGATTGCGAATCGTACCTTCAGAGACCGATAGACTTTTGGCTATCTCTGAAAATGCCCTACGCCCATCTAATTGAAGCATGGCAACTATTTCACGATTTAACTTATCATCACTGAAAAAATCACCCACTACACCTGAGTTATCTGCCATAGACTCTGATTCATCTAGCGGTTCTACTACTCTGATACCACGAGCCATATCAATTATTAATCCTGTCATCAATTTGAATAAATTAACTTCAAGCATAAATATGCATTACGCATTAATCAAGAATTTAATTACTTATATCGTAATTTAAATGTATATTTTTTACGTATTATGGAATAAATTGCACAAATATTAGCACTTACGGCAAAATAGTGAGGTTTCTAGGCCATGAATCAAATTTTAAACACAGCGTTACTGGACGAGTTTGATAGAGACAACGTACCCAAACACGGGCTGCCGGGTACAGCCTATGTTAGTGATACGTTCAAGCAGTTAGAAGATGAATATTTGTTTGCCAAATCATGGACATTTTCTGGATTCGCCCATCAAATTTCAAAAGTGGGTGATGTTCATCCACTAACCATTGCTGGACAGCCTATTTTTTTAATTCGAAGTGAAAACAATGAGATCAAAGCCTTTCATAATGTTTGCCGACATCGAAACCTTCAACTAGTAGCAAAGACTTCAAACTGTGGCCGCATGCTTCGCTGCCCTTACCATAGCTGGAGTTACGATCTTGATGGCAACCTTAAAAACACCCCCTTCTTTGGTGGCGAAGCAAAACAACTCTGCGAAGGTTTTAATCTAAAGGAAAATGGTTTACTACCCATTGATTGTGAGGTTTGGCATGACTGGATTTTTATTAATTTTGATTCAAATGCTGGACCGATCGAAGATTTCCTAAAACCCCTCAAGACTATGATGGGTGATAACGATGTGACTCAGTACCAACCTGTCGCCATGATTGAGTTTGGTGAAGTAGCCTGTAATTGGAAACTGTTAATGGAAAATTTTATAGAGCCATACCATGTGCAGTTCGTCCATAAAACCACAACTAGTCAACCACTCGAAGATCATTATGCCGTTGTAGAAGGTAATTGCCTCGGTAGCGCGGTCGACCTATCTGAAGAGCAAGTTGCTAACGCAGGGGAAGGCACTCTGGGCGTTACGTCGCAATATCTGACATTATTTCCAAACTTTGTGATGGGTACCTATCAACCCGATCAGCTAGGAGTTCATTTAAACATTCCGATGAATGCGGGTACGACTCGTCAATTTAGAGTGATTTATATTCACAAAAATTCTAAATACAGTGCTCAGCAGATTCAGGACCTAAAAAATTTATGGCATAGTGTGCATCTTGAAGATCATGAGATGGGCGAACGCTTACAGATAGGGCGTCAATCCCACCTAGCCGCTTCAGGTGGCGTGTTGTCTCCCTATTGGGAAATTAGCGTCCGAAAATTTCAAGAGTTAGTGGCAAACGCAATCCGTCCAGGGTTGATAAAATAGTCAATCAATAATACAGAGAGAACAAAATGACTCAGATTAAAAAACCAGACTTTCGTCTTGACCATACGATGATCCGAGTGTTTGATCAAGAAAAAACCATGGATTTTTATACTCGAATACTCGGTATGGATATCCTACGTCAAACCGAATATCCCGATGGTCAATTCACCAATACCTTTGTTGGTTATCAAGGAGAGGATGAAGGAACATCAATAGAAATGACTTATAACTGGGACCAAAAAGAGCCTTATGACATGGGTAATTCTTGGGGACATTTTGCGCTGAAAGTATCAGACGTTTATAAAACAGCTGAATATTTGAAATCAGAAGGTGTTGAATTTATTAGAGAACCTGGCCCAATGAATGCAGGCACAAGAGTCATTGCATTTTTTAAAGATCCCAATGGTTATGTATTTGAATTGAACGAACCAACCTTGGCTTAGCTTTTTAAACGACTAAATAAACAGGTTAGTCGCAGGTTTCTAATAAATGTTACCCAGGTTTTAATTACTAAGGGTATTCTCCGATGGGTTCAATTTATCTGCTGCTTACCGAAGGTTTCCTGTAAAAAAAGGTGCCAATGAAAGCGAATGATGTCACCACTAACAGGCGGGTGAATGCGATCGTAAAAGCTTGTTCAGAATAAACTCTGACTCCTTCTACTAATCGGCCGTCCCAATTTTTATCCAACAACCAGCCAATCAATGGCTGGGACATTTCTGTAAAACCAAAGGTTTGAACGGATAGTGCTTATATTCGTACCCTTCAATGTTATTCAATTCTTTTCAAACTTATTCCATCTTTCTCAATCTTAATCAAACAAAGTAGTCAATATAAAACACTGGTTGGATTTTAATTAAAATAAGTTTTAAATATGAATCTCTGAACAAAAACAAACCAAAAGCTAATGTAGGAATTAATAAAAATGGCAACACGAAAAAAAGCATGGCGGTAGAGTTGCCGGAACACGCAACAAAAAAAGTTTGAAAGTGGCCGAGCAATCAGAAGAATTAGACTGCGATCCTATCGAAGCATTGGCGACTGTTGCCAAACAAGCGCAAGCAAATAACGATCTCACACTTGCAGCTTCAATCTATAAAGAACTTGCTGGATATTGTGCGGCAAAACTACGGCCTGTTGAAGATATTAATATGGCTGAACCTGAAGGCATCAGAGTCACTATTGTCGACGCTTGAAAATAAGCCTTAAATCAACAACCTGTAATACTTAGCCACACATTCACAGACTAACTTCTGAGCCTCTGCACTCTGCAAGGCTATCATTAGTTTACTAATAAGAACGCAACTTTTACTTCAAGTAAGTTCTCTGTCATGTCACGGTTACCCTTAGTAAACCCAAAGGCAACCAAAAACACCACTGATCAAATTATTAGCCCAACCATCGACGCCTGATCCACAAGGGCAACAGGAGTAATAACGGTGTCAGACTGAAGGAACCGCCACCGCCAGCAGCAGTACCAGTACCAGTACCAGTACCAGTACCAGTACCAGTATCAGCAATCACGGTGGTTTCAGTATCCCTATTGTCGACTGTATTGGCGTCTGTTTGGGCGGCCTCGACGGTAACAATGTTACTGAGTGTGCCACTGGCATCGGCATCGGCTTTGACGGAAACTTGAATAGTATTCGTCTCACCCACGGTCATAAAGGGTTTGCTGCAGTTGACTGTGGCACCCGTTAGAGCACAACCCCAACCGACCGAAGCAGCATCATCAGAGACGTAAGTTAAACCCGTGGGTATCGGCTCTGAGAGGCTCACGTCCATCGCGGTTCCTGTGCCGTTGTTGGTGGTAATGAGCGAATAAACAAACGACCCCCCTGGAGCCACTGTGTCGACGTCGTCTTGTACCACTAGATTTAAATCGACGGTCTGACTGGCGCCTTCGTAACGCTGGGCGTAGATGCCATAAGTATTG
>CAJXUC010000015.1 GCA_913061315.1 uncultured Gammaproteobacteria bacterium | reverse complement strand
GGAGTCGTCGGCAGCGTCAGATGTGTATAAGAGACAGGTACTAACTTACGCCCCATATGTTAATTTTTTGCTAACGGATGATCCTTTAGAATCCTAATTATTAGTACTCCTCAAACTTTTTAAAATAGATTAGACGTGAGGTAAGCTTGGGCATTACCTTTCAACCAGTGTTTTGTCGTTATTTTTTTGGTTTGAAAAAAAACATGAGGTTGATTAAATTACTATCCAAGATTTGGTCATAAATTAATATTGAATTCAGAGCCTCATGGTTCTGTAAAATTAGAATGTTAGAAATTAAAACTTCGGGAATTTTTAATTTCAGGCCAATATTAACACTGCCTCACACTACCGAAAAGTGTGTTTACGAGAAACTAAATCGATAAAAATATGTTGGTATTTAACTATTCCTATTGAAAGGTTCTATTAATATTGACCATTTTGTCTGGCATATAGCTCGCTCTAAATCTTGTGAAGCAGGTTCCCAACTCGCTTTTTAGTTATAGCCAAAGCAGCAGTCTCATTCTCAACCTTCGATAATCAATTAGGTTAAATTTAACTTAAGTAAATAGCGGTCTGTCCGATATATCCAACAATGTAGAACATACGAAATTACTTAAAAAGTAACCAGTATCAGTTTTTATTTTAACGAGTTGTAGAGAGCTGTAACTACTAAAAAACGGGATTTAAGCATGAAATATTTATTAAGCTATCAGTCGGTCACTGCAAAAATTGTAATTAACCCATTGATTTTATTAATTATAATGGCATTGATTGCTGGTTATTCTTGGAGTGTGATGAGTAAAGCTGACAAAGAGCTTAAAGCCATTGTTGAAACGGGTATTCCTTTAACTGAAATTCTGACCCGAATTACAAACTATCAACTCCAGCAGTCAATTCATTTCGAACGCGCTTTGCGTTATGGCGATATGATTCGATTGGATGAAATGGTCGAATTGAGTTTATTATCGGAAATCAATCAGTTCGATGCGTTAAGTGAATTGGTTGAGTCAGATCTTCATCAAAGTAAAAAAGTAGTTAAAAGTATTTTAGAAATCAATGAAATCTTACCTAGTGTGTCTGAATTAGCACGTGCTAATGAATCATTGATGCGTCTTGAGAGAGAATTTGCATTTTTTAAGGATCATGCACGCCAAGTCTTTGACTTTATTACAAAAAATAAAGGATCTGACGCTTATTTAATAGAAAACAAATTAACACAAGAGCAAGAAAGGTTTAATGATGAACTTACAGGCCTGTCAAACTCAGTTGACGCTTTTACCAAACAGGCTGGCCTTCGAGCTGCAACGTTATGGCAGGACTTTATACAAGTAATAATGGCTCTGGCTATTATATCTTTGCTATTTCTAGGGATTTTGAGCTGGTTGATCTCTCGGTCTTTAATTCACCGTTTAAATCACACTCAAGGTCAATTGAAAAGAATTGTAGAGGGTAATTTTAATGAACAAATTGTTATCCAGGGTGATGATGAAATTACCAAGTTGCAATTGGCTATCGTGAAAATGCAGAAGACGCTTTTAAGTCTAATATCAAACATTGGATCAGCAACTTCCCAATTATCCAAATCATCCGAACAGGTAGCGAATTCGATGCAGCAGACTAGTGTTAATTTTCTCCAGCAACAGTCTGATACGGAGCGAGTATCAAATTCGATGGATAATATGATTACTGCGGTACGCGATGTTTCTGATAGTGTCGCTGGAGCATCTGGAGCTGCAAATAAAGCCAATACAGAAGCCAATAGTGGCCAGAGAATTGTTCAGGACACTGTCAATGGCATCGAAAACTTAGCCCGTCAAATTGACACTACTTCAGAGGTTGTTTCTGAGTTAGAGCGTGACAGTGAAAATATTAATACGGTTTTGCATGTGATTAAGGGTATTGCTGAAAAAACTAACTTATTAGCGCTGAATGCAGCGATTGAGGCAGCTCGCGCAGGAGAGCAGGGTAGAGGTTTTGCAGTTGTTGCCGATGAGGTCCGTACGCTAGCGGGTAGAACCCAAGAGTCAACGGCAGAAATCAATCAAATCATTGAGAAGCTTCAGTCTGGGGCACGTAAAGCAGTAGCAGCAATGAATGAAAGTCGAGAACAAACTCAGGACGTAGTAACCAAAGCCTCACTGGCGGGTACTTCATTGGAAACCATTGCCACGTCTGTTGCCCAAATTAATGATATGAGCAGTTCGATAGCTGTTGCCACCGAGTTTCAAAATGAAATTTCAGATGGTATGAATACTAACATCAGGCAGCTTGGTGACATAACGAGTAACAATTCTGACAGTATTCAATCTATTACTCGATCCACTTTAGAAGTGTCATCCTCAGCCGCAGAGCTTCAACGTGTTATAGATAGTTACCAAGTTTCGAGCTAATCACATGCAGATAAATTACCTTTCTAAGTGCGGCTAATATCGCTTACTCGATTATTAATTAATGGTTTCTTTTAACTCGAATGATTCCTTTAAAAAGAATGAATACGAGTTTCAAGCCAAGATATTGGTAAAACAGCATTCGATCTAATAAATCCAACATGCCCACCTTGTTGGCTTTTTTCTAATGTGACGGATTTTGATAGTTCCTCAGTTGTGGGTAATACCTTTGTTGTCATAAAAGGAACATCCTTTGCCAGTATAATTAACGAGGATTTGTTTACATTAATCAAAAATTGCCTTGAACTTGATTGTCTATAATACTCATGAGCACTGTCGAATCCGTGGATAGGTGAGATGAAGTGATCGTCAAACGGTTGAAAGTGCTTCATTTTTGTTGGATCTGAAAAACTCAGCTCACTACGCTCAATTAAGTTTTCTTTAGATTTAGTTTCGTGATGAGTCGGCCCAATAAAGCTGTTTGATATATTTTTGCAAAGCCTTAATTCATTGTTGAGGAACAAATACTCAGCGTCATTGGGACCGTTACGCCGATAGCGCAGCAAATAACAGAACTTGTTTTAGTTTCTCCCATGTACTTCATCACTTGATTGCCTTCGAGTAAGTATCCAAGTCATGCAATACGGAAAATACCTTTATTCTTAAGATATTTAATGACCAGATTTAAATCGCCAGTCTCTCCCGAATGATAGCTTCGCAATAGTCGATTTTACTCTCCACTTCACCTGCGGAAGTGCATCAATATAGCGGCGATTTGGTGATGGTTGCAATAGTTAATCATGCGCTGGGCGTATGATGAATTTATTGAGCCCTTGAGCCCATGTAAAATCAACAAGGTCTGCAGTGATCGAGCTTGGCTCCAGTCTAGGTTGATAAAGTCACAACGTCCAGTTCGAACCTTTCTCTATAGACTTTTGGGTGCTTTGGATGAACTAAATTTTGCAGTAATGTCTAAAAGTTTCAATTACGCAGAAAAAAATTGCTGGGTGAAACGTGGATTGTTTGGTCATTATTAACTCTTGGATTGTATTTCGACCATTTTTTGGCTAGCCTGCATTTAAATTTTTTACCTAACTACTCCATGTCTAAAGCTGCATTGCTCAAAATTGATAATCTTACTTGTATTCGAGATGACAGGGTGTTATTCGAGCATCTTAGTTTGTCGTTATATAGTGGACAAATGCTGATTGTTGAAGGCCAGAACGGTAGTGGCAAAACCAGTTTGTTAAGAATATTGACGGGTTTAAAAATGGCTGATGAAGGTCATATTTTTTGGCATCAGAATGCCATAGCCGAACACAACTCTGACTATCATGAACGCGTCACCTATGTGGGTCATCACGATGGGGTCAAGCGTGACCTGACCTGTCTCGAGAACTTACGTCTGGTTCAGGCAATGGGCAACCCATCGACCGTCGATCCTGATAATGCTTTGGAACAAGTGAATCTTTACCGCTATGGCAATACCCTTGTGAGCAATCTATCGGCGGGGCAGCGTCGTAGGCTTGCACTAGCGCGGTTAATTGTCACAGAAGCAGATTTGTGGATTTTAGATGAACCCTATACTTCGCTCGATAAAGTAAGTATGGCTCTATTTCAATCGATCTTTGAAGCGCACTTAAAGCGAGGGGGGATTATTGTCATGACATCGCATCATGATATAGAAATGCCCACAGTCAATTTAATCAGATTAGATCTGTCTGCATGAAACGTTCGATATGAAAGCATACTCATTAACTCAAGCTTATCTTTATTTATTACAGCGTGATTTAACACTGTGTTTTCGTAATCGTGCTGAGTTTGCCAATCCACTGTTATTTTTTATTTTAGTGATTACGTTATTTCCACTCGCCATTGGTGCTGAACCTGTCTTATTGTCTCGCATTGCACCCGGCATTATCTGGGTCGCCGCCTTACTGGCCGCTATGTTGTCACTCGATAGTATTTTCAGGTCAGACTTTGATGATGGTTCTTTGGAGCAATTACTGTTGAGTGCTCATCCTATGCCGGTATTGGTTTTGGCTAAAGTGACCGCACATTGGTTAGTGACGGGACTACCCCTGTTGTTTTTATCACCACTACTAGCATTGATGTTGGGTATGCCTTCAGAGGCACTGGGTACTTTACTGCTTACAATCTTAATTGGTACACCCATACTCAGTTTAATTGGTTCTATTGGTGTGGCCTTAACGGTAGGTTTAGCGAAAGGTGGTATCATATTGTCACTTTTAATATTGCCACTGTATGTACCTGTCCTTATATTCGCTTCCAGTGCAATTGAAGGGGCTGCTGGTGGTTTAGATGTTTCGGCGCAGCTTTATATGTTGTTGTCATTTTTTTTTCTTGCATTGTCTTTATCGCCACTTGCGACTGCATCGGCGCTCAAGATGAGCATGAGTTAGTGTATTCGTTAGTCAGGTAGATCGATGTTTTTATGGTTCCATAAATGGGGTTCTCCACCGCACTTTTATCGCATTGCCGGTAAATGGATTCCGTGGCTAACAGGCATATTCCTGTTGTTACTGTTAGCGGGACTTTATGGTGGATTAGTGTTGGCACCACCGGATTACCAACAGGGTGATAGCTATCGTATTATTTTTATTCATGTTCCAGCTGCATGGATGTCCTTGTTGATTTATATCATCATGGCTTTTTGTGGCATTATTATTATTGTCTGGCGAATGAAGCTTGCCGAGGTGGTTTTGATCAGCAGTGCTTCAATTGGCGCTAGCTTTACTTTTTTAGCATTAGCCACTGGATCAATTTGGGGTAAACCGATGTGGGGCACTTGGTGGGTTTGGGATGCCAGATTGACGTCTGAACTTATCTTGCTTTTTCTTTATCTTGGTGTGATTGGTTTGTACAATGCTATTGATGATAAACGTATCGCAGCCAAAGCTGTTGCTATCTTAGCCATTGTTGGCGTTGTTAATATTCCGATTATTCATTATTCAGTTGAATGGTGGAGTTCATTACATCAAGGCCCTACGATTACCAAATTTGACAAACCTTCTATTCATTGGAGTATGTTAATTCCACTTTTATTAATGGCATTGGCGTTTCAAGTTTATTACGTTCTGACGCTGTTTCAAAGTTGTCGAGGTGAATTGTTAAAACGTGAGCGTAACAGTAAGTGGGTAGCTGAACTAAGTGAAGGTAATGATGTCTGAATTTTTTGCCATGGGTGGCTACGCATCATTTGTTTGGTCGTCTTATGGTTTGGCGGCAATAGTGTTGTGGTTAAATTGGTATTTACCCCGTCGGACACATCAACAAGTGTTATGCGAATTGAAACGGCGTCATTCAGAAAAATTAAATCTCGACAGGGAAAAATAGCATGACTCCGGCACGTAAGAAGCGGTTAGGTCTAATTATATTAATGGTGACAGGTGTTGCCATTGGACTCAGCTTCGCATTGAAATCCCTTGATGAAAACATTATGTTTTTTTTCTCTCCCAGCGAAGTAGCTGACGGTAAGGCACCACAAGATCGCCTGTTTCGTCTTGGTGGAATGGTGGTTGATGGCAGTGTTAGTCGTCCAGGTGAAGGTTTAACGGTGGTGTTTGATCTGACTGACAATGCCGAAAGCGTTACGGTAGAATATACCGGGATTTTGCCTGACCTATTTCGTGAGGGACAAGGAATAGTGGCCAATGGGAAGCTTAATAGTAACGGTGCATTTGTTGCGCAGGAAGTATTGGCTAAACATGATGAAAATTATATGCCACCAGAAATTGCGGCGGCGATGAAAGCTAAAACTGATGCGGTTAAACTGGATTAATTGATTATTTCATTTGTTCGCACACTCTAAAGATATTGTTGTCTTAAAATTGAATGATACCTAAGCTATGATCCCAGAAATCGGTAACTTTGCTCTTATTATCGCTTTATTCCTCTCTGTGGTGCAGACCGTCTTTCCATTAGCAGGAGCCTCGCTTGGTATTTCTCGTTGGGTTGCATTGGCTAAACCCGCAGCGCTGACGCAATTATTATTTATTGCTATTTCATATGCTTGTCTAACGTGGGCTTTTTTACAGCATGATTTTTCAGTTTTATATGTAGCCTCTAACTCCAATACTGAATTACCCATTATTTATTTGATATCTGGTGTCTGGGGTGCGCATGAAGGCTCTCTATTACTCTGGGTTTTAATATTGGCGTTGTGGACTGGGGCGGTTGCGATCTTTAGTCCTAACGTGCCACCCGTTATGCGTGCCAGAGTATTGGGCGTTATGGGTTTTGTTAGCTTCGGTTTTCTCCTCTTCATATTGCTTACCTCCAACCCTTTCGATCGGCTGTTCCCCGCAGTATTAGAAGGTCGCGATTTAAACCCCTTGTTGCAGGATGTTGGCCTTGCGATTCATCCACCCATGTTATATATCGGTTATGTGGGTTTTTCGGTTGCATTTGCGTTTTCAATTGCAGCACTAATATCTGGACAAGTAGATTCTGCTTGGGCTCGTTGGGCCCGGCCTTGGACCAATATTGCTTGGTTATTTCTTACTATTGGGATTGCTTTGGGAAGCTGGTGGGCCTATTACGAACTCGGTTGGGGTGGTTGGTGGTTTTGGGATCCAGTAGAAAACGCATCGTTTATGCCATGGTTAATGGGCACAGCACTGATGCATTCGTTAGCGATTACAGAAAAAAGAGGCACGTTTAAAGCCTGGACAGCCTTGCTGGCAATTTTTGCATTTTCACTCAGCTTGTTAGGCACATTTCTAGTACGATCCGGCGTATTGACTTCGGTGCACGCTTTTGCAAGTGATCCTGACCGGGGTGTTTTTATTCTCGCTTTTCTAGTGATTGTTGTGGGTGGATCGCTGGCGTTATATTCCTGGCGTGCCCCCAGTTTAAAGAGTGCCGCGCAAACTAATTTACTGTCACGAGAAATGGCCTTGTTGTTTAACAATATTTTTCTCACTGTGGCAACAGCGGCAATTTTACTTGGCACACTGTACCCCATCGCTATAGATGCAATGGGCAGTAAAATTTCAGTTGGCCCTCCGTATTTTAACTTTGTGTTCTTAAGCATAACGGCACCACTGGGTATATTAATTGGCATAGGTATGTTGATCCGTTGGCGCAAAGATACGACTCAAAACCTGTTCTCTCGAGTGAAGTATCCGGCTATTGCGGCGTTAATCGTGGCATTCTTGATTAGTTTGACTTTGCCGCAATGGATCTGGAGTGCTTTTGCAGGATTGGCTATGTCCTTGTGGATTGCCGTGACAGCCATTATTGCGGTGCATGAACGATTCAAAGGCAAGCCAATAATGGTTGGATTGCGGGCAACGCCAAGTGGGTTTTATGGCATGATTTTAGGCCATATTGGTATTGCAGTATTTATTGTTGGTATTACGTTAACCAGTCTGTATAGCCAAGAAAAAGATTTGCGTATGGCTCCTGGTGATATTTACTCTATTGCAGGCTTCAACTTCCAATTTAATGGTGTCAAGAAAGAAGACATCAAAAACTATGTGTCGACACGAGGACACTTTACGGTAACGTCTCAAGCGGATGATTTCCGCGTCGAGCTAACACCCGAAAAACGTATCTATAGAGTTCAGCAATCACCCATGACGGAAGCCGCAATTGATGCTGGGTTTACCCGCGATTTATTTATTGCACTCGGAGAGCCACTGGACGATAAGGGTAGTTGGGCGATTCGGATTTACTACAAACCCTTTATTCGTTGGATTTGGTTGGGTGCTATTATCATGGCTCTGGGTGGTTTTTTTGCGGCCAGCGATAGGCGCTATCGTCAGGAATCAAGGTCAACAAAAGTGAAAAAACTTGAGCTCAACAGTGGGGTCGTTGTTTAGTGCGCTTTATTTTGCCCCTAGGCGCTTTTATATTTATGGTTGGCTTGCTAGGTTTTGGTTTGACGCTTGACCCAAAGAAAATACCATCACCATTGATTGGTAAACCTGCACCAGAGTTTTCGCTGAATATGTTATATGCACCCAATGAGATGCTTTCCAAAAAGGATTTTCTGGGTCAGGTTTGGGTGTTGAACGTCTGGGCATCTTGGTGTGTGTCGTGTCGTGCCGAGCATGTTTTTATTACTGATTTGGCGAGCAGGAACCTAGTTAAAATTGTAGGACTAGATTATAAAGATCAACCGGAAGATGCACGTCGTTGGTTAAAGCAGTTTGGTAATCCTTATTCAGCCAGTTTGATGGACATCGATGGTCGAGTGGGTATCGATTGGGGTGTCTATGGCGTCCCTGAAACTTTTGTAATTGGTAAAGATGGCAATATTAAATATAAACACATTGGCCCTGTAACTAAGGAATCACTTGAGAAAGAAGTGATTCCAGCTATAAAAGCATTGTTGGGTTAAATTTATGCTAATTAAACGAATATTAATGAGGCAGTGGCGATTATCCTTAATTATGGGATTACTAGCTTTTAGTGGGCTATGTGTTGCTTCAGTTGAGTCTTATCAATTTAAGTCGCCTCAAATGGAAGCCGAATACAATCAGTTGATTGGAGAGCTTCGCTGTTTGGTTTGTCAAAATCAAAATTTATCTGGATCAAATGCTGACCTTGCTAAAGACTTACGTCGACAAACCCATGAGCTATTAATGGAAGGTAACAGTCCGGATCAAATAGCTGACTATATGGTGGCTCGCTACGGTGATTTTGTTCTTTATCGACCACCCTTACAAAATAATACCTTATTACTCTGGCTTGGGCCTTTTGTCTTATTACTAGTGGTGATTGTTTTAGTTTTTGTGAAAATGCGTAAAAAACAAGTATTAGTGGCACCCGAGCAGGCTGCAATGGAAAAAGCGAAACAGCTCCTTTCGGAGCCACAGGAAAAGTAATGATATTCTGGATTGTGGTGGCGGCTTTGCTACTGGTCGGGTTGGCGTGCGTCATTTTGCCTGTTTTAAGTGCCCCTAAAGATATGTTATCGACGGACAGGCAGCAGCAAAACATCAATATAGCACGAGATAAAAAAAATGGCCTAGACGACCAATTGAGTGATGCGAGCTTAACCCAAGCTGAATACGACAATGCTTTAGTTGAGTTACAGACATCGCTTGCACTTGATCTTGAAAAGTCAGAGCTTGGCAAAGTAAACCAAAAGGGTAAGTGGGTGTTATGGGTGCTAGCTTTAGCTCTCCCAATGGCGAGTATTGGGCTTTATTTCAAGGTCGGTGAGTATCAAGTAATCGAAAATCCAGCTCTGGCAGCGATTGCGCAACCTAATAATCAAACACCCCAAATCGATATGACACTTGATCAAATGGTTGAGGTGGTGAGAGAACGACTGCAAAAAAATCCGGATGATGCCAGAGGTTGGTTTGTTCTGGGTAAGACAATGATGGAAAAAGGTAATTTTGATCAAGCTGTCACTGCTTTTCAACGAACGCTCGATCTGACTGGGGATCAAGAGTCTCATGTTTTATTCTCACTAGCCGATGCACTCTCGATGAAAAATGATGGGCTTATGATGGGCGAGCCTGAAGCAATAATTCAGCAAGGGTTGAAAGTGTCGCCGCAAGACCCAACCGGTCTTTGGTTGGCAGGCCTTGCCGCTGAACAGCGACAAGACTATAAGGCATCCTTCGGTTATATGGTCACATTGTTGCCACTGGTAGCCAATAGTGCTGATTCCACTTCAGAGGTGAAGCGATTCATTGCCTTATTAAAGGATCAAGACCCCACCCTGGTATTGCTTGCTAAAGAGTCAATACAAAATCCTAGTGTTAAGATTTCAGTGAGTCTTGCTGATCAATTTAAGACACAAGTTGTTTCTGATAACGTGGTTTTTATTTATGCTAAGGCCGCTAGTGGACCGCCAATGCCATTAGCCGTCAAACGCTTGGCTGTAAGTGATCTACCCGTCATGGTTGAGTTGAGTGATGCTGATGCGATGATGCCCAGTATGATGCTATCTTCTTTTGAAGATATCATCATCGGTGCTAGGGTGTCGAAATCAGGAAACCCAGTGGCTCAACCAGGCGATTTATATATCGAGACAGGAACCATTGATAGAAACGCTCTGACAAACGAAGTGACGCTATCGATCAGTAAAACGAAATAATAAATTAGAGCTTTTAAACAGACCGTTTGGCTGTTGACTCGGAATCGAAGGCGGTCTTAATATCATTAAAATCGGCGGTAATTGCATATACTTGCTTATAACCCATATTTTTTAATGTCAATGCGGCGAGTGAAGCTCGACCACCACCAGCACAATGAACCAAAATGGTTGAGTCTGCATGAGGGCAATGCTGAGAAATTTCCATTTCAAGCAAACCTCGCGAAATATGAATTGACTGCGTGACTTTACTCTTTGCGACACTTTCTGCCTCGCGCACATCAATAAGAAAAGAACAACTAACACCCTCAAACAACAGTTTTGCTGATGCAACATCAACACAGGATATTTCCTGTTGTGCTTTTTTAATTAATTCGACTGCAGTTTTAAGCATCTGAATGACCTAACGTAAATGATATTAATTAGCTTGCGTGTTGAAAAACAAAATTACAAGAGCAAAAAATAATGATTTGAACACGGTGATTCCTATCTGAGAGCCACTGGGAACTAGGGTTTGTTGGCGCATTCAGACTATTCTAAGGTCGTTTACGGCCTCTCATGCAGGCTTAAGGCGAGATAAAATATAAATATGACTCCTACATTAATGATTCAAGGTGCTACTTCTAATGCCGGTAAAAGCGTTATTGCTGCTGGGCTATGTCGACTGTTTAGTTCGAGAGGCTATCGAGTCGCACCTTTTAAACCGCAAAATATGGCGCTTAACAGTGCTGTAACGATCGATAAGGGTGAAATAGGTCGCTCGCAAGCAGTACAGGCACTCGCCTGTGGTATCGAACCGCACACCGATATGAATCCGATATTACTCAAACCCAATAGCGATAAAGGGGCGCAGGTAATTATTCAAGGGCATTCAATAGGCAATATGGAAGCGATTGAATACCATGCCTATAAAAAGCAGGCAATGGCTTTTGCGTTAGAGTCATATTATCGTCTGGCAGAGCAATATGACTTGATCATTGTTGAAGGTGCAGGCAGCCCTGCTGAAATAAACTTAAGGGAAAATGATATTGCCAATATGGGATTTGCCACGGCGGTTGGCTGTGCGGTCTTAATAGTTGCCGATATTGATCGGGGTGGTGTATTTGCACACTTGACGGGCACCCTCGATTGTTTGAGTCAAAATGAGCGCAATCTAGTGCAAGGTTTTTTAATCAATAGGTTCCGTGGGGACAAGGCGCTACTTGACTCCGGTATTGACTGGCTGACGGATAAAACCAATGTGCCGACCCTGGGCGTATTGCCCTATTTGAAAGGTTTACATATTGAAGCTGAAGATGCGGTTGACCATCGCTCACACAATAATGTGACTGAAGACGCGCAGCAACGCCTTCAAGTGATAGTGCCAAGAATCCCCCGGATTAGTAATCATACTGACTTTGATGTTTTACGCTTACATCCTCAGGTCGACCTGACATTTGTAGAAGAAGGACAGATCGTACCTGCAGCCGACCTGATCATTTTGCCAGGTAGTAAAAACACCATCAATGATCTTAATTGGCTTGTCGATAATGGATGGCCAGCACAAATTAAAAAACACTTACGTTATGGAGGCAAGTTAATAGGTATCTGTGGGGGCTACCAAATGATCGGTCAACAAATCCATGACTTTGAAGGGCTTGAAGGAGAAGCAGGATCTCAGCCAGGATTACAGTTAATGGATTTTGAAACAACGCTGGCACCTATAAAGCAACTGACTCAAGTAACTGGTTATTTATTTGACTCAAAAGTTCGAGTCGATGGCTATGAAATTCACATGGGTATTACCAGTGGACCCGATTTAATTCGACCTGCCATTGATTTCGGCGATCGTACCGATGGTGCCATTTCTCCTGACGGTCAAATACTCTGCAGCTATCTCCATGGATTATTTGATCATCATGAAGCCTGTGATGCCTTGTTAAACTGGGCTGGGTTAGATGCAGATGCGAGTGTTGATTATCAGGTTCTACGACAACGTGAAATTGATCGTGTTGCCACTATGATTGAAACTGAAATTGATTTTGACCTGTTAGCTGCCAATATTGGTCTGAAGTGATTTTGAATAAAGCAGTTTCTATTTAATGCTTATTGCTTTGTTACCGATAGGCTGTTGCGTTATCGCACTGCTATTAGATCGGTTATTTGGAGAGCCAAAATATCACCCGTTAGTGCTTTTTGGCAATATAGCCAGTTCACTGGAACGGAGGCTGAATAATCGTCAATCTCGTATTAATGGTTTAATTGCTGCTATTTTAGTGATGGCTTTACCTGTTTCAGGGGTGGTTTATCTTCAGTTGCTTCTGTCGAATATTTGGTTGCAGTCAATGTTAAATATAGCGGTATTGTATTTTGTTATCGGTTGGCAAAGCATGAAGCAGCATACGCTTGCTATCTCTAACCCATTGCTCAATAGCGACCTGAATGAAGCACGTTATCATTTATCAATGATCGTCAGTCGTGACACCAGTCAAATGAATGAATCACAAATTGTGGGATCAACCATCGAGTCTATTCTTGAAAATGGCCATGACTGCGTCTTTGCTTCAATTTTTTGGTTCATAGTATTGGGGCCTGCAGGGGCCTTAATACACCGCTTGACCAATACGCTTGATGCCATGTGGGGTTATAAAAATGAACAATACTGTCAGTTTGGCTGGTTTTCCGCAAAGTTAGATGACTGGCTTGGTTATTTACCGGCCAGATTGACAGGATTGAGTTATGCGCTTTGTGGCGAAAATTCTAAAGGGGCTTTACTTTCTTGGCGTAATCAAATGGGGCAGCATAAAAGCCCAAATGCGGGGCTTGTGATGGCCAGTGGTGCAGGCGCTTTAGGCGTTATCGTTGGTGGACCAACCCATTATGAGGGTGTGTTTGTCGATAAAGTTTATTTGGGTGTCGGTAAAGCAGCGATTACAGTTGATATTAAACGATCAATAGGTTTGGTTGAAAAAAGCTTATTAGGTTGGTTGCTAATTGGTTCAATCGTTATTGTTTACTTGGCAACATTATGATTTATATTTTATCAGAAGACCTATCAATGTTCTTTGATTCATAAACATCGTTTGGAGAACCGGCTAAGAATTAAAAATCGCGCCAGTTTGATATCATTGACTGGATGATCTGGCAAAACAATAGACTCTACGGTATTCGTTGTAGTGTTATCTGATAAAAATTATTACCAATTGCCAAGAACGTTCGAATTAGCATTGCTGAAGCAGTGTTCCCAGTGTATGTTTTCACGGTAGTTTTTTCTTTTTTTAAACCTAATTTTTTATGATCAACAACAAACTGCTGGTGATTGTCTATATTAGGAGTACTTCGATTATCAGTGTGAATGAATGATCGGAGATTAAAGCTTTACATTTATTTTGAGTAGCGTTAAGATTTCTTGGTATATTGTATACCAAGATGTATTTAGGCCTCTAAATAATAATAAGCGTAGAGGCTTAATCAATAAATTTAGCCAGAATGTTGAGTCTCAATTTAAATTTTTGACCTAAAGCATTGGTTGAAAAAAACAGACGGGTATGCATCCTACTCGAATAAAAAGATAAAATTGTGGTAATAAATCTAAAAAATTTGATACTATTTTAATTGTTCTACAGATTATAAAAAGCTTTGTTTGATTGCTGTGGATTATCAAATTATGAAGCTTAGCAATGAGGATCACGTTTAAGATGATACGTGCTGACCAAGCAACGATGACTAATTATATTTGAGAGAAGTCTTTTAGATTTCCTTTTTTTTTGATCGCAAAATTGAAATTATTCGCGTAAATAATTAGATAGACTTTATTATCAACAATAAAGATCAAAGCAAACAATACGAAGGCTGAGAAAGGATTTAGTATTCAAAAGAAAAGCTTTCTCTGTGATCAGAATTGTCAGAAATAAATTGAGATTAAAACGAATTAAACATCAACCACAGGTTTTTATTAAATCCCCAAAATGATTGAAGTTCATTCTAAATATACCCTTCGCAGGAAGCTCGTGTTGCTCGTTACCTTGGCTGCTGCTTGGATACTGTGGTCTGGATTTTTTAAACCGCTATTGCTGGGTCTCGGTATTTTTTCCTGCTTTTTGACCTATGTAGTTGTGAAACGCATGGGATATTTCAATGATCAATTCTTTGCGCTGCACTTCAGTTTTCGTTTGATTGGCTTTTGGCTATGGTTAGGACGCGAGGTCATTCGTTCTAGCATTGATGTTGCTCGCATTGTACTCAGCCCGAGTCTGCCAATCAGCCCACGTGTTATTGAGATAAAAGTAACGGCACAGCACCCTGTTGATCAAGTGATACTGGCTAACTCCATTACTTTGACTCCTGGAACATTGGCTTTAGATCTTCACAATGGAGTCATTAAGGTACACGCATTAACCGAAGCTGGAGCAACTGACCTGCTGTCGGGTGAAATGGATAAACGGGTTGCCCAGTTGAGTAAGAATTAACTTGTTTTTAGCTTTTAAACGGTCTGAATAGAGTTGGATAGAAATTAGAAAATGTATTATGTCGTCACATTCGCATTGATTATAACAATGGCTTTAGCCCTAACGCGCGCGATCCTAGGTCCCAGCGTTTATGACCGAGTTTTAGCAGTAAACATGTTAGGAACCAAAACAGTTTTACTTCTGTCCGTAATCGCTTTTCTGATGGGTCGGCCTGATTTTCTTGACCTTGCTCTAGCCTATGCATTGATTAACTTCATCGGCGTGTTCGCTGTACTGGAATTTTTTCGCAATAGGGCGGCAAAGCAACCTGAGGAAAAGCCCTAACAATGGAATTGTTTCTCGACATAGCCAGTTGGATATTAATGTCTTTGGGTGGTGTGTTTGTTTTTATTGGTGGGCTTGGCGCTTTACGAATGCCTGATTTGTACACCCGTATGCACGCTGCGGGCATTACCGATAGCATTGCACCAATCTTAATCATCCCAGGTCTCATGTTGCAGGCAGGTTTAACACTGGCCAGCGTTAAATTGCTTGCCATTCTTGTTTTTCTTTTGCTAACGGGTCCTACCGCATCAAATGCCTTAGCAAGTGCCGCATTATTAGCGGGTAATCGTTCTGAGCAAGTCAAATCCACTGCAGTGCCTGAGAGTGAAGAATGACCGTTATATTTGGATTTTTCCTACTGACCTTGTTGCTCATTACAGCGGTCGCAATAGTACAGTCACAAAATTTGTTTGTTTCTGTCATGTTAAGCGGTATGTTTAGTTTATTACTGGCGGTCAATTTCTTTCTACTTGATGCCGCTGACGTTGCGCTAACTGAGGCAGCTGTTGGTGCAGGCATATCGACTGTGTTGCTTTTAAGTGCGTTAGCGATTACAGCTAAACACGAAAAAGCCCCATCTTCTAGTCGAGTAGGGGCATTGATCATTGTTATAATAGCGACTCTAGTACTGATTTATGCAACATTAGGTAACCCGCAGTTTGCCGATCCCAATGCGCCAGTTCATCAGCATGTTGCTCCCTGGTATTTAGATAAAACTGCCGAAGCAATCGATATTCCAAATGTCGTTACCGCCGTATTGGGTAGTTTTAGAGGCTACGATACTTTAGGTGAGGTTTTTGTTGTTTTTACTGCAGGAATTGGTGTTTTATTTCTACTGGGAACACAACCCGGACCGTTCGCGCAAAGTAACCCCTTCAAACTTACTGATCCAAAAGGGCTTCGACATTACCTCATTCCTCGAGTTGTTGGCAGGATGCTAATTCCCTTTATTTTGTTATTTGGACTGTATGTCCAATTTCACGGTGAATACGGTCCGGGTGGTGGCTTCCAAGCGGGTGC
This sequence comes from uncultured Gammaproteobacteria bacterium, assembly GCA_913061315.1. Classification (GTDB taxonomy): domain Bacteria; phylum Pseudomonadota; class Gammaproteobacteria. The sequence goes on along the minus strand of CAJXUC010000015.1, from coordinate 49,977 downwards.
ACTTATTGCGGCAGCAATTATTCTCTTCGCTTTGCTAGAAGGCGAAAATAGTGCTTTAAAAGTTATTCCGCGAAGTGTCCTTATTGGGCTTATTGCAGGAGGCGCATTGTTATACGGTGTGGTTGGTCTTTTTGGTATTTTTCTGGGTAGTAACTTTCTTGATTACTCAGTGCTCTCATCAAACCCAGTGAAAGGTCAGCAAATGGGTCTTCTAATCATAGAAGCGGGCGTTGGTATCACGGTGACAGGCGTTTTATTGAGTATTTTCCACGCGTTTGCGGCGAGAGGTAAGTTTTAATGGAATTACTGGGACTCTACTATTACTGGGTTTTTGCGATTTTACTTATGATCGGATTGTATGCGGTCATTGTAAAGTTGAATTTAATTAAAAAACTGATTGGGCTTTCTCTTTTTCAAGCTGCTGTTTTTCTGCTTTATATCACTATGGGCAAGTTAGAAGGCGGTACAGCACCGATTGTTACAGATGCTAATGCCAATGGTTTGTTTTCAAACCCTTTGCCTCAGGTATTAATTCTGACAGCCATCGTCGTTGGTATTTCTACCATGGCGCTAGGATTAGGTATTGTCATCAGAATCAAGGAAGAATACGGAACCATTGAAGAAGATGAAATTCAGGAGATAGATAAGTAGTGACTGCGTTTCATTCTCACCTTCCAGTGCTGCAGGTCATTGTGCCAATGTTAACTGCACCTTTGGTTATCCTGCTGAACCAAAAACGTTTGCCTTGGATTGTTGCAACTGCGGCTAGTCTGTGTGCATTTGCGATTGCCGTGACTTTGGCCATGAGCGTCATGGCGGGACAGACAATTCAATATTCCCTCGGTGCATGGCCTGCGCCTTGGGGTATTGAGCTGGCAGTCGATGCTTTCAGTGCCCTCATGTTACTGGTTGTTACGGGTGCCTCAAGCGTTGCTTTATTAGCCGGTGCTCAGAGTCTTGATAAAGACATCGAGCATCATCGGCAACCCCTTTTTTATGCGGCTTGGTTACTCGCACTATCAGGTTTGGCTGGCATTTTGGTAACGGCGGATGCGTTTAATATATTCGTTTTTATGGAAATATCCTCACTAGCCAGCTACGTATTAATTTCTGGTGGTCCTGATAAACGGGCATTACCGGCAGTTTTTAAATATCTAGTCATGGGCACCATTGGCGCTACTTTCTATCTGATTGGTGTCGGCCTTATCTATATGATGACGGGAACGCTTAATCTGGCTGATATGGCATTCAGGATTGAGGATGTTGCTGACCAGACCCCAATACTACTAGCGGCTGGTTTTATTACGATCGGACTTGCGCTTAAAGCGGCCATTTTTCCACTTCATATTTGGCTGCCCAATGCCTATACCTACGCGCCAAATATGGTCACTGTATTTCTTGCCGCTTGTGCTACTAAAGTAGCGATTTATGTTCTTCTTCGTTTTGACTTTTTTGTTTTTCAACCCAACCTGGTTGGACATGACTTTCAATTTACTTTTTTCCTCTTACCGTTATCGCTCTTAGCCATTCTGGTTGGATCCAGTGTTGCTATTTTTGAACCGAAGTTAAAACGATTAATGGCTTGGTCGTCTGTCGCACAAATTGGTTACATCACTTTGGGTGCAAGCCTATTGAGCGTGTCGGGAACGACAGCAAGTGTTTTACATATTTTTAATCACTCGTTAGCTAAAGGTGCGTTGTTCCTTGTGATGGCTTGTCTTGGTATGCGAATTGCTCAGCTGCGTATCGACAATATTGCGGGTATAGCTCAAAAAATGCCTTGGACGATGGCCGCCTTTGTATTAGCCGGATTGAGTTTAATCGGCGTACCTGGAACCGCTGGCTTTATCAGTAAGTGGTATCTGATTACGGCAAGTTTTGAATCAGGGGCAATGGGCATTGCTCTGGTTGTTATCATTCTGATCAGTTCGTTAATGGCCGTTGTTTACATTTGGCGTATAGTTGAGTCGGCTTATTTTCGTCAGCCAGAGGAGGACTTGGTTATTACAGAAGCCCCTATACCTTTATTATTAATGACGTGGGTTGTGGTGTTAATGAATGTTTATTTTGGCTTTGCACCAGGTGTTCCAATTGAATTAGCGACTGGCGCAGCGGAACTTCTACATGGCCAAACTCCATGAGTTCTGAAATGACAATAGCGCTATCGTTTTTAATCCCGATAGTTGGTGCATTGCTAATTCTGGCCGCATCTCGGGTCAGTGACAACCTTCGCGAAGGTGTCACACTGGCAACTGCAGTAGCGCTTGCGATTAATGTTTGGAGCCTGATACCCGAACTGATGTCAGGCGGTCGGCCTGAATTACAACTGTTTGAGATTTTACCTGGGATCGACTTTGGTTTTCAGATAGAGCCATTAGGTATGCTGTTTGCGGCTTTGGCATCGGGTTTATGGATTGTCAATTCAATTTATTCAATTGGCTACATGCGCGCTAACAAGGAAAACAAACAAACCCGATTTTACGTTTTCTTTGCTCTGTCAATTACGGCTACTATCGGTATAGCGTTCTCTGCAAACCTGTTCACACTGTTTCTATTTTATGAAGTGTTAACGCTATGTACTTATCCTCTCGTTTCACATAAAGGTGACGCAAAAACAATTCGTTCAGCTAGAATTTATTTAGGCGTTTTGTTAACGACATCGATTGGCCTGTTATTACCCGCAATACTTTGGACTTACTTTGTTGCTGGAACAGGTGATTTTACGCCGGGCGGTATTCTTGAGGGTAACCTAGAAGGTCCAGCGCTGGGGTTGTTATTGGGTTTATTCGTTTTTGGTATTGGCAAGGCGGCAGTGATGCCTGTTCACCGATGGTTACCGGCAGCAATGGTAGCCCCAACTCCGGTGAGCGCCCTGTTGCATGCCGTTGCCGTGGTGAAGGCGGGTGTCTTTACCGTGATCAAAGTGATTGTTTATATTTTTGGTGTTGAACATCTGTTTGCAGAACCCAGTAGTGGCTGGTTGCTTTATGCAGCGGCTTTTACCGTTATTGTTGCGAGTATTGTGGCCCTCAAACAAACCAATATTAAACGCTTGTTGGCTTATTCAACGGTGGCACAACTCTCTTATGTCGTAATGGCTGCAGCCATTTTAAAACCATTGGCAGAGGTCGGTGCCTCAATGCATATTGTTGCCCATGCCTTCGGTAAGATAACGCTGTTTTTTGCAGCAGGTGCAATTTACACCGCCGCAAAAAAAACTGAAGTGTGGCAGCTCAAAGGCATAGGTAGAAGGATGCCTTGGACTATGGCTGCTTTTACGATTGGTGCTCTCAGCATGATAGGTGTGCCACCCACCGGCGGATTTGTGTCTAAATGGTTTATTCTTGCGGGTGCTTTTGAGTCGGATAATTACGTTGCCATTGCCACTATTATTGGCAGTACGGTTTTAAATGCCGCTTATTTTTTACCCATTATTTTTGCGGTTTGGTTTAGTCGCGAAGACCCTGAACAAAAGCTTGACCATGGTGAAGCGCCTTGGCCGATGGTTACTGCGCTCTCAATTACCGCTGCTTTGACGATTGGACTCTTCCTATTTAATGCACCGCTGATTGCACTGGAGTCTCAAATTGTGGGGATAGTTAAATGACGGACCCAAAACAACAAGATGCCTGGCTAGTCAGGCCTTCGTCTATCAGGATACTGTGGCGTTTTTTTTGGATGATTCTAACGCTTACCGTTCTGGCCCAATTAGTGATCAAGATAAAGGGATCGTTTGGCTTTGATAGTTGGATTGGTTTTGGTGCTGTATTTGGTTTTATATCCTGTCTGCTGATGGTGCTATTCGCAAAGGCATTAGGCATGTTCCTCAAGCGTGACCAGGAATACTATCTCAAGGATCTTAAAGATGACTGAGATGTTACCTCCCGCATTAATCCTGATAGCTGCGGCAATCTTGATTGGCCCTTTCAAGGGTCATTTTCGTACGCTTGTGTTATTGGCCGCGCCACTATTAACACTATGGACAATTTGGCAAGTGCCAGATGGTGTTGTAACCACCATGCCTTTCCTCAATTACACCATTGAGCCCGTTGAGGGCAGTGCTTTAAGGCGTTTATTTGCTACTGTATTTGCCGTTATGGCCCTTGTCGGTGGACTCTACGCCTTTCGTGTTGCCAAATGGTATGAACTCGCAGCTGGCTATGCTTATGCAGCAGGCGCCATCGGGGTTTGTTTTGCAGGAGATCTCATTACGCTTTTCTTATTCTGGGAGCTAATGGCTCTGTTTTCTACTGTCGTAGTTTGGTGTGGTGGAACGGCAGCTGCCCGTGCAGCCGGTATGCGATACGCGATTATGCATTTGTTTGGTGGCATTATTTTAAAAGTCGGTATTGAAGGTGTTGGTGTCCATACTGGATCATTTGATATTCAGCCGATGTTGGCTACTAGCTTTGATACGTGGATGATTTTGATCGGTATATTAATCAATGCTGCTGCTCCACCCGTCTCTGCTTGGTTATCAGACGCCTATCCTGAAGCCAGCCCAACGGGCTCTGTTTTCCTTTCTGCTTTTACAACTAAAACCGCAGTGTTAGCGTTGATCTTATTGTTTCCAGGTGAGGGTATCTTGGTTTGGATTGGTATTTTTATGATTATATACGGCATCATCTTCGCTCTGCTTGAAAATGACATCCGTCGAATTTTGGCCTTCTCAGTTGTCAATCAAGTTGGCTTTATGGTCTGCGCGGTGGGTATAGGCACCGAGATGGCTTTAAACGGGGCGGCTGCGCATGCATTCGCGCATATTATCTACAAAGGTTTATTATTCATGTGTGCCGGTGCCGTTATTTATAGAACGGGATTCAGTAAATGTACCGATTTAGGTGGTCTGTTCCGAACAATGCCATTAACCGCAATCTGTGGAATCATCGGTGCCCTATCTATCTCCGGTTTCCCATTAACGTCTGGATTTACAACAAAGACGATGATTTCTCAAGCAGTTGCAGACGAAGGTATGATTACGGTTTATTTGTTGTTGGCGGCGGCTTCTGCCGGCGTCTTTCTTCATGCAGGTATTAAATTCCCTTGGTTTGTGTTTTTCCAAAAAGACTCAGGCTTAAGGCCAAAAGATGCGCCTTGGAATATGGCCGTAGCTATGATTATATTTTCTGCGTTATGCCTTTTCATTGGAATCTTTCCTGAGACCTTTTACCAATTGCTGCCTTACGAGAACAATTATGTCCCTTATAAGGCGGGTAAAGTGTTGTTTTATGTTCAGTTACTATTGTTTTCTGGATTAGCCTTCTTCTTATTATTGCCATTAATGAAAAGGACTTTAACCATTAGTCTTGATACGGATTGGTTGTGGCGAGTAATGTTTCGAAAAATTGGAGAAACGACCTTCAATACGGTTGCATATGTGGGGTCTCGACTCGAAACTAAAGCTCAAGCTACAGCAGGCAATCTTGCAGCTTTGGCAAAAAGGCATTTGAGTTCAAGTAATAGTCCAGAATCGTTTGGCGTATTTTCAAGAACCTGGGCAATTGGTACAACGGCACTTTGGGTTGTAGTGCTTCTAACGGTCTATGCGCTGGTGTATTTTACTTAAGTTTTTAGTGAGTTAGGCCCACTGATTTTAATTTGATTGCCTACCTTCCAAGCAAGACGCTAAAAAAATTTATATTTCACATCAGGCGTCATAATCGTCGAATGGATTGTTACAACGTTCCCATTTTGTAACAGATCGAATGATTGTTCTTATCTGTTTATGGGTGCTTTGAATTTTGTCCATAACCGGTAAAATAACCAAATAATAAGTCCCACCAGCATTGGAAATAGTCGGTATGTCTTCTTACAGTGAAGCAGAAAAAGAGACAGTCTATCGCGTCATTAGTGAACGCCGTGACATGCGGCACTTCACTCACGAAGCCGTTGATCCTGAAATTCTTAAAAAATTAATTTATGCTGCCCAGCTTGCACCAAGCGTTGGTTTTATGCAGCCCTGGCGCTTTATTCGTATTACGGACTCGACTATTCGAGATCAAATTTATGATCTAGCTCAAGCCGAAATTAAGTTAACGGGCGAGCAGCTCAAAGAGAAGAAAACAATCTACGCAACCCTCAAACTTGAAGGTATAAAAGATTGCGCTGAAGTTTGGGTCGCTGCATTAATGGAAGGCAGAGATAAATACATTCTTGGACGCCGTACCATGCCGGAAATGGATCTGGCCTCATTGTCCTGTGCAATTCAAAATATTTGGTTAGCCGCCCGTGCGGAGGGTATTGGTATGGGTTGGGTTTCATTTTTTAAACCAGATGATCTGGCTAGTCTTTTATCAATGCCAGCAGATAGTTACCCGGCAGCGGTGCTCTGTATTGGTCATGTTAAAGAGTTTTACTCTAAACCATTGCTTGAACAAGCTGAATGGGATTCACGAAGAGCGATAGATGAGATTCTCTATGAGAATACTTGGGGTAATGCGTGTTCTATTATAAATGATCCGTAGATTTTAGAATGCTAATTAAGCTTTAAACAGCTTGATAGTTGAATTAATTACCCCATTTAATTACAACTGGAAATAAAGGGAATACAGATAGGATTTATCTATTACTCTAACTTTATTTATTAAATTAATAACACACTCAGGAAGAAAACAATGGACTTTGTATTTGAATATTTATTAACCATGCAGACACTTGTATTGGTCTTAATTATAATTGGACTTAAAAGCTCAATTAAATTTGTTCCGCAAAATCGTGCTTATGTAATCGAACGTTTTGGTAAATACCAGTCGACAAAAGAAGCAGGGTTAAATTTCATCCTACCCTTTATCGATCGAATATCGGCTGATCGTTCACTGAAAGAAAAAGCCGTCGACGTGCCGGAGCAAAGCGCTATTACGAAAGATAATATTTCGCTGTCAGTTGACGGTGTACTTTATTTTCGTGTGCTTGATCCATATAAAGCGACGTATGGCATAGACGATTATGTGTTCGCCGTAACCCAGTTGGCCCAAACCACGATGCGTTCTGAATTGGGTAAAATGGAGCTTGATAAAACGTTTGAAGAGCGTGACATATTAAACACAAATATTGTCGCTGCGATTAATGAGGCTGCAGGTCCATGGGGTATTCAAGTACTTCGTTATGAAATAAAAGACATTGTGCCACCTCAATCAGTTATGGAAGCTATGGAAGCACAGATGAAGGCTGAACGGGTAAAGCGTGCCCAAATCTTGGAGTCAGAAGGTGATAGACAATCGGCTATTAATCGAGCTGAAGGGGCAAAAGCATCGGTAGTACTAGCAGCTGAAGCAGAAAAAGAAGAACAGGTTTTACGCGCAGAAGGTGAGGCCAAGGCGATTGTGGCTATTGCATCAGCTCAGGCAGAATCTTTAAGACAAGTAGGTCAAGCAGCGGCAACTGAAGAGGGCCAGAAGGCAGTACAGCTTGATTTGGCAACCAAGGCAATAGAAGCTAAACTGGCTATAGCGAAAGAGTCGTCAGTGGTCTTATTACCCGACAATGGCACAGATGCAGCCAGCATGGTTGCTCAGGCGATGACGATTATAAATACGCTTAATAAAAACGTTGCGAGCTAAAAAATGAATTGGATCAGCAATAATTTGTCTGAAAGTTTGATTATGGCTGGTCTAGCATTGCTGGTTCTCGAAGTCGTTGTTTTGGGTTTCTCAACTTTTGTCTTGTTTTTTGTTGGTCTTGCGGCAGTGGTAGCAGGGGGGCTTATGACCGTTGGTATTGTTCCCGATTCAATGCTTAGTGCATTGTCCAGTGTGGGAGTATTAACCGCCTTATTGGCTATCTTTTTGTGGCGCCCGTTAAAGTCTATGCAAGGTAACGTTGAAAGTAAAAAAGTGACGAGTGATTTGGTTGGACACAGTTTCATTTTAAATGAAGCTGTGTCCATGACTAAAAACCCTGCGTACCGTTATTCAGGTATCGATTGGAATCTCAGTAGCGAAAAAGAATTGTCAGCAGGTACCCTAGTTGAAGTAACTGGGGTTGCTGTTGGGAAGTTCATCGTTCAAGCAAAAGCGTTATAGGCTTATATTTTTACCCCAACACGATCCACATTGTTGGTCGGTTAGCAATAGCGTTAGGCGGAGTTGATGAGTGCTGTGGTGGCCCGTTTGTGTTCGATTTTTTCATACCAGCTAATACCAATGCCTGCCAAAACAATGAGGATACCACCCGTGTACATAGTTGTGCTGGGGTGCTCGTCAAACATAAACCAGCCGATCAATATCGCCCAGATCACAGTGATATATTCAAAGGGTGCAATTACATGTACACGAGCATATTGATAAGCGTGAGTAATAGTATATTGTGCGAAAACGGTAATGCAGCCAAGCAATATCATCGACAATAAGGCTGGTAAGTCTAGTGTTTGCCAGTGAAATAGCATAAAGCCACCCGTGATAATTAAAAAAGCCAGAGCGGCATAAAATACCATCAGTTCGCTGTTTTCATCTTTGCCCATTTTCCTAGTTTGAATTGCCAACATAGCAAAAAAGAACGCCCCCGTTAACGCATAAAGACTACCCGCGAGATTGAGATCTTGAGCCGTCGGTTGAATGACAATTAGCACGCCAATAAAGCCAACCATTAGAATCATTATTCGACGCCAACCGACGGGTTCACCAAGTAGCGGTCCAGCCAGTAGGGTCATAAATAAGGGGGCGGTGAGACCAATAGAGGTAGCGTTAGCCAGCGGCATTTGCGTGACCGCCATGTAGTAGGTAAAAAATGCTAAAAAATTAAATACAGTTCGATACAAATGGCCAATCGGCTGACGGGTAATAAATCCAACTTTGCCTTGGTTGAGCAAAATATAGAAACCGGTAACAATTACGATGACTAGACTTCGCACAAATAACAATTGCAATAGCCAGTAGTCACTGGCCAGCCATTTGATAAAAGCATCCTGCACGGAGAACAAAGTCATCGAGGCTAGGCAAAGGGCAATCGCAATGGCAGGTTTGTTGTGGCGACCATGTTTAAGCATAGTCACGGATTAAGACTAAACATAACTTGCGTATCAAAATTAAACAAATGTACCCCTGAAGCAAGGTGATTGGAAACAATATTTCGTTCAGATATCGATGAAGTAACCTTAAAACTTCTAGGTAAGTTAAATAAAAGTGTCTCTATCATGAATTTTATCTGACGGTATGTCTGAGCACTTGTCTATTGTATAAAAGATGATAAATTAATAATCAAAACCTCGCTTAACACAACGAGCACTGATGAAATTGAAACCATTGAATATTAAAGATTTGATGTACACTCTTCCCATTATTTTCAACCTAGATTCATCATTGTTGTTTATGTCCAATAAAAAACCAATCGCTTTTCTTATGATCCTGGGTGTTAGCTGGGGCTTATACTTTTCGTTATTGAAAATTGCTGTGCTATCCGGATTAAGTTACTTTGGCATAGCAACATTATCGACTCTGGGCGTTTGTATTGGCATGGTCGCTATTGCGTTGGTTCGGCGTAAGTTTCCACGGTTTGGCTTTAAACATATTCAGTTTTACGTTATCTGCGCACTGATGGGGTATTTAATTCCAATGCTTTGTGAGTTACAGGTTATTGGGCTAGTGCCCGCAAGTGTGCTGGTATTAATTGTGAGTCTGTCGCCAGTTTTAACTTTACTCATTGCTTGGCTTATGAAGACTGATCGAATTAATGCGATTAGAATTCTAGGCATGCTATTGGGCACAATTTCAATATTTGGTGTTTTATTACCTGATGTCCGCAACCAGGTAGAGATTACTTGGCCATATCTGTTTCTGGCTGCAGTTGTGCCTCTTTCTTACGCCATCTATCACAACTACATTGCAAAAGCCTGGCCCGATGATTCTGATACCTATCAGGTGGCTTGTGGTGAAGCAATATTTGCAAGCCTAATCCTAGTCGTAGGGTCTCTTTTTTATTGGGATTCTGGTGATATTCAATCGTGGAATGATGGTCACAGTGCCTTACTTTTTATGGCCGTTATTGCATTAGTTGATATTTATATTTATTTTGAATTAATTCGGTTACGAGGGCCTATCTTTACCTCTCACGCGAATTACGTCATGGTTGTCAGTGGCGTTTTTTGGGGTATGTTGTTATTTTCAGAACAGGTAACAACGATGATGTGGCTCAGTGCTGGATTTTTGTTGGGGTCATTATATTTGATTAACTTTGATAGCGCTTCTAACGAGCGCTCAAAAAAATATAAAGCATAAGCCAGCGGGTGACCATTCAGCGTTCACGTTAGGAGACTATGGTGAAGCAGGGCAGCTGGCAATAGTAAAACTAAAAATTGGCCATTAAAAAGCCCCAAGGTGAGTTGAAGCTCTGGGTAGTTCATTGCCAATAACGCACTTTAATAATTAATATAGCGGCTAAACGCCAGTAGTTTTAAAATTTAATTGCGCTGTATTGTTTCCATTCTAGGCATTACGGCTATTTTGACGTGTTATTAACGCTCAAGTAATGAACGCTGAATAATTGGTTTTCATCAAGCCAGCTTTTCTCTAATGTAAATCCAGCGGCAGCAGATAACTCGGTAAAACTCGTAAGGCTGTACTTATAAGAGTTTTCAGTGTGAATTGTTTCACCCGTCTCAAATTGAATCGTATTGCCATCAATAGTGACTGTTTGTGAATTTTTGCTGACAAGGTGCATCTCTATTCTGTTTTGATCACTATTGTAAAAGGCTTGGTGTGAAAAGTTATCAAGATTGAAGTCTGAGTTGACTATATTATTGATTGAATTCAATACGTTCAAGTTAAACTCTGCAGTAACACCTTGAGTATCATTATAGGCTGCGTTAAGCAAATGATCGGGCTTTTGCAGATCCACACCAATTAAAACACTGCCATCAAAACCAATCCATTCGCGTAAGTTCGACAAGAATGCTTGTGCAAATCTTGGCTCCATATTGCCAATAGTAGAGCCGGGATAAAAAACTACGCGCCGACCACTTTTGAGTTCAGTACGGGCTTGCCATTGATCAGAAAAGTCGGCACAAATAGCATGGATATTGAGCCACGGGAATTCGCGTCCTAATTTTTGAGCGGATTGATAAAGGAAATCTGCAGAAATATCCAAAGGCACGTAAGCCGCTGGTTTTAGTTTTTCAAGTAATAGTCGGACCTTTTCACAGCTACCGCTACCGGGTTCTATTAAGACGCAATCTTCGCCACAGTAAGTAGCAATTTCACTGGCATTATTGATGAGAATAGACTTTTCGGTTCGAGCCGGGTAGTACTCATATTGTTGAGTAATTTGTTCAAATAATTCCGAACCTTTTTGGTCGTAAAAGTATTTCGGGTTAATTTGTTTTTGTCCGCGTGATAACCCTTCGATCAACTCAGCCCGATTATCGTCAGGTGCCGGCTGTTGATCTTCGAACAAGACGTTGGATAGTTCTTCTGCTGTAGCAGGCATCATTTACTCCAATAATAAATTAGTCATTTAACTTTTACTAACCACAGACCACTGAATTGTCAGCAGACCACACATAGGGAAAAATGGTTAGTGGGTACTCAAGTAAAAAAACAGATCAACTTTTTTCTTTTAAGGCCACGGATCGGGTCTTGACAGATATTCAATTGCTAGCCTTTTCTACAACAAAAAACATCGACAGGGTGAGGCAGATAGGTGTTACCGTCCTCAATCTTAGACGTTGATAATAAAAATTCAGAGATATCGTGTTGTAAGGGTTCTGGCAAAAGCGCCATTCTTGTTTGTACTGTAAAGTCGATAATATCTCTACCTTCTTGACTCGTCGAGTTAAAGCCAGCCGTCGCATCCAAATTAGCAGCAATGCGGGTTTCACTATAATCAATTCCACGAGCGTCAAAATGGCGTCTCAGGTCATCTGAGAAAAAGCTCTTTTGGCCCATTTGACGCTGCCAGATTAGGTTCGCAATGACGTTTAGAGATTCATCGGGTGCGACTACGATGATGAGAACGCCACCTGGCTTCAACGCACTTAGCGCGGCATCAATAGCCTCATTACGATCATCCAAATAGTAAATCGAATGAACGAAAAGAATGAGATCAAATGCCGCATCCAATGAACGCTCTCCAAATTTCTCAACCAAAACAGAAGTGTCAACAGCCATTTGACCCACACTTTGGGCTTGCATTCGTTTTAGAAACTCGGTGGCCTCAAGCGGATTTGGTTCAATGCCGAGGTATTTAACTTGCTCCATTCGACCGTTCAGATACTTTAAAACATGCTCGTCAAAAGCCCCAGCCCCACAGCCAACACTTAAAATAGAATTCGAACTTTTTAACATATGAGTCAGGATATTTTCTTCTAACCAATCCAAAATCCTGAACCGTTGATCACTGTTGGCCTCAAAAACCTCAAGACATTGAGCGTAATCTTTATTGCTGAGTGCATGCACCTGCTCAAGGTTACCGATTGACCGATCAATAGAGTCGATGATTGTGCATTGATCTGAAGTATAAAGATCTGTTGTCAGGTTCAATCTTCTATTGCTACTATTAAGAATGAAGGAGTTGTCGTCATCGTTATCAATTGATGATGTATTCTCAGAAAAATCTAATTTGATTGTTTTTACCCGATTTTTTATATATTGAGAAGGTTCAAATTTCGATATGAAATCAAAAAATATGACCAAATTTATTCATGCTCTCAAACATTATGTTACGTTTGATAATAATTTTGTAAACTTAAGACTAATTATACAGGGTCTGAATAGTTTTTACACCTATACGATGCCAGGTAGTGTCCTTGCACGTGACCGATCGACGCTTGAAACCTACCTTCTAGACCGTATATAGTGAGTTAATCTGAGGCGTAGTTGCCTTGTTCAATATTAAAAGTGCTAATCAAGACGTAACATACGGATTCCAACAAGTTGTCAGGTCTTTGGTATCTGAAACTGAATTAGCCTTTTCGTTTTTTTGGAAGTAATACTCATGTCAAAACCTATAGTGACTTCTCCAACATCGCCATTAACCGATTATTTGTCAGACGCCCATAAAGGGCATGACGGTATTGAATCTGAATGGGACCAAGACAACCAGCAGTGGTGGAATTGGTACATGACTTTGGCCGATAATGAGGCCGAAAAAAACTGCTCATTAAATGAGCCTGCGGCGTATCAAGCAGAGCCTGATGTCAAAATAGACCCGAGTGAACTTATTCGCATTCAACAGACGCTTTTGGACCCTTATGATCTGAGCCAAGACGCTATTGATCAGTTCGCAAAAGACGGTTATATCAAACTCAAAAATGTTATCGATCCAAGTGCATTAAAACTGCTGAGATGGCGCATCAGCTCGATATTGTTAGAAGTTCTAGGACGCACACCCGGTTTGGCATTTAGAAGTGACGAAATGATGTGGCTGCAAGATGACCTAGTTCGACGATTTGTTCTCAGTACACGGGTAGCTCAGATTGCGACAAAGCTCTTGAAGGTAGATGCCGTTAGACTCTATCACGACAATGCGTTATCAAAAGAACCGGGCTGTGGCCGAACCCCTTGGCACTATGATCATCATCATTTCCCGATCGACAGCCTGAACGTTTGTACTGCTTGGATTCCGTTGCAACCCATCCCTAAGGAGATGGGTCCACTAGCGTTTGCCGCCGGTATGGAAACCTACAAGCTCGTCAATCACTTGCCCTTTAATAAATTTGACTCGAGCTACGACATCCAATTAGGGAAAATATTGTCAGATAATGACGTTCCTATTCATGACGATGCATTTGAGCTAGGTGAAATTAGTTTTCATCACGCCTTATCGTTTCATACAGCTGGCGCCAATATGACGGGTGAATCCCGTATGGCCTTGGCCACCACCTATTTTGAAGACGGTGCAAGATTAACCCCAAGTCAAACCATGATCTCTGGTGATTTTCAAAAGTTTATGCCTGGCGTTGAACCTGGCGGCATAATCAATAGTGAATACAATCCGATCTGTTATGGTTCAACTGAACAAACTGTAAAGTAAACCAGGTATGCTGATCGGTCAACGCCAAACAGTCTCGTGAATTAAGGCCGTCTCTAACAGTCTTTTTTGGCGATTACTGTCATCACTAATGTATATGATGAGGCTATGGAATACGTTATATATATGGTCATAGCCTTGGCGCTTCTGGTCAGTTGTGTGCTTTTGGCAGCGGCACAGATTGATAAAGTACCGTCGTGTGATGGTGACGGGTATTGAACTGCCATTGATGATGAGAGGGCAATGGTTAGCCGTTGTGTTTTCGAGGACGGACTTGCCAGTGGTCGTTTTGAGCTCTACGCCGTAATAAATAGGTTTTGTGTGTGGGTTTGCCCTTAAAATAGCGGATCTGATATTTCTCTCTGCATCACCATTGTGGCTAGAGTGATTGGCAGTTAGGACAGTGAAATATAGGCCGTCCGCCAATATTATTTCTCTCGATAGAATGACCACATGTATGACAAGCTTTGCCAGCGCGCCCATAGGCACTAAACCGATAACCCTCTTTGTTAGTAATGCCGTTGGCTTTTAGCCGGGCCACGAGCTCAGGGGGATTAGTGATACCCTGCGTTTTATAAGACTGTCGGGTGACGCTGAGTATATTACTAGCCAGCTTTCTGAGCATCGCGGAGCTGCATTTTGACGCTTTCGTTTTAGGGTGTAACTGAGAGAAAAACAAAATTTCGGCACACAGGTAAGTGCCAAGCCCCGCCAGAAAATGTTGGTCCAGCAACAGCGTGGCTAATTGTCTCCGGACAAAAGTGGGTGATAATAATCTAGCGACTATCGTATCAATATCGGGTTGCTCCGATAAAATATCGGGGCCAATCTTGGCTAAAAAGGGATGGCTACTGAGTTCAGTTTTACGCATCACACTGATGTCAGTCGCACTGTATAGCAGAGCAGCCTTATCCTCAGTCTCAATCGCCAAGCGTAACTGCCGATTCGTGTCAGGCCGTGTTCCTTTACTGGCGACAAGCCATCGACCGTACAATTGGTTATGAGAATAAATAACCCAGTGGTCGTCAAAGTAGGTCAGCATTGCTTTGCCCCGTGTTTCCACAGAGGTGACCACTAGACCTGATAGTGTTTTCTCGAATTGACGCAAATGATCAAAAGTGAACTCAACGCGGGTCAGGTCTTTTTGCACCAACACTTTAGCGATTTTATCGGCGGCTAAACGTATTTCTGGGCCTTCAGGCATATGGAAATCCTCTCAAATAACCTAATGATCGATATGGCAAACAACAGAGCATTCCATATTACGGTTTAATTATACGCACAGATAAGTAAAGGCTCTTGTAGTCACGAGGAGAAAAATGTCCCTCTCTGGCCTAACTACTGAATACTACTGTAACTCGGTGCTAATTGATCAGTCATAGTGAAAGAAAATAGTCAGTAATAGAGGATCATTCGTTGCCAGTTACTTTGCTGTTAGTAAGTCAATCCAGCGCGTAGTAAACTTTTTTGACAACATATCTTGACGCATTTCCCACGGCTGCTTTTTAGCAACTAACCTCGCTGGCATTATTTTATTACGGCCAAATCGACGATTGATCATATCCTTCACTTCGTCTAAGGGATCATTCGATGGAGCCTCAATCAAGTCGTACTGGTGGCATTGAGCGGGTGCGATATCCATGAGCATAATGCCGGCTCGTTGGTATTCATAATTGGGTCTAAATAGCTGGTTTAAAAGCTGAGTTGCATACCGAGCAATGACGGTTGTATTTGCAGTATGCGTTGGAAGTATCACGCAAGCAGACCGATGGTATTGCTTAGCGTTTTTTGAATAGGGGTTCGTATTGATAACCACTTGCAAACAACGCGCCTCACTTTTTTGACGCCGCAGTTTTTCTGTAGCGAGGCTAACAAACCGTAATAACGCCTGATGTAGTTGATCCTTATCAGTAATTAAATGGCCAAATGATCGGCTACAAACAATTTGTTTTTTAGCTTCAATGTGGTCATCTAAAGCGAACACTGATTCGCCTCGCAGCTCTTTTTGGAGTCTTGAAAGTACCACTGAAAATTTATCTTTGACTAATTGATCCGGTGAATTAACAAGCTGCATTGCAGTATAGATACCCATTAATTTTAACCGAATTGACAGCTTCTTACCGATGCCCCATAAATCATCTATCTTCGTCACTGCTAGAATGTCTCGCTCATCATGGGCTGATATCAGATAAACTCCCGAACATGATTTAGCCACTTTGTTAGCCAGCTTACTCAATACTTTGGTCCGTGCGATACCAATAGAAACTGGCAGCCCTGTCCACTGGTATATCGTCTTTCTCAGTGTTTTTGACCAAGCTTCAACATCTGGCATACCGGTGACATCAACAAAGCACTCATCAATACTATAGATTTCAATTTTGGGCGTTAGTTCTGCAATTATTGTCATAATTCGATGGCTCATATCACCATACAAAGTGAAGTTGGCAGAACGCACACGAACATCATGGCGCTTGATAATATCGGTTAGTTGAAACAGTGGCTGTCCCATTTTAATGCCAAGTGCCTTCGCCTCATTGCTACGAGCGATAGCACAGCCATCGTTATTACTGAGCACAATCACCGGTTTATTGTTCAGTTCAGGCTGAAAAATTCGTTCACAAGACACATAGCAATTATTAATATCAATTAACGCTATCACATTAAAGCCGCCGCACAACGCCCGTAACGACACCCATAGTCACCAGCTGATCATCAGCGATCGTAATCGTTTTGAAGGCATCATTTTCTGGACAAAGGTTAACCTTGCCATTGTCATATTGCAGTCGCTTAACCGTGAAGTCATTGTCAACCTGAGCGACCACAATAGCCCCGTGATGTGCGGTCTTTGACCGATCCACAATGAGAATGTCACCCGAATTAATCCCCGCATTGATCATCGAATCACCCGATACACGAACAAAGTAAGTGGCAGAAGGGCGGTCGATCATGAATTCATTTAAATCTAACGTCGCATCGACATAATCTTCGGCCGGGGAGGGGAATCCAGCCTGCACTGGATTCAAATAAAAGGGTAACGGGACCCGTGTCGGATGGGCTGGCTGATTCCACAGTTCTGATATATTAGTCATACAATCATTATAGAGAACAAAGCGAGAATAAGGGAAGCAAAATATGTGACTATGCGTTTATTTTTATTTAACTGACTGATGACTTCATACCGAAAGACAGGTTTTAATTTGTTCCACAATATCAATTACAAACGGCGTCTAAAGTCTGCTTTGAATTTTCTTAACTAGCTCATCTAAGTGTTGGGAGTCGTGTTATTTTCTCATGTAATACATTCCTTAAGTTTGTTGAGAAAATTTTGAAGTAGGTTATGGGTCAGCAGTAAATCAGTATCATTACAAGGTAGCACTGACTCATTGAACCTTTGAAAAATAGTTTTATATTCTGATATTCATGCTATCCATATAGTTACAAGTCCTCTAAAAATCCGATGGGAGGGAGTGTTAGCCCACCGTTCTACCTGAGATGCAACAGGATCTTGTGAATAACCGATTGATCTTCGACAGCAGCAACTTCTTGACGCAAGCCATTCATTGAACCCAGGGTTCAACATCCATCGCTATCCCCTAAAATTGCCAAACCGGTTAATCAATTAATAGTCACTGAGCTTTAATCGAACACGGTCAGTTAAGGCCGATTATTGGTTAATTATAACCATAATATTTGTAAGTTAGATCTGGCTTAAATCTATTTTTATAAGATTAATCTTACCTTTATGAGAAATTTGTAAGTTAAATCTTACTTAATACAAATTCCGTAATCAACATCCTACAAAAACTGACTCTTTTGCTTACATTTAATTTTTAAGATTAAGAGTAGAGTCCAATCCTGCAAGGCTATGTGGGTTTGCCTATATTAAATTCACAAAAAATTAATAAGGACTAACTCCCATGAAATTCAAAAAAAGTACCCTCTTAATTCCAATACTGTCTGTCGTGTTGAGTGCACATGCCATATCACCTAGCCCGACCGTCTACTCAGGCGCTATTTTAACAATGGGTGGAAATTCAACTATTTATGGCAATCTTCAAGTAGCTGCAGCTGCAACACTCGGTGCGACTTCAACTGTGGGTGGTGATCTTATCGCTGGAGGTGCATTAACACTCGGTACGGGTGGAAATGTGGGGGGAGATCTTATTTCTGGTGCTGCAATAGCCGTTGGTACAGCTTCAACAATTGAAGGTGATCTCAAGTCTTTATCCACAGTGGGCCTCGGTGCGCAGGCATCTGTTTCTGGCAAAGTGATAGCGGGAACAACCTTAACGTTAGGTGCCTTTGTGACAATCGGTCCAACAAGTGATGCCAATGGAGAAACAGTCAATGCTCAAGCGGGAACTTCCGCTTCCATTTCTGCTACGGCAACGGTTAATGGAAGCATCCTTCAGGGTCAGGAGCTGAGCGACGTAGATGCAGCAGAAATAAAAAGCAAGATGACTGATTGGAAAGATAAACTGGCCCAAGAGCAAGATAGGTTGGCCCAAGAGCAAGATAATTTGGGTAAGCATCAACCCAAGAAAGACCTCCCTTTAACGATTGCTGTGGACACAACGTTAGAACCCGGCGTTTATCATGCATCCGCTCTGACAACGGCCGCGGGCATAACACTCACATTTGATGCTTCGGACCCCAATAACAAAAGTAACGCCAAATGGATTATCAATGTCGATACTTCTACTAGCTTAGGTGCAAACCTGAAAATGGTTTTTAAAGAAGGGTCGAATGGCACTATTATATTTAATTCAGGCAGTCACACCACTATAGGCGCAGGCTCGACACTGATAGGTACTTTTTTTACCAATACCAACATCACTACTGGCGCGGGTATCCAACTAACGGGTGAAGCCTCTGCTTCAACAGGCATCGGTAAATTATGTGGTGGTCTGTTTAGTACGAATGGCGCCATCACCCTAGGGGCCGATAACCAAATTGGATCGAAAGGTTGTAAGCCGTATTTTGAAAGCACTGTTTCGGTCAATAGTTATGCTGGAACAGTTCGTCGCCCAATTAATCTCAGAGGGGCAGAAGAATTTACAATATTGGCAAAAACAGGCATCACAAATATTGGCAATCATCATACGAAAATTACGGGCAATATTGGTTCTAGCCCCATTGCCGCTAATTTTATGGATAACGTTTACTGCACAGAAATATCTGAAGGGACAATCTACGGCGTTGACGCAAGCTATGCCGGTGGCATGGGTGGCACGGCCTGCTCTCTTGGTAATGCAGACGCTAAGACTCAAGTGGACAATGCGGTGCTCGACATGGTCGTTGCCTATACCGATGCGGCTGGTAGGGCCTCGCCTGACTATAGCGAATATGGCGCAGGAAAAATCAGTGATGGACAAACACTAAAGCCTGGTCTTTATAGATGGGGAACCAATGTAGTAATGGATCAGAATATCACGTTTAAGGGTGGTAAGGATGATGTTTGGATTTTTCAAATATCGGGTAATTTATATCAGGCAGGCGCAACAAAGATGATATTAAATGGTGCCTTGGCGAAGAATATCTTCTGGCAGCTAACCGAAAATGTGGCACTCGGTGACAATGCTCAATTTATCGGTGTTGTTCTTGCTAAAACACACATTGCCCTTAACCCACTTGCAGAGGTTAACGGTAGGCTGCTATCTCAGACCCAAGTAACCCTGCAGGACAATATAGTGAATCCACCCACTGCAGAATAAACCGCTTCAATTAAATCGTTTTAAAGGGCCCTTCTGGGTCCTTTTTTTGGCCATAAAAACGGTCACCCAACTAAACTAGTCAGCTAAGGTGCGGTGCTTGAAGCAATGCTTCCGACAAAGGCTTAAACGGAGGGTTTTACTTCATACAACTGTCTGGCGTCGACCAACTGCGGTCCTCTTATTGCCAACGCTATGCCCCCCAACAGTTAGGGGCTTCAGCCGGAGCCATTAGCCAAAACCATCCGCTACGACAAGCAACTCAATTACCATTTGCCGTACTGGCTTCAGAATTTCTCAAGCTCTGGGTGTATAGTCAGGTTAGTATGAAGAATATTTCAATAGCCTAAGCAACCTGGAAAAGCTAGGCCCCTTTCAAGACGAGACCCATCTATGAGCAAGATAAAATTCGAATTCGTTAATAACAAGGGGCATTTATTAGCGGGCCTGTTGGAAATACCCCCAAAGCCTATCATCATTGCGCATTATGCTTTGTTTGCGCACTGCTTTACCTGCGGCAAGGACATAGCGGCCGCCTCACGCATTAGTCGTGCACTGGCGGCACAGGGCATCGCAGTGCTGCGATTCGACTTCACTGGCCTGGGTAATAGTGACGGCGATTTTTCGAACACCAACTTTTCATCCAATGTGCAAGACTTGTTATCAGCCGCTGAAGCACTCAAACAACAATACCAAGCCCCAAAATTACTCATAGGGCATAGCCTGGGTGGGGCAGCGGTCCTCAGTGCAGCGCATCAAATCGAATCGGTTAAAGCCATCGCAACAATAGGAGCGCCGGCGACTGCCAAACATGTTGAACATTTATTTGAGGTTGAATCTAATAAAATAGCCCAGCAGGGTGAAGCACTAGTTGGGATCGGTGGACGCCAGTTCCTTATCAAACAGCAAATGTTAGAGGATATCGACAAGTACAATTCAACCGATCAAATTGCTAAGCTCGATGCCGCGTTAGTCGTCTTTCATTCGCCTATCGACACCATTGTTTCAATTGACCAAGCGGCTGAAATTTATCAGTCGGCCAAACACCCCAAGAGCTTTATCTCACTCGATAACGCCGACCATTTACTCAGTAAGGCCGCAGATGCCGAGTATGTCGGTAAAACACTCGCTGCCTGGGCCAGCCGTTACCTAGGCATAGACAGCGTCGACCAGCCCAGCCGTTGGGCACAAAAACCAGCGCTTGAATTAGGCGAGGTACTGGTCACCGAGCTAGATAAGAAATTCCTGCGTGGCCTGTTCAGCGACAATCACCCACTAATGGCTGACGAGCCATTGAAGTCTGGGGGCACTAATCTTGGGCCAACCCCCTACGACTTGCTTCTAATGAGCCTGGGCGCCTGCACCTCCATGACGCTAAGGATGTATGCAAACCACAAACAATTAGCGTTAGATGACATTAAAGTCACACTAGAACACGAACGTGACCATGCCGAAGACTGCGAGGGTTGCAACGACAAAATAGAACGCATAACCCGAAAAATAACCCTCACCGGGGACTTGTCCGATGACCAACGGCAACGGCTGCTAGAAATAGCCGACAAGTGCCCAGTCCACCGAACACTCGAGTCAGACCCACAAATAGTCACTCGGCTGGTAGAGCCGTAAAAGCCAAAAGCCAGTTCAAGCTTAATACCAACTGCAAAAGCAGACCCACGCGTGATTAAAAAATGTAAAAACTCATGCTAATCGACTACTGGCAATTTGCACGGGCGAACAAACGATTTCTAGGCTTTGGCTTTGTCATGGCGTTTTTATCCAGCCCGGGGCAAACCTACGTCATTGGCGTATTCGGTCCAGAAATACAAGCACAGTTCGGCCTAAATGCCGGCAGCTGGGGGCAAACCTACATGATAGGCACCTTGCTCAGCGCTGCTGTTATCACTTGGAGTGGGGCGTTAATCGACAAAGTCGATCTCAGATGGTTTGCCGCCATCAGCTTGTTGGGCTTGGGTTTGGCTTGTTTACTCATTAGCACCGCCTATTCACCGTTAGTGTTAGTCATCGGCATTTTTATGTTACGCCAGTTTGGCCAAGGCTTAACCAGCCATAGTGGGCTCACCTCCATGGCCAGGTACCATGCCAATGATCGCGGCAAAGCCATAGCACTCGCCGCCATTGGTTTCGCTTTTGGTGAGGCACTGTTACCGTTGTTAGCGGTATTCGCCATTACCAAATGGGGTTGGCGCGACACCTATTTTTTAGTCGGTCTGTTCGTCTTTAGCGCCATAATACTCGTGCTGTGGTTACTTAAAGGGCACAGCCAGCGTCACGCCAAACTAACGCAAACTCGCATCAACCAAACCGCCAACGGCGACGCCCAAGCAGGCTATACCCGCAAACAAGCGTTGTCTGAGTCACGCTTTTACCTCATGTTACCCGCCATGATTGCGCCGTCACTAATCCTTACCGCGATGTTCTTCTTCCCCAATGAAATTGCCAAATCGAAAGGTTGGTCAAACCTCTGGGTGACTGGAAACTACTGGTTGTATTCAATCGTCTCGGTGGTGACAACAATCTACTCGGGCACGTTAATCGACCGTTACACCGCCCGTAAAATAATGCCCGTATTCTTAATTCCACTGGCCATTGCTTTGCTCGTGTTAGTGCCATCAAACCAGGCTTTTTTTGTCATACCCTTTATGATCTTTATGGGAGTCTCGTCCGGCCTTTACTTCACAGGCTTTAGTGCCCTTTGGGCCGAGCTCTACGGCGCTAAACATTTGGGTGCGATAAAGTCATTAACTAACGCCGTCATGGTTTTTTCATCCGCCTTGGGGCCGGCTTTGGTTGGGTACCTACTCAGCCAAAATGTCGCCTTCGAGTTGATCTGTATCTTGCTCGCAGTGATCTGTTTGTTTGCTACAGGCATGCTGGTGGTTGCATTGAAAGTAAGGGGTAGGGTGGTGCATTAGGAATCATGATTGATATTCCAATAACGCTATATTTTTATAGGCGATAATTAAAATGGTAATATGGGTGAAAATATCCGCCAAGGTGATTCATCAGCACCGGTCGCTTTGCCTGAAGACAATAGTCGGCAGAACACAGCGTATAATTGAGATGAAATCGTGATGCATTCCCTGTTTGCCCTGCTCAATTAAGACAAAAACGTAATTGCTCCTAATTTAATTTAACAACTTCACCTTGCCCATTGGCTTACGCCATATCAGTCAACTAGCATGGGTAATATTGGATAATCAATAGGCCAAAAAAAATAATCGCCAGCAAAGGCCTAAGGACGATTTGTGATGGAAAACGACCTAAAATATTTAGTTTGGGGACTCAATAGTTTTGAATTACATCTCTCGTTCTGGCTCATTTCTTGTCGGATAAGAATTTTATTGGCATTGTCATCATAAGTTTGTTAAATTGGTCAGACCAATTTTTATTACATGCCGATTAGTTCTTTGGTTTTAAGTCGAACACCAATTTCAAACTAGTCAAATTCGTTATCTAGGAGTAAATAGCATTTCAAACACTTATAAAATTCTGATTCTTGGCGCTTCGTACGGTTCACTATTGGGCGCAAAACTTACCCTGGCCGGACATACGGTCAAACTTGTATGCCTCGCCGAAGAGGCCAAAATTATTAATGAAGAGGGGGCTATAGTCCGCCTACCGGTCCGTGGGCTGCCCGAACCTATAGAGCTCGATTCTCGAAACATGCCGGGCACACTGTCTGCTGATGTCCCTGGTGCGGTCAATCCTGCCGATTACGATCTGGTTGTGCTGGCGATGCAGGAACCCCAATATCGTGCCACTGAAGTGCATGCGCTATTAAACGCCGTGGCCGATGCCGCTGTTCCTGTGATGTCTATTATGAACATGCCACCGATGCCTTATTTGAGACGCATTCCTGGTCTTGACGTAGATGCACTTAAAGGCAGCTATACAGATTCTTCGGTTTGGGACAATTTGGATCCATCGTTGATGACATTGGCTAGCCCGGACCCGCAGGCTTTCAGACCCTCTACTGATCAGATCAATTTGCTTCAGGTCGGACTACCGACCAATTTCAAGGTAGCGCGATTTGAATCAGATGCACATACCGCTATCCTCAAACAGTTAGAGGCGGACATCGATGCTATTCGCTTTGACACGGGTGATGGTGAAGTGGAATTACCGGTCAAGCTCAGGGTGCATGATTCTGTGTTTGTACCATTGGCAAAATGGAGCATGTTACTGGCAGGCAACTATCGTTGCGTGCTCAAAGATGGCATCCAATCAATCAAGGACTCGGTGCACGCCGATATTGAAGAATCTCGTTCCGTTTATAGCTGGGTATTTGACTTGTCTGTTTCTCTTGGAGCGAATCCAGAGGATCTTGTGCCGTTTGAAAAGTATGCTAATGCCACGTTGTCTTTGTTGAACCCGTCTTCAGCAGCCCGCGCCTTGGCAAACGGTTCAACCAACATTGAACGACTCGATCGGTTGGTGCAGTCCATTGCCGCCAGTCAAAATATGAAGTCTGATGCAGTCGATCGCACCGTTTCTGTGGTCGATGCGCGTTTGGACGTAAATCGCCAAAAAGCCGCCTAATGAGGACGTTGGCCGACATCATTTTCCGTTAAACCGTTACTGAAAGTAAAGTTTGTAATTACGGGAGTCGGTGGACCTTAGGCATGGTTTGCCTGTACCACCGACCTCTTTGATTGCCTATAATTAAGAGCTGGACTAACCGATAGTTTACTCATTCTGGTTACACTCGTATCAAATGACGTGTACTGGCCGAAAAGACCCTACAAACCAACCACCCCTCCAATTCGAACGTGTAATTTTTTCTCCTTACAGAAGGCCGTTAAAAATACTAAAATAAATAACGCAGCCAATTAATTCGTTGACGGATTGTTATGTTCTAGACTTTGCAAAAAAGCAGAAGGATAATTAGACAAACTCAATTGTTTAGAATCAATATAGCTCTTACCTAGTGATTACTTTTTTATGGGGACCAATGACTTTTGGGTTGAATTTAAAATTTCTGAAGAATGGATGTCTTGGTTATTTTTTACCTATCAATTTTTTTGATTAGTTGCGAATTTATAAATGGATACAACGGTTCCTAATAAATTAGTCGGCGCTTGGGTACGAGAATCCATTCAGATGGAGGGTGAAACACCTAAAGAGAATAGCGATGTTATTTGGCTACAAAGTCAGGGTTACTATGGTGATATCCGTATTAGCCTGGCAAACCTAAATATTGAGCCAGAGTCATTTTCTGGGGGTGTCAATTGGGAAGCGCCTCATTTAACCTTTCAGCATGATTTAGATTTCCATAATGAAGGTCTTGATATTGGTAGGGTTGATTGGGATGGAGACGTGTTGCTTGAGCATGCGACCTTTGAGATGGTCGGTAAGCGTTATGAATGTAAAGAACGCTGGCTGAGGCAGACCGCTTTATCTCCTGCCACACGTGTTTTTGAACAACGTGCGCACAGTGGAGAGCTGCTGGGTATGCTCATTAGGGTAGACAATCATATTTTAATGATGGTGTCGGGCATTAGTTTTAATAGTGCCTATTGGTTGATTGAAGATAATCGGTGGAAGTGGCAATGGGGGCTGGGTGAATTAACTGATTTTACGATGCCTCACGCAGCAGTGATGGGTGTGAGTTATTCGATTAATGGGTTTACTTGGCGGTGTATTGAGTCAACAGGTGGAGAGATATAATGGAGGAAAAATTATTAGCGGCAAGTGTTAGTATTCCGGCGCATTTAAAAACGGATCAGTTTACTTTTGTTGTATTGGGGCCAAGTGTTGGGAATGAAGATTACGAAGCCGTTATGTCGAGCCGGAACCGTCTGCGACAAGTATTTAATGAGAATGACCGATGGCCGGAAGACTCTATGACGTTTGAATCAAACATTAAAGATTTGGTTCAGCATGAGGCTGAATATAATAACCGAGAAGGATTTGCCTATGCAGTTTTATCTGCTTTCAATAGTCGTTATATTGGCTGTGTTTATCTTTATCCGACAGCGGTTCCCGGCTTCAGTTGTGAAGTCTATCTTTGGGTGCGTGATAGTGAGATCAATTTAGACGATGATCTATTTAATCAAACAAAGCGCTGGTTAGCTGAGGCATGGCCTTTTCAACAATGTGCTTTTCCTGGTAGAGAGATTGCTTGGTGTGATTGGACGGGTAAACTGATTTAGTCAGTTGCATGCCTATTATATAATTAAGGTCTTTTAGCCTTTAAATGCGATTTAACTTTAATGCAAAGTTCTCACGTTTGACCCCATTTTAGTTTGTTGATTTTGGCCTATTGTATATCGATGCTTAGTTCGTCTAAAAATCAGTTGTAATTTGACGCCACAAATTGTCTTGTTTTATTCCCGATAAAGCCCGTCAGCTACCTACGTCGCTGAACCGGGCTTTATCGGGTTTTACAGGGTTCTTCAATAGTGTGATATTACTTGGTTATGCCTCATTTTGCCGCGCGCGCCGAGTTGAAATAAAACTTTTAATATAGACAACTAAGGCGAACAAACAGGCTGTCATCATAACACCCACTCGGAATATGGCATCCATATCCTCGCGGCCGATGGAACCCATTAGCGGCATGATTAGTGCTATCGAAATCAGAAGTGTTAACCCAGCAACAACGTGAGCAACAACTTTATTTTCCTTTTTAAAGGGTATAGCCAGTAAGGCGAGAACAACGCCAAAAAATACGGGTATTAATATCGTCATAGAGCGCGACTCTGCAGCTACATTCAGATAAGCCCAAAGGCCGAATATTACCAATACGACGGCATTAAGGATAGTGGCTTGATATGGCTTCATTTGTTTCTCTCAGTTTCTCTGTGAATACTACGGTGTCCGAATCGATTAGAAGTCTGTCGATGAGATGCTACCCGTCTTTCAGTTACAAATTTTGGGTTGAATCCATTTGGGTTTTAACTGTTTACCGTAAACCTAGAAAGGGCGAACAGTCAGTGTAAAATTCTCTACTATCATAACCTAATAGCGCTATTAAGTGATGGTTTTTCGAGCACTAAAACAGACCGCCATTTAATTTTTCTCGGTATACAAAGACTTTTAAGCGCTTTAACACCGACTGAAATTTTTCTTCGTTTCTCTTCAGAATGATTTTTTTGATGAAGTCATCGTGATCAATTCACTTTAACATTTTGTGGCTATGCGCGTTCTGGCTCCCTCTGATTCACGTAGTAGTAATGTGATCTGCGCTATCAAGCATAATTAAGCCTATTCACTTTTATAAAATCAAGGTTTGTAGTAAACATCTTACGTGATAATAATCTTCAACCTACATCTATTTTCAAAGCTATTGGTATAGTAAATTTTCTTAATTTATTTAACATTTTTTTATGTAGTTGACCCTATATATTTTCATAATTTATTTATAATCAATGAAAAAACTAAACTGCTCGTCAAACAACAATAGCGCTATATTGTAGTAATTACGGCTATGAATTTATTTAAGAAAAAAATCCCTTTGGTCTCTAGTTTAATATTGTCGCTTGGTCTTGTTGCCTGTAGTGACGTAGACACCTTACTGAATACTATAGTTTTACCAACTACTATTGAAGTATCACCTTCTGGTATCGAAGTAACTAACCAGGAAGCACTTTCTGAAAATAGTCTTTCTCAAGCTGCTGGACCAGCAATTTCTGGTGGCAGCCCTGGTTTACCAGTTGAGTTAAACTTATCTAAAAGACACGCTATTTCTAGCAACTTATCTACGAACTATTTTAAATATACAGTTGTTGCTAAAGACAAGTGGATAATCCGGGCAGCCCTAAATAAACCATTGGATCTTGCAAAAACATCTTATTGTCGGGGTAAAAGTAATAGCTTCATCAGTATATACACAGAAAACTTTGTACTTTTAAATACAGTCTCTTGTGCGGTTAACCTCACGCATGAATTTGCAGAAAGTGGCACATACATATTGCACATGAGTTATCCGGTGGATTACAACGGTAGCTTTAGTTTGGCTTCCATGCGTCGTTAACTGAGACCGCCTGAGGATATAATCCTACAGAGTCTTAACCACTTCGATAACCTATATACTTTTTTGTTAGGAAAAGACTTCCTGGATGAAATGGTATCATGCTCAGTCGATCATGCAGAATGTCCGTGTCACTGCATTATTTATTTTATGTCTTGCCCCTGGTAGCTGCAAACGAAGGAGCGGTGGACCATTAAAAATTCTGAGGTACCACCGCCCTGAATGTGTGCTGAGTGTGCATTTCATATTTTATGACAGACTTACCTACCGTACATATCAATTCCAGGGAGGGGGCGATGATATCGAACAACTTTTCCATAGGTCTCAGATGCAGCAAACAATCCCTTATCACTATCAATTGGTAAACCGGCTTCGTCGGCTGCCTTCAAGAATGCTATGGAAGCCATTAGAGCATGTTGGGGTTGTATTCCACCTGTTGCACAAAGTCTCCAGCCCATATCCGGATAGCCTGGAATAGCCGCTGCTTCTACAGCGTGCTTGTTATGCATAATACTTAAAACTGCTTTGATTTCTTTCTCTCCATAACCTTTTGGTGCCTTGATTGCAGTCACCACATTGGACGCTATATGAATGTCTTTTGCCACGAGTTCAAAACCTGCAGCCATTACCGCAGCCCGAAAGATTGCAGAACAATCTGCATGACGTTCGAAAACTCGAGCTAAACCCTCGATTGCAATAGTATCCAAAGCCACGGCTAATTGGGCGTAGTTTGGTGGGGTTTCTGTGTGAAGCGCACTCGTTTCCATGGCTGCAATCATCTTCGTAAGGCTCAGGTAGTGTTCGGCTTTTTTAAGCCCAGCCGCTATCATTTGTTGATCACACTCGGCAATTTTTTTCAATGCTTTTGGGCTGAGTGTAATCATGCCTATGCCAGGTGAAGCCATCATGCCTTTTTGACTGCATCCCATGAGCATGTCGATCCCCAATTTATCCATTGAAAGTGGCAAACTGCCGATGGAAGAAATGCCGTCAATACCAAGAAGGGCCGGATGTTTAAGCTCATCCAGCAAATCACGCAATCTCTGTATGTTGGCAGTAACGCCCGCACCTGTTTCATTATGCGGAGCCATTACTATTTTGATGCCACCCCCTGAGTTATCGGCAAGGTCTTTCTCTAGTGCCGTCTTGCATCGATCAAACGGCAGGTCTTCACCCAGTTCTTCTTGTAAGCGATTGACACCTCTACCTAAATTTTCAACGCAATTGCCCATAGCATTACTGAACCAACCAATCTCCAAGGTTAGGATGACAATCTTGTCGGAACTCACTTCGTCTGGCGTCCGCAATGAGCCTGCAGCTGCTTCGGTAGCTGCTGTTCCAGAACCGTTAAAGAAGAGAGGCATGCCGCCTGCGGGCATATCCACCAATTTTGCGTACTCTTGACGAATGGTCGTAAAAAATTCAGCCGCGCCTGGACCGCGCATGCCTCTTGTTTGGGTTGATGAAAATTGAGTGACCAAATCAGAACCAAAAGCTGGCCCTGGTGTCACGTTTATGATCTTGTTATGGGGAGACCACACTGCAGCTTTATCACTCAAAAAATCGTCGCTAGACGCTTCAATTTGATTGGTTTCAATGAGATGTCTCAGTCCCGAGAGTGGAGAAATTAATTCATGGGCTTTTATTGAAGTTTGCTTGGTCATTTTCAATTATCCTTTAAGTATTTGCAGAATTGCTTTTTGATCGTTGATAAAAAGCTCGAAACAAACCAAACATCCAGAAATTGAGCAAACTATTTAGATAACCTAAGTGAATAGAGAATAATTAGTGTTGCTCTATCTTCTGCAGTGTTTTTGAACACGGCCTTTACTCTTCAAGCTGTGATGCTATCACAGTAATTAGCAGAGAAATATTGAAGACAGGCCTTAATAGAAGAAAAAATTATAAATATAGAATTTTTTAAAAAATAGGCGGGTTTTCAGCATAATTAGCCGTAGGATCGAGTATTGTCTCGTTTTTATATCCCAGTATATAAGTTAAAACAGTACTACTAAAGAACTTGAGTTCGGTTAAAAAGCAAGGGACAAGATTTAACCAAAAGGTTTGATGCCAACCATTACAAGGAATGACTCAAGTGATAAATTCCCGCCAGGAAACCAGCGTTTCTTTGAAATCCGTTAAACCGCATTCTGACAGTTGCTCCTGATCAAATAATTCCATGCCATCGTCGAGCGCTTGATTTGAATCATAATCTAACGACAAAGCTCGAACTGAGGCTTGTTCAAATTCGATCATTAATTCAAAGGTTTTCCCAATGAAAGTTTTCTTAACAATTACTTTATTTTCAATTTCGAAAATGCTGACCAATATTTTATCGACTAGCATAATGTCATTTGACAGATCTTCAGTAAACCACTGGCCAAAAGCTTCATGACCCATTGAAAATTTAGCTATAGGGCACCCCAAGTAGTTATTTTGAAATTCGTAATCCACGGCAGACTCGTTTAAAATTTTACCCAAATCTCATTCTAACCAATTTGGATGATTAGAAAATGTAAAGCAGTCAAATTTTTAAACAAAATTGGTTTAGGCTTCGATACAACCATTGGCAGATGCAGTGTCTATAGTATTGACTGCCGGTCCGATTAAAGCATTTTTGTGAGAGTGCATTGACCACATTTAGTCAGCGATACCTACAGAATACAGTTTTTTTAGACAACCATGTATCCTGCTTCTGATTGTGACTGGGTGAGGGTTCTAATGTGCGTTAATAAGGTTAAATTATTCTTATCTACCCGCGATCCTTTCATTTAGGTGGGCTGTGATTTTTATTTTCCTCGCCACTTTGGAGTTTTTTGAGTAGCCCAATACAACATTAAATGAGTTGGTTGTCAGTCGATATAGTTGGCGACTAGCTTAATTGAATCAATGTATTGTTTTTTTGTGATTACATTCAATGCTGGGTTGAATTTTCCCTTCATTTTCAATATTGGCCCACATTTTACTTAGCTTATGGTAAGTGGCAGTTGCTTCAGGTGAAACATACTCATTCAGTTCGATCAAAATTTTCAAATGGTGCTTTACCACCGCTGTAAGGTTTTCTGAATTCCCTCTAAAATGAAGCGTTATCAGATAACATAAAGAGGCTGCTACCAGCTGTGGGTCAATGTTATCAATATTAATATCAGGGAATGTTGCATTCATTATTATTACTCTTTTATTTTTAAGTTTTATCAAAATTTAAAGGGTTTAAGGTACAAGAATTATTGCTTGCTCAAAAAATTTGATTGGTCACTACTAGTAAATGTTGATATAAAAGAGTCAAAAGATTTTTCATCACTCAACTCAAGTAGGTAGATCTTGTGAATAGCCTTGCCATCACTATCAAAGAATTGCAGGCTCTGACTTTCACCATTGGTTGTGTTTTCGCACACAAAAAATCCCTGATACCAGTGACTAATAAATAATTTTAGATTAATCAAATCATCAAGTACAAAACCCATACTGCTCATGATTTTAACGTTGCTATAGGTACCGTTTTTTTCACAGGCTGCATATTCATTTCGCGTTAAAGGCATGACAGGCCCTAATGTTTTTATAGCTTCAATAATATGGTTCCACTCTGATTTCAAGCGAATCACTGAGTCTCCACAGCCTGTGACTAAAAGTTCAAGTTCACTCATTTTGGTTACTACATTTGGATTGAGCATATCGATCTCCTAATTATCAAATTTAAATTCATCAATATATGGTGCATTAGGCCTTACTGCACTAGCGGATCTTTACAGACTTAAAGTACCCATGCCCAGTGGGAAAATGGCCTATATAACCATAACGGGCCTCTGTCATTTAAATACTGTTATATTACTTAAGCACTCTCTTACTTTTTAACTCCAACGGAATGGCAGAGTTGTATCATCAATTGAGTTTAAGCAAGTATAGATAGTAACACCATCATCCGCAAATGATAATCATTCGCATATAATAAGTAAATACATTTTTACGCAATAAGTGTCCTAAATGATATGTTATATGGGTTATTTTTCGCAGCTGAGGTGAGTTCAACTTGACATCAACTACGATTACTCGATGTCGCTGGGGAATCTGAGGATGAACCCGTTATTATGATATGCAAATTAAATAATGACTACCAAGTTGATGCACCTGACGCCTTTTTAAAGCTGAATACTTAATTTTTGACTAACCGTTTTCCTAATCACTAATGTTAAATACGGTTTATTAAAACAGACGATTTAGAAAAACTATAAAAGCAGCCTTTTAAAGCGCACTAAATGCATTGTTGAGCATGCCTAGTGCCATATCTGCATTATCTTGATTGAATATTAAAGGGGGTCTAATCTTTAATACATTCGCTTCAACACCTACGGTTGAAATTAGCATGCCTTCATCTTTTGCTAATTCGATCAGGCGAGTCGCCTGTTCGGGTGCCTGTTCCTTGGTGCGTTGATCCTTGACTAAGTCAATACCAATGAACAGACCTTTGCCCCTTATATCACCGATAACATTATGTTTTTTTTGAAGGTCAACCAGACCTTGTTTAAAATAGATGCCAGTATCATGGACACTTTGCAGAATATTTTCTTTATGAATATATTGCAGAACCGCACGCCCAGCGGCTGCTGAAACAGGGTTGCCACCAAAGGTGTTGAAGTAATCAGTCACTTTACCAAATTCTTCTATTACGTGACGTTTGACAACTACTGCAGCTAACGGGTGTCCACCTCCCAATGGTTTTCCCATGGTTATAATATCCGGCACCAGCTCAGAGTTTTGAAAGGCCCAATAATTTTCACCTTGACGACAAAGACCCGATTGAACTTCATCAAATACAATTAACCCTCCGGCTGCGCGAGTTTTAGCAATCATATCCTGATAATAGGTTTTCTCCGGGGTGAAAAGGCCGGGGTTTTCAAATGCACCTTCGATCAATTGCATGGCGGGTTTATGACCGTTTATTGCTAACTGTTTTATCGCCGCATTTATCTCTTGAGCATCTACTTTGCCACGGTAGCTATCAGGCGCTGCAATTTCTGTAATGAAATCAGGACATGGGTGATGGCGTCCTTCAGAAGGTGATAACTCGGATACCAGTGTTGAGTTACCGTGATAAACATTTTCAGTAATAATAACACCCTTATTCCCTGTCACTGTGGAGGCGATGCGGTAGGCCAGGTCATTTGCTTCAGTGCCTGTACAAACCAGTAGAACCACATAGTCATCTTCGGGGATAGTTGCTGTTAGCATTTCAGCGTATTCGATTACATTTTCATGTAAGTAACGAGTGTGAGTGTTTAACGTGCTAATTTGTCGAGTAATAGCCTCTACAACGTAGGGATTACAATGACCGACAGAGGGCACATTATTGTAACAATCGAGATATTGTTTACCGCTACTGTCATAAAGCCAAATACCTTCACCCCGAATAATATGCAATGGTTCCTCATAAAAGTGGGTATAAGTTGGTCCGAGCACTCTGCTGCGACGGCTAATAAGATTATGGTTGGCTGTAGTCATTAAAAACTCAAATGGTCGGCAATAAGGTTCAAATTAAATGGCGATTGATAACAATAAATGCCTTGATTACTGAGGCTTAATGGATGAAATATAATCAATAAAAACATCACGATCAAATCCAAGGAATATTTTGGCTTTTTCAATCGTACCTGAAAAATCTTCTTCGAGTAATTTTTGCACATCGTGAGCATGATGTATGGTGCGATAGTATAAAAGTTGCACCGTTAAAATACTTCGTACTGCAAGTGCGTCATAGAGGAGTTTTAACTGATTGTCAGGAATAACGGTATGCTTTTGATAACCTTCCAGCATGGCTGCTGTGGCACCTAATATATCAGAATTATGATCGATCATACTATTGAGGCAGACCGCTAAATCGACCACAACTGGCCCTAAAACTAGGTCACCAAAATCGATAACACCAGTGACATTTTGGGGACTGTCTGGAGAGCACATAATATTGCCTGAATGCCCATCGTTATGAATGACTTGTCGTGGGAGAGCCAATAGCTTCGGCATAGTATAGGCTTGTAACCGCATTAGGTGCCCTTCGGCTAATGGCTTGAAATCATCTGGGGTGTAATTTTGACGTAATTCGTCAGTAAAAATCAGTTCGTTCAAGCTATCCCATGGCATAAAATGGCTAGCAGCCGAATGGTTGAAACTTCTTAAACCAGCACAAACTCTCCCCGTGATGTTGCCAACTTCTTTGATTGCATCAAGCGGTAGATGGTCGAACTCACTAATTGGAATGCCTTCAACATAGCTTAATAACCTCGCTAGATGGGTGTGTCCGTTCTCGCTGATTAACGTGCTATAGGACTGACCAGACTGGTTTCTAATTTGACGTGGTACGGATAATTGAGGGTCATTTTTTTCTAAATATAATAGTGCCTGAATTTGCAAATCAATTGATTCGTTTAACTCATCAAAGCTAGAAATTTTAAAAATATATTGTTGGCCCTGCTGTGTTGTAACACTCACATTTTGATCGCGTTCACCAGCCAGAGTTTTGAAGTGACCAGTAATGCCATAATTTTCGTACAAACAGTGTTGTAATATATTTTCATCAAAATTGGGAGGATTGAATCTAAGATCATCTGGGTTAAATTTTTTCATTGTTTTTATAGTCTTTATTTAAATTGAATCTACCAATCATATTGAATGATAAACCTTCCCTTAGGATAAATTAGTTTGCATGTCAGTGGAATAGGGAATTAATTGGCAAAAAATGTAGATGTATTGGAGATTAAATTTAACAGTTTAGTCTCACCGTTCACATTTATCCAAAAATGCCAAGTTGTCGTTGGTATAGACTCAATGAGGATTTTATCGGTTTAAAGGTTCTGTGGAGAGCTAAAAGCATTTTCGTGTATTAGTGACTTTTTGATTTTTTGATTGGATTCTGGCAATTGACATTACTCAATAGGAATTTTATGATTTTCTGAAGTGAGCTCAAGATAACCTCCCAACAAAATGGTTTTTTATATGAATAAGTCGATTTCAATAATGGTTGCAGCCATCAGTCTTTCGCTAACTACTTCAACGCTAGTGGCCAAAGAAGCACGCTATCCAGAGTTTGGTAATGGCCGTATCGAACAAAAACTCGTTAAATCAAAACATTACATGGTTTCGTCTGCAAACCCTTACGCAAGCGAGGCCGGTATGCGAATGTTGGCGAAAGGGGGCAGTGCGATTGATGCTGCCATTGCTGTTCAAATGGTTCTGACTTTGGTTGAGCCTGAGTCGAGCGGGATTGGTGGCGGTGCATTTGCTCTCTATTGGGACAAGGCAAACAAATCGTTGCAAAGTTTTGATGGACGAGAAAAAGCCCCTATGGCGGCCGATGGTAAACTTTTCCAGCAGGACGGAGCTAATATGAACTGGTGGAACGCTCTGGCGGGTGGCCGAGCTGTCGGTGTTCCGGGGGTTGTCGCTATGATGGAAAAAGTCCATCAACAACACGGTAAGCTTCCTTGGGCTGAATTGTTTGAAGATGCAATCAAGCTTTCTGAAGACGGTTTTGAGATCTCTCCAAAACTAGGGGCGTCTATTGCCAGAGGAACAAACCCGGCACTAGGGCGCTATGAAGCTAGCTGGAATTATTTTTTCCCTGATGGCAAACCATTGCAGGCTGGTGTAATCAAGCGAAACCCAGCGCTTGCGATGACATTCAGAAGAATTGCGTTGCTTGGCTCGAGTGGTTTTTATAAAGGTCAAATTGCGTTGGATATTGTTAATGCAGCGCGTAACACTGCAGCAGATAACCCAGGACTGATTACCATTGATGATATGTTAGCTTATGAAGCCATTGAACGACCTCCTGTTTGCGCGCCATACAAAGCTTTCAAAATTTGTGGCATGGGTCCGCCCACATCGGGTGGTATGACGGTTATTCAAATTTTGAAGCTGCTTGAAGGTAAAAATTTAAATCAGTACCAACCTTTGTCTGCAGAAGCGGTTCATCTTTTTACTCAAGCAGGGAAATTGGCCTATGCTGATCGAGACAAATATATGGCTGATGCTGACTTTGTGGCTGTTCCGGTTGAGGGCTTGATCGATGCTGATTATTTAAGCGATCGCGCTAAACTTATAGGCGTCCAAGATATGGGAAAGGCGTCTCCCGGTATTCCACCCAACGCAGATGCCAATTGGTTGGTGTCAAAGTCCCCTGAGCAACCCAGCACAACACATTTTAGTATTGTCGACAAGATGGGTAATGGCTTCTCAATGACATCCAGTATTGAAATGGCCTTCGGCTCCACCGTGATGGTGCATGGATTTTTGCTCAACAACCAGCTCACTGATTTTTCATTCAGCGAAGCAAAAGATGGCCGGTTAATCGCTAATCGTGTGCAGCCAGGGAAACGGCCTAGAAGTTCCATGTCGCCTTTTATGGTCTTTGATGAAAACGACAATCTATCAATGGTGATCGGTTCACCGGGGGGTAGCCGTATCATTAACTATGTCGCAAAAACAATGTTAGGCGTACTTGAATGGAATATGGATATTCAAAAGGCAATCAGCTTGCCACATTTTATTAATCGCAATGGTGGAACGGATCTGGAAAAAAATACGGATGCAGCAAAGCTAAAAGATGCACTTCAAGCGTTGGGTCATAAAATTAGTGTTCGAGATTTAAACTCGGGGTTGCACGGCATTACAATCAATAGCGAAGGCTTGCAGGGTGGTGCTGATCCACGACGTGTTGGTCGTGCGATGGGTCAATAAAATTGGTCGTTAGTACATGTTATTGATGCGGGCAGTGAACCACTGGAATTTTTTTATGGGGCACCGCCCCCTTTTTTTTATCGAACCTGATTTAAATGTGTCACTACTTTGAAAAAAATCAGAACCTACAAACTATTTTATATTTTGTCCGGTTAAAATATTTGGATTTATAGCGTTCAAAAGAGCTTCAATTTGTTAAAAATGGAACGTATAGTGCCTGCTAGGGTTCTTGAAGAATTGGTGCTAAATTACCCATAACCCGGAGTCTGAGACTAATATTGAGGCATTTAATGGTCTGATTTAGAGTATAAAGAGGATAGTCATTGGTATGCTTAATCTTATGAATTTAATTTAAAAGTATAAGTGGTGTTATTTCTTTTTTTAATAATTATGGATAGGCTAAAAATATTCGAATCGTCCAAACCTTACTGACGACTCTTAATTTTTAGTCTAATACTACGATAGGCCATTTTTTATTTTAACCAGATAGAGAACCATTATGACCCTAACCGCTAAACAAGCCTTAGAGGCTTGGGATAAAACACTTGAAACACAAGATTTCAATTATTTGGGCGCAATTTTATCTGATAGTTTTAATTTTGTAGAATCAAATGGTCATTCACAAGAAAAATCAGAAACGTGAGAATGGGCTACTGCAGGTATTATTCGTATTGGTGATTTTCATATCATTCGAGAAACAGAGAGTTATATGGTCGGAACCCACAGTGCTGCTGAAGAAGGGAAAGGGCCTTCAACGGTCATGTTTTATGCAGAGCATAGCGATGGTCTTATTACCTATTGGAAAATTTGTCGGTTTTTTGCTTAGTTTTTAACGGTGGTTCCAAACAGTTCGTTTATTCAAAATGGAATAGCTAATTCAATACCGCATGCAGGCCTAAGAGGTAAGGTTGTTCATTGTAATGATTCAACGGATCACTAACCCTCTATTTTTAGTCCACTGCGTTCATTGTTACCATTGCTTTAATCTTGTTATTTTATTCAGTCAAAATGGGTTTTAGTCAAAGGACTGTTGTCTGATAGATTTTTAAATAATTTAAGCAATTGTGCATTTGAGCTGTTATCGACATTGGGCGCTTTTTCACCCGACTGAATATCCTGGCAATTCACGGTCCTTGTTTCATAGCTAAATCGAGTAAGATTGGTCACGTTTGTGCTAGAGCCATGTAAATGAGCCGCAGAAAAACACAATAACTCACCGGGCTTAATCGTGGGTTTAAAAATAGGGCCCTTTGGTTTTTCTAGTACGGATGGTATGGGTTTAAATTTTGGCTTTAACTCGGCTGATTGGACTTGGCGTGCACTTGCAAATTGCTCATATCGCCATTCGGCAGAGGTATTGGCTATGGGTTGTTTAAAGTGATCGGGATAAAACTCTATGCCATTGCCTGCCGAATAAGAATACACTGGGCCCCACCAGTTTATTTGTTGATAAACTCCTGCACCCCAAGTATCTCGGTGGGTTTCAAGCCAGCTATTTGCACCCTCAGATTTTTCGGTTTGGGGTGGCACCACCCGAAAAACAAATCGATCGCAAAAAGTTTCATCAAGCTTTAAACCAATGTTTTGCAATGCTTCCGAGAATGCTTTTTTGCACTGTGCTTCTTTCTGTGCAGCTAGTTGATACTGATAAATGGCCTTTAACCAATGATCGTAACTTCCAGCCCGATGAGAGTTGACCGGATCTGTGTTTTCCAGCGTCAATTTACAAATTTGGCGGGCAATGGCACAAAATTCATTTATTGCCGGTATTTGGGTGAAATGTAGTATCTCTCCCCTAAACACTCGGGTCCGTAATTCAGCCTGAGAAATAGGCTGCTTTATCTCTTGTAACATGTTTAAGCTCTTTGATGTAACCAATCAGGCAATGGATATTGCCTGCCTACTCAATACGGTGACGGATCACTTAAGTCACTCTGATGTAGGTCAGGATTTTGATTTAATTGTGACCGATCTATGGTTGAGGTTACACTATGAATGAAATCGGCAATCATTTTAATTTTCAGCTTTCACCAGTGAAATCCCAAAGGTTTGATCTTGAATTGTGACGCCTCTCATTAGGTATAGAATTTAGGTAAACTGCAACCCAATGATCACTTTAGTTTTTACAGTTGGCGCTATGCTTTGTTTCTAACAATAAAGTTTCCATTAATTGAAGCATGGCATTTTGATCAACAGAGCATTATAGAAGGCGACATATGGACAACACTCTAGACGCCACCTCAAAAAATCAGGACAGTTTACCTGTTTCATCTGACGAGATTATGGTGCGATTGGAGCAGTGGGGTATTCAATATC
This sequence comes from uncultured Gammaproteobacteria bacterium, assembly GCA_913061315.1. Classification (GTDB taxonomy): domain Bacteria; phylum Pseudomonadota; class Gammaproteobacteria. The sequence goes on along the minus strand of CAJXUC010000015.1, from coordinate 11,271 downwards.
AGCGCTTCGATCACGTTGCCCTGAAAACGGTAGACGATGCAAAGAAAGTCGAATCACAATTCTTGTCTTCTAGTCAGGGTGGGGGGCATATTAAAAATCTGTATTTGCGCGATAAAAAAAAGCGACATATTCTGCTGGTGGTGAAAACAAGACAGACGAATTAACCTCAAAGCTTTGTCTGATCGATTAGGAACTGGACGCTTATCTTTTGGCTCTGCCGATCGCCTATTAGAAAATTTGGGTATTCGTCCAGGAGCTGTTTCGTCGCTATCGATGATCACGGGTGTTAAGAATGGCGTTGAGCTTTTTATCGACTCAGGCCTGAAAAACTGTCGAAAACTTTATGTTCACCCGTTGGTCAATGATCTTACGCTTGAGATAGACGTGGATGGGCTCGACGTGTTTTTTAACAAGATTGGTGTTAAGCCAACATGGGTGTTTTTGTAACGTTAACGGGCAAAGGCGGCAGCATAGTTATGCCAATCAGTGTTCCTTTTAAATCGCAATGTATGAAGTCGAATTTAATCATAATCTAAGAGCAATCTCTATTTCTGATGCCGAAATTTATACTACCGCTCATATAACCTGTCTGGTGGATCGTATAGACTCAACCATTATCAAAAAAAATCCTTGGAGGTTGCCGAATCGATTCCATTTGGGCGCAGGGTATCAAATTTTCTTCCAGTTTTTTGATTATTTCAGAACGTTTCAACAGTATGACTGACCCCTTAACTTCACAGTTTGCTAGCTGAGTTCTAATTCATTAGGTGATCTTTTTAATCGTTGAAAATTCATATCGGTAAATTCTAATGCTTGCCCCGTATCCCAATCAAACAATGAACGTTTAACCTTTGACAGAGGCCCCGTATAGATGTGGAGCGAGTAACAATCTTCCTGACCTTCTGCGACTACCGCATGAAGACCATCTGTACCAATAGAAGTCATCTGTCCAGCTTCAATGATTTGAGTGGACTTATACTGGAGACCGTTGGCGTCGTTTTTAAAAAAATGGTGTTTCTCTTTACCTTGGAAAACGCCAATAAAAGCATTCATTTTATGCTCATGTGGTGGAACAACATTGTAAGGATCAAATCGGCAGATCCAGACTGAAACAGTATCGTCTTCAAATAGCATTATTTCATCAGCATTTTTTTCGAGAGGGTTTTTGGTGACGAGGGTCTCCTTTATTTCCAGCGCTTTTTGTATTAGCAGGCGTATTGCTTGAGTTGGTTTTTCGGTGACTACAGCCGCTCTGGCCTCGATGACGAACTGGTCGAATGAAAAAGTCATTTCATACCTCAGCAGAAATAGATTGAATAGAGTCGGTAATATATAGGGAATACCGATAATATTCACCTTAGAATACCTGATTAAGAATAGATAATTACTGACATATTAAAATCATTTCAATGTACTCCTGGTCCCCTTTATTTTAGGCGGTGGTTATCTGAGTTCAAGTGTCAGTACCTTGATGTGATGTAAGCCAGAGCCTGTTAATGAGATGATGGAGAAACCTATGTCTCATTTGGCTAGTTGGGATCGTTACCGTTGGAGAGTGCTTCCTAGGACGTTGCTGTGTGAAATGTTGATGAAACGGAGGGAAAAGAATGAATTAAAGTCGGCAGAGAATGTTGATCTTTTTTACAAAAAAGCTAATAAACGATAGTCATAAATAGTGAAATTAATAAAAGCTAACCCAAAGATAAGACAGTGTTGACATCAATAGCATCGATAGGTGTCGATGGTAAAATGAAATAATTTTTCTGTATCTTTACCATTGGCGGCTTAACATTGTTTAATTCTGAGTAATCGAACTTAAGAAGCATATTGCATAACTTCTTTTTTAAAAGAGGTAAGGCTAGGGCTCCGCAGAAAGATGCAATCTTTACATTCTGTTTTAGTCAACGATTTGATACGTCCCACTGCGCCATGGCTGATGCAGTCGATCGGGCAGAAAACGGCGTCAGCTTTTTTAACCATCATGTTTAACAGATGCGTTGACTGCTCCATACCACCATCGTGGTAAAGGAATTGACCATTAATCGATTCGATTAATTGTTTAAAACGATCCTTATGACGCGAAAAACCACCGACGTACAGAATACTTTTTCCACACAGATCAGAGCTGAAAGGAATGACGCTCGTGCTGCTATCATCGGTTTCATTCACTAGTTTTGGGCTGTTAGCATGGTTGGCTTTTAGCGCTTTATATTCTTCTTCCTGATGCTCGAGTTTAATTTGTAATTGTACGATTTGAGCATGTTGAGACCAGATGGTCTTTTCATAGTTTTTAAGAAGTTCATTTAATTTTCTGTCTGAAGAATTAATGGGGGTATTATCTTTTTCGGATAGTTTTTGCTTCAAAGTGATGATTTGATTTTCGAGTGATTTGTTAATTTCTTGTTGATTTTCATAGCGCGTTTGATGCCTCAAAAGAGCTCGTGCTTGTTTGGGTTGTTCTACTAACAAGCGTTCATTTTCTATGGCTAGTTTTTTTTGCTCAATACGAAGCACTTGCCCCGTGGCATGCGATAACATGTGTATTTCTCCGTATAACTTATTTTTGATCTCTGTGCTTACATATTGGCTGGTCAGTATTGCCCAGCAAAATCCTGCAATTTGACGCTCATCAGTTAAATCGGTTGAGCGCCAAAATGATTCAATGGCCTGATCTGTTTTGTGTTGTCTTAATGCAATCACAAAAGTTTGGTAAGAACGATTTAGATGTTTATTGAGACGCATTGACAATAGGTTTTTGTCTAAACATGCGTTCACACAAAATGCATGCAGTTCATAGTCGGTGTCCCCTTGAATATCTGCAGTTATTGTTGGAAACCGTTTTCGAAGTTTACGTATATAAGGCACATCGATACACATGCCTATTAATGTGCAAAGCTGGTGGCTGGGTACCTGCCAAATTGATAGTTTCTTTGAAACGCTCAGGTTGCTGATATTATCTGGAATACACATCATTATCTCCAATGAGAACTATTTCAAAATTTGGAAGTATTGAGACTCCCCCGCGGAGTGGAGGCAAGTTGGGCGAATCTCAATACATTTGGAACTCGGTTAGATATTTAATTTAATTCGTTAATAGTGCATTTTTAATCGTATTCATCTTAGATTTGAATATTTTGACGCGACGGGTTTAACCTGGTTTATATGATTACTAAGAATCATTCGCATTAAATACGGAAGCTAATGGGATGTCAATGAGAATCGTTCGCAATAGTGTGAATTTTACGATTAATTGTTTTTTGACAATTCACCGTGATCAGGACAACGCAATAAAGATCAGGCCGAGTTAATTAATAAACCGACAAATGATGAAGGTTGAACAAGGATAGGCAACTGGGCCCAACAAATTAAGGATAATCAGCCCTAAGCTGAAGCACTAAGAGTCCAACGCAGAAATCCAAGCTAGGCGTAATTAATTAATTAAATTTTTTAAGCACACCTTTACATTGCAATCACCTATAATTCAATAATCTTATTTTGAGCAGTCACTTTGAACCATAACCCAACAGAAAAAGACCTCTGGTTTTTGCCTTTAGGTGGAACCGGCGAAATCGGCATGAATGTCAACCTTTATGGGCATAACAACCAGTGGCTGATGATTGATTGTGGGGTAACTTTTAATGTACCGCTTGATCGAGACCAAGACGAAGCCCCTGCCGTAACTAGGCATAACATGGTGACTGCCGATATTTCGTTTATAGCCAACCGACGTGATAGGTTGTGCGGTATTGTGTTAACGCATGCCCATGAAGATCACCTTGGGGCAGTGGTTAGTCAATGGGAGCAATTGCAATGCCCTATATATACCACCGCATTTACGGCTGAGGTATTGAGGCGTAAAGCCCACCGAGGTGAAATTCCGGTTGAATTACCCATCCGAATAGTCGAAACAGGCAGTATTATTGACATTGGTCCATTTACAATAGAGTGGATACCAACAACACATTCTATCCCTGATGCGAATGCCATCCTGATAAGTACCCCTGTTGCTTGCGTATTACACACTGGTGATTGGAAAATTGATGCTAATCCTGTGGTAGGGAAGGGCTTCAACAAAAAACTGTTTAAGCAACTGGCCAGTAAAAATATTACGGCCATGATGTGTGACTCAACTAATGCTAACCGCGCGGGTCATTCATTGTCTGAAAAAGATTGCGAACAAGGCCTAGGTACACTCATTAGCAAAGCAAAAGGCAGGGTCGTAGTGACTTGTTTCGCCAGCAACATAGGGCGTTTGATTACCCTCGCAAAGATAGCGAAGGCCAGTAATAGATATCTGTGCTTACTGGGTCCAGCGCTTGAAAATATGGTGAGCATTGCCAAAAGAACAGGCTTTTGGCCAGAAGAGTTAAAAATAACTCCGTTTCGACACATTGGCTATTTACCAAAGCATGAAGTCCTGATAGTGGCAACTGGTAGTCAAGGAGAGCCACGAGCAGGCCTTTATAAGCTTGCATTAAATACCCATAGAGACTGTGACCTAGATGCAAAAGATCTCGTTATTTTTAGTAGTATTGTGATCCCCGGTAACGAAAAGTCGGTCAAACGATTAACTGACCTGTTGAAAGAACGCGAAATAACTGTTGTTGAATCAGCCAGTTGTGAACAGACCATTCATGCTTCGGGTCATCCCAATGAAGGCGATTTGACCCAACTATTTAATTGGGTAAAGCCGAAGTGTATCGTTCCTGTTCATGGTGAACCCAAACACTTATTAGCGTGCTCACAAATTGGAAAAGCAACCGGAATCAAATATCAACTGGTTGGACTCAATGGTGATCTATATAGTCTTGCACCAAGTTTTTCAATTAGACGCAAGTTAATTAGCGCACCTCGAATAGCCATTTAACCAATCTTTTTCTGAGCGTTTTTTTAATCCCTCATAGACCGATCATCATCCCATTACTGGCATTAATATTAATGTATGAAACTGATGCCATTGCCACTTTAAGATAAACAGCTGAATGTTGCTGTGTTGTTAAAAAGGTTGTTCTCAACGGCCGGTTACCATTGTAAATGTCGTACTAAATAAGCAGTAGCTAATAATGGACTTAGCTTTTATTATGCTCGCGCATTTATTTTTATGGGGTTTGCATGGCACCAAGAATTGAACATATAAAAAGCACCGCATCATCTAAACTTCTTTGCCAGATCTTGGAGAGGGATGGCGCTGTTATTGTGGAGGATATTCTTAAATCTGAGCAGTTAGTTAGCCTCAATTTAGAGGTCGATCAGTCAGTTTCAAAAGTCAATCCAGGTCTGCGCAACCCAACAGAAGAAGAAATGATTGATTTCTATGGCCTTTCGACCATTCGTATTGATGGCTTACCGGCGAAATCAAGCACCTTTCTTGATGTCATGTTACTAGCGCAATTGTGTGAAACAGCCGATCATTTTTTGCTGCCAAATTGTCGTGACTACCTTTTCAATACTGGGCAGTTAATACAAATTGGCCCGGGGGAAAGCTCACAAGAACTCCATCGAGATGAGGACGCTTGGATCGAAGTACCTTCACCAAAACCACAGTTAGAAATTGAGGCTATGTTTGCCCTCAATGATTTTACTACGGCAAATGGTGCTACTCAGGTGGTGCCAGGAAGTCATAAATGGCGAAAGAACCGGAAAGCCAAGCCGGAAGAAATAGCCCGCGCCGAAATGAAAGCCGGTTCAGCCTTATTTTATTTAGGTTCTGCTCTTCACGGTGGGGGTGCAAACCAAACGACCGATGAAAGTCGACGCGGAATGTTTGTCGGTTACGTCGTTGGTTGGCTTCGTACTGAAGAAAATACCTTTTTGACTGTGCCCATCGACAAGGTTCGCTCGATGCCCATGCGCATTCAGGAACTACTCGGCTACAAAGCACACGGTTCCATTGGGGTTGTTGACGTTGGAAGCCCTATGGCACTTTTTGACTAACGATAGGTTTTTTAGCAACATTTGAATGACTAATAATTAAGATAATACATCGGGCAGTTAAATTTCACATAAAGGCAACAAAAGATTTAAAGCTACTGTTGGATTATGTATTAACCAAATACTACAGGACTGTTACAACGAATAGCCGATCCTGAAAATGTTGCTATAACCTATCTGGCGCCCACACTTAATCTTCAAGTTAAGTTTAATTTAATGGAGCAGGTCAGGGTGATTCGTAATTCGTAATTCGTAATTCGTAATTCGTAAACGGCAAATGCATTTATTCTAAGTGACCTGAGAATTTTAAATGGCACCCCCTGTCTGTCTAGGTTTATTACTAACGCGTTATAATCTTTAGCCGTTCCTTCACCATTGTTGTGCATAAACGCTAAACTGAACAGAGTGCCTAGTTCTGCCAAGACTTTGAACGCTCGAAAAGCAGTCGTGAGAGCCCGTACTGAATTTCCTCACGAACCCCCGTAATCAATACGGGTTTTTAAATTTAACTTATATGATCTAATTGAGCATTAGTTTGGTCGTGTTTAGTCAATGACGGGTTTTTTTTATTACCACCCACCAGTTATTGAATGAACACTTAAAATCTATTCATCAAAATTTAAATGGTCACGTAATGAAAATTAAATTATTAAAATTGATGTGCCTGAGCGGACTTATGTTCACGAGCACTGTTTTTGCCACAACTGCGGTTCTTGAAGATTTTTCTCAAGGCATTAGTTTGAGTAAATATAAGAGTGCAGAGGAAAGTATATTAATCGATGACACGAACCAAAGACTGAATTTTTCGCAAAAAGCAAAAGCGAACAAAGAAAATGCTAGAGGTAATTTCGGAGTTCTCAAAAATGGTGACATTAATCTGATTCAGGCTGACTTAACCCTGACCAAAGTTTCATTGGGGAATTCCAGTACTCAACAGGCTTTATTTAGCATAGGTGGAACTTTTTACAACGCCAATAATGCGGCACCAACCTCTGCTTTGGGTGATGTTTTTGTGCGGTTGGCTATCGGTGACAGGGGCAATGGTCCTGAAGCCTGGTACGAAATTTACACATCTACGACAACTGACTTTACCAAATCGACAGTTGTTACTGGTAAATTAGGTGACGTCACGCTTGATACAACCTACCCGGTTTCAATTTTCTACGATGGAACTAAAACATTCACCTTTAATTTTAATAACGGTGAAGCGATTCCTGTTGATGGGCCAAATCGATTAGGGGCGACTTCTCGATCAATGAGAAACGTCGGAACAGTTTTAAAATTTGGTGGTGTTAATTCAACACCAAATGACCTAGGGGACGTGGTGGCTGATGACAAAACTTTGGCAACAATTAGCGGACATATGGACAATTTAACGTCGGAAGCAGGCCTGCTTGATGACTTTGCTGACGCTAACCTATCGCAGGCCATTTGGAACTTTGATCAATACTCTACAACGATAGTTAACCAAAATCTTGAAATGAAAGTTCACAATCAGGTCAGTGAAATTAAAAGTGTAAATCTAATTCCGCGTCAAAAAAGAATGACAAGTTTTGGCGCAACAGTGACGTTACTAAGTTCTAGTACACAAAATGCGACAACCCGTATACAAGCTCTTCTAGGTCATCACCTTTCAAATGACACTTATAATGCGGCAAATGGTGATGTGATGAACGGTTACGAGGGGGCAATTGAGACTTATTTTGTTATTGAGCGTAAAGAGGGTGTAAATCGGGCCACGGTTAGTGCTGCGAGAAGCGAAGATGCGGCGGGTGATAAAAGTTCTGATATTTTCTTTGAAACTATTAAAGAAATTAACTTGGATCAAGCGTATGTATTACTCATTGAGCAAGATGGTACGGTTGTGACCTATAAAATGGACGGTACTCTTGTTCATACTGTTGATTTAGCAACCTATGTAACTGAAGAAGAAGGCAGTGCGTATGTACCAACAGGGAATCTCTACGCTCCATCAGGTGAAGTTGAGTCATATATTTTTACCCGTGTAGGAATGGCTGCAGGTAAGGCTCATGCTCGTTTTGACGATATTGTCGCTGATGCGGCTTCAGTTACCGCTGCCAACGCTGCCGATGCTACTCCTGCGTCTTCTGGTGGTAGTGGTGCATTCAACCCCTTACCATTCATCAGTGTTTGGTTGCTGTTGATTGGGTTTAGGCTCGGTAGGCGTTATGTCAATTAAAGATGCGAATGTAATCTGTTCCTTAATTCAAACAGATAAGAGCTTTGTCTGACACTTTCTATAATCATTTAATAAGGATTTTTATTGTAAAAGTGTCAACCAAGCCATTAAGGGACTTACTCAAGCTACTTGCACCCTTCAAGTATTTACGCAGCTGCTGATGGTGAGTAAGATTATTTTTCTCTTTTGAGTATTGCTATGGGCATGTTAAGCCGCAGTTTCATGCCTAAATGTCGACTTGATCGATACGGTCACCAATCTGCAAATTGGATTTGACACCCAAGGCGATGGCATTGTAGTTTAGGAGCAAATAGATATTACAGTTTCAACTATTGGGTAGATGGATTTTGAATAGTTTTCATATACAAGATCCGGTTTTTTTAACTGGCTATAGAAAACTGACTCGAGTTTTTGGGGGTAAAAAATAGCGCCTTTGGGCGCTATTTTTGGCTTTTTAAAAAGTTACTTTACCTTGCAAAGACTATTCAGGTTTGTCAGCCCACCTACCGATCCAATCTAAAGGACTGCTTGACTTGGGTCAATTTATGTCACTGGCTTTGTCCATCGTGATAAGACCTGACTCATTGACAGGGCACAGAAAGACCTGAGCTGATTGCAATAAAGGGCGTGTTAGGGTCAACAGGCCTTATTGCGGTAAGCCACCCTTTGCTCTAATATTTTTTCTGTGCCATTCAACTGTTCTAAGACTTAAACTCAGCTGTGTAGCAATCTGTTTGGTGAGTAAACCCTGCCGAACGAGCTTGGCTATTGTTTGTTCTGTTGATGTGAGTTTTTGTAAAAAGCTAAAGAATAAGGCATTGTCATTAGACTGCTCTATTGCCTCAGAGATTGTGTCGATTAGTATCTGATCGTTGACGGGTTTAGTCAGAAAGTGACTAGCACCAGAGCGCATGGCATTAACGGCTTGTGGTAAGCTCGCACTGCCGGTTAAAAATATGATGGGGGGCGAAAATTCACGTTTGGACAGTTGCGCTTGCAGGTCAAAGCCCGATATACCCCCCATTTTAACATCAAGCAAAACGCAGGAGGGTTCGTAACGAGTTTTAGTTTGCAAAAAAGCTTCGGCACTTTCACATTCTATAATTTCAAAGTTGGCGTCAGATAACAGTCCTGCCAGTGCCCGCCTTAAGGCTTTATCATCATCAACAGTATATACCAAGCCTGCTGTCATTTTTGACACTCTATGCGATTAAGCGTCAGTCTAAAACACCAGTTATCATCATTGTGGATGTACTCTAAATTACCGTTACGTCTTTGTGCAATTGATTTGCTAACCCAAAGGCCGAGACCTAAGCCCTCATTGGATCGAGGATATCCCAGCTTGAATAGATTATTCATATTAGATCTAGCTATGCCTTTACCGCTATCAGTAATCTCAAGGAACATGGTCGTATCATCCACTTGATTGAACGAAATCGTGACTTCCTTTACCGATGATTTAGCTACACTTCTAATGCCATTCGTCAGTAAATTCATCAAGATCTGAATTAATTCACTAGAGTCCATACGAGCCAAATACTGTGCTTTCACACGGGGTATGTCTATTTTTACCGCCTGCTGGTTGGCTGTTGACTTGATCAGATTGTAAACAATCATTAGCGTGTCATTAACCGAACAAACAAGCTCTTTTGGGTTGGGTATTTTGATTAGGTCCCTAACAGATTCAATTGTATTACTGATCTGATCAATTGCATCTTTAGTATTATTCAATTCATCCAGCTCAATTGACCAGTCGTCGTCAAGTTTATCGAGTCGTCTGCGTACGCGTTGAGATGAACTGAGTGCCGTCTGTAAAGGGGTACGGAGCTCATGCGCTATGTTGGCGCCAATTTCATTTAAGGTCAGTAATCTGCTAGCGGTACTCAGTGATCGTTCTGTTTCTAATAGTTTTTGAGCTTTTAATTCGAAGTTTTGAACTAGGTCATAAAAATATATCGAAGTAACAGCCGTCGCAATTAACGTTGCTTGATAGGCAATAGCTTGACCAATTATGCCAAAATAGGTCACTGTAAAAACAATTGAAATTGATGAGATAGCAACCGCTGATACTAAGATCCCCCAAGTTGCTCTTGTTGACAACATGGCAATAGGTAATAGCAATATAATATAAGCGATTATCTCTGGTATTCTTGCATCTAATTGTGCTCTAGCAATGGCTATTACCGCGGGAGAAAAAATGATAAAAAGCCAAGCAATGGTTTGTCCTTTCCCCTTTGGTAGGCAGCTTTTAGACTGTGAATAATGGAGTAAAAAGATGTCTTCTGGAACAATAAATTTATGAATGTATTGACAACCCAGGAATATAAAAAAGGGGCTGAGCACAACAACACCGACATAGTCGCCAATCCACCAGCCTAGCCATATATTTTGAGCGATAGTTAGACTCATACCGGCTAAAGTGACTTCGCTTAAGAGCCCCAGCAATGCTGCCCAAAATGATCCTAATAGTAGAAGCGCACAAAACGCTATGGGTAATATAAGCGGACCTTCAGGTTTATTCTGTAAGATAGTTTTCACTTTTCGGAATAGATTGATAGATAACCAATAAGGCACTGTATGTGCTAATGCAGCTGAGATTGATATTAATAATAGGGTGACCATACTATGGTCACCAAACTGAGTAATAACAGAAACACAAGCGACGCAAAGCCATGCTTTTAAAAAACCATCTTTCTTCCAAAGTATTAAAATAGCCACGGTTAAACCTGCGGGTGCATACCATAAGCTGACACCGGGCTTATATTCAAATATTGAGGCGGCATACCACAGGGCTTGGTAGACAATAATGAGAGAAATTGTGGTGAGTGTATTTCGTAATTGAGTCTGGTTCATTTGGCTTTTGAAAAAAGTGAATAATTTCATCAAGTAGACATTTGGGTATGTTTTTTATATTAGGGCCACCTTTAATATGCCTGCAAATCAATTATTTTACAAGAAGCTTTTATGACTGGGGATGGTGATGACTATCCGAGCTAAATGACTGAGTTCAAGGATTGACAGTGTTGGTTTGGGTGTCAGACCTAACAATCAATTGATTTGATAATCAAAATATCGTTTTGTATTTGTCATTAATAAATCCAGTGACTGTCTCTTATACACATCTGACGCTGCCGACGACT
>CAJXUC010000014.1 GCA_913061315.1 uncultured Gammaproteobacteria bacterium | reverse complement strand
GATTTAGGCTTTGCTAACTGAGCGAATGAAACGCCGGTACTGTGGTCTCAACCAATGAAAAAAATTGAACCATCACGGTTTACTGCACTTCGGTAACAACAGTGCATGTATCGTTTCACTCTATTTCTGACTGACCTTATTTTGGGAATTTACAAGATCACAGACTTAATAGGATTTCTGTTTCGCAGGCAGGATTGAAGTCGTCCAAGCGTGCCAGGTCAAGGTGCTCTTTCCTTCTCTAGTTATTATCATAGGGGCCCGGAGGTTTCATATTCCGGTACCCATTATGATCGCAATATTTGTATTAAACGTTGTGGGTATCCGACTCGCTCGAAGACGCCCGCGTTGAACCTCTGCAACTTTGCGGCAGTCCATCAATGCCAACGTTTTACATAGCAATCCAGAATTGCGGACTTTTTTTCGGAAGGGGTCTTTTTCTGCTGCTCATAATTCAGATGCCAATGTGAAACGTGATAGGCCTAACTTCAGTGTCGAAGCTTTGCCTGCAATGACTTAGCTTTATCGAAAATCGGTTCTGGGCAATGATTCAGGATAATACACATTCATTTCTTTAGAGCCTTAACAGGTGTATTTTTATCATTATAACAGGGCCGCTCTATTGCTCTCTTCTGTTCTCCCGAGGCCGAATGACAGGTACATCAATTCTGCCTAATCTGATTTTGTATTTAGTCTGTATTTGATCGAGTAGATGAACCGTTCCGTCATCCGTGATCTTAATGACCTTGCTGGGCCATTGAGGTAATTAGCTTGAAATTGTTCGAGCGACAACAAGAATGGATAATAGGTACTTCATTCGTTATTCCAACCTAACAACCCTTATAGTCCTTAGCCAAGCATTCACGAGCTAACGTCTGAGCCTCGGCAATCTGCGAGATAGTCATTAGTTTTGCCGCTTTATCGCGATTCTTCTTGCCGTATTCAATCCCCTGTGAGGCCGCAATGTTGAACCACATGTGAGCGCGAGTGAAGTCTTGAACGACACCTTTTCCATACTCGTACATCCTACCCAGACGGTACTGACCGTAGGCATAACCCTGATCAGCCGCGAGACTGTAGTACTGGATAGCAGACTTAAAGTCTTGAGTGACACCATCCCCATACTCGTACATCCTACCCAGATTGTACTGAGCCAGGGCAAATCCCTGATCAGCCGCGAGGGTGTAGTAATGGATGGCAGTCTTATAGTTTTGAGTGACACCTTCTCCATACTCGTACATCCTACCCAGAATGGTCTGAGCGTCGACATATCCCTGCTCTGCAGCGAGTGTGTAGTACTGGATGGCAGTCTTTAAGTCTTTAGTGACACCGTATCCATTCTCGTACATTGAACCCAGATGCGTCTGAGCTAGGACATCTCCCTGTTCAACCGCTTGGGTGAAGTACTCGATGGCAGTCTGGTAGTCTTTAGTTACCCCATATCCATTCTCGTACATCCTACCCAGATGGTACTGAGCAGGGGCAAATCCCTGTTCAGCCAGTGGTTTCAACTCTTTGAAGGCCGTTGCATAGTCTTTGTTTTGATAAGCATCCCATCCCTTTGCGAAATCAGCGAGAGCCGGTAGCGTACACAATAGTAGGGTAGATAGCAGGAGAGCCTTAAACATGATCATCGTTCGTTGATTAATAATTAGATGTTGTAAATTATAGTTGTTTAATTTCAATTAATTTCTTATTTTCTATCTTTGAGGCCTCTCCATAAGAGGCTAGTCACCTATATCTATCCCGCTTGCCATATTCGACTTTTTAGCTGTAACTGATTCGTGTCAAACTCAACCTATATTCAATAACTATTCATTTAAATTACAATCAAGACCGTTGCTTTTGGATTCGACTCAAATGATAAAAATCAGTCACTTGAGGACTCATATGGTGTCAATTATGGTTAGAGAAACTAACTTATAATCAGTTGATCTTGAGTTCGTCGATTGGTACTGGCACCATATTTAAAGCCCCTGTTTCAGTTTTTTTACGTGTAATTAGGGTTCAACTCATCCGTCAATTTTCATAGCAATAGCACAATTTTTAATATTTGCAGGTGGACAGACGCTTACCACTTCGGATGATAATGCTGTCTTTCAAGAAATCAAGCTCAACGAGATCAGTCGGCAGTTCATCTACAATCCAATCACTGAGCCGATGTATGCGATGGGTTGGTCTGGCTCAATCATCCGTCGCTTCCTAACCACTTGTCAGACTGTGCTGAGCCTCTTACACCACATGGAGTTGGCTGACAATCAGAGGGGGGGGGAACAAGAGCTAAGTTTACCCCGACTGGAGCCATGCCGTTAAAAGGCGTTTAGCTGATACAGTTAAAGGGAGTCCATCGTACGAAAGGTTTCATGGGATAACTCCACATGGCTTCAGATATACCTTTGCTTCTTTGTTGATGATGAATGAAGTTTCGGTGCGTGATGTTGCTGATTTGCTAGGTCACTCATCGATGCCACCTAATCTAGTTATTGTTGCGGTTTGAATTGATTGAGTACATGAACAGTATCACCGTCCGTAATCTTAACGACCTTACAGAAGCCATTGAGGTCATCAGCATGTAATAATGTTGGTGCGAAAACGAGGATGAATATTAGATACTTTATTCGCTATTGCTGAGTAGCAAGCTTTGTAATTCTTAGAGACATATTCCCGGGATAAGCTTTGGGCTTGTTCTCGAACTTAATTAATCGTACTTCCATATTTCAAACAATGAAGGGTCTTCCGCAATGGATTTACAACTCTTTTTCTCAACCTCTTTTGTATCGCGCACTTGTAGGTCTACATTAGAACTTTTGTCTAACACACAAGCGGCAAAAATCTTGTCAAATTTTTTGCGTGCTTTTTCCTCTTTAGCAATGCGTATCTCTCTCTCAGCAAAACTTTTGAGGAAGTCACCTTCGTAAACATCACCGTTGGGAAATGTGTAATTCCCTTTGCCACTGACGCAATCACCTTCAACGCATCCCGCAGAGACATTAAAGGTAGCCAGCAGTCCGACCAGAAAGAATGTACGTAATTGCTGATTGATAAGGTAAAACTCCGGTAACGATTGCAATGACATGAACTGCAGCCGGTGAATATACGGATAAAACACTAGCTAGCCAAGAATATGACGTTATAAGCTTATTAGTAAGTTGTACCCTTTAACCGAAAATTATATTGACTAACCAAAGAATATCGAATGTTCAGCCGATGAGATAAAACCAATGACCTGTTGTAGGCAGGTTGAGAATAAAAAGTCTGCTAGCGCAATATTAGTGGCAGTCAAAAAATCATTTGTAATTTTGCAAAAAATGGGGGCGCAATGGAATTTCTAATTATTTGGCTATTGTTTGGGATTGTGTGTGCAGCCATTGGCAGTAATAAAGGCCGCAGCGGGTTCGGCTGGTTTCTAATGGGCGGACTGCTTGGTCCATTTGGACTGATACTAGCCTTCGTTGTCGGCAAGAATGTAGACGCTGTCGAAAAGCAAGCCTCAGCTCTAACAAAGTCAAAAAATGTCCTCACTGTGCAGAGCTAGTCAAGCAGGAAGCCGTTAAGTGCCGCTATTGTGGCGAATTCCTTGGATAGCGCCAGCCATACAAACTAACGAATTTCATGAGGAGGAACACGTGTTCCGCTAGGCCATTTTGCTTTACTCCAAAGGAGCAACTCAGGCTAGGCTTTAACAACCTGAATAATTGAAGATCAGAGAACATCACTAGAATATTTATCCTCCTTTTTTTATGCCCATTTTTTGCTAACGCGGGGGATAGTGACAACACCACAGGGAAATCGGGTGTCATGTGTTTTGTCGCGATAGTCTCTGCTCAGCCAAATAACGAAGACATTTAACTTTTTGCTGTTGGTGACATGTGTGCTGGAAAATTTTCTGTCAGATTAAACAATAGTTCATTGGCAACAAAACCTGAATACTGGCCTGCGTCGGGGCTAGCTAAATGTAACTCATCAAAACGCTTCGTAAACGGAAGAGAATGCATATAAAGCTCATAATGGATTTCCAAAAAACGCCACGCTGCTCTCCGTTTAGGGCCAGTGATCACCATCGTTAAGTATAAGTAGCATAAAAGCCATCTCACATAGATGTCAATATAAAAATCATCTCCACCATTCCATAAATTTCCTTCTTAAATTAGCCGAATTTCCAACAACACCAGCAGTTTTTCACGAATTTCCCATCATTTTCAAACAGGAGCCATCATTAGCCAATAGCGATACCTTGCCGTCACCTATTGGTATCAGCTAGTAGAATCATCAAACTACCCCAAGGAGTATCGAAATCCAAGTTCGTACTCGAATACAACACTATTGGGCTACTGCGGTAGAGATAGTTGATCTGTTTACGGGGCAGGCTTTGAAATCAAACCAAGGAGAACAAAAGTGGAAAGATTTTTTTCCAGCTGTAAGCAGGCAATTTGCGCTAATGGTAAATGTTCATATATTTAGTCAGCATGAGTATCAGCGGCAGTTCGATGAATACTCGCGAATAGTAAGTAACCGTGGTGAGCTATTAGAAGATTGCTTTGTTACAAAACAGCTTTCAACATCAGTCAATGCAGCCCAAAAACTTGAGGCATTTTTCAATTCGCTAAAAATCATAGATGACCATTTAAGCGAACTTTCCGGTAAGGGGTATGTTTTGTTGCGAATTGATACTATAGAAAGATCTGTATCTTCACGCGTGTATGGAAGCGAAGATAGTGGAATCGCAGAAAAGAGTACATAGAGCTAGAGAAAGAGACAATTGATAGTCCACGTATAGTTGTCGCGCTCGTTTCGAGTGCAGCGGTAGGTGGTATAAAGGCTGCTTATCCTAACTATTTTGCAGATTCAACAGAATTTTCGAAACTATTACATATAATTGAGAGTGTCAAAGCTCCTAAACAGCGTAGTCTTTTTGAAAGGCTGATTGGGATATAGATATATACTGATTTAAGAAAAGTTGAGACGTAATGCTAACCAACAATATAATAGGGCAAAGCTCTCTCGTATAGTAACCGATCAGAAATCCGATTCAAAAAAATGGCTTTCTTAAAAGGGCTTTAACTCCTTATAACTAAGTGTTATTCAGGTATGGTCTGAATCAGAGAGGTCATGCATCTCGATGAAGCTATCAAACGAAGAGATGAAGTGATCCTCCACCGAGGTAGCCTCGCAGACTATGCTTATGAACTGGTATCAGATATATACCCATTGGATCAATTGCCTGACTTAATCCGTAACCATATTGATTACGACAGCATAGCCAGAGACCTGGAGCTTAATAGCGAAGTAGCTGAGCTATCCAGAAATATCTGGGTAGTGAATTGCCACGAGCTTTAACTCGCTGACAATTAATGACTGGAATGGATACCAGTCATTACTACTGGCCTACCCCGCCGCGTCGGACGATGCCGTCGTACGCGGTGCCAAGTGCTGGGCCGGATAGCAAATAAGATCTTAAAATCGAGTTACTTTTAAGGCATCGATAAAACTATGTGGTGGGTGAAGTGGTAAATGAAATTACCGATACAAATAAAAAAGCCCGAAGTATCAAATACTTAGGGCTTATACATGGCGGAGAGCGAGGGATTCGAACCCTCGATACGGATTAACGTATACGCCCTTAGCAGGGGCGCGCCTTAAGCCACTCGGCCAGCTCTCCAATTTTTTCGATAGGGCGATAAAACCACCGCTTTACTTCAATATCGAGCTAATAAGTTATTAGCTCGATATTGTATTACCTATTTGATCTTGATCCTGATCTTGATCTATAGCGGGGCCTTCTTGCCCTTCTTCCGCTTTAATACGATCGTAGATTTCTTCTCTATGAACCGCTATTTCTCGCGGCGCGTTGACACCGATCCTAACCTGATTTCCTTTTACGCCTAAAACGGTAACGGTTACTTCGTCACCTACCATTAAGGTTTCTCCAATTCGCCGAGTTAATATCAGCATATAACTTCTCCAAATAAATACATTACAGCAATCTCAACCTGAATTCCTATGCAGGCTACCATTGATTATTATTATATTGCCCTAAACCAATTCAGAGCTCGGAGCATTCTACCCAACTAATATCATAAGGGCTAGCTTTCAGACTCTAATTCGAAACCATCGTGTAATGCTCTTACACCTAACTCTAAATATTTTTCATCAACAACGACTGAAACCTTAATTTCAGACGTTGATATCATCAAGATATTGATACCTTCTTTGGCCAACAGCTCAAACATTCGGCTCGCAATACCTGCATGTGATCGCATTCCTACGCCAACAATTGAAATTTTCGCAATACGATTATTGCCTGAAACAACACGCGCATTAAGTTCTTTCGCCGTTTTGTTTAATGATTCAAGCGCTGCATCATAATCATTTCGATGCACGGTAAATGTAAAGTCGGTTGAACCATCGGCACTGACATTTTGCAGAATCATATCTACTTCGATATTTGCATCAGAAATAGGCCCTAATATTTTGTATGCAATACCGGGTGTATCGGAAACGCCATTGACTGTCAGCTGGGCTTCGTCACGGTTAAATGCAATGCCCGATATTAGTGCTTGTTCCATAATATCGCCTGCTTCATATTCTGAGGTTATTAGGGTTCCTTCGCCTGCTTTAAATGAAGATAAAACACGCAATGGAACGTTATATTTCTGAGCAAATTCAACGGCTCTAATTTGCAATACTTTTGAACCAAGGCTTGCCATTTCTAACATTTCTTCAAAAGTAATGGTGTTCAAACGAGTGGCATTAGGGACTACTCGCGGATCCGTAGTATAAACACCATCTACATCTGTAAAAATCTGACACTCATCAGCCTCTAAGGCAGCGGCCAGTGCAACGCCCGTTGTATCTGACCCTCCACGCCCTAACGTAGTAATATTTGACTCTTCATCGACGCCTTGAAATCCGGCAACAACGACTATTGTGCCTTCATCTAAATCTTTTCGAATGTTTTCGTTATCGATGGACTTGATTCGCGCTTTATTGTGCGCACTGTCAGTCACAATTCGTACCTGACCACCAGTGTAAGACTTTGCTGGATATCCACGTTTGACAAGCGCCATTGCCAATAAGGCAATTGTTACCTGCTCCCCTGTAGTGAGCAGTACGTCTAGCTCGCGTCCTTTTGGTTTTGGTGTTATCTCGCTGGCTAATGCCATTAAACGATTGGTCTCACCACTCATGGCAGACAGCACAATGACCATATCATTGCCCTGTTCTTTATAGACTATAACCTTGTCTGCGACTGCCTCAATACGCTCAATGGAGCCAACTGATGTACCGCCATATTTTTGAACCAGTAAGGGCATGTGTTCTGCTAGAAAAAATCGAGGCAGGAGTATAGAAAAAATAGCTTCATTTGTATAACGAAATCTACTTATTTATTGCCTGTAATGACAATTAAATTTGGCTTTCTATCCAAGGTGCTACCGACGTCAAGGCTTTTTCTAAGTTTTCTGGCTGAGTTCCACCGGCTTGAGCCATATCCGGTCGCCCCCCACCTTTGCCGCCACATTGCTCGGCGACAAATTTAGCGATATCTCCCGCTCTAATCAGACTGGTTTCCGACTGAGTGACACCCGCAATAATATTCACTTTGCCGTCTTGGCTACTGGCCAGTACAACAACCGCTGCTACTAGCTTGTTTTTTAATTGATCGACCGTATCTCTGAGAGTTTTCAAATCGGCATCTTCAATTACTGCAGTTAACACCTTAATACCCTTCACCGCTAAGGCCTGACTAACCAAATCTCCCCCTGCCTGACTGGCCATCTTCGACTTTAACGCAGCAAGTTCTTTTTCCTGTAGGCGCAAGCTGGCTTGTAATTGCTGAATTCTGTCAACGAGATCGTCTCGATTCGATTTTAGTGCTTGCGCCGCGCTGTCTATTTTAGACTCACTATTAATAAAACGCTGAACTGCATCGTGACCTGTTACTGCTTCGATCCGTCGAACGCCTGACGCAGTACCTGTCTCAAGCGTCATTTTAAATAAACCTATATCACCAGTTCTTTGTACATGTGTGCCACCACATAGTTCGACTGAATCAGAACCAATGCTCAATACTCTGACAATATCACCATACTTTTCGCCAAATAGAGCCATAGCACCCGTCTGTTTGGCTTCATCCATATTCATCAACTGAGAGCTGGTCGGTACATTAAGGCGGATTTGGTCATTTACCCACGTTTCTATTTGAGTAATTTCATCTTTAGTAAGTGGCTGATAATGTGAAAAGTCAAAGCGTAACTTTTCGGCATCCACTAGCGAGCCTTTTTGTTGCACATGCTCGCCTAAAATTTTTCTCAATGCCTCATGCATTAAATGCGTTGATGAATGATTCAGTCTCACCGCTTGACGATATTCCACATCAATTTCTGCCTGTATAGAATCACCCACACTGATCCGACCACCCCTCAGCTGCCCTACGTGTAGGTATACACCGCTTTGCTTCTGGGTATCACTGACTTCAAAAAGGCTATCGCCTATGGTCAAAGCTCCAGTATCACCCACCTGCCCACCTGACTCTGCGTAAAAAGGAGTTTGGTCCAGTACCACAATGGATTGATCGTCATTGTCTAGGGTATTGATCAACGTGTCGTTTTGCAGAATGGCAATCACTTTGGCCGCAGTACTGTTGTGATCGTAACCCAAAAATTTCGTGGCAATATAACCGTCAAGGTTGAATTTTTTACTGACCACACCAAACTGACTGGATGCTCTGGCGCGCGTTTTCTGAGCTTCCATTTCAGCTTCAAAACCCGCCAGGTCTATTTCTAGACCTCGCTCTCTAGCAACATCTGCCGTTAGGTCAACTGGAAATCCGAACGTGTCATAAAGTTTAAAAATAACCGGACCACTAATTGTATTGCTACTGAGCTCACTAATTGATTGTTCAAGAATGCCCATGCCTAACTCTAAGGTTTCAGCAAATCGTTCCTCTTCCTTTTGTAATACTTTAACCACTCGATCACGGCACTGTGTCAGCTCAGGGTAAGCTTCACCCATTAGTTGATCTAGGGTGGCAACCAATTTATGAAAGAAAGGGGTTTTGCAACCCAATTGGTGACCATGGCGTGCCGCACGGCGGATAATCCGCCGAAGTACATAGCCTTTGCCCTCGTTCGAAGGCAAGACCCCGTCAACAACAAGGAACGCACAGGAGCGAATATGATCCGCGATGACGCGTAACGATTTGTTTTCCAAATCGTTCATGCCAGTTAACTGACCCGCCGATTTGATCAACGTCTGGAATAAGTCGATGTCATAGTTATTGTGGACGTCTTGTAAAATGGCAGCGAGTCGCTCTAAGCCCATGCCCGTATCGACTGATGGCTTGGGTAGCGGATTTAAAGTGCCCTGCTCGTCTCGATTGTACTGCATGAAAACAAGATTCCAGATTTCGATATAGCGATCGCCATCTTCTTCTGGTGTACCTGGAGGACCACCTTCAATTTCTGGTCCATGGTCATAGAAAATTTCACTACAGGGCCCGCAAGGGCCTGTATCACCCATCGACCAAAAATTATCGCTGGTACTAATGCGGGTTAGTTTTGCGGGATCAATGCCAATTTTGTTGAGCCATATGTCCGCTGCTTCATCATCTTCTGAATAAACAGTCACCCAAAGTTTATCGACCGGAAGACCGATAACCTCAGTAAGAAAGTCCCAAGCGTAAAAGATAGCTTGCTCTTTAAAGTAGTCACCAAAACTGAAGTTACCTAACATTTCAAAAAAGGTATGGTGTCTTGCCGTGTAACCTACATTCTCTAAGTCATTGTGTTTGCCCCCTGCCCGAACACACCGCTGCGAGGTAGTTGCTTTGCTGTAACTTCGCTTGTCGGTGCCAAGGAAAACGTCTTTAAATTGAACCATGCCTGCATTGGTAAACAATAACGTGGGATCATTGCCGGGAACCAGAGGGCTAGAGGGTACAATCGAATGTCCGTGGCCTTCAAAGTAGTTAAGAAATTTGTTGCGTAATTCAGCACTGGTAATCATATATTGGCGTCTTGATACATTAGGCGACAAAAAAAATGCTTTTTAATTGTCGCCTGTGAATGTGATATTTCAGATTGACGCTGCGGTTTAACGCCGTCAGAGTCTTGGCTATCGGAATAATCTCATGACTGACTCGGGAGAAAAACCCTTATTTTGTAAAAAACGCGCCTGTTTCATCCTCTGGCTATAATCATTCGGAATTTGAAGTCCATATTTCTTTACTCGTTGAAGCTCAAGTGACTCGTTCCAATCGATTGGTAGCACCGACATTTTCGCTTCAATTAAGTCTCTAGCAACACCTTTTTGGCGTAACTCATGAATAATCTTTATCGGCCCAAAACCTGCATTGACCCGATTATTAATGTAACTTTCAGTAAACTGGGCGTCACTTTGTAGGTTATCTTGTTGCAGCACTTCGATCGCAAGCTCGATCTCCTCATGGTCAAACTCCCTTTGCCTCAGCTTTTGTCGAAGCTCGTGCGCCGAGTGTTCTCGGCGCGCGAGCAAATCCATTGCTTTATTTCTAGCACTCACTTTGAGCGCCTAATTTCGAAACTTATTACTGACATTTCACGTCTGCCAACCACCTCAAATGGTGACTAGATTTCTTCCAGATCGGCTTCAATATTGGCTTCCTTCACCTCGTTGTTGGCCTTTTCTGAAGGCTTGGGTAATAGTTCTTCGCGGATTTTAAACTCAATTTCTTCCGCCATTTCTGGATGTTCCTTGAGGAATTGACGAGAATTATCCTTACCCTGTCCAATGCGCACTTCGCCATAGCTATACCAAGCACCCGCTTTATTAACAAAGCCCAACTTGACACCAAGGTCAATTAACTCACCTTCGCGTGAAGAACCCTCACCATATAAGATTTCGAATTCACACTGTTTGAATGGCGGTGCCACTTTATTTTTAACCACTTTGACTCGTGTCTCATTACCAACTACTTCATCACCACGCTTAATTGCGCCAATTCGACGAATATCAAGGCGCACTGAGGCATAAAATTTAAGTGCATTACCACCGGTGGTTGTCTCTGGATTTCCAAACATAACGCCAATTTTCATGCGAATTTGGTTGATGAAAATAACCATCGTGTTCGAACGTTTAATATTACCCGTTAACTTACGTAGGGCTTGTGACATTAAACGAGCCTGAAGGCCCATATGAGAATCACCCATATCGCCTTCAATTTCAGCCTTTGGGGTTAATGCTGCAACCGAGTCAACAACGACAACATCGACACCGCCAGAACGAACTAACATGTCGGTAATTTCAAGTGCTTGCTCTCCTGTATCGGGTTGCGAAACCAATAAGTCATCAATTTCAACACCCAGCTTGGACGCATAAGACGGGTCAAGTGCGTGCTCTGCATCGACAAATGCCGCTGCACCGCCTAATTTTTGACATTCAGCAACGACCTGAAGTGCTAATGTCGTTTTTCCTGAGGACTCTGGCCCATAAATTTCAATTACCCGACCTCGTGGCAAACCACCTATGCCTAGAGCAACGTCTAGTGACAATGAACCAGTTGAAATAATACCGATGGTATTATCAACACCCGAGTCTCCCAATCGCATGACGGCGCCTTTACCAAACTGTTTTTCAATTTGGCCGAGTGCTGCGTCGAGTGCTTTCTTCCTGTTTGCGTCCATTGTCATTACCTATTTGTTATTTATTGGGTGTGTTGCTTTATTCATTTTTTTCAATTTAATTGTATAAATTATCCCATAGACAAGAGAGAACATAAAGCGAACTTTTTACCAGTGGTATCTGGCCATTCTAGTGGCACTCTTTGATTTCTTACGCCCATTTGGTTACGTGAGTTTAATCCATTGCTAGCTCACAGGATGAGCTAGCAATGGTAGCTAATGCACTACCTACCATTTATTATATGAAGCAGCTGTACAATGGCAGATTCCATCGTCCTTAAACGAATATTTTCTCTGTCACCATCGAATAAAAATTTTTGTGCCCACGTTTGATTTTGACTTGCAATCGCAATCCATACTGTGCCAACGGGCTTTTCATGGCTACCACCAGCAGGGCCTGCGACGCCAGTGACAGCAATTGAGCAAGCCGCATGGCTATGTTTTAAGGCACCAGCAGCCATCGCTATTGCGACCGGTTCACTAACGGCTCCATATTGCTCTATGACTGATTCGGAGACACCCAACATTTCCACTTTTGATTCATTACTGTATGTGACAAAGCCGCGTTCAAACCAGGCCGAGCTTCCCGCTAAATCGGTCATCGATTTCGCAATTAAACCACCCGTACAAGATTCGGCCGTGCAAACTTTAAAATTCACATCCAATAACAAGGTAGCAAGTTTATGAATCAATTCAGCTATGGGCTTAGTCATTATTAATATTTATCTCATAACATGGTGTTTATAAGGTTCAAGAGGTCACTCTTCAATATTGATCAAGAAATTATGATAATAATTTAAACGCTAGATTGCTAGCAAATCAGGCTTTATATTGTCTAGATCATTCATTTTAAACACAGTTGAATGAACCTAATAAAATACCTGATAATAGCTAACGAATTGATTTTAGACTCTATCGACTGTCGGGTAACTTCTTTTTCGAAGTTCATACAAAAATATCATGAAACCCTATAAAGTGTCGTTATTAAAAATTATTATCCTTAAGAAAGATACATTGCATGAGTAAGAACCAGACAACACAACCTACCCCAATGATGCAGCAGTTTATGCGCATTAAGTCGGACCATCCAGATTCACTTTTGTTTTATCGCATGGGTGACTTTTATGAGTTGTTTTTTGATGACGCTAAACGTGCATCGCGATTACTGGATATTACGCTCACCAAACGCGGAACAGCGAATGGTGAGCCTATTCCAATGTGCGGAATCCCTTATCATGCCGCAGATAATTATCTCGCCAAGCTGGTGAAGGCAGGTGAGTCGATTGCCATTTGCGAACAAGTCGGCGATCCAGCCACTAGTAAAGGCCCCGTCGAACGACAAGTGATGCGGGTAGTGACGCCGGGTACATTAACTGACGAGGCGTTGTTACAGGATCGCCGAGAAAATTTATTGAGCTGTATATTTCAGCAAACATCCGGCTGGGGTATTGCGTCACTGGAAATTAGCTCGGGTCGATTTACGGTGAGTCAACTTGGGCAGAATGATTCTTTGGTCGGTGAAGTGGCTCGACTAAACCCAGCTGAAATTATTTATTGTGATGACCAACAGTTGCCACTAGAAACCGCACAGTTAAAACAAGCGCACCCGATGCCGATCTGGTACTTCGAGCTTGAAACCTGTACTCGGCTCCTCTGCGAGCAATATCATATTCACGATCTGGATGGCTTTGGCTTGACTGATTTACCCCTTGGCATACGCGCGGCTGGTTGTTTGCTGCAATATATCAAAGACCGGTTAAGGACATCACTGCCCCATTTGCAGTCAATTCGAATTGAACAAGTGTCCGATGTTTTATTGATCGATGCCAATAGTCGCAAAAATCTAGAACTGATTCAGTCGATTAATTCAGAGGCAAGCGAACATAGCTTGTTACACGTCATCGACTTTTGTCAGACCGCAATGGGTCACCGCGAGTTAACCCGCAATCTGCAAAAACCAATTCGCAATCAAAATATAGTTCGTGAAAAATTACAGGCTGTAGATAGTTTACTTGGCAACCGACAGTTCGAAGTAGCTGCTGAAACCATGAACTCTATCGGTGATATTGAGCGTATTCTAGCCCGTATTGCACTGCTTTCGGCAAGGCCACGTGACTTAAGCACGCTGATGGCTACGTTAGAATTACTGCCCCGCCTACAAGGTCAGTTAGAAAAGTTAGACAGTCCTTTGATCCGTTCTCTATCAAAGCAAATTTCGACTCACCCTAAAACACTGGCACTGCTCGACTCCGCTATCATTGACGAGCCACCGGTTTTAATTCGCGATGGTGGCATAATCAAGCCGGGCTTTGATGCTGAACTGGATGAACTAAGGGGCTTAAGCTCAAATGCGGATCAGTTCCTAGTTGATATGGAGAACGAACAAAAGCAAAAAACGGGTATTAATTCTCTTAAGGTTGCCTATAACCGAGTGCATGGTTTTTATATTGAAGTGAGTAAACTACATATCGATGCGATTCCGGTTGAATATGTTCGGCGTCAAACGTTAAAAGGCGTCGAGCGTTATATCACGCCTGAGCTCAAGTCTTTCGAGGACAAAGTTTTGAGTGCTAGGGAGCGTTCGTTGTCACGAGAGAAACACCTTTACGAGTCACTACTAAAGCAGCTTGGCGATGTGCTAACGGCCTTACAACAATGCGCTTTTGGGCTGGCTCAATTGGACGTTTTACTCAGCTTCGCCAGCTGTGCCGATGCCTATCAATGGTCTGCACCAACCTTAGTCGAGCACCCAATACTCGATATTCGCGACGGTAAACATCCGGTAGTCGAGCAGGTAATGCAGCAAGCGTTTATTGCCAACGACACACAGCTCAATCAAACCAAACGCATGTTACTGATCACAGGCCCAAATATGGGCGGTAAATCAACCTATATGCGCCAAACCGCGCTCATTACTATTTTGGCCTACATGGGCAGTTACGTCCCTGCCACTCAAGCAATTATCGGCCCCATAGATCAGATATTTACTCGCATCGGTGCAAGCGATGATTTATCGAGTGGTCGCTCAACTTTTATGGTGGAAATGACCGAAGCAGCCAATATTCTGAATAACGCCACGCATAACAGCCTAGTATTGATGGACGAAATCGGCCGAGGCACCAGCACTTTTGACGGGCTAGCACTGGCCTGGGCCTGCGCCGATCATCTCTCACAAAAGTCCGGCGCATTAACCCTGTTCGCCACTCATTATTTCGAGCTAACGCAATTACCAGAACAATACGACAATATTTGCAACGTTCATCTGGATGCAGTCGAGCATGGCGATGACATTATTTTTATGCATCGGGTGAAATCAGGCCCTGCCAATCAAAGCTATGGCTTACAGGTCGCTAAGCTGGCTGGCGTACCCAAATCAGCACTCCAACTGGCCAAGCGTAAATTGTATCAGTTAGAACAGCAATCGAGTGAAGCAGGGCCACAAATTGATTTATTCTCAATGGCAGCTCCAGAGCCTGAGGAAGTACAATTCAACCCGACCTTGGAAGCACTTTTGGCCATTGATCCGGACGGCTTAACACCTAGGCAAGCCTTAGAGGAACTGTACCGATTAAAATCGCTCTCAAAAGAATAGAATAACTAGGCAATATCACGTTATAAACTCCTATATCAAGATAATCTACTTGAAGTTTCACTAAGGCCTAATTAGAATTCCGCGTGATTTATTACTCTTTATTTCAGACTGACTCAATAGTCATCAACAGAGGCTCCGCATGACATTCGTCGTACTCGAAAATTGCATTAAATGTAAGTATATGGACTGTGTTGATGTCTGCCCGGTTGACTGCTTCCATGAAGGCCCAAACTTCCTCGTCATCGATCCAGACGAGTGTATCGACTGCACGCTTTGTGAGCCGGAGTGCCCAGCAGAGGCCATTGTATCGGAAGATGACATGCCACCAGGTCAAGAGAGTTTTATTGAGCTGAATGAGGAGTTATCAGCGATCTGGCCAGTAATTGTTGCCAGCAGACCGCCACCCGACGACGCTGTTGAGTGGGACGGTGTCGAGGGGAAATTGCAATATTTAGAAAGATAAACACCTAATCTTAATTGCGGCTGGCTTTTAACGAGTCAGTCGCAAGTAAACCTAATGACACCCCGTGATATTAATTGCAGCTAAATTGGCAAACATTACACTTTCCCAGTTTTTTTTCTGACACCCGCCAGTAAACTTAACCATTATTGACAGGTCTCATCCAAAAATTGCTTCATGACGGGCGAGAATTGATGACTATCGACCAAAAAGGCGTCATGCCCATTAATTGAGTCTATTTCGACATACTCAACGCATTCCTCACAGCTGCCGGCTTTTTCTAAACCCTTAACAATTTCTCTTTGCTGTTCGGGTGGAAATAGGATATCAGTGGTAACGCCAATAATTAGTGCCTTTTTAACGTGAATTTTAGTCAGCCCTGAATTGACTGATCCACCATGATCAGCAACATCAAACCAGTCCATTGCGCGTGATAAATAAAGATAGCTGTTAGCGTCAAAATTGTGAATGAATTTTTTGGCGTTGTAGTCGAGATAGGATTCCACTTCAAATTCGAGTTCGAATGGCGCACCCGTTCGACGGTCTTTTGCAACTCTTGATCGGTCAAACCGTTGATGCCACTCTTCGGCAGCCCGATACGACACTAAGCCTAATTTTCGAGCAAGTGCCATACCTGAATAAGGAGCTTCGTCCTCAGCATAATTGCCATCCTTCCATGCGGGATCTGAGCGAATAATCTCACGTTGTAGTGACCGCATTGCCAAGGTAAAGGGTAAGGCACGAGTCGCTGCTGATATGGATACTAGGTAGTCCACTTCACCTGGATACTGCAAGGCATAGGCCAGTGCTACCATGCCCCCCATAGAAGGACCAATCACAGTGTGCAAGTGGTCGATGCCAAGCTCTACCAATAAATGATGACCAGCTTTTGCAATGTCTTCAATGGTTAAATCAGGAAAGTCGAGTCGGTAGGCCTTGCCCGTTGCAGGATTAATAGCTTCAGGACCAGTACTCCCAAAACAACTGCCTAGGGAATTAACACAAATAACATGAAATACATTAGTGTCTATCGATTTACCCGGACCAATCATGTAATCCCACCAACCTGGAGTTGGATCTAGCTCAGATGATGCGGCATGCGCGTTAGGGGATAAGCCCGTAAAAATTAATATTACGTTATCATGATTACTGGATAGCTTACCCCAACTCTCAAAAGCAACCGTTATCTTTGATAATCGACCCCCACGCCACATAACGAAGTCACTAGTACCATAGTCACCTTTTAAATTAACAAATTGTGTGGCTCGGGTGATTGTGCGCTTGGTTCCTGCAAGATTTTCAGTTAGGTTCATATTACTTATTTCACTTTGGCAATACGCCCTTCAGCAGTGGCATTGTCCAACCCAATGCCACTGCTGAACCCGCTATTAGCGGCCATAACGAATACTCAACTCAGTCATACTGAAAATAATAACACTTGTCGCATTCACTGCCAATTAACCATCAACTTGGGATTTACGTACCCGGATAGACAGTTCTTTTAGTTGTTTATCACTCACGGGCGAAGGTGCTTGAGTTAACAAACAAGCCGCCGTTTGGGTTTTTGGAAATGCCATTACATCGCGGATAGAAGTCGCACCACTCATAAGCATGACGAGTCGATCGAGGCCAAATGCAATGCCACCATGGGGTGGGCAACCAAATTTGAGCGCAGTGAGTAGGAACCCGAATTTGTCCTCAGCTTCTTGCTCGTCAATACCCAATAACTTTAATACGCGCTGTTGCATGTCTACTTTATGGATACGAATTGAGCCACCACCAAGTTCGGTGCCATTCAATACCATGTCATAGGCTCTTGATAGTGTTTCACCTGGGTTCGCTTCGACTTCAGCAGGATCGGTTGTATTTGGCGCAGTAAAAGGATGGTGCAATGCGTTCCAACGGTTTTCACGTTCATCATGTTCAAACATTGGAAAGTCAACTACCCAAAGAAAGCGCCAACCTGCCTCGACTAAACCAAGATCCTGTGCGACTTTTACCCGTAAAGCACCGAGTGATTCGTTAACCGTATTCGCTCTATCGGCACCAAAGAATATCAGGTCACCCGTTTCAGCCTTAGTCCGTGAAATGATTTCAGCAATCGCTTCGTCAGGCAAAAACTTGAGGATAGGCGACTGCAACCCTTCACGACCTTGGGTAATATCATTACATTTAATGTAAGCCAATCCTTTTGCACCGTAGCGCCCAACAAATTCGGTATAACCGTCAATTTCTTTGCGCGATAGTTTGTTGCCACCTGGGACACGTAATGCGGCAACTCGTCCTTTCAAATCATTTGCGGGACCAGAAAATACTTTAAATTCAACATCAGCGAGGATGTCAGATATTGTTTGAAGTTCCAGTGTAATTCTTAGATCAGGTTTATCTGATCCAAATCGTTCCATGGCTTCGGCATAAGGCATGCGCAAAAATGGGCCTCCAATGTCTTGTGATAGTACTTTAGAAAACAGCCCTTGAATCATTTTCTCCATCATTGACATAATATCGTCTTCATTCATAAACGATGTTTCAATATCGAGCTGAGTGAATTCAGGTTGGCGATCAGCCCGAAGGTCTTCATCACGGAAACAACGGACAATTTGGTAATAGCGATCCATACCTGACATCATCAGCAACTGTTTAAATAATTGTGGTGATTGTGGCAAGGCAAAGAAAGAACCACTGTGTGTCCGACTCGGCACTAGGTAATCTCGAGCGCCTTCGGGTGTAGCTTTGGTGAGCATTGGGGTTTCAATATCCATGAACTCTTCTGCTTCGAGCCAACTGCGCATGAAGTGCGTGACCTGAGCCCGCAACTGCATGCGGTACTGCATTTCTGGGCGGCGTAAATCGATGTAACGATATTTCTGACGAATGTCTTCATGTACATCGTCATCGAGCTGAAACGGAGGCGTCTCGGAACTATTTAGTATTTCTAAACCAAGCGCCAATACTTCAATTTCACCGGTGGGCATATCTTTATTAGTAGTACCTTCTGGGCGCGCCCTCACTAGGCCCGTGATCTTCAATACAAATTCATTTCTAACTGATTCTGCAGTATTAAATAAGGCTTCATCATCAGGGTCAACGACAATCTGCAAAACGCCCTTCTTATCACGAAGATCTACAAATATAACGCCACCATGATCGCGACGACGGTTTACCCAGCCACAAACGCTAATTTCTTGGCCTATATTTTCCTGGTCGAGTTCACCACAGTAATGGGTACGCATGTTGTTTTCCGTATTTTGATGCTAATGATTAATTAATGATGACTAACGGCCTAGCATTTAAAAAGCGTTGGCTTTTGGCGCTGGCCTCGTTAGCGTGCGACTTCCTTAGTTGCCGGTTTCGGCGCAGCCGGTTCTTTTTTAACGGTACTGCTTGTTTTTTCTGTGGTGGTGCTTTTTTTATCAGTCGAATCAGCACTTTTTTTATTATTCGTGTCCGTGCTTTTTTTATCTCCTGAATCAGTCAGATTTTTCTGATTACTGGATTTAAAGTCGGTCTCATACCAGCCT
Source organism: uncultured Gammaproteobacteria bacterium (assembly GCA_913061315.1). Classification (GTDB taxonomy): domain Bacteria; phylum Pseudomonadota; class Gammaproteobacteria. Next base: position 47,620 of record CAJXUC010000014.1, on the reverse strand, counting down.
GAACCACTCAATCTAAATTGTGGTGCTGAGATCAGTTTCTTCAAAGCAGGCTTAGCACAAGCCGGACAATCGATTAGGGCTGAATCACTAAGCTTTTGTAATGCCTCATGGGCATTGTCACACTCAGTACAAACATACTCGTAAATTGGCATTCCCAGTTTTCCTTAAAGTGATCCTGATAGACTAATAATATGCAGTTCCTGTATAAAAGAGACGGCATACGACAATAAAAGGCACGGGATTCTATAATAGTCTCGTGTAATTTCCAACAAACAGCTGCATTTATATGGGGTTTAAAGCGATCAATTCAAATCAACAGTCTTTGAAACAGCTAAGCTCTGACTATTTACGCTAGCTAAAGTAACCGCTCGAGTTCGCGGCACTGTCAAATACCGACTAAATTCGGTCAAAACATGCTTTAAGCCACCAAAAATAAATTCAGGGATACCAGAGACAAGAAATTTGATAGGCTAGCAATCTTATATAATCAAGCTCATGCTCAAGGAAGCTTGTCAATGTGACAACACCTGCAGCACCCAAGTATCTTTTTACGCGCTCACTAAATACTCACTATGGCTGATGAATCGAATATTTTAAAAGGAACGTCTCTTCATAGTGACTTATCGATTAAGACTAACGCCAACACTCTGGAACTTCACTCTAATTCAAATACATTGCAAAGCATTATCAATGTTGACCACCCAGAGAAGCTGGCGCTCAAAAACCTGCAATATTTGATCGCTATCTTGCTATTTATGCCTCAACCTAAACAGATTTTATTATTAGGCACGGGTGGCGGATCGCTGGTTCATTTTCTACGACATCATTATCGAGACAGTCATCTTACCAGTATCGATATCGACGGAGAGCTTCTCGACTTGATGCATGAAAAGATGCATTTGCCTCAAGCGGATGACCAGCTAACCTATGTCATTGATGATGCAGATCACTACTTGCAGCATTGTAATCAAACTTTTGATTTAATACTGGTGGATCTTTTTATCGGCGACCAGTCGCCTGATTGGCTGCTCAGTGCTGCCAGTATGAAACGCCTATACACCCGACTTAATTCATCCGGTGCAGTGGCTTATAATCTACTTATTAATGATGAATCAGAATTTAATCAATATTATGAAGATTTACGAGAGGCCTTTTCACAACAAACCCTCTGTATCCCAGTGAGTGGCTATGACAACACGATTGCCTATGGTTTTCGTTATCAGGCTGAAGAACAAGATATGTCTAGCTATATGCAACAGGCACTGGCTTTAGGTGAGGCCCACGACATTAACTATATGGAAGTCCTTTCCGCTATTTACGCAACTAATCCCTCGGGGGCTGGGGTTATTTAGAGAGCATCTGAGTCATCATTATGCGGCATTATTGATTCTTTCCTCCGCCCTTACACGGTGGTGAATCCGTCACACTACCACCCCGTTCTGTCCATTCGCTGGCCGTCATTGTATGCAGGGCAAGTGCATGAATTTGTTGCAATTCCTGCTCCAGCGCTTTGTTGACTAAACGGTGACGCTTTATCAACATTAAGCCCTCAAATTGTTCTGTGACAATAGTGACCTTAAAATGTGACTCCGATCCAGGCGCCACATTATGCATATGACTTTCATTTTGTATTTCGAGAAACGTTGTATCAAACGAAGCGGTTAGCTTCGATTCGATCGTATTTTGCATCGTCATAATTATCTATCCTAGTTTCTGGTAGCGGCCTGAAAAACATTCTACCGTTTTCTATGCTACGTCATTTAGTAAAATGGTTGACTACTAACTTGAAAACAAAAAATTACCTTCGTCATCAACATCCACTTTTATAGTATCACCCTCACCATATTCGGCTGACAATAAAGCCTTTGCAATGGGATTTTCTATTACTTGCTGAATCTCTCTCTTCAAAGGTCTCGCACCATAAACCGGATCAAATCCAATTTTACCTAGCTCGTCTAGGGCACGATCGCTGGTGACCAGAGAGATACCTTTCTCTTTCAATCGAAGCACCAGTCGATTTGTTTGAATGCTCGCAATAATGCGGATTTGAGCTTGTGTAAGGCCATGAAAAACCACTGAGTCGTCGATGCGGTTAATAAATTCTGGCCGAAAGTGTTGACCAACCTGACGCATGACCTCTTGCTTTATTTCATTATATTGATGCTCACCCGTCATTGTTTGTATTTCAGCTGAACCAAGATTGGAAGTCATTATAATTACCGTGTTTCGAAAGTCGACTGTTCGGCCCTGGCCATCCGTGAGCCTGCCATCATCTAACACTTGCAACAAAATATTAAATACATCGGGATGCGCTTTTTCGATTTCATCCAATAAAATAACCGAATAAGGTCGACGTCGGACCGCTTCGGTCAGGTAACCACCCTGTTCATATCCTACATACCCAGGAGGCGCTCCAACTAACCGTGCAACACTATGCTTTTCCATAAATTCAGACATATCAATTCGAATCAATGCGTCTTCGGTATCGAATAGGAAATGCGTCAAGGCTTTCGTCAATTCAGTTTTCCCAACGCCCGTTGGTCCTAAAAACAAAAAAGAACCATTGGGTCGGTCTGGATCAGACAGCCCTGCTCGTGACCGTCTAATCGCATCTGACACGGCGACCACTGCTTCGATTTGGCCAACAACACGCTTCGCAATTTGCTCCTCCATGTTAAGTAGCTTCTCACGCTCCGAACCCAACATTTTAGACACAGGAATACCAGTCCAACTAGAAACAACGGCTGCAATCTCTTCTTCACCAACTTTATTGATAAGCAACTTCATGTCTTGCATTTCAACATTGGCTGCCAGATCCAACTGTTTTTCAAGTTCCGGAATACGGCCGTATTGCAGTTCAGACATTCGAGTTAAATCACCTGCCCTCTGGGCTGTCTCTAGATCCAGACGCGCCCGTTCAAGACCCTCTTTGATGTGCGTTGAACCCTGTAGTGCCGCTTTTTCAGATTTCCATACTTCATCGAGATCAGAATATTCGCGCTCTAACCGAGCAATTTCAGACTCAAGTGTTTCACGCCGACGTTTACTGGCTGCATCGTTCTCTTTCTTTAATGCCTCACGTTCTATTTTTAGTTGAATCAGGCGTCGTTCTAAACGATCAAGCACATCAGGTTTAGAGTCGATTTGCATGCGAATTCGGCTAGCCGATTCGTCAATCAAATCAATCGCTTTATCCGGCAACTTCCGATCAGTAATGTAACGATAAGACAAGGTTGCAGCAGCGACAATGGCTGGATCAGTAATATCAACACCATGATGGACTTCATATCGCTCTTTAAGACCCCGTAATATCGCAATGGTGTCTTCAACTGAAGGCTCATTCACTAACACTTTCTGAAAGCGACGTTCCAGGGCAGCATCTTTTTCAATGAATTGGCGGTATTCATCTAATGTGGTCGCGCCAATACAATGCAGTTCACCTCTGGCAAGCGCAGGTTTTAGCATATTACCCGCATCCATAGCACCCTCGCCTTTACCCGCACCAACCATTGTGTGCAGCTCATCGATAAATAGGATGACTTGACCGTCTTGCTTCGATAGATCACTCAACACTGATTTCAAACGCTCTTCAAACTCACCCCGAAATTTAGCACCCGCAATTAAAGCACCCATATCAAGTGAAAGCACCCGTTTACGCTTTAAGCCTTCAGGAACCTCACCATTGATAATCCTTTGAGCTAACCCCTCTGCGATGGCTGTTTTACCAACTCCTGGTTCGCCAATAAGAACCGGATTGTTTTTAGTCCGTCGTTGCAGTACTTGTATCGCACGTCTAATTTCTTCATCTCGCCCAATCACAGGATCCAGCTTGCCCTGCTCAGCGCGTTCAGTTAGATCAAGAGTATACTTTTCCAGTGACATGCGTTGATCTTCAGCATTAGCATTATCGACGCTTTGGCCACCACGTATAGCATCAACCGCTTTGGTAATATTTGCTTTCTTAGCGCCTGATGACAATAAGACGTCTGACAATGGCCCTTTTTCATCCATAGCCGCGAGCACAAATAGTTCTGATGATATGAATTGATCCTGACGTTGTTGCGCCAACTTATCGGTTACATTAAATAATTTGGCTAAGGCATTTGAAATATGCAAATCACCATTAGCACCCTCGACCTGGGGTTGCTTTTCAAGCAGCTCACCCAATTGAGAACGCAGTAGGTTAAGGTTAATACCCGCATGATTAAAGAGTGATCTAATTGAGCCACCCTGCTGATCGAGTAGTGACAGCATTAAGTGTACTGGCTCAATAAACTGGTGATCACGCCCAACAGCCAACGATTGAGCATCGCTCAACGCAGCCTGAAATTTACTGGTTAGTTTTTCCATTCTCATGTCGAATCATCTCCTATACGCTATTACCAATCGAACTTTACTTATCAAAAGATGATATTTGATAGCCTAGGTGTTAAGTGGGATTAACATTGAAATTTTCAAGCAACGGACGGTATCCAAATCAAACTCGCCATTCGACCCGTAACGGCTTGTCGTCGGTAGGAAAAAAAATCAGTGTCGTTAGAATAACTGCATAAATTAGAGCGAGTGACATCTGCTACATCCAAACTTTTAAGTAGGTCATCAGCCAAGGCGGGCAAATCACAAAGCCAGTGGGCTTGTCGGTTACTGATAAACCGCTTATCAGCCAACGCCTGCTTTTCGACAAAGGCCTGCCGCACTTCATCACCTACTTCGAATTTAGACTGACTGATAGCTGGACCTATCCAAGCCATTAATTCATTGGTTGGTGACTGCATTTTTGCAACGGTTGCTTGCACAATGCCATCCAGCAACCCACGCCAACCAGCATGAACTGCAGCCACTTCGGTACCTGAACGATTGCAGAGTAAAATAGGCAAGCAATCAGCCGTCATTACTACAGCAACGGTATCGGCTTCCCGCGTAATAGCAGCATCTGCCACACGGTTTTTCTCAAGCTCAAGCGTTATCGCAGTTGTGCTATGGGTTTGCTGCAACCAGCAGGGTGAAGCCGGTAAGGGGAGTGATAGCAAAAGTTTTCGATTACGTAAAACTCGAACGGGGTCATCACCTACGTGTTCGGCCAAATTAAATGAGTCAAATGGTGCCTCACTCCTCCCCCCTAACCGCTTCGTGTAAAGCGCCTTAACATGAGAAGGGATGGCCCACTCGGGTTGCTGTATATTCATTATCCAGTTTTTGAATCATCATCTGGAATCGAGGCCCTAAGGGCATCCAGCATTCTTTGAAAGTCTTTGGGAATTTTAGCCTCAAAACGACAAGGTTCTTTTGTTGTTGGATGAGCAAAACTGAGATATCTGGCATGTAGTGCCTGTCGCCCAAAATTACGCATCATCGTACCTAACTCTGCGTCAACACCCATCGGTAACCTAAAACGCCCACCATACAGAGGATCCCCTAACAATGGGTAGTGAACATGTGCTAGGTGAACTCGAATTTGGTGCGTGCGGCCAGTTTCGAGCTGCACCTTAACAAATGTATGGTGCGAAAACTTTTCAGCTACTTGAAAATGGGTGATGGCATGCTTGCCCTTAATTTGGACCGCCATTTTTTTACGATTAACAGGATGCCGTGCAATTTCAGTTTCGACGGTTCGTCCTGCTGTTACAACACCCTGTGTGATTGCAATATACTCACGCTTAACGAGTCTTTGTTGGAGTTGATCGACCAAGCTAGCATGAGCTTGTAATGTGCGTGCCACAACCATAACACCCGTCGTATCTTTATCGAGTCTGTGGACGATACCCGCGCGAGGTAATTGTTCTAACGTAGGGTCGATATCAAGCAGACCGTTCACCAAAGTCCCACTGGCGTGACCAGCCGCTGGATGCACTACTAAATTAGCAGGTTTATCAATAATGAAAAAATCATTATCTTCGTGGATAATGTTGAATTCAATTTTTTGAGGCAAATCTGAAATTTTTGCCACAAAGGGGATATCGAGGTCAATTAGGTCACCCACGTATACTTTTTGTTTCTGTTGGCAAGGTTTTCGATTAAGCTGAATAAAATTAGATTTAATCCAATCCTGGATAACACTTCTGGAAAAATCGGGCAATAACCGATGGAGCGCTTGGTCTAATCTTGAGCCAGAAAACTCGCTTTCAATTCGTATCTGTTGCTGTAATAATTTCATCGGCTGGTTATACTGTTTGTTTGTACTTTCAGCAAGTCGATTCACGAGTTAAATTCATCTATGCCTACACGTTTAATACTGTTCACTATTTTTACCCTTTTGCTGGCGGCCTGTGGCCCTGTCAAAGAAGTCGATATCACTGAGGGCTGGGACGTAGAAAAGTTATTCCGTAACGCCCGCAGCGAAATGAATAAAGGCAATTATCAAACAGCTATCGACCGATACGAAATTCTTGAATCACGCTTTCCTTTTGGACACTACGCAACTCAAGCACAACTAGACGTTGCCTATGCTAACTTCAAATTTGGTGAGGCTGATTCTGCCGTAGCGGCTATCGATCGTTTTATTAAACTTAATCCTCGCCATGAAACCACTGATTATGCTCATTATCTGAGAGGCCTAGTCAACTTTAATCGCGGAGGAACTGCACTTGATATCATTGCTGATCGGGATTTATCCGATTTTAATCGGAATATCCTTCTCATGGCTTATGATGACTTCCAACTCGTAATTCGTAAGTATTCAGATAGCCCTTTTGCTGAAGATTCCAAGCAGCGTATTATTTTTCTACGGAATAAATTAGCCTCATCGGATTTAAAAATTGCTGAATATTACGCTTCGCGTGGCGCTTGGGTTGCCACCTCTAATCGAACTCAATCAATTATTCTAAACTTCCAGGGAACAACCGCTATAAGACAAGCACTTAAACTGCAGTTGCTGGCTTATCAAAACCTCGGTTTGAATGAGCTTGCGTCAGATACGCAAAGAATCATTGATCTTAATTAGAACAACCATTCATAAACTAATCGTAAGCTCCTAATATCAATTAGCCAGAATTTTTCTGACTAATTGGTTGGATTATATTTTAGTCGTTTTCAAAAAAAAATTAACCTATTATTGCTCTATACCTTTAGATATGAAGTACATCAATTAACGTCTGCAGTTGTTAAGTGCGATCCAAACCTTCTAGATCTGTAATAAAAACTGCATCATCCACTGCGCCCAAACCTTCGCATCTGGTGCGCCATTGTTAAGATGAAGCTTGGCCTTTGCTAAATCCACTTCAGATAGAGGTGTTGCAGCGATGAAATTATTCATTGCACGCAAAGGCTGTTCAGGGTGGCCCTGCATACACAGTATGTTATCACCCAGGGTATAGGCAAAATTCGGATACTCATCACTGTGAGCAAAGGCCTTAGCGCTATCCGGTAATCGCGTCACACGTTCTTCGTTAAACAGATATAAACCCGTGTCATTAGCTTTCGGCTCCATCCAAGAATAGTTTATTTCAGGCTGAATACGGAGGTTGTAGTTGCCAATCATCCAGCCTTTTTTATTTTTAGATACTTCTCCTCCAAACGTTTTCGCTATTAGTTGGTGAGCAAAACAAGTACCAATGATGCGCTTACCTTTTTGATTCGCCTCAAGAATAAGCTGTGATAATCGTTGTATCCAAGCACTATCATCCGACACGCTAGCAGGACTGCCCGTTAACATAAAAGCATCATAATGATCGACTGATTCAGGGAATTGCTGTTCGGCAACATAGTATGTAGAAAAACTAGCTTCGCTATTTTCTGGCGCTAAAAGATCAATAAATTTTTCAGCATCAGTTATACCGTCATCGTCTTTCCAGTATATTTTAGGCACCGCATCGAGTATCGCAATCTTTATTTCTTTATTCATCTAAGTTATTTTATCAGGTGCAAATTAGTTTCAAATCATATCGATTTCATAAAATTTCGATATATGGACTCAGCGTATGACAAGAAACTTGCCATGTTTTTATCAGCATCAGCATTCATGGTAGTCAAACCTTGCTCACCCAAAGTGTTCATCAACGCGTCCCGATAGGCAGGCACTTTACTCCAATTGTCGACAGTATCCTCCTCTACTTCAACATGGTATTGCATCGACCAGGCATTATCACCAACCCGCATAGCCTGAACTCTACCGTGCTCAGAACTGGCTAATATAGTTGTATTTTCAGGCTCCTGAGCCACTCGTACAGAGTGCCATTGTAGACAGTGTTGACGTTCATCAACCCCTTCAAACAGTCGGTCAAGTTGACCCGCCTGCGTGAGTTTGACTTCCATGACACCGATTTCAGGTGGTCGTTGCGGACCACAAGTGCCACCCATTGCGTCAGCCAACAATTGGTGGCCCAAACATAAACCAAGGAATGGTTTCTTTAACTCGCCTACCCAGCGTCGAATGGCAGCTTTTTCAGCCACTAACCAAGGATTTTCTTCAATATCCCAAACATCCATTGGCCCACCCATAACCCAAAGCGCATCATAATTATCCAAATCAGGAATTGCTTCGCCCTGATCTAAGTTAACTGCGTCCCATGCGACACAATCTTTTTTGAGGAAACGACGTAATGAGCCTGGATGCTCACACTCAATATGTTGGAATACCAATAAACGCATGTTGTAGATCTCATCGCCTAAATTGACATCATAAACTGAAAGAGCAGTTTGAGATATTGATCAGAACGATAAATTTAATGGTGACTCGTTTTTTTTATAAAGCAATGAAGTCAATCTGATGCTATTTATTATTACTGGTTGCGTTGCTAATAGCCCAATATAGAGTTTAGCCATTGATTACAAGGTTAATAGTTAAACCCGTAATTTTGGTATTTGAGCATGAAGCATAAGATTATTTTCAATAACTTGTTTTGCCTAAAGTCGTTGCAGAAAAATATTGAAACAATTACCAGATTGAAAAACAGCCTAAAGTTAAGGGTAACTTTCTGAAATATTGGAGTGCATCATTATTCACTGACGTCTTTTTCTATTACCAAAACGATTTCACCCACTTGAAAACCCCATTTCGTCATCACAGATTCATTCATCAAAACGTTTTTAGACACGAGGTACATTCGGTCATCAATTTTAAGGTCAAGCGTTCCATCGTCGTATGGAATCCGTAATACATAGTTCAAAAATAAACTATTACCCGCCAGGCTTAACTGTGATTTGCCGACTACATCACTCGCTGTTCCGATATATTGGCCCGTATCGTCTTTAATAATAGTCCAAATACGTTGTTGCTTTTCACCATCATCAAATACAAAATTTTCATCCAATGTCCCAATGCCATTCTGCCACGACGCGTCAATAGTGGCATTGAAATAACGAATCACTTTGCCACTTCGATCTTTAACCATACCGTGTGCCCGAAGCGACCCATTAAAAAATTCTTGCAGTACCAGTTTAGGGCTATTACTGGCGTAGTCTGTGACCGATACGCTCGTACAAGCAGGTAACAACCCTATCGATAGCATCAACAGACCAAATCGAATAATGTTTTTTTTCATTTACAAGTCCTCGTTACGCGGCATTAAATTCTGTCTGACTTAGGATCTTTTGCGACGCGGCAAACCACATCAGCTTGCTGATATTGATATTTGATGTCGACAACTAACCCAGCACCATTGACGTCGTTAATATTCGATAGGCCCCGATATCGATTCAAACGCATTAGGGTCGAGTCATATCCCAACTCAATGGGGGAAGCCAGCATTCGAAACAGCCAGTTAGCGGGTTCTAAAGCAAAACACTGGTCCGTATTTGTTTCGTATTGACAAGGCGACTTTTTAAGTCGTAATGCTATTAACTGATTACGTGAAACCAATGGGAATTGAAACTCTATCATTTTATCTGACATTAGTGTTTGCCAATTGTCTTGAATGAAAATATCAAACCCAGCATCAATTACGACTGGCGTTTCACCTAAAGCCGAGACTTGATATTTCTGATAGCTTTCTTTTCCATCCCGATTAACCATCGACATTGTTAAAGTCATTTGATCAAACTTAACGTCAACTTTTTCCTGGTTCAACGCGTCAGTTTGTATGAATGATGGTGTGGTTCGCCCCGACTCATAATCAAGTGCTTTATGTGCAATTAAAACGCCATCACTTGATTGATAATATACATCACTCGCCAATTCATTAGCAGCACCACAGTGAACCTCTTTATAGAGGCTCTTAGCACTTTGCAAGTCGGTGGCATTTCCAATCACCTGCTCATAAAGTAACTCACCTGAATGGCTTATAGCAGGGAAAATGAACCCAGTTAGAACGATTAATGGAGCAAACTTCGATTTTTTGTTCATTGTTTGATCCGGACTGCCATATGCAGACCCAAAGGAAACAAAGCTGCCCAACCAGCGCCAATAACCAACATTGATATGATTGGAGACGCACCAAAATAAGCGTCACTCAGTTCAGTACCAGACCAATAAGTCATTGGACCGAATACAGCCGCAAGCATTACGGAAAAAAAATAATAACGGGACAACCACAAGAGTGAGTGCATAAAAGTAGTGGCAAATAAAGCCCAGATACACACCAGCCAAACGGGTAACCCTAACCAAACAGCGTCAGGGTAAAAAATCAAACCAAAAAACACAACCAATGAATCCCAAGTAATTCCAACCAGAATCACTAACCCAATCAATTGCCACTCGGATTTAGTTTTCACAAGGTAGCGGTTGTGAATTAAAAGTGCTATCAGGCTGTAGGCAACAGCCATTAAATTGCCACCAAAGATACAAACTGCCCAGCCCAATTGAAAAATCACTAAGTTGAGGATTTTAAATTTCATACAAAAAAAGTTACTTCGACTGTGCAAAAAAAGATTAGTAATTGGACTCTCAGCTGCTTACTCACGTCGCCAATCTGGTTTGGCAAACAAAATTTGTGATGTACCAATGGCACGTTCTTCAAATGCACCTTGGCAATAGCAAAAGTAATAATCCCACATGCGTATGAAGACGTCGTCAAAACCCAACGCTTTAACTTCATCCAGTTTTGATAAAAATCGCTGACGCCAAACTGCTAGTGTCTTAGCATAATCGAGGCCTATCTCTTCCATACCAATCATTTGTAGATCAGTATGCTTCCTAACAGAAGACATCATAACTTCGTGACCAGGCAAAGAACCACCGGGGAAAATATAGCGTTGGATAAAGTCGACCGAGCTGCGAGCATATTGATATCGTTGGTCAGGAATAGTAATGGCCTGAATTAACATTAAACCATCTGGCTTTAGTAATGTTGCGCAGCAGTTAAAATATTGTTGATAGAATTCGTGACCAACTGCCTCAATCATTTCGATTGAAACCAACTTATCAAAGCTACCTTTAAGGTCTCGATAATCTTCGAAAATAACATTCACTTGACCTTCTAGCTCGGCCTCTACAACTCGCTGTTTCGCCGTTTCATATTGCTCTTTAGATATCGTAGTAGTGGTTACTTGGCAACCGTAATGCTTAGCGGCATGCAGTGCCATACCCCCCCAACCGGTACCTATTTCAAGCAAATGATCGGAGGGTTGCAGTGCTAATTTCTGACAAATGACGTCTAGCTTATTAACCGCTGCTTCATCTAGACCCATTTCTATCTGCGCGTTAGCTGCAGTCGAAAAAATGGCGGACGAGTACATCATTTGAGGGTCAAGAAATAAGGCAAAAAAATCATTACTCAAATCATAGTGCGCCGATATATTTTTTCTCGCCTTATCTGATGTATTACGATTGAACCAATGATAAGCCTTATCAAATAGTCGGTGCGTTAATGGTTTTGAATCATCCATACCGTTCAGAAAATCAATATTAATTGACATTAATCGAATCAGATCAACCAGATTGGGTGATGACCACTTTCCAAGCATGTAAGCTTCTGCCGCTCCGATAGAGCCGCCAAATGCAATATCTCGATAGGCACTACGGTCATGAATAACTATTTTCGCACTCACATTAGAAAGGTCAGATGGTTGACCAAAACACTTCAACTCATCTTCATCTTCAATAACAAGAGTGCCAAGTGGCATTTTAATCAATCGCTTTTCCAACAACGTTTGGGAAAAGTTTTTCATCAAGCCACGTTGATTGCCGACGGTTAATTTGGGTTGTCTCAAATAGGTCATAAATTCATTCTTTAGGTTTTTTTCTATTGTTTGATGAATCGTTCGAAAACGTTGGATGATCGTAAAACGGCGTTTTTTTGATGCTTAATTTTAATGCTTGCCAATAAATCGAAATCGCCACTTTCGCTGTCATCCATGGATGTAGAATCAAAATCCACGCCAAACTACTGGAACTAATTTCTTGCCTTTTTAAGGCCATGGTCGCGTCCGTTTTTCGTTCACCCTTCTGTGATGCCTCAAGATTAAGACTTAACACTTTAGAAGGGCTATTACTGGTCCATTGATATGTCATGTCCATCGGATTAAAAGGTGAGACATGCATTTCTTTTTGAAAACTCAGCCGCTGAATGCGCTGATTTGGATCACATTTCAGCACATAACTTTTGCGTTCTTTCCAAGGTGTATTGGTCACTTCTGTTACTATAGTCGTCAGATTTTCATGCTCATCAAAACAGTAATAATTGGTAATTGGATTGATATTGAAGCCAAAATATCTAAGGTTAGCGAGCATACGAATTGGACCCGTTTGCTCCTCTCCCGTCACTTCCAAAATCCTATTACGGATCGATTGTACTAGAGATATTGTGGAATCCCCCAAAAAATCAGACCGTTCAAATCGCGCTGGTCGCCACTTTTCTTTCGACCACCAAGGAGACAAACTCAATACACGATCGATTTCACTTAAGTCCAGATACATCATAAACACGCGATAACTAAAATTATGTGCTACTGGATGAAATCGGCGATGCCTTAACCAACCTTGATAGATCGCGCTATGCACTGACCACATCCCCAGACAACAATTGATCATGCCTAGTCACTGGTAAGTTTGGTAACCGATTAATTAAGGTAGCAACCTGACGTCCACTAACCACGCCGTCTTCGTGAAAACCATTGCCTAAATAAGCGCCTGCAAACCACGTATTGTTAGCACCATTAAAACCTTCAATTTTTTTCGCTGCTAAGACTGAGTCAAAAGAAAATACCGGGTGGCTATAACTGAACTGTTCTATTATTTTAGACTCATCAATTTTTTCTGTTGCGTTTAAAGTAACATTAAAAGTAGTGTCCGATTTAATCCCTTGTAAAATATTCATATTATAAGTGAGGACTGCCCGGGTCTGGAAACGATCAAAAAGCCTGTAATTCCAGCTCGACCAAGCTATACGACGACGAGGCAATAGGTTCTCATCGGTATGTAACACCACATCATTTTGCTGATAAGGAACCGCTGACAAGGCCTTACGCTCGGCATCACTTGGGTCACTTAATAACGCTAAAGCCTGATCACTATGACAAGCTAGTACCACATGGTCAAATACTTGAACTTCACCATCAGCCATAATTAATTCAACTGACTCACCTAAACGTCGAATGTGCTTAATGTTACTGGAAGTGAAAATCGAATCTTTAAAACTGTTAGTCAGTGGACCAAGGTAACTTCGAGACCCACCTTGAATGGCTCGCCATTGTGGACGGTTATTAACACTAAGAAGCCCATGATTTTTGAAGAACTGAACAAAAAATAACAGCGGGAAGCTGATCATTTTTTCAGTTGAAGCCGACCAGATCGCACAACCCATCGGCAATATATACTGATATATAAAAGCATCGCTATACTGATTTACTTTGAGATATTCATTCAGCGTGATGGCTTCAGAAATATTCCCCGCTTCAAGATCCCTAATAGCCTCTCGATTAAATTTGAGTATATCTCTAATCATTTTATGAAAATTGGGTCGGAAAATATTACGTCGTTGCGCAAACATTGTATTGAGATTGTTGCCACCGTATTCAATGCCAGTATCTTCACAACGGACACTAAAACTCATCTCTGTTGCCTGAGATTTAACGCCCAACTCGTCCATTAATGCAATAAAGTTAGGGTAGGTCCAGTCGTTAAAAACAATGAAACCGGTATCGATAGCAAACTGCTGACCGTTATGATCAACATCCACCGTAGCCGTATGACCGCCAATTTTATCCGCCATTTCAAAAACATTAACCTGATGATTTTGACTTAGATAATAAGCGGCAGTCAGTCCAGAAATACCTGAACCAATAATTGCAATTTTCATTGCTTCTTGTGCTCACTAGCCTTTTCTACAGCGGCATTACTCTCTTTCTGCGACACCATTTTCTGCCACACGCTGGGTAACAGTTTGGAAATTAACAGCAAACCCCGTAAACGCTTTGGAAAACTATAGACTCGGGGTCTTGAGGCGATGTTTTTGATTATTCGACTGGCAGCTTGATCTACATCCATTAAAAAAGGCATATCGAAATTATTTTTACGGGTCAGGGGTGTATCGACAAATCCAGGATTAACAACGGTTACATCCACACTGTCTGGAATAAGGTCGATTCTAAGACTATCAAAGAAATATTGAAGAGCTGCCTTTGAGGCACCATAAGCCTCAGACCGTGGAAATGGCGCATTCGTTACCTGTGAAGCAATCACTACAATATGTGGACGCAATGCACTACTATTGCGAAGCAAGGGCAACGCCACTTTTAAGCAGTTAATTGTACCGAAGTAATTAACTTCCATAACTCTTCGAATAGCGCACCAATCTGTATCAGGAAAATCAAGATATTCACACGTTCCAGCATTTAAAATAATTTGATCAATGGCAGAAAACTTTTGCTCTATCTCAATTTGCACCGATGCCAAGCTAGATTCATCAACCATATCAAAGGGCATTGCACAGATATTGGAACTATCTGCTTCCATCTTCTGCAATGCATTTTTATCTCGGGCGCTCGCAATGACTTGATGTCCTTGACTAGCCAGCAACAAAACTAGACTTCGCCCTAAGCCACTACTTGCTCCGGTTATCCATATTACTTTTCCGCCTGATAAAGAATTATGGCTCATTCAATCAGCTCACCATTCGCGATTTAAGAAAACGCGTGACGGTGCCTAAAACAGGCAATCTTTCATATAACATTGCGCCCATATCATACAAGTCCTCATGATATTCAATCTTTTCATTGTAACGTATGTGGCTAACACCCCGAACATCGATAATTTTCGGACCCAGACGCGGGTGTTTGAAATGCATTATCCATTTAAGATAGGCCGTGTTATCCGATGTAACTTGGTCTAAGTACTCGAACCGACATTCAGATAGGTTGGTGCTTATATTAGAAAAATAATCCTCTAAAGACACTAAACCTTTGATTTCATGTACTGGGTCTCTAAAAAGAATATCATCGGCATAAATATCACCTAGCTGGCTCCAATCAGTTCTTATTAAATCTTTAAAAGTATGTTTGAAATTTTCTAAAACTGGGTTGATCATATTCATTTAAGGTTTCAGTTAACACTAATAACTTGTTTATACGGTCAGCTTAAGTTTCTGGATCATTTAGGTGATCCAAACTGAAAGTCGGTACGTAGTGTAGTAATATCTATCAAATAAACCAGAAACTGGAATAAAAGGCAAACAGTGCAAAGCAGATCTTCAACAGAAAAGATAACACAGTTGAAAGATTGCATGACTCGCATAGCGACTCACAGTGATAAGGCAGCCTTTTCTACACTGTTTGATCATTATGCCCCTCTTATACGAGCCTACAGTCTTGCCAGAGAGCCTGGCGCAAATTTAGTCGCTGATGAATTGGCGCAAGAAGTCCTCATTAGGGTATGGTTGAAAGCGGGTAGTTATAATGCTCAGCTGTCAAATATTAATACTTGGATATTTACTTTGGCCAGAAACTGCCGCATTGACTATTTTCGACGTAATGGCCGTTACATCAGTGATATAGACCCAACAGAAATATTTAACAACATTGAAGATGACGATCCAGGACCCTTTCAACAAGTCCATCAAGATCGACTGGCAAAAAATATTAAATCAGGCTTATCCAAATTGCCTCGCGAGCAAGCTGAGATCTTGACAAAAGTCTATCTCGAAGGAAAAAGCCACCAACAAACAAGCACTGAATTGAAGCTGCCATTAGGAACGGTCAAATCCCGAGTCCGTCTGGCACTGCGTAAGCTTCAAGTTTTGATATTGAGGTAAGTAATGGAAACGCTAAAAAACCATCCTAAAGACGAACTGTTGGCTGCTTACGCTGCCGGTAGCTTGCCCCTGAGCCAAGCTTTGTGTATTTCGGTACATCTCGAACATTGCACTGAATGCACCCAAAATTTGCATCAACTACATCAGCTTGGAAGCGAGTTAATGCTTAGCCTCCAACCTGCAAAGCCCTCACCAAAATTAAAAGATAAATTATTCGATCAAATCGATCAGATTTTAATTAATGCAGCTACAACAGAAAAAGTTACTTTACCAACTAATGAAGCCAATCACTCTCTTCCTCGTTGTTTGCATCAATTTATTAAAACTGGATATGAAGACATATCGTGGAAAAGATTGTCGAGTGACATATATAGTTATGAGTTGTGTAGAGATCAAAATAACGCAAAAGTTGAACTATTGCGCATTAAGCCGGGAGGTACTTCTGGCACTCACACCCACATGGGTGATGAATACACCGTTATTCTTGAAGGCAGTTTTTCAGACGAATCAGGATTTTATCAACAAGGTGATTTTCTCGTAAAGAACAGTCTTGACAAGCACACCCCTGTTGCGACTATCGATAAGGATTGTATTTGTCTTGCTGTTACCGAAGCACCCATTCAACTCACTGGATTCTTTGGCAGAATGCTGAATCCTCTGATTCGTCGTAGCTATGCTTGATTATTAAATTGAACAAATTAAGTTAATTACGCTAAATCAGTATTCAGAGCTTTACTGAGTTAAATAACTTTCCAGGCGGACGCTATTTTAAGTAGCGTCCAACTAATTTACGCTTCGTTATTAACTGAAATAGGAAAAATTTTTGCGTTCGGCAAGTCCCATTATTTGACGATAACCCATTGAATATTAATAATCTCACATAGGTCAACATCATCAATCAGTCAGGTCATGCGTTCTTATCTCCCTCGACACTTGAAACCATTGTAAAGTTTAAAAGTCAATTGGTGGCAAATCAGACGAACATTTCCTTATGAAAACTCAGGTCGCTTATTCAAAAAACTCCTTTGAGCTGTCTTGGCACAACCTGATTTAAAAAAACTTTGTCGAAAGACCGATAGAATCATTATTTTGATAAGACATTACAAACGAAAAACGATACATTACGTTTCTTCAAAAAATTATTTAAAACTACCAACAATTAGTATTCACTTATGGCTAAAATTACCTGGAAAACAGAAGACGGAAAAGAAATTAGTGCAGACGTCAAAGATGGCTTAAATTTGATGGAAGCAGCGATTGCTAACGACGTACCCGACGTCGATGGTGACTGTGGTGGCTGCTTGTCTTGCGCAACCTGTCATGTATTTGTTGACGAAGCTTGGCTTGAAAGAACCGGGGAAGTTGACGATATTGAAGACACCATGCTGGAAATGACGGATGTAGAGCGTCGCGACA
This sequence comes from uncultured Gammaproteobacteria bacterium, assembly GCA_913061315.1. Lineage (GTDB taxonomy): Bacteria > Pseudomonadota > Gammaproteobacteria. The sequence continues at coordinate 30,083 of CAJXUC010000014.1, read as the reverse complement.
ATAGTCGTTTAAGCTGCCAACTGATTGCATCGCCTGAATTAGATGGTTTAGTGCTTCACGTACCTGCACCCTAACCCCAAAGTTACACTGAACGGGTGCTTTATTGACGCCACCTAAAGCACCCGTTGAGCCAGATCTCAAAAATACACTTACAATCTACAACACTAGGCTCTATGCTCCATTACTGTCGCAAAATTTATTCGAGTTAACATCATGCCAAAGCCAATCGTTATTGTCGGGGCCGGACAGGCTGCCGCTTCTTTTGTTTCTCGCCATAAAGCACTGGCAAACAAAGGTATTGGAAATAACGAACCACTCATTTTAATCGGTGAAGAGCCTGTACCACCCTACCAACGCCCACCCTTATCCAAGGCTTATATGTCAGGTGACTTGGAACGGGACCGTTTATTTATTCGGCCCACACAATGGTACTCCGAACAAAACATTACAACCTATTTCAATACTCGAGTTGACTCCATTGATCCTCAACTGCGAAAACTTAAAACGTCAGATGGACAAACCATTGATTATGGCAAACTAATTTTATGTACTGGGTCTAGTCCACTGTCGTTACCAACTCGCATGGGTGGTGATCTGGCGGGTGTCTTTACGTTGCGTAATATTGCTGATGCTGAGGCCATGGCACCTGAATTAGTGTTAGGTCGTAAGCTATTAATTGTAGGCGGTGGTTACATTGGTCTTGAAGCAGCGGCCGTGGCACGCAAGTTTGGACTTGACGTCACTGTTATCGAAATGGCCGAACGTATTTTGCAGCGTGTCGCAGCACCTCAAACTTCAGATTTCTTCCGAATGCTTCACCAGCAGCACGATGTCGATGTACGTGAATCAACTCAGTTGGTCCGATTGACCCAAAAAAGTGATGGGCTCAACAGCCGAGTCGATGGCGCTGAATTAGCCAACGGTGAACAACTTGAGGCCGATCTGGTGCTGGTTGGTATTGGCGGTAGACCCAATATCAAACTGGCTGATCAGTCAGGTCTGGATTGTGAGAATGGCATCGCAGTTAATCAAATCTGTCAAACGTCAAACCCAGACATATTTTCTGCCGGCGACTGCGCTAGCTTTATGCGGAATGGTCAACGAATTCGCCTCGAATCAGTTCAAAATGCAGCCGACCAAGGCGACCTGGTGGCCCGAGTGATTGCTGGCGAAGCCGTCACCTACGACCCATTACCGTGGTTTTGGTCAGATCAATACGATTGCAAATTACAAATCGCTGGCTTAAATATGGGTTATACACAAACGGTTATTCGACCCGGCTCTAAACCAGGTGGTCAATCTGTTTGGTATTATGCCCAGGATAAGCTACTCGCAGTCGATGCTATGAATGACACTATGGCTTACGCTCTAGGGCGAAAAATGATTGGTGCTGGTTTGCATCCGTCCCCCGATCTCATTGCCGATCCAGCAATCGATTTAAAGACTGTATCTAAAAAATAAAAATTACTGTTTAACCTCGGGGACTAATGCAATTTACATTGTTTTTGGGTGGGGTTATCAGTTAATGTTAAGTCAGTAACTGATATGATTAATAACATATATTGTACGTCCACTAGGCACCTCAACCGTCACTTCATCGCCCAACATCTTTTTCATTAGTGCCTTCGCTAACGGTGAATCGATACTAATGTAATTTTTGCCGTGGTCTAGCTCATCTGGGCCAACGATTCGATAAACAGAGAAGTTATCATCTTCATTTTCTAACTCAATATAGGCACCAAAAAAAACGCGCTCAGCTGTTTGTGGCTTTTCGCTGACAGCAATTAATTCTGGTAACCGTTTCTGTAAATAACGAATACGACGATCGAGTTCACGTAGCTCTTTTTTTCGATAAATATATTCAGCGTTTTCAGAACGATCACCTTCTGCGGCAGCGGCCGAAAGGTGCACTACCACTTCGCGCCTTTTCGGCCACAATGCCTTTTGTTCGCGCTCAAGAACTCGCATGCCTTCAATTGTAATATAAGGCGATTTTGGTGGTGCTGGGGGTCGATAGCGAATCATGAATCAGTAATATTCCAAAAGAATAGTTTATCGTGCATTACACCATTACATTTTTAATTTTAAAACTATTCTGGGTCAATATAGATGGCACCTTTTCAATCTATATAGTTACCACACACTTTTTTCTATTATGCTTTTTCTTAATTTGATCTAAACGAATCATAGGTATGTCAATACTAAGCGCTTCAATATTAGCCTCAGATCGACTAATGCCTATATCCCTTAAGCTCGCATCTGAGAGCAGCAATAATTGTTTGCGTTCTCTGGTTACAGCTATTTTTAAGGCTTGAATTTTAATCCATTGAAGCACTGACTGGTAGAGAATGTACTGTGCATGGTGCAAATTCTGGCTCATGTTTAAGGCACTATTTTTTATAAAGGTTGTCATCATGATTCCTATCAATATTTGTGATCAATTAGCTAATGTACTTAACTAAAATTGACTATACGAGACTCTATGCGTATAAGTAAAACGAATAATATTGATTATTCACTTCAATATTATTGATAGTGAAATGTTGTAACTAAAAATGATTCTAGCAAATTGACAGCGTGCCAATCTATGACTGCAAAACGACTCCAAAACTTCGACATAGTAACCTTACGCAGCTTCGTCACCATTGTTGAGTCGGGCAGTATGACTCGCGCAGCTAGCCGCCTCTTTATTACTCAATCTGCTATTAGCATGCAAATCAAACGCCTCGAAACTCAATTAGGTTTAAGTGTACTTGACCGGTCTTCACAAGGTATAACAACGACTGTGGCAGGTGAACAGTTATTCCATTTTGCCCATAAAATGCTCGCCATTAATGACGAAGGTATGAACCGCCTCACCTCACCAGATTATGAAGGACTCATCAGGTTAGCGGCACCATCAGATGTAATATATCCATACGTACCGAGCATTTTGAAAGCCTTTAATCGTGACTACCCAAGAGTGCAAATTAAATTTTCGTCTGGTTCAACGACTAATCTTACGACTCAATTTAGTCAGGGCTTACAAGATGTGGTATTGACTACCGAAAAAAATCCTCGTCATGGTGGTCAGGTCATCAATACTCGATCGCTCATTTGGACAGGTGCAGACCAAGGCAATGCTTGGAAAAAACGCCCACTGCCTTTAGGTAACTCGAAAAACTGTTCCTTTCATCCTAGTGCCACTAAGGCACTCGATTCAGCCGGAATCGATTGGATCGACATGGTATCTTCGGCAGATGACTTTGCAATCGAAGCGATGATTTCTGCAGATCTATGTGTCAGTGCCGAGCTCGAATATGAAAAGCATCCAGATCGCGTAGCAATTGATCATGCTGGCCAGTTACCCGACTTGCCGGAGTTTTCTGTCGTGCTCTACTGTGCCGATAAGCATGACAATCATTTAGCTCAAACCTTAGCTGAATACTTTTTAAGAGCTTACGCTTAATGACTGATGCCAGTGGCTTGTTCAAACATATTGAAAAAATTGTTAGTTCAATTGTGCAACGAAACTAGCAATGCGTTTAAGCGCTTCCTCCAACTCACTTTTTGAGGTTGCATAAGAAATCCTGAAAAAAGGTGACAAACCAAAAGCACTGCCCGGCACGACCGAAATATTAGCCTCTTCTAACAACAATCGGCAAAAATCTCGATCGCTTAAAATAATCTCACCTGAGGGCGTTTTGCGATTGAGTATGCCCTCACAACTGGCAAAGGTGTAGAAAGCACCTTCGGGGAGAGGGCAGTCAATGCCATCAATCTTATTCAGCGCGTCAACTACTAAATTACGGCGTGACTGAAAGCTGTCTTTCCTGTCAATCAGAATTTCTTGAGGCCCCGTTAACGCCTCGACTGCAGCGGCCTGACTGATCGAACAGGGACAGGAAGTCGCCTGACTTTGTATCACAGACATCGCTTGTATCAATTCTATCGGCCCTGCTGCGTAGCCTATTCTCCAGCCCGTCATTGCGTAAGCTTTCGACACCCCATTAACGATTAGTGTCCGAGATCTCAATTTAGGTTCAATTTGTGCCGCGGTAACAAATTCAAAGTCATCGTATATTATATGTTCGTAAATATCATCACTCAGCAACCAAACCTGGGAGTGGCGCAGTAACACGTCCAATATCGGTCGGTATGCCTGCCTATCATAGGCAGCACCCGTTGGATTACTGGGCGAATTAAACAACAACCATTTGGTTTTATTGGTAATCGCTGCCTCTAAATCTTGTGCCTGCAAACGAAACCCATTGTCAGCACTACAGGACACCAGTATCGGCTTCCCTCCACAAATCGAAATAATGTCAGCATAAGAAGTCCAGTAAGGCGTTGGAATAATAACTTCATCACCTGCCTGTAAAGTTGCCATAAAGGCATTAAACAGGACTTGTTTCGCTCCTGTCGACGCGATGATCTGACTCACCTCAAATTGTAGGTCGTTATCACGTAGGAATTTTGTCTGTATCGCTTTTTTTAATTCTGGCGTTCCCGTCAGGGCGGTGTATTTACTTTCACCCCGTTTAATGGCTGCTATAGCGGCTAACTTAATGTTGTCTGGCGTATTAAAATCAGGCTCACCAGCACCCAACTCAATGATCGGGCGACCTTGCGCTTTGAGCGCTTTAGCGCGCGCACCAATCAACAATATTTCAGAAACACCAATGTCGCAAATACGCGGGGCTACCGAAAATACCGAGCCGTCTGCTGAATGTTGAGCCATTTACTCACGCCTATATTGAAGATAGTTTAATTGTGCCTAAACTGGCCCCGTGAAGCCACCCTAAAGCGATCAAGGTTTGATGTCAGCATCAGTGTGCTTTAACAGTGAGTAATCACTGTGGTTGAGTAATCTCAAACATAATGAAAAACGCAGTTGGGGAAGTTTAATTTCTAAAGAGTATTCAACCTTGTTTAATTACAAATTTTACATAGCAAAAATGAATAACCTATCCAAAAATAGATATTTGTCGTCCGCCAAAACAACTTCTAAAATCTATTAAAATTCTAGTCGGGTGTTTGTAAGCTACAATGTTATTGCAAATACTTGAGAAACTACCTAAGTGTCAGGAATTTCTATTAATTTACAGAATCAATAATTTAGAACCAATTTTCCCAACAAACGATATTGAACAGATCGCTTTATTCAGTATCTTAAAGTCACTTTTTCTAATGGCTTCTTATTTGGCAAAGACACCCTGAAAAAAAGTATAATCGGTCGTAGTGTTATTGTTTTTTCACTTATTTGATCAGTACTGAAATAGTTATTAATTCAACCGAGAAATAAAAATCAACTGTTCGTTTACGTGAATGTGACAAAACCGTTTATAACCAAAATTTATAATCAGTGTAATTGAACATCAGATATTAAATCATACTGACAAACGGTTAATAAATTATTCTTAATGGATATTAGCGTATTGATTGAAAGTCAATAGCCTATCGAACCAAGTTTTTAAGCACTTTATTTTTAAATCCTATTAACGTTACACTGCGCTATCACTGAGGAAAAACGAATGCAAAAAAATGTTGTTATTGCCGGATATGTTCGATCGCCTTTCCATTTTTCCAAAAAAGGTCATCTAGCCAAAGTCCGCCCTGATGAAATGGCCGCTCAGGTAGTGCGCGGTTTGGTCGAAAAAACAGGGGTGAACACGGCAGATATTGAAGACCTTATTTTGGGTTGTGCATTCCCAGAGGGAGAGCAAGGGTTGAACATGGCGCGAATAGTGACCTTTTTGGCCAAACTGCCCATTAGCGTGGCGGGTACCACAGTCAATCGATTCTGCGGATCGTCAATGCAGTCTATCCATATGGCTGCGGGTGCCATTCAAATGAATGCGGGTGATGCCTTTATCTGTGCTGGAGTCGAATCTATGAGTCGAGTTCCAATGGGTGGCTATAATCCAATGCCACATCCGGGACTAGCCACCCATTATGAACAAGCTTATATGGCGATGGGTGTTACTGCAGAGAACCTTGCAGAAAAATACAATCTATCCAGACAACGTCAAGAAGAATTGACGGTTATCAGTCATCAGCGTGCAGGTGATGCCCGCCAAAGTGGCAGGTTGGCTGATGAGATCATTCCAATCATCAACGGCGATAACATCATCAGCAGCGATGGCTGTATTCGCGAAGGGACAACCGCAGAGGCGCTAGCGGATCTGAAACCTGTATTCAGAGCCCATGGTTCGGTTACAGCTGCGACATCTTCACCCCTGACTGATGGTGCCTCAGCCACACTAGTAACGTCTGAAGAATATGCAAAAGCCCACGGTCTGCCCATACTAGCCAGAATCAAATCAATTGCCGTCGCTGGTTGTGCCCCAGAAATAATGGGTATAGGCCCCGTGAGTGCCACAATGAAGGCACTCAGCCGAGCGGGATTATCATTAAGTGACATTGACATTATTGAGCTGAACGAAGCCTTTGCAGCGCAAGCTCTATCCTGTGTTGATGAGCTGGGTGTCGATATGGAAAAAACCAACATCGATGGCGGTGCACTGGCGCTTGGCCATCCTCTGGGTGCTACGGGCGCTCGTATAACAGGTAAAGCGGCTGCTTTATTACAACGTGAGGGTAAGCAGTTTGCCTTGGCAGCACAGTGTATCGGTGGTGGTCAGGGTATCGCAACCATTCTCGAGGCAGTGTAATGACCATTCAAGAGACTGTCATAAAAAAAGTTGCCGTTATTGGTTCGGGCGTCATGGGAGCGCAAATTGCAGCACATTTCGCTAACGCCGGAGTACCCACCTTATTGCTTGATATTGTCCCTAAGGGCGCCGATGAGCGAAACGTTCTAGCTTCTAATGCTATTGCAAAAATGCTCAAGGGCAGTCCAAAGGCATTTGTTCACCCGGCAGCAGCCAAACGCGTCACGCCTGGCAATTTAGAAGATGATTTTGATCAACTAAGAGACGTTGACTGGATCGTAGAAGCGATTATTGAAGATCTCGACATTAAAAATCACCTATATAAAAGAATTGATACCGTGCGCAAAGACACGACCATAGTGAGCTCAAACACATCGACGATTCCTCTATCACATTTAGTCAAGGGCTTATCAGACAGTTTCCGACAAAACTTTTTAGTCGTTCACTTTTTTAATCCACCCCGCTATATGCGTTTATTAGAACTGGTCGTCGGTGCTGATACCAAACTCGACGTTTTATCCACAGTCGAACAATTTTCAGATCAGCGTTTAGGTAAAGGCGTTGTCCATTGTTACGACAGACCAGGTTTTGTTGCTAACCGCATTGGCATTTTCTGGATGCAATGCGGATACGCTGCTGCGTTATCATCCGATATCACCGTGGAAGAAGCCGATGCCGTTATGTCGCGTCCCGTTGGCATTCCTAAAACTGGACTGTTTGGTTTATTCGACCTAATCGGTATCGACTTGCACCCCAAAATAGATGCCAGCATGGCTAACCTACTGCCCGCTGATGATGCTTATCATAGCCAGCGCTGTGACCTATCTTTAATCAACCAATTGATTGAAGCAGGCTACACTGGCCGCAAAGGTAAAGGGGGCTTTTACCGACTCAATCGTTCTGGTGGCGGCAAGGTAATGGAAGCAAAGAACCTTAAAACCGGTGACTATGCGCCAGTTCAAAAAGTAAAACTCGAAAGTTTAAAGGCCTTTAAGACCGAAGGTTTATCTGGTTTGCTCAATCATCCTGACAGAGGCGGACAATTTGCTTGGAGGGTACTGTCAAATACGCTAGCCTACACCGCATCGCTTGTTACTGAAGTGGCTGATAATATTGTTGCTATCGATCGTGCCATGACCTTTGGCTATGCTTGGAATGCTGGACCATTCGCTTTGATCGATCAAATTGGCGCAGCAGATTTTGTTGCCAAAATGAAAGATGAAGGCAGGCCAGTGTCAGATTTCCTAAATCTGGCTGCAAAAGTGGGCAGTTTTTATCGTACGATTGATGGCAACCTTCAATATCTCGATGTTACTGGTGAATACCAGAACATCCCAAGAGAAGTCGGTGTCCTGCTACTTGAAGATATCAAGAGAAAAACTAGCCCCATTATTTCAAATCAATCAGCTAGCCTTTGGGATATTGGTGACGGCATAACCTGTTTTGAAGTTCATACTAAAGTAAATGCACTCAATATGGACGTCATGGACTTAATCGATCAATCTATTCATGTTGTTCCAAAAAATCACAAAGCGATGGTGATTTATAACGAGGCCAGCCACTTTTCTGTTGGCGCTGACATTAACGGATTTGTCGACTTAATCGAGCAGAAAAACTGGTCAGAAGCCGAGAAAATAGTCGCCAAAGGACAGTCAACTTTTCTTGCCTTGAAGCGCTCACCCTTCCCTGTCGTAGCCGCACCCTTTGGCATGGCACTTGGCGGTGGTTGTGAAATGGTACTGTACGCCAATGCAATACAGGCTCATGTTGAAAGTTATCTAGGCCTTGTCGAGGCAGGGGTTGGACTTATACCGGGCTGGGGCGGCTGCACCGCCATGCTAGAACGGTATTCAGTTAGTAAGAGATTACCAAAAGGCCCCATGCCTGTCGTTAACGCCGCCTTTGAAACCATTAGCATGGCCAAAGTTTCAGGGTCTGCATTTGACGCTAAAGACATTGGGTTTCTGCGCCCAGATGACGGCATTACATTTAATCGTGATCGACTATTAGCCGATGCCAAGGCCAAAGCATTAGAACTGGCAGAAAACTATGAAATACCAGAAGTAGCAGAAGTAACTCTGCCTGGCCCTACCGGGCGATCGGTTCTCGCTAGCGCAGTGAGAGACTTTAAAGCACGGGGGTTGGCCACTGAATATGATGTGGTGGTGTGCGACGCACTTGCCGATGTCCTTAGTGGTGGCCAAGCGGGGGACGTGACAACACCTTTAAGTGAAGAAGATGTGCTCGCCTTGGAGCTAAAAAGTTTTATAGATTTAATGCAAAAGCAGGGCACATTGGATAGAATTAAGCATATGTTAAAAGCTGGTAAGCCATTGCGTAACTAATGGAGAAATAATGAATAGGCTCAATGTATTATTTCTATTTAGTGATGAGCACCGACGCGACGCCCTAAGTTGTGATGGACATCCAATCGTGCAAACACCCAACCTAGATCGGCTTGCCCAAAATGGCACTCGTTTTCTAAACGCCTACACCACTTCCCCTATCTGTGTGCCTGCAAGGGCTTCAATGGCGAGTGGTGAATATGTTCATAAAACCCGTTGCTGGTCTAATGCACAGGCCTATCAAGGGGAACCCAACAGCTGGGGACATCGGCTTCAATCACAAGGCCATCGGGTTGATTCTATTGGCAAGCTTCATTATCGTGGCAATGAATACGACAATGGTTTTGATCAGGAAATTTTACCCATGTATGTCCGTGATGGTGTCGGATGGACCAAAGGGCTCTTACGCAATCATGAAGATGTCCTTGATTGTTCAAGTTATGCCCAAAAAATTGGTGCCGGTGATGATCAATATACCCAATATGATCTTGGTGTTACCCACAAAGCTTGTCAATGGTTGCAAGACAGAAAAAATCAAATTTCTGATAAACCATGGACCTTATTCGTGTCTTGGCTCAGGCCCCACTATCCATTGACGTGCCCTCAAGAATTTTATGATATTTACCCATTAGATAAAATGGATCACGCTCGCTTTTTAAACGACAAGCAACGCTTGTCGCATTCAGTTTTGAAAACCATCAGAAAAAATTTCGACTATGAAAAACATTTCACCCCAGAAACAAAACAAATAGCTCGGGCTTCCTATTATGGTTTATGTAGCTTTCTTGACTATCAGGTTGGTCAGGTACTGGCTGCATTAGAGGCATCTGGACAGGCAGATAACACCTTAATTATTTATACCAGTGATCATGGTGATCACAACGGAGATCGTGGTCTCTGGACGAAAATGACCCTGTATGATGAATCATCTTCAATCCCTATGATTGTTGCTGGGCCAGGTATTCCCAAACACAAAACAGTGAGCACCTTGAGCTCACTAATTGATATATATCCGACCATATTAACAGCCACTGGGGCTCAAGATGATGACAAAATTCGCCCTGGTGTTGCTTTGCAATCTCTTGCCAGCAGCGACCATATGGAGCGCGCCATTCTTTCGGAATATCACGACGGTGGATCACCAACAGGCATGTTTATGTTGCGAACTGATGAGTGGAAATACAATTACTATCCCGGATATTCACCTGAGCTTTATCATATTGCCAACGATAAAGACGAATTAGTCGATCTTGCTGCATCGCCACAGCATCAGCAGGTAGTGGCCCGATGTCACCAGAAAATGCTCGAATTGGTGGATCCTGAAGCAGAGAATAAACGTGCCTTTGCAGACCAAGCTGACACCATAAAGAAGCTCGGTGGAATAGACGCTATTCTAAATTCAGATGAGTTCGATTTCACACCCGTAGGGAGCTAGTTGGGAATAGATTTCAATCATTGCATTTTCAGAACAAAAGTAAGCTTACACACCGCTATTTTGAACTTGCAACGATTTCAGTTATACCCTTTTGATTTGCGTTTAGATTAGAGTCTGAAAAATTCGACGTTATGGCAATCAATCATAGTATAACTGCATGTATTAAAAAAATAATTCAATAGGACAAATCTGTCTTCTCTCACTTATAATAGGGGTATATTTAATTTTGCCCCATGGCACAGCCATTATTAAAAGTGAGAACTAACTCGATCAACCCGCTATTGAATTCATTCTTCAGAATGACATGATTTTACCGTTTCGTATTAGGTGGTCAATAGCGATATTGATGGACAGATTTTATGCCCATCAACACCAGCATTACGCTAAGCATTTAACGGCTAAATTTTTTTACTCATTTTAAGGTAGATTATTCCAATGTCTGAACTGAAAAAAATAAGAGGTGGGAAACTTCTGGCCCGTGCCTTACGTGATAAAGGTGTTGAGCATGTCTTTACTCTGGCAGGTGGTTTTTGTAATCCGGCATTAGAAGGATTTATGGATTATGAAATGCCGGTGATCAACTGCCCTCATGAGCAAGTTGCAGGTCATCTTGCCGACGGCATTACACGAATCACCCGTAAACCTGCGGTTTGCATAGTGGGGCCAGAAGGATTTGCCAATGCCGTGCCCGCAATGATGGAGGCCTGGGGTGAACGGTCACCCATTATATTTGTAACGGGTTCGAGTACACTCAAACGTCAAGGTGCCGGTGGATTCAAAGAAATTGATGACGTCGGTATAGCCGCGCCATTGACCAAATACAGTATTAGCATAACTGACGGCACTCGCATTTATGAATTTGTCGACCGCGCTTGGAAAATTGCACTCAGTGGCTATCCCGGTGCAGTTCATTTGAGCTTGCCTGTTGACATTATGTTTTCATCTTTCGAAGAGAATGCTGGCAAGGAAGAGCGTCCATTCGATCATTTACCAAAGCCGTCTCCACGAGCCTGGCCTGATCCCAATGCGCTGTCACCCCTTCTTGATTTAATTGCGAATGCAAAAAGTCCTGTCATTATTGGGGGCCATGGTATTTGGTGGTCAGGTACTGAAAATAAACTAGAAGATACTGCTCGTGAATTAAATATTCCTGTTTTTAATGTGCCTTATCATCAAAAATTATTAGGCGAAGAGTCAGACATCTATATGGGTCTAGCCGACTTCCATCAGTACCAACCGTCTAAACATGCCATTCATAATTCTGATGTTGTGATCATGGTCGGTGGCCAGCTCGACAACCAAATGAACTTTGGCAATCCGCCTTTCTTTCTTGACTCAACCCAGTTGATCTGTGTGAATGGCTCCCAAGAAGAACTAGACCGCAATCGTGCAGCAGATCACGTGTTACTGAGTGATCCGGGTGCTTTTTTCGATGCTTTGAAGCTACTCAAGACAGACAAAAAATGGAAACTTAATGACAAGTGGTATCAAGAAAATCGAAATAAACGCGGCGAATGGGTAGCAGAAACTTTGCAAGAACTGTCCGTTCATACTGCAGCCGCCGATGCAAAAACCGATAAAATTCATCCGTTGCAATTATCTCTCGACGTTCAAAATGAAATGGGTGATGACGACTGGCTCGTGTTTGATGGTGGCAACACCCATTTTTGGTCCGAAATTGCGGTCAATCTTGCAGGATGGCATGGCAAAAAATTAGGTGGCACCCTGCACCCAGGAAATTTTAGCCTGCTTGGCGTCGGCGTATCATTTGCAATGGCAGCTAAAATAGTCCATCCAGACAAAAATGTAGTGTTAATCAGTGGTGACGGCGCTTTTCTTTCTGGTGGCTTATCAATCGAGGCGACTTTTCAAGAGAACCGCCCCATCGTTGTTGTAATTGATAACAATGGCGGGCTCGACTGTATTTCCCAACAGCAAGAACGTCTGTTTGAAAACGGTCAGCACTACGCCACCGACTTTCGTGACATTCCATTCCATAGCCTATTCGAAGGACTCGGTGGCTACGGTGAACTAGTCGAAACACGTGATCAATTAGTACCCGCTATTCGCCGTGCAATTGCCAGTGGCAAGACAGCCTGTATTAACGTTAAAGCCAAAGGTGTCATTAGCCCAATTGTGTTGGCGACCACAAACAAGCGTGACAAAGCATCTATTGAGTAATAGACGCCTCTAAAAATACGCTATCGAGAATAAATATGGCCCTAATTACTAGTCACATACTCAATTCAGTCAATGGCACTCACGCCGCTAACATTGCAGTTGAACTAATTCGAATCTGCCAATCAGGTGAGCGCGAAACATTGCTTCAAACATCAACCGATGAGGGTGGTCGTGTTTCTGAAAATGTTTCATTGCCTGACGAAGCCTGTAACGACCATTACGAACTGGTATTCCAGACAGGGGACTACTTTAAAAGTCAAAGATTGCCATTATCTGGTGTCAGCATTATGCAAGAAGTGGTTATTCGTTTCACCATGCCAGACCACAGTGGTCAGTATCACATGCCATTAATGCTTTCACCGAATAGTTATTCAGTTTGGTGTGCAAGCTAACGGATATTATCCAAATTAACCCTATTTTAAAGCTTCCCAAAATTTTATAAGAGGAATACTGAATGTCATCTGGTGGTTTAAACATGTCACGTCGCATTCGGCGGACACCCTATACAGATAGAGTCGAAGCCGTTGGTGTTCGTGGTTTCTCAGTCGTCAATCACATGCTGTTGCCCAAAGCTTTTCAAAAATCAGTCGAAGAAGACTATTTCCATTTGCGTGAGCACGTTCAAATTTGGGATGTTTCAGTCCAGCGTCAGGTAGAAATAAAAGGTAGGGATGCGACTCAACTAATCCAATGGATGACGTCACGAGACATCAGCAAGGCTACCATAGGACAATGCCTTTATGTCCCACTGGTTGATGAAAAAGGCGGCATGATTAATGACCCCGTTTTATTAAAATTAGAAGAAGATCGCTACTGGTTATCAATAGCCGATTCTGATGTCTTACTATGGGCCAAAGGACTCGCTCTTGGCGCAGGTATGGAAGTTGATATAGATGAGCCCGATGTATCCCCATTGGCTATTCAAGGACCCAAAGCCGAAGACCTAATGGCAAAAGTGTTTGGCGAAGAAATTCGTCAAGTTAAGTTCTTTCGATACGACAGGTTTAATTTCAAGAATACGAGTCAAGTCATCGCTCGGTCTGGTTACTCCAAGCAAGGTGGCTTTGAAATTTATCTTGATGATTCCACATTAGGCCACGATCTATGGGACACCATCTGGGCTGCTGGTCAGTCATTTAACATTTCACCCGGATGCCCCAATTTGATTGAACGCATCGAGGGTGGTTTGTTTTCCTATGGCAACGAAATGACGCGTCAAAATAACCCCCTTGAGTGCGGAATGAATGACTACGTCGTGCTTGATGGCTCAATCGACTTTATAGGCTTAAACGCCCTGCGAAAAATTAAAGCCGACGGCATTACAAAGCAAATTCGCGCAATCCTATTTGATGGATCACCCTGCCCTACTTGCTCCAAGCCTTGGCCTGTTATGGCCGGGGACAATAAAAATATAAAAATTGGCGAGGTGACTTCTGGTATCTACTCCCCTCGACTTGAAAAAAACATCGGCCTATCAATGATTGATCGAGACTATTGGAGCTCTGGTCAGAAGGTCACTGTTCAGTGTGCTGATGGTTTAGTGAGAGAAGGCGTTGTCTCCACTTTACCACTCGTCGAGTCATTAATATAAGCCAAAAGACTAATGTCTTCTAATTGACTTTTACCCTAAGGGCAGCGTATCTAAGCCCGTCTCGGCAAGTAAAGTGGGATTCGCTGTAACGATTTCGCCTTGGTGTATTAAGTAAAAGAATTACAACCAACAGACTGGCGACCCTGGTTAATAAAAAGAAGTGGGATTAAACCTAAAGCCTGTTAGCCAGTTCCTCAGCTTCACCCATTGCTATTTCAACACTCCGAGGGCTCACGCAATCACCAATATAATGGAATCGGTCTGGTAGCGTACCCGATAATGCTACGACACTTGTATTCGCCTGACAGCCATGCCAAGTAACAATTAAATCAATGCCTTCACGGTACTTGATTCGGTCATCATACACATTACGACAAGCGACTCGATTGCCTTGGGCACTGACCACAATCTGGGCAGCACTAAACTGGCAGCCTTTTTCACCCAATCGCATAAACCAAGCGGTGCTATTGGTGGGGTCAATATCAGCACCAACAGCAATATCACTGGAAATAATTTCAACCTCAATGCCTTTACAGAGTAATAATTCAGCGGCTGCCAAACCAGCCTGCCCACGGCCTTCATTAATAACTAACGCTTTAGTTGCTTGAACTGCACCCCCTCTGAGTAACATATGCGGTGTGACTGTTTGTATTGTGTGCTCACCCGAAACCGGCTGATTAACATCATTTGAGCCCGTAGCAATTACAATCACGTCGGCATTCAAACTATCGAGATCAGACTTTTCAATCGCCTGATTTAAATAAATCTTAACGCCCAATCGATCCAGCTCACTGATTCGCCAACGAATGATATTACCGAGTTCTCCCATTGACGGCGCTGCGGCCCAGAGCGCTAACTGTCCACCGACTTTTTTATCCTTTTCGAATAGTTCAACCCTATGCCTACGTTCAGCAGCAATACGCGCCACCTCTAGCCCAGCTGGGCCACCGCCAATCACTACTATTGACTGAGGTTCGATCGCTGCTTGTAATTTAACCCCCGGCTTAGACACCATTGTGTTATGCATACAGTTGATTGGCTTACCCACATACCGATTAGCAATACAGGCGTTAGACCCTACACAAGGTCGAATTTGTTTGATTTCATTACGTTTAATTTTGGCAACCAACTCCGGGTCACAAATGTTGGCACGTGTCATACCAACCATATCCGCCTGTTTGTCTGCTATTATTTTTTCAGCATGAAACGGGTCGGTCACACGACCCACAGCAAACACCGGGATATTAACTTGCTTGCGAATGGCCTGAGCCAACGGAACAAAGATGCCATGCTTGGCGGGTGTCGGTGCCCAGTGTTTGGCTCGGCCAGTGTGGGTTACATTAGTGTGAGCGATGATATTAAGATAATCGATCAATCCTGTTTCGGCAATAACACGAGTGACGATTTTCATATCCTCCAGCGTCAGGCCACCGGGCTCAAATTCATCTCCTGGAAGGCGCAAACCTAGAACTCGATCAGGGCCCAGTGAGTCACGCACCACTTGTAATAGTTCCAGTATAAAACGCATTCGGTTGCCCAGTGATCCACCATATTGATCATCACGAAAATTAGTCAACGGTGACAAAAAAGCCTGAGGCAAAAATCCAAAAGCACCCAGAATTTCAACACCATCCATATTACCGTCACCAACTCGTCTTGCTGCAGCGGCAAATGCGTCTTTTATTTCTTCGATTTCATCGAGTGACATTGCGTGTGAAATATTGCCTGTGGTTTCCGACCGAATCGCCGAGGCAGACCAGCTTGCAAGGTTAGGTTTATTAATGAGTACGGTGCCGCCACTGTGCGCAAGCTGGGCCAAAATACGCCCACCCTCTTCATGGACCGCATCGCTCAGCATCTGATAACCCGGAATAATATCGTCGTTCATGTTCCTTAGCGCATCAGTATTGGTGCTCAGAAGTCCTGACTCATGAACGGGAGTGCCGCCGGTGATTTGTAAACCAACGCCACTTCGCGCATAGGTTCGGTGGTAAGCAATGTATTTATCGCCTGGAAGATAATTTTCAGCAAAGCCAGGCACGTGTGCCGAAACTAAAATGCGATTACGAACCTCACATTGACCAATTTTTAGTGGGGATAATAAATTCGGGAATTGAGTCATAGCGTTACGTCTCTAAACATTTATTGAGTTTCAGTTATACCCTTCAGCGATTTCAAACACTTGGGGTAACCCTATCAAGTAAAATGACGGAGTAGCACTGCGTATAAACTAGCCTCTACCAATATAAGGCATTTTACTGGCCATTAAAGTCATAAATTGAACGTTAATCTCAAGCGGTAAAACAGCCATTTGAACGATCGCTTGTGCCACCTTCTCAACATCAATCACAGGCTCTGCCTGAATAGTTCCATTCGCCTGAGGTACACCTTTTGAAAAGTTTTTAGTCAAGGGTGTCGCTGCATTACCAATGTCTATTTGGCTACAAACAATATCATGCTCACGTCCATCTAATGAAATCGATTTAGTCAAACCAGTCATCGCGTGTTTAGTCGAAGTATAGGGAGCCGAAAATGGTCGGGGTGCATGAGCCGATATAGAACCGTTATTAATGATCCTTCCACCAACGGGGGTTTGGCTTTTCATCATTCTAATAGCTTGTTGAGAACACAAAAAAACACCCGTCAGATTGGTATCAATCACCGAGCGCCACTGCTCGTAACTAATATCCTCCATCGACATCTTGGGGGTAGAGACACCCGCATTATTAAACAGTAAATCTAGCTTTGAATACTTCTGTTTCAATTCAGAGAAAAGATGCTCGACTTGCTTTGGGTCACCAACGTCACAACTAACACATAAATAATCTTGTGCATTGGCTTTACTCAAGTTCGCTGTTTCTTCAAGCAATTCTAAACGTCGGCCAGTGAGAACAACAGCATACCCAGCTTTAATTAAAGCAATACTCACGGCGCGGCCAATACCCGTACCCGCACCGGTTACCAAGGCAACTTTTAATTGTGGACTCATAGGATAATCACTCTGTAAGATTTAAGTTTCATAATATGCTAATACCAGCAGTCTAAACAATCTCACCCCATTATCAAAATAATTTCAGCCAGCCCTTATCGCTTGTAAGAGCATAATAAATCAGGATTCTATTAGTTAATTCACTGTGCTTAATATCAAGAATCATCATTTTTTGTTTCAACGTAATCGGTTGCAGAAACTAACGGTCATTGTAATTATTTAGCTTTTATATGAGTTTTATAGCACTCAAACTGATTACCTATGGCACGGGCCAGATGCCCTATCGATGTATCAACGTATCAACAATAACGTATCGACAATAATAAAAAATTGAAGCATGAAAGAGCCTCATAGGTTGCGACTTAATTAAGCAAAAGTATTGTGAACCACATAATCGTTACGTCAACAAAGTCAAGCATTGAACTTAAGCTCATCATTACACTGCTTCTTTGTAGATAATACCTCTAACGCCTCACCGATACGTTGGAAGGGGTAGCTCCATTCACCTAACTGCTGCTGACGAAAAAGGCGCATACTCTGGTACCAAGGGCTACCATCACTTTCTAACATCCAGCGCCAATCGGGGGCAAAGGGCAATAGAACCCAAACGGGCTTACCCATGGCACCCGCCAGATGCGCTATTGACGTATCAACAGTAATGACTAAATCAAGGCAAGAAACAGCCTCCGCGGTGTCTTGAAAATCTGTTATTTGTGACCCCAAATTCTTTATTTCATTAGGTGAAATTTTAATTTGATCAAAATCGGGGCCAACCTTCAAACTGTATAACTTTACTCCACTGATTTTTGCTAAATCCCCAAATAAGTCAAAAGGAATCGACCGGTTTAAATCGTTTTTATGTTTTGGGTTACCTGCCCAGACTATGCCAACATTCAGTTTGCCATCGTCGGAAATTTGTTGATGCCATTTCGCTGCGGGTGGGTTTTCAATAGTTAAATAGGCTTCTGCACAAAACTGATCACTACTATTGATTGCTAGGACATGTGGTAAACTCATGAGTGGTATTAAACAATCAAATTCAATATCAGGCACGCCCTCCAATGGTCTAGAAACCATGGTGTCTATACCCTCGACGCCAGTGAAAAGACGTATCAGTTCAGGTTGGCAAAGCAGTATCACATGACCGCCTAGCTTCTTCACTTGAGGAATAAAACGGATGAATTGAATCGAGTCACCAAACCCCTGTTCGACATAAATCATGAGTGTTTGATTGGCAAACGACTCACCCTGCCAGCGTGGCTTTTGATAAGAGTAATGTGACTTACCCATTTCACCCTTGATCCTCCATTCATACTCTTTCCAGCCTTGAGCAAAGCAACCTGATTTTAACAGGGCCAACGCATAGTTAAAATGCCCCTCTGCTGAGTCTGACTTACATTCAATACATCTGGCCAGACTTTTCATCGCACTTTGTAATTTATTGAGATCCATCCAGCAACAACCCAGACTATTATGTGCGTCATGGTTATCAGGCTCCTGGGCAATTACCTTATGAATTAACTCTATCGCTTTGTCATGTTGACCTGATTGGCTATGGGTTTTCGCTAAATTAAGTTGTGCCTCGATTAAAACAGGATTAAGTTTCAGGGCTGCCCCATAGGCCGATATTGCCTCATCAAACCGCTTTTGCTCTGTCAGAATATTACCGCGATTCAGATAGCATTCAGCATAATCAGGCTTTATAACTAAAGCTTGATCCACTTGATCTAACGCCTCA
The DNA here is from genome assembly GCA_913061315.1 of uncultured Gammaproteobacteria bacterium. GTDB lineage: Bacteria > Pseudomonadota > Gammaproteobacteria. Next base: position 11,151 of record CAJXUC010000014.1, on the reverse strand, counting down.
TCAAGTCGGCCCAAAGTCATCAGTGTATTGGCTAGGTTATTCAGAGCTGTTGGAAACTTTGGCTTTAACAAAAGCGCCTGACGATAACAGCTGACGGCATCTTCATAACGTTTTTTGTCCTTTAGTGCATTACCGAGATTAAAGTGAGCATCTGAAAAGTTCGGTTTTAACTTTAAGGCTATTTGATAATGGTTGATGGCACTATCGGCTTCGCTGTTGTGGAATAATGCTAAAGCAAGGTTATGTTGAACTACGGCATCATTCGGTAACTCGATTATCGCCTGATTTAAAATATTTACCGCTTCATCATGTCGCTTCAATTGTGACAAAACCACACCTAAAAAATGACTTGCAGGGCTAAAGCTCGAGTGAAGCTTAAGAATATCACGATATGCTATTTCGGCAGCCAGTAAATCGCCTGTTTGATGCAATTGAACCGCATTACCCATAAGTTTGTTTATATCCTCTGAGCCTAAAGTTAATTTCATTTTTATCCGTATCCAGTAGTAACCAGTCAAAAAATTAAGATCTTCAGCCCTTCAACTATCTCCACCTTAAAAGAGGCCGTCTTCAGATTATAAGGCTATTATATTTTATACTATAAATATGCATAAAATTAAATTTAGATTGACTAACAACGACCCTACACCCTGAGTAACTTTCCAAAATAACCACACGTTTTTGAGTGACAAGATTATTTGAATATACTAAAATTGAAATAAGTTTAATTTATTATCCTTATAAGCAATTGAGTTACTAAATGGCCAAAATATTTTAACCTACCCCAATCGTGGCACTGTTTTGAATTCACTGATCAGCCCGGTATGCAACTCACAAATTTCTGTGGCCCTAGGTTATCATGTTAAGGCTGAGTTCATGGTCAACTCACAGAGTATCAGTACCCAAAGTATCCCCAGCATAGTAATTGACTACAATAGTGATTTTATTAATGCTTGGCAAAGTCTTCCTGACGGCGGTGATGTTTATGGTGTCTACGCCCAGCCTTATGAAGGTGTAGGGTAGCAGCGTCGATTTAGATCTAGTGGTGGAGGCGCCGCTGGTTGGGTTAGGGTTAGAGTCAATGTTCTTTTCTAGAAGCCAATAATATGTCCAAAAATAACTTATTACAAAGCCAACCCCAAGGTCAGTCAGTCCAGTGTGTCCCTGATACTGGCTTTATCGAATGGCTATCTCACAGTAAAGGGAGCCTCGTGGTGAGCACCTATCAGGCGGGTAAATTACTCATGATAGGCTGGGATGGTCAGCAGTTGACGCTGTTAATGCGCCAGTATGACAAGCCTATGGGGTTTAATGTGTCGGGTAAAAAACTGGCGCTAGCGACCCGCAATAACATTACCATTCATGCTAATGACCCAGTACTGGCTCGCAGTTACAAAAAAACAGGGCAATATGACGCGCTCTATTTACCCAAGGTGTCGTGGCATACAAGTGATTTAAATGTGCATGATATTGCCTTTTGTAATGACGGCTTGTGGATCGTCAATACCCGTTTTAGTTGCCTCGCCAAACTAAGTGATAACTGTTCTTTTGTTCCACAATGGCAGCCGAGCTTCGTTAGTGCACTTGCCCCCGAGGATCGTTGTCACTTAAATGGGCTAGCGATTGTTAAAGATAGACCACGATACGTGACTTGTTTAGGTCAAACCGACACACCCGGCGGTTGGCGTGAGAATAAGGCCAACAGTGGTGTTGTGATTGACATTAAAACTAATGAGGTGGTAATGCGTGATCTTGCCATGCCGCACTCTCCACGGTATTACCGCAAACATCTCTACGTGCTGAACTCAGGCGGTGGTGAATTGCTGCGCTTTGACCCAGAAAAAAATAGCCACGACGTTGTGTGTCAGTTACCAGGATATTTACGGGGTCTGTCTTTTGTTGATAACCACGCTATTATTGGTTTATGCAAGATCCGGGAGTCCAATATATTTGGTGGCATGCCAGTACAGGATAAGCACGACAAACTGTTGTGCGGCATCGCTATAGTTAACATTAAAACCGGCAAGCAAATTGGTTTATTTGAATTTACCGCTGGTTGTGAAGAGATATTTGATACGCAATTTCTTGAAGGCATTACCCGACCCAATATACTCAACCCTGATCGTCCCGAAGCACTTGAAGCTTTTAACGCACCCGATTTTTCATATTGGGTTCGACCACAGAACCTGATTAAAGATTACACTTAAAATCAATGGTTAAGATCAGCGACTAATCTGCAAAGTGCAATAGTCTAGGCTATTACCCCTCTAGCCTAAAGAGGGTTCGAAAGTCCCAATAATGAAAATTATGAGCGATGATTGTTAACTATAAACAGTGTCTTATGCCGAATTTCGCTCTAATTTTATCTATGACGCCATTCTTGGAGTCGATTTAATATTTTGTTTGAAATAAATCCATGCAATATGCGGACAATTAAACAAGCATAGACAATCAGCATGCCCATAGCTGCTGCAGATGCTGTTTCACCTGCCTCGTCCATGTGGATAGTAGCAATTGACGCTACTTCGCTCATAGGGCCGTAAATGAAAATAATAGCAGACACTGTGGTCATAGCATTGAGGAATAAATAGATCGATATATCAAGAATAGCTGGCATGCAAACGGGGACGGTAATACGCCAAAAGCTCTTCGTAAGTGGTACCTTTAACGAGGCAGAAACAGCCTCAAATTCTCGATCCATTTGTTTAAGAGCAGTCACTGCCATCAGGTGAGTTGGAGTGTAGTAGTGTGTAACAGTACTGATTGCTAAGATGGCCACTGTGCCGTATAAAAAACCAAATGGGTTACTGGGACTGTTAATAAAAAAGAGGTACGACAACCCTAGTACCAGACCCGGTACAGCGAGCGGCAGCATTGCTAAAAACTGAATTATCTGACGAATCATGGTGTCTTGACCCTGACGAGGCTTCTCTACCAAATAGGCACCCAGAAAGACAATAAAAGTTCCAAACACAGAGGCACTAAAAGCTAACCAGAGTGTTCTCGTAATAATTAGTAAAGTCTATTGATTATCCAGTTTTACTGTATCGTACAAGGTATTGCAAAATTCAAGGAGTGAATAAACTGTGCAACGTTGTCGTCTAATTAGCTTTTTCCTGCTGGTTATCTTATTCACTGGCGTATCCGCTAAAAACAAGGTTCCTGAATTACAGTTGGCAAACCGTTACCATGATCAAATAGACTTGTCTCAGTATTGGGTAAGTGAAAAATTTGATGGTGTTCGGGGTTATTGGGATGGAACCCAGATAATGTCTCGACAAGGTAATGTAATTCAAACACCACTTTGGTTTGTGGCGGCGTTACCCAAAACACCTCTTGATGGTGAACTTTGGTTAGGCCGTGGTCAGTTCGATCGACTCTCAGGAATTGTTAGAAGCCATCATATCAATGAGGACGATTGGCGTCTCGTTAAGTATTTAATCTTTGACCTGCCCGCTAGTGAGTTAATTTTTGACCTCCGCATTGATGCCATTAAATCGATTGTCAAAGAGGCCAACCGTCGTCATATTTTACCCGTTGTGCAATTTAAGCTCGACGACCACGAGGTTTTGTTAGAGAAGCTGGATCATATAGTCAAAAATAAAGGTGAGGGCTTGATGTTACACAGAGGTTCGTCGCTCTATCACGGCAGCCGTAGCGACGATTTGCTTAAACTAAAGCAATCCAATGATGCAGAGGCTACGGTCATTGAACATTATCAAGGGAAAGGTAAATACACTGGTATGCTTGGCTCACTATTAGTCGAGACTAATGACCAACGACGATTTAAGTTAGGAACGGGCTTTTCTGATTTTGAACGAGCTAACCCACCACCAATCGGCTCAGTGATAACCTATCGTTATTTTGGACTAACCCAAAATGGAATTCCACGTTTTGCCAGTTTTTTAAGAATGAGGTATTTGCATTGAGACGCCTTTGTTTACGTATTCTCCATCGCTAATTTTAGGGTCTAATTATAAAGTGTCTTCATAGTGATTATGCACTGAAAAACTATCCCTTTAGATGGTAGTTTCCTCAAGACTCTCGACAAAGGCTTTTGTCAGTTCTTTGGCTTCTAATGACAAAGTGTCGAGCCCTCTGGTGATAATGGCAATGTTATAGGTCAACTTTTGTTTTATCGGCAAACTAGATACACCCCCCAACTTTTTGGCAATTTTAGCGGTGTAAGGATCAACAATGGCCAGCGCACCGGTCTCTCGTACAAGCGACGCTGCAACGGGCATGTTAACAGCTGAAAGACGTGAATTTTGACGAAGTTTTTCGGCTAGCTGGGGGGACATGTCCATCATTTCATCTGGAAAGGCGCCGCCATAGGTAATGAATTTTTCTGCCTCAGCAATGGAGATTAAATCGATTTCTTTACCTTTCGCTACTAGGTGATGGGTTTCGGGCAGTAGGCAAACGTAAGGAAACGAGGTTTGAAACAGCACCTCAACACCTTCAAAAGGGGGTGCACGCCCCACTATGCCAATATCAAACTGTTGCATTCTGACGGCATCAACAATACCTGGAGTATTACGCACATGAGCCATAATTCGGATATCGGGCCAGCGTTGATATAAATTTTTTACCGCTTGCGGCATCACGACCTGAGAAAAAGCTGAAATCACACCAAAGGAAACCACACCACCAGCCGTTGTCTTAATCGAGTCGGCCACTTCTTTAAGACGGTCAACGCCTATAAACATGCCTTCGACTGCTTGATAAAAACGTCGGGCCTCAACCGTCGCTACCACCTGTCGGCCAACACGCAAAAAAAGCGGAAAGCCTACAGATTGCTCAAGATCACTAATCAGTCGGCTGACGCTTGGTTGTGAAATGTATAAAAGTTTTGAGGCGCCAGTAATGGAGCCTGATTGAATCGTCGCCTTAAAGGCCTCTAACTGCCTTAATTTCATATCATCACCTCAGTTGAAGTGATGATAATGATACTTAAATTGAATTAAATAGAAAAGCGTATAACAAAAGACTATCTATATCGGACGTTATTTAAGGAAAATCAGTCAGTTCGTTTTAGCATCGTTAATAATTGTCATCGTTGCCAGACCACTAGAGCCCAAGTTAGTGGTTGCAAACGGGCCGCCGTGGCAGGTAAGAGCAGCATCATTAATATTAACCGCAGGCTGCTCTGCCAAAATTTTGGTTGCGAACTGTTCAGCATTATCTTTGGGCCGATACCCTAAAAAGCTGGCTTTTGCGTTATCTACTGGGGCGCGGTCATTATTGGATACACCGTAAACCACTGAGAAACCTGTCACAGGCGTATCGATTGCTCTTTCAACTAATTGAATTAAATCGTCATATGATAGCCAGGTGCCAAGTGCACGCGTATTAGTCACTTGGGCACAGGACAAAATGCGCATACAAACTGACTCCATTCCGCGTTTGTCCCAGTACAGACTGCCAAGATCCTCTGCAAAGCATTTGGCTAGACCATAAAATGTATCTGGTCGATGCGGGGCGTCTGTGCCGATAAAAACTGTTTTCTTGTGCATACCAACGGCATGAATTGAGCTGGCGTAAACAACTCGCTTTAAGCCTTGTTGATGGGCAGCCTCCCAAATGTTGTAAGCACCAATAATATTGGCTTGAAGAATGTCATCAAAAGGAGCTTCGTCACCAATTGCGCCGAAGTGGACTACCATATCGGCCCCTTCCAGCAGGGCGTGTATGTCGTCATATTTAGCTAAGTCAGCGCGCTGATAGGTTTCACCCAGGTATAGTTTTCCAATGTCGTCTGCCAGGTCTGATGAAACCAGTTGATCAGCCATTTTGGTCAGAGGCTCTCGTAAGTATGAGCCAAGTCGCCCTGCGGCACCGGTAAGTACTATTTTCTTCATTAATTAATCCTCTCAATATTTATTTTTCTAAATTAGGTGGGTCATTCCCTGCGCAAACATAATGGGTCATCTCAAATAATAGCTTTCTCATTAAAAGGCTCGTTACGTTGAATTCGGTCAAAGCTAAAAGGCGATAAGTCTAACGCTCGATACTCACCGTAAGTAATTAACTCAGAAATGCCACGACCCATGGCCGGCGATTGCTGTAGTCCGTGGCCAGAAAAACCATTCACCAATATGAAGTTTTCTACCTGCGAATGGTAGCCAAGAATCGCATTTTGATCGAATGTATTAAAGGCATAGTGGCCAACCCAAGAATTCACCAGTTTGATCGCTTCAAATTGTGGAATACGATTTGCAATAATGGGCCAGACTTTTTCCTGCCAGATATTATGATCTGGCTCATAGTCATCATAGTCAACGGCCAAATCCACATCTGGAGCACAACCTGCCAGATAATACTGGCCATCGGTCCGCATATGTACGCCTGTTGGGTCAATAGTTAACGGCAAGTCTCGGTCAAGTGGCTGCCCCGCATCAAATATAAAGGTGAAACGTTTACGTGGCTCGACGGGCAGTTCAATGCCAGCCATACGAGATGTCAAGACCGCTCTTGGCCCAGAGGCATTGATGATTGTTCCACAACTAACAACCTCACCTGATTTAAGCGTTACGCTCTCGACTCGACTCCCCTGATTATTTCGTTGCATTGAAACCACTTCGTTACCAACGAACTCGACACCTTTTTCTTTTGCTGAACGTCGCCACCATTCAAATAAAGTGCCGCCATCAAAGTAACCTTCGTCTATGCGATTGTGACTGCCCGACACGATATCCTTGACATTGTAGAACGGGTAGTCGTGCTTAATGTCTTGTGCACTTAGTATTTTAGTGCCTGCGCCACATGCGGCTTGTACCTGCTGGCTTTCTTTTAAAACAGAAGAGAATGCTTCACTATCGGCCAAATAGAGATAACCATAACTGTGAATTGGCAGGTTGGGTACTCGCACATCCTCACCCATGTATTGACGAAGATTTTTCACAAAATCAGCACCAAACTGAGATATACGTACATTAATTTCACGTGAAAATTGTTGACGTATACAGCTATTAGTATGCACAGTCGAACAGGCCATATAACTAGGGTCGCGTTCGACAACTAGAATCGATCCATTAAAGTCAGGATTATCTGCTAAGAACCAAGATACCGAAGAGCCATACATGGCACCACCAACAATGACAACATCATAGCTCGACATTGTTGGGGAATGAGTAGGTAAATGAGTAGAAAACGTCATATCAGAGTTACTCGGCTTTAATAGCTAACATTGTATCTTTAACCTCAGCCTCACTCATACCATAATCTTGTTTGGCGACAGCTGCAGAAATATAACCACGCACTAAATCCTTTTTAACCAAAGTTGGATCTCTGTCAGCCACATCACCATAACCTGCACCACCTGGCATGGCTAACATGACACGATCACCTGCTGGCACAAACTGTTTTCCTTTGCCTTTCATTGGCGTGCCATCACTACGAGATATAGTCATTGCAGCACCATTATCACCCCCTTGCCTGCCCCGTGCTGGGTGGTCGACCCGATCAAACATGGCAGAAAAGTCAAACTCGTAGCCTTCTGAAGCTCCAACTTCCATATATTGCCCCAATCCGCCTCGATGTCGACCTGCTCCCCCACTATCGGGCCTCAGCTCTTTACGCCAAATAATCACTGGACCAGTATGTTCGGTCGCTTCTACAGGCATCGTCATCACGCCAGATGGAAAAGCCGTTGCGTTCAGACCATCCGCTCCGGGACGGGCGCCTGAACCACCTGAGTTAAAGGTTAATACTTCTGATCTAACGCCTTTGATTGGTGTTGATAGATCGGTTCTGGGTCGTAATGAAAGCTGAAAATTACACAATGTTCCAGCCCCTTCCGCTGGCACAGTATTGGGCAGTATTTTATCCAAGGCATCATATACCGCGTCAGGAATCATGTGCCCAATGACATGCCTTAATGCCACTGGCGCTGGGTGAACCGCATTCACTATCGAGTCTACTGGAGCTGTTATTTTAAATGGCGCCAAGGATGCAGCATTATTTGGAATGTCCGGTGCGATTGCACACTTGAGTGCAAAGCAGGCATACGCCTTAGTATAAACCAACGGCACGTTGATGCCTTTTTTATCCAATCCAGAAGTGCCTTCAAAATCACATAAAATCCGATCTTTTTGGAATTCTAGAGATACCTTTAAGTCTACTGGGTGACTATAACCATCTATTCTCATTTCACCCTTGGCTTTAGCCAGCGGCAATGCAGCGATGCATTCAAGCGTTGCTCTATGCGAATTGTCCAGAATAAAACTGGCGATATCATCCAGATGGGTCAAACCAAATTCTGTCATCATATCGACCAATCGACGTTGACCAATTTCGTTACAACTGGTGAGCGCAAAAAAGTCGCCAATCGCTTGATCAGGCTCACGTACATTGGCTCGTACGAGATTAATCAGCGTTTTATCAACCTGACCTTTGTCGGCAAGTTTCATGATGGGGATATAAAGCCCCTCTTCATAAATCGAATTAGCGTCTGCGCCAAACCCACGACCACCAATGTCAACAATGTGCGCGGTACAACCCAAAAAACCAACGTGTTTTGACCGATGAAAAGCCGGTGTTACAACCGTTATGTCATGCAAATGTCCTGTACCTTCCCAAGGGTCATTGGTTATATAAACATCACCTTCAAATATATTTTCGACTCCGATGCGACGAATGAAATGGGCGACTGCATCGGCCATTGCGTTGACGTGCCCTGGAGTGCCCGTAACGGCTTGCGCCAGCATTTGACCTTGGGTGTCGTAGATGCCAGCAGACAGATCACCCGCTTCTCGCACGGAGGGTGAAAAGGCCGTTCGAATTAATGCTTGCGCCTGTTCTTCGACCACAGATATTAAACGATTCCACATCACTTGGTTTGCAACAGCGGTTGTATTTTGTACCATTACAAAGCTTCTTCTGTAATATCGATACAGCCATCGAGCTGACAAACGGCCTGCCGACTCGATGGCAAAATAATCGTAGTTTCATCTTCCACTATTGCTGCTGGCCCGAAGATCCTACAGCCCGGTTGTAATGACTCACGCTGAAAAATTGAAGCCGGCACAAACTGTCCTAATATTGGATCAAACACGGGTCGTTGCAACATCGATACCGCCTCAGTAAATTCATTTAGTTTTTTGGCTGGCGCAACCGTTTCAGCTAAAGTAGTTGAGTTAACAGACCAAACCGTAATTTCGATATCCATACCCTCGACAACACGGCCGAATAAATCGATATAGTCTTTTTCAAACAGTATTTTAAACGTTTTTGGATCTGGACTCATCGCCTGATCTTTTGTCAATAAAACGGGCAGCTCCTCACCCTGTCCGGTGTAACGCATATAAGCTTTATATTCGGCTAATATCGGTGCATCGGCATCACAAGAACGCACAAATCCAGTTGCCTCCACTTCAAGCTCGGATAACAGTTGCCGAATAATATCGGGTTTAAAGTAAGACAAACGCATGTAAACACTGCGGTTCGCTTCGAAACTAAAGGGCGCTCGCAAAAATCCAATCGCTGATCCCACACCCGCACCTGAAGGCACCAATAAACGAGTCACACCTAGTTTTTCACACAACCGACCTGCATGTAAGGGGGCTGCACCACCAAAGGCGATCATGGTGTAGTCTGTCAAATCTTGACCATTTTCAACGGCATGCACGCGAGCCGCATTTGCCATGTTTTCATCGACTACTTCGCACAGGCCATAGGCAGCAGTCTGAGCATCCATATTGAGTACATTACCGAGCGTATTGTGTAATGCTAGTTTTGACTGCTCAGTATTAAGTTTGATCGTGCCACCTGCAAAATTATCAGGATCAATTTTACCCAATACCAAATCAGCATCGGTCACTGCAGGGCGATCACCACCACGGTTGTAGCAAGCCGGTCCAGGTTCAGAACCCGACGATTCAGGCCCTACTCTAATTTGGCGCATAGAATCAACCTGTGCGAGTGATCCACCACCCGCACCTATTTCCACCATATCGATTACCGGTATCGAGATTGGCATGCCTGAGCCTTTTTTGAACCGATAAGTTCTAGCGACTTCGAAAACCCGGCTGGTTTTTGGAGTTTGATTTTTAATTAAACAGATTTTTGCGGTTGTCCCACCCATATCAAACGATAGCACTTTATCGAGACCATATTGAGCCGCAATATTGGCTGCAAAAACAGCTCCACCTGCCGGACCAGATTCAACCAGTCTGACCGGGAAGTCGGCGGCAGACTCTAACGAAATAAGGCCACCACCCGAATGCATTAAAAAAATCGAACCTTCAACCCCCTCTATGCGCAACTGCCCGTCCAATCGATCGAGATAGCTCTTCATCATGGGTTTGATATAGGCGTTAGCAACCACAGTGTTAAAGCGTTCGTACTCCCGCATTTGTGGCGACACTTCTGAGGACAAGGAGATGGCTACGGTTGGCATTTTTGCAGCAATAACATCACAAATCATAGTTTCATGGGCACTATTCAAGTATGAATGCATTAAACCGACAGCAATGCTTTCATAACCACAATCTTTAATGCTGTCGATCAGATTCTCAACCGCCTGACGTTGCAAGGGGATTAAAACATCGCCTTGGGCACCAATACGTTCTTCAACGGTATAACGCTGTTGGCGAGGTAACAGCGGTTCTGGTAACACCAAATTAAGATCATACTGCTCGAAGCGCGATTCACTGCGCATTTCGATCACATCGCGAAATCCCTGCGTGGTAATCAATGCCGTTTTAGCCCCACGGCGCTCGATTAGCGCATTCGTGGCCAGCGTTGTACCGTGAATGATTTGTCCAATTTGGGCAGGTTGAATGCCTGCCTCACGACAAACTTGCTGCATGCCATCAATGATGGCATTTTCAGGTGCGATGTAGGTCGTTAAAACTTTGATTGAAAATTGCTTAACCAAACCATTGTGATCACTAGTTTCGAGAACAACATCAGTAAAGGTACCGCCAATATCGACACCCAAACGGGTTGAAGATTGATTCATGACTCACCATAAAGATTAATTAGGCCATCAGTTTAAATGGTCCTATTAAATAGAATCCAATTATTTAATCAAATAGATAAGATAAATTTTTATTATCTAATCTATTTGGTCTAATTCAACTGGTTGCTTACGATAACTTCTGTCTCTTATACACATCTGACGCTGCCGACGACTCCTTACGTGTAGAT
>CAJXUC010000013.1 GCA_913061315.1 uncultured Gammaproteobacteria bacterium | reverse complement strand
AGGACATTGAAACACCCCCAGTACACCTACTTAAAGGACGGAAGTTACTACTTTTCTCGTTCAGTTCCACTTGATCTAAGACACCTCTATTTAAAGCCAAGGATAATTCAGGCACTCAGGACTCAATCTCCTGTCCGCGCGAAGATGGCATCTCGGACTCTTTCGGCCAAATTGGATGATTATTGGCTGGGTATCAGGTTGCAACAGGTAGACATTCCATCTTCTCATCTGTTAATTGAGCACTGGCTCGGAGATATCTGGATCGGTGATGCAAACTTCGACACCTACTTGCGCTAGCACTTTATCCGCTCCATAGTTGGATCAAACAGGGGGCGCAGTGAGGCTTCGGCTTTATAACGCGTACTGGCGATCTCAATTTCCCAGCTATCGGTTTTGACATGATCGGCAGTGATTATCTGTTCAGATTCTACCAGGCCCAAGCCTACTGATGCACCTAGGGTAAACCCGTAGGCGCCAGCACGGATATAACCCGCAAATTCTCCATTGCGATAAATAAGTTCGGCATGATGCAACAGGGGCTCCGGGTCATCCAGCTTGAATTGCAACATGCGACGTTTTAACCCCCCCTCGGCTTTTTGTGCGGCAAGGGCATCACGACCAATAAACCCGTTGGCCTTATCCAGTTTGACCGCAAAGCCCAGGCCTACCTCCAGTGGTGTATCGATATTATCAATATCATGACCATAGTCGCGATAGCCTTTTTCCAAACGTAAACTATTCAGGGTTTGCAGACCCGCGTGCATCAACTGGTAGGCCTGGCCCGCGGCAACGATTCGATCGTACACCTGCAGGGCGTGTTCAGTTGGGATATAAAGCTCCCAACCCAGTTCGCCGACATAGGTCACTCGAATGGCCAGTACCCGGGCGTAATCGATATCAATTTCTTGCGCGGTTAAATAAGGGAAGGCGTCATTGCTGACATCAGCATGGGTCAAGTCCGCCATCAGCGCGCGCGCTTTGGGGCCGTGCAGGTTGATCGATGTGTAGCTGGAGGTGACGTCGGTTACAAAGGCGTGGGCATCCTTTGCAATATGCTTGTCCAACCACATTTTTACATGGCCATGGGTGGTGTCGGAACAGACGATCATAAACGCATTGTCGGCTAAACGGGTGACGGTTAAATCCGCTTCCAGGCCACCAGCTTCATTCACCCATTGGGTATAGACAATGTGGCCTGGCGCTACCGCAATGTCGTTGCAACAGATATTGTTGAGTACTTTCTCAGCATCATTACCCTGCACCATGAACTTGCACATAAACGACATGTCCATCAGAGTGACATCGTTGCGGCAGGCATGGTGAGCTGCCTGATGGTAAGGGAACCAGTTTTGACGCCCCCAGCTGTAATTTTCTACTTCTGCTTTTGCTCCAGTTGGGGCAAACCAGTCTGCAATTTCCCAGCTGGCACTTTCAACAAAATAGGCGCCTGCATCTTTTAGTCGCTCGTGTAAAACGGATTGTTTGACGTTGCGAGCAGAACTCATACCCAGGTTGGGGTAGTGGGATTCATACATCTTACCGAGGACTTCTACCAGCCGATCATCACGGTATTTAGGGTTGCGCTGGCAATGATGAAAGCGGTTGACATTGATGGCGGTGACATCCATATCGGGACGACCATCAACGATCCACTGCGCCAGCAAACGGCCGATGCCTCCCGCTGAGGTAATGCCAAGTGAATTAAGACCACAAGCGACAAAGAAATTATTGAGCTCAGGGGTTTCGCCTACCAGCGGCGACAGGTCTGGGGTAAAGCTTTCAGGGCCACAAAAGAATTTACGAATGCCCAATTCGGCTGACGCTGGCACACGCTCATAGGCTTTTTCAAGGTACGGTGCCATGCGTTCCCAATCGGGTTCGATTTCACCAAAAGAAAAGTTGTCGGGGATCCGGTCCAGGTTCCATGATTTGGCCACGGGTTCAAACAAGCCAATCATCAAGCTGCCCATTTCTTCGCGGTAGTAGGCGTAGCTATCGGGATCCTCCATGATCGGTAAATCCCGATGCATACCGTCCATATCATCGGTAATCAGGTAGTAATGTTCGGCGGCCTGCAGCGGCAGATTGACCCCCGCCATTTCGCCAAACTGGCGTGCCCACATGCCCGCACAATTCACCACATAAGGGGATTCAATTGACCCCATGGTGGTGGTGACGCCGGTGACTTTACCATTTTCTTGATTGACACCGGTTACACTAACACCCTCGATAATGTTGGCACCGCCCATCTTGGCCCCTCGGGCCAGCGACATGGTTAGATCTACCGGGTTGGCGCGGCCATCTTCGGCGGTATAAAAACCAGCGATAACATCGTCGAGTTTCGCCAGCGGCCAATGTTCTTTAACCTGCTCCACGGAAATTTCATTGCAATCGATACCGCGGGTGCGCATAAAGGCAGCGGAACGACGCATTTCTTCCAGCCGCTCCTGATTACAGGCAACTTGTACATAGCCGACCGATTTAAAGCCAGTCGCCAGACCGGTTTCCTGCTCGAGGCGACTGTAGAGGTCACGACCATAGGTGAATATGTCAGCACTGGTCTCGTCACTCAACAGTCCCGACACAATAAGGCCCGCCGCGTGCCAGGTGGTGCCCGAAGTCAACTGGTCCCGTTCCAGTAACAGGATATCCTTCCAACCTAATTTGGTCAGGTGGTAGGCGACACTGCAACCAATAATTCCGCCACCTACAATGACGACTTGTGCCCACTCAGGGATTGAAACGTTTTTTGTATTCATAATTTAACATAATGCAGGCGGTTGCAAATAGCGCGGAAGATAGTGGACAATAGGGAGAACTATTCGGACAGATTAATCGAATTATATGGCCACAAATCCACCAATTCCTCTTTGGCACAGCTTTGAAATTCAGCAACTGCTGCGGGTACTAACCGAGCAGCAGGGCGTGCCTTTGGCCCGTTTACTGGAGGCAACCGGTGTCAGTGCCGAGGATCTGGGGGAGCCTGGGTTTCGGCTGACGCTGGATCAGGAGTTGGAACTTTATACCCATATCGCCCAGCACAATAAAGACCCTCACCTTGGCATCCGCCACGGTCAGCAATTGGGTATCAGTCGTTTTGGAATGTTGGGTCAAGCCATGTTAGGCGCTGATACGGTCCACCAAGCCATCTTATTAGCAGTTAAATATACGCCCCTGATCAGCTGGTCCTGTGAGTTATCGCTAAGCTACGAGCAGCTCAATGGAGAACCGTATTATATTTTAAGCATACATCCTACGCCTGAAGACCCTTTTGCTGTTGAACTTGAAACCGATAGCACCTTTGCCTCGCTGCACACCGTGATCAATGAGATAGTAATGGAGGAGGTGAGGTTTCACTCGGTGTATTTTTCCCACCCCAGCCGGGGGCCGGACAGCCAACCCTATCGTGACCTGTTCCAGTGTCCGGTTAACTTTGGCGCACAGCACAATAAAATCATTCTGACCCCAGCATTGATGTCCAGAAAACTGCCTTACGCAAAACCTGAGCAGGCAATAGTGACCGATGAACTATGCAAAAACCTAGTCGTATCACTACTGGAAAAATACACCCTGGTTGCCACCTTAAAAGACTATCTGCTGGTAAGTCTCACCGCGCAGCCCTCCATAGAGAAAGCGGCGGCACACTTTAATATTTCCTCCCGAACTTTAAGGCGGCGCTTGTCAACGCTGGATTATTCCTACCAGGAGATATTGGATGAAGTCAGATTCTTCGAGGCAAAAAAAATACTGGTACTGGCGAATACCTCCTTTGACTCTATCGCCCTAGTTTTAGGCTACAAGGATGTCAGGAGTTTTCGCATTGCTTTTAAACGCTGGTCTGGAATGACGCCCAGTAGTTTCAGGAACATAGGCAGGGACAGGGCGGCAATAGGATTATGAGGGGGGTATTAAAACGGTAGCATAATTAAAAAGCTAGGCCCTCAGGGGGTGATGGCCTAGCTTGTTTTTGCAACATTATCATAGCAAAAGACTCAGCAAATGATTCACTAAAGCCCCTTTAAAAACCACCCTAGGCAACTCGCTTTAAAGGTGCAAAAATATTATGATAAGCTCGATGCTAATTGGCTAGCCTACCATCAAGGTATAAAAGAGCATCGTCTTGGCTTACTCAGCAAACAACCTACATGTAACCTATGGTGGCTTGGACATACTAGTAGCCGACTACGTAGCAACCAACGGTACAGCAGTGGTACTAAATAATGGAGCAGTCGTTGGGACCATTGTACGCATTGTTGCATTACAATCGTTCACAGTTGCAAACACCTATACCAAAGCGCAGACCGATGCAAAGGTCATACAGGGTGAAGTCTTTTATGAGAACCCAACGACATTGCCACCAGCTATACGATCACAACAAATAAGAATGCTATGAGTGCAGGGCCAATCCTGGAGTTTTTTCTGAAAACATGACTTCTTTTTCCTTATTTAGCTTGGTAGTTTAATCTGACGCAGCGCCTCTAGAATCGACTCTATAAGGGGTACTATCAATTCAAAGTGATCAAGTATAGGAAGGAAAAAAGCCCTATACGCTGATGTCAATTTTCAGAATTATTTCTAAGAATTAAGCAAGAATTTAGGGTCAAGTCTTGCATCTTGAATGAAGCACGTAATTAAGTTAAAGCAGAAAACTGGCAGTGGAGTCGCTATCAAAATACGGTTGGCCTCGAAGAGTCTCTCGGTTGGCTGCAAGTCAATGGGTGATTATCTTGTTTCGGAAAGCGCCGTTCATCCGCAGTAGAAAAATATAAGGTGTTTGTCGCTGTAGGCAGTTTATTTAGTAATTACTGTAGGTGTTGTAAACGTCTACTTGGTCATCTTGGGTTATTGAGTAGACTTTAAAATCATTTTTTGGCGCACCTGGCCTATCCATTCCAGGTGTGCCTGAAGGCATCATAGGAACGGTCAGTAATCTTATATCACCTTTGTCTTTGAGTAAGCGTTTGATGTCTTGGGCGGGCACATGACCTTCAATGGCTACTCCATTGACCATAGCCGTATGGCAAGACGCCGCATCCGTTGGAATATTGAATTGTTGTTTAAATTTATTGACGTCATCAACTGTCGTATCCGTTACGTCAAAATTATGATCCTTTAGGTGGCTTACCCAAGCTTTACAGCAACCGCAGGTGGCACTGCGATAAACTGTAATCTCGTATTGATCACTTGTTTTACCTTCTAACCAAACGGGGTTTGCCGCCCATAAAGGTATAGTCACAAGGCAACTTACTATTCCTAATATTAATGATTTCATATTATGACCAATCTGTTAATGAGACTATATTATGGGTATAAATATTAACACCTTAAATAAAACAGAAGTTATATTTTTCACCCTGCTTTTATTTTTCATGATGTTGAAGTCGACAAGCACAAGATGCCTCGATGGGCACATCTGCACGTGCTTTAGCTAGGTTAAGCCGAGCTCTCATCTGTTTGGCTTGAACCAGGTCACCTTCGCGTTCAAGGCATTCAACGAGACCATGTAAGCTCCACAGGTTATCTCTATGTTGAGAAGTGCTAACGAGTGTGTCGGATAAACCAAGATCGTCGAGATAGATCTGTTTAGCTTTTTCTATATGACCTTGTTCTAGCAGCAGTGCCCCTAACGCATGGCGAGCAGGTTGCATCCATCCCCATGGTTCGTCGTATTTAAGGTCGTCATCTAACTGCACAGCGAAACGCAAATGGTCGTAGGCCACTTCGTAGTTCTGTTTGCGATATTCAATTTCACCGAGCATCATTTGTTCTGCAATTTTTAACACATCCAAGCAACTATTGTTAAAAATGTATCGGCTTTCAGGTACCCGCAAAACAGCCTGATCAAACAAAAGGCTTTGCTCAACCGCAGCGGGAACATTTCCCAGTGCTGCATGGGCTATTGTTTTTGCATAGTGCCAAACAGCGGTGGTCATTCGATACAAATCAGCATCATTCGGCAGTGCTTCATTGATGATTTCTTGCCATTTACCAAAACGTATAAAAATATGGGCTTTCATACCAATGTAAGCTTCCATCCAGTCAGCCATGGCTGGACTTTCGATACGCAGTAGTGCTTCAGGCGTGGTAGCAATTAATTCCTCAGCAGCCTCCATAGCCGAATTGTACTGACCCAGAAATAGAGACGCATAAATTTTGAGATGAAAATTATGAATACGAGACAAAGTATGGAAGTTCATTGCTCCTTCATTCGCAACATAAACTCTGTCGGCCTCAATGGCTCGATCGTTAGCTACGACTGCTTCGTAATAATGACCACAACGAACATCGATATGGGAAGGCATATGGCAGAGATGTCCAGAACTGGGCACCAGTTGTCGTAATTTATCGCAGGCACGGAGGGCTTTTTCAGGAAATGGAGACATCTCCATAACGTGAATGTACATGTGTAACACGCCAGGGTGCGGTTCACCGCCAACCGATTCAGTTCGTTTCATGGCGGTTTCTAGTACTTCAACGGCTTCCCGAGTTGATGCGTTTTGAGCCGGTTCACCACTGCGCAAGTCCCACAAGGCCCAGGGCGTTCGAGTCATTAACGCTTCGGCAAACAAGGCACAAATATCGTCGTCGTTAGGGTAGGCAGTGTAAACCAAACGCATTTCAGCGGCATAGTCGTCGTCCCATTGATGATAATTTGATTCATTGACGGGCTTTGGTGACTGGTAACGTGCCTGCAAAGCATTAACTAGCATGGTCTCAACGGGGGTTATGTGATCTGTCTTTTTGGCCGCAGTACGGGAAGTTTGATAAGTGATCTGGAGCTTCTGTGCCAGTTCATCCTTTTGCATGCGATGCCAAGGTTTGTTGTAGTAAATACCTGAAGAATAAGCGAGTCCCCACCAGGCCATCGTGCAATTATCATCTTGTTCAATTGCTTCACGGAAACACCTTCCCGCCATTTCTAGATCGAAAGCATAAATCCAGATTAAACCTTTGTTAAAAGAGTCCAATGCGGCCTGACTGTTGTTGGTAACCCATCGACTGTATGAGCCTAAATTATATTTTTTGGGAGATTCAGTTTGAAGATGATTTGGAGTTTTTGACATGTAGTTCTCAGCAACCTTAGAAGTTGCTATTAGATGCTTGGGTTACTTTAATGGCCTAAAAGCTGACTGAGAAATAATTTTGACCGGTCGGTTGAGGGATTATTAAAAAAAGTTTCAGGTTCAGCCACTTCGACAATTTCACCTTCGTCCATAAACACAATACGATCGGCTACTTTGCGCGCAAAGCCCATCTCATGGGTAACACAAATCATCGTCATGCCGTCTTCTGCAAGCTCGATCATAATATCAAGCACCCCAGCGATCATTTCGGGGTCCAGTGCAGAAGTGGGTTCGTCAAAAAGCATAATTTTAGGTTTCAGGCAGAGAGCCCTTGCAATGGCCACGCGTTGTTGTTGCCCACCAGACAGTTGTGGTGGATATTTATCAGCTTGTTCGGCAATGTGAACGCGTTCCAAGAAGTGCATTGCAATTTCAGTGGCTTCCGCCTTTGATATTCCTTTGTTACGCATTGGCCCAATGGTGAGGTTATCGACCACTGATAGGTGAGGGAATAGGTTAAAGCTTTGGAAAACCATACCGACGTCACGACGTACTTCTTCGATGTTTTTCATGCCAGGCTTAACTTCCCGGCCATCCACAAAAATGGTGCCGACCTGATGTTCTTCGAGTTGATTAATACAGCGAATCATAGTTGATTTACCCGAACCCGAGGGGCCACAAACGACGACTTTTTCACCCGAAGAAACGGTCAAATTAATGTCGTATAAAGCACTGAAGTCTCCATACCATTTTGACAGACCAGTAATTTCTACAAGTGGGGTGCCAATTTTATTGTCAGACATGGGTTAATCTCGTTTATCGTTGGCTTCGTTTTGCGCGTCTTTCTAGGTGCGCAAATAACAGGGCAAAACTGTAACAAAGTATAAAGTACATAAATCCAACTAAAATCCAGGTTTCAAAGACTCGAGTTGTGGTAGCCGCTACTTCAGTTGCAACAAAGGTGAGTTCCTGAATAGAGATTAA
Organism: uncultured Gammaproteobacteria bacterium; assembly: GCA_913061315.1. Lineage (GTDB taxonomy): Bacteria > Pseudomonadota > Gammaproteobacteria. The sequence continues at coordinate 60,612 of CAJXUC010000013.1, read as the reverse complement.
TGAAATGATGGCCGAATCTTTAATTAAAGTAATAAATTGCCCTGCTAGTGGTGGAAGAATTTTTCGGACCGCCTGAGGAATTACAATATCACGAAGGACATTAAAGGGTGATAGTCCAATGGCACGAGCCGCTTCCCATTGACCTTTTTCTGTCGATTGAATGCCTGCTCGAACGATTTCAGTAATATAGGCACCTTCAAACAATGCCAAACAAAGCATGCCTGCCAGAAAATTAGAGAATAATTGTGGGTCACCGAACATAAAATGAAACATGGCGCTTGAGGCAAATGCCCCTTCACTATCGATGTCTTCAATTCCGAGGGCAGGAAAAATTTGACTTGAAACAAAAAAGTAAAAAATGAATATGAAAACAACCGGTGGCATATTTCGAATCAATTCGACATAAGTACGGCTGATAATACGTAGCGTTAAATTCTTACAGGTGCGCCAATAACCCATCACAATACCGAAAACAGTCGCAAGGACTGTAGCCCAAAGGGCTAGGCGTAATGTTGTCCACAGACCTTGCAAAAGAAGGTTCGAGACCCAGGCCTCTGATTCGTCATCAAATTTAACCAAGAAGCCCAGCACTTTTGACCAGTTCCAATGGTAGACCAATACGTCATTAACACGGTAGACAGCATAAAAAATAAACAGTGCCACAGCCCCATAAAGCAAGAAATCAACGACAGTCAGGCGTTTTTTTAATTTTGATGGTGGTGGAGTATTTCTATTCATTAATTTTTGGACAGTTTTATATTCAGAATAAAGGGGCTGGTTATGGTTCAATTTTCCCCAGCCCTTTACCTACTAATTGACTGTCAAATTGTTACTTTGGAGCGACCATATCCTTCCATGCAGATTGATCTTGGAACCAATAAGCGTGAGTTTCGTCTAGCCAGCCATTACTGGTATTAATGGTTATCCAGTTGCTGAAAAAGTTGAGGGCGTCATGATCTCCTTTACGCAATGCAAAAGCTTCGTCTCCACGCGTTAGGTTCTTACTACCAAAAGGTAGAAATACTTTACCCGGATGTGCTTCAGACCAAAATCTTGGCTTGGGTGCACTTGAAATCATGCCGTGGGCGTTACCGTTAACGACTTCTTGGAATGCTTGAGCATCATCATCAAAACGAAGTACGGTTGCTTTAGGAAAAAGTTTTTGTGCTGCTTTACAAGGGGTTGCTCCACGACGACAAGCAATGGTGACGCTAGACTTATTAAAATCATCCATTGAATCAAAGCCACTTGCCAACTTGGAGCTAGCAGCCATTTGTTGACCAGAATGAGCGTAGGGCTCAGTGAAGTTTACTGTCAAGTTGCGTTGAGGAGTGATTGACATACCACCAATGATGACGTCGAATTTCTTTGCGATTAGCGCAGGGATAATTCCACTCCAGGCTGTCGGTACAAATTGGACCTTAACGCCCATGTCTTCAGCAACTTTGGTAGCAACATCGATTTCAAAGCCAATCAAGTCACCGTCTTTATCGCGCATTGCCCAGGGCACAAAAGTTGCCATCCCGACTTTCATCACGCCACGTTTCTGGATATCAGTGAGTAAGTCTGCAGCCGCATTGCCTGACAAAGTCAGCAGTGTGGCCAGAGTTAAAGTTTTAAAAATTTTACTAATAGTCATGAGTTTTGTCCTCCTTAGGATCTATTACTCGAGCTTGCAACATTAAGCTTCTTCTCTAGCTGACCGACGCCAATTGATAGCGTAATAGTCAGTGTAAGATAGATGCCAGCAATAATGAACCATACCTCAAACGCCATAAAGGTATCAGAGATTAGGTTCAATCCAGTCGTCGTCAGCTCAGAAACCGCAATAACGCTGACGATAGCAGAATGCTTAATTAAGGAAATTAGCAACCCAGTCAAAGGTGGCAGAATTAAGGGCATAGATTGCGGGACTATGATGTAGCGGTACTTATTATAGGTTGTTAACCCTGCGGCATCTCCAGCTTCAAACTGTCCACGATCAACCCCTTGAATGCCACCGCGGATGATTTCAGCAGCAAAGGAGCCTTCAAAAAAAGCGAGACAAAGCACACCAGCCCAGAAACGATCGATACCAAAAATGGGCGCTAATACAAAATAGAATAAAAATAATTGGACTATGAGTGGCGTATTACGAATTGCTTCAAGGTAAAAAGTCGCAATATTACTCCCAGCACGAGAATTTGACATGCGAGCAAACGCAGTAATAAAACCAATGATAATTGCCAATATGCCTGCGATAAAGGCCAGTTTAAGCGTTTTTAATAAGCCCCAGTAGAGAGGACCAAAAATAAATTCATCATCAACAATGCGATAAAAGAATGGGCTAACACGATACCATTGCCAGTTATACTCCATGGCTAATGCACCTCGCCAGATCAACCATGCAATGATCGTAAAGGTTATAAGTGCAATACTGATTTCACGTAACGTTCGAAGATAAGCTGCCACATCAAATAATAAGGCTGGGCGTTTTCTTCGATCGTTGTCAGTTGTATCGATATGAGTGTCTTTAGACACTACCCCTCCCTAAAAAAATTGATTATTAAGAACCTGTTAATTTATGATTTATTTTTGTATTTATTCGACCCTATTGAGCTTTAAAGTTTGAATTTAATATATAGCTTTGTCAATATAATTGTGTGCGCAGGTTTTAAAAATATTATATATTGATGTTGTGAGAAATCATGAAAATACTCTTTACACGTTTTAAAAACGATAAACAGTTGATTTAAGATACCTATTTCAGTCTGACTCTGGGTACCTGTATAAATAAATAGCCAGATGAGAAAAATCATGTCGCAATATGAAATGCAATCCATTCATCAGGAATCTGAATTTCTTCAGAATGCTTGGTATGTTGTTGCTCAAAGTGGTCAGATTGACAGTCGATTACAGTCGATTAAGATTTTGGGTAATAACCTAGTATTTTATAGGGATAGCCAACAAAAGGTAGTTGCGCTTGAAGACGCTTGCCCGCATCGAAAGTTGCCTTTATCGATGGGTAAGCTGGTTGGTGATGCTGTGCAATGTGGTTACCATGGTTTAACGTTTGATGCCAGTGGCAAGTGCATTAATGCCCCCACTCAAGACAAAGTGCCAAGTAATGCCATTGTACGTAGCTACCCAACCGTTGAAAAATACAAACTGGTGTGGATCTGGATGGGTGATCCTGAAAAAGTTGATCCATCTAAAATTCTTGAGCTAGATAATTATGATGACCCAAATTGGGGGTTAACCGATGGTGGCATGCTTGAATGTCAATGCCATTATTTATATTTGCTTGATAATCTACTTGACCCGTCCCATGTTGCTTGGGTGCATAAGAGTTCATTTGCCTCTGCGGGCACTGAAGATGTTCCACTCATTATCGAAGACACTCTGTCCGGCGTATTGGTTTCACGCTGGATCCAAGACATTGAACCACCCCCTTACTATGCTGATATGTTGCCGTTTAAAGGCAAGGTTGATCGGTTACAACATTACGAAGCTTCAATGCCATCTATCGCGATCAATATGGGTACTTATGTTCCGACTGGATTAGGCGGTGATAATGCCAACCTACCAAAAGACAGTTACCGTATGCGGTCCTATCACTTTATTACGCCAATTGATGCGCACTCGAGCCGTTACCATTGGTTTCAACACTATAATACCAATATCTATGACGAGGTAGTCCGGCAAAAACTGAATGAAGGTGCGCTGAGTGCCTTTGAAGAAGATCGTATTGTTCTTGAGGCAGTTGATATTGGCATGAATCAGAAAAGGAGTTCTAACCTCGATTTGCAGCTTGATATCGGTTCGAAGAAATTTAGAAAAAAACTGAATGCATTAATTAAAATTGAAAAGGCAGATGCTTTATGCTGATTTTTATAGATGCTGCAACAAAGCCAATGTGGCATTTTTTGTTAGTACGATCAGCTTACTTTGTATTGGCTGAGAGCTGAAATAATGAAAATTACTTTTAGACAAGTTGATGCCTTTAAAACAGTCGTGCAGACGGGAACAGTAACCGAATCGGCGCGAATTCTCGGGGTATCTCAGCCTGCGGTAAGTCGTTTAATTTCAGACTTGGAAAGTGAAGTTGAATTTAAACTATTTAACAGAACGGGTAGGAATCTTAAGGCGACGCCTGAAGCCTTATTGTTGGTTGAAGAGGTGCGTCGAGCGTTAATTGGACTCGAACAGATAAAACTGACGGCCCTAGCTATTAAGCAGTTCAAACATGCACAGCTCAGGCTTATTTCTACACCGGCCTTTTCAACTCTGATTGCACCCCAGTTAATACAGAAGTTTGCCAAGCGACAACCGGATGCTCTGGTGTCGCTTGAGATTCAATCAACTGATGTGGCTGTCGAGTGGATGATTTCCCAAAACTTTGATTTTGGAATTGCATCAGCCACAATGGTGAATCCTACAACTTTAGGCCACCCTCTGACCAACGCTCGTTCCGTTTGTGTGTTCCCTAAGGGGCATCGACTCGCAAAAAAAGAAATTATTACAGTGAAAGATCTTGAAAATGAATCTTTTGTATCCTACTTACCTGATTCGAAGTTTCGGTTCGAGGTAGATGATGTTTTTAAAAGCAGAGGCATTACGCGAGTTCTTCAATATGAAGCGCGAACTACTGATGCAATTTGTAGGCTCGTTGCGCAAGGACTTGGGGTTTCTATTATCGTAACTATGGAAACATTGCCTAGTGTGGGAGAAGATTTTTTACAGACGCCATTTGAAATAGACTTTCCGTTTAATGGTGCACTCATTTGGTCGCGGCAAAAAAATATGTCGGCCGTAGCCAAAGATTTTCTTGAAATGGTTGAAACAGAATTTAGCTCGATTGAAGTGCCCGTCTGAATTGCTTACGCGCCAAAGCGCTGTGAATATAGTCATAATCGCGCGGATAGGCTTCACCGGCTTTAATTTTCATTACTGCCAGTGCTGGGCCCGGTTGCTTTAAAAACTCAGTTACTTCCGATTCAAAGGTTTCAATATCTGAAAAGACTGTTACAAATCGATAACCAGCAGCTTTCGCCATAGCGCCAAAATCGACTTTTTTATGCCCAGGAATAGGGTGGGCGCCATTCACCTCATAGACCCCGTTTTCGAATATAAAATGATGCAAGTTCTTGGGCTCTGCATTGGCAATGGTTACCAGTGAACCTAAATTCATCAAGATACTGCCGTCACCATCAAAGACTAAAACCTCTTTTTGAGGATTAGCCAAAGCCAGCCCCAGCCCATGTGATGATGCTTGTCCCATAGCACCAGTGGCAACATAGTTTAAATCGCGTGGGTTGATCGCCATCCAGTCGAAAAGGGTTTGGTATACCGCAACAACGATTTCATCAGTGACATGCTTTTTTAGTACTTCAAGTGCCATATCTCTTTTCATACCGGGGCCCTGCCAATGATAAATATAAAAGTAGAGGACGTTTGATAGGCTTTTTCGATATCGGCTGAAATGTGTTGAACATCCTCAGGCTCCTCAATGACTCGATAGGGAATTTGCATTGCATCGAGCACTGGCTGAATAATACGAACACCATAAGATGATGATTCAGACGACAGCTTGTGGGGTTCTTTTCCCTGCAAACCGACCATCATGCAGATGGGTAACTGATAATCGATGCCGATGGCTCGAATGGCGTTTAATGAATCCATTAACCCCGTTTGCTGCATTAACAACAACGCGCGAGTTTTGTTGTATGACATGGCGCCGCAAATAGAAACGCCTTCATCCTCCTTACAAACGCGGACCAACTTAAATTCAGGGTCTTTTGAGATAGGCCACAACAAGCCATTACTGGTAACGATATCGGGCACCGATACGATAAATTGAATACGCGCCTGCTTAAGTGCCTCCATGATGGCCTGACCTGATGGATGCTTGATGTCTTTGTTTATAGTCATACCGTCAGGTTTAATTGTGGTTGTTTAAAAAAACAGTGATTGCTGCTTCTATTCGTTTCATGTCAGCCTCAATACCAATAGTCACTCGAATACAATTTTCATAAGCGACTGAAGCAAAGCGTCGAATTGCAATACCTTGCCGACTTAAATGGTCAGCACAGGCGGCTGCAGAATGTTCGCCAGGCTCAAATTCAAGCAACACGAAGTTAGTCTGGCTAGGATAGACCTTGAGGCCCAGGTTTTTCATATTTTTCGAGAATGCATTGCGTAATCGTCTATTAGTCTGGAAGACATAATTAATATGCGTTTCATCTTCGAGTGCGGCCATTGCTGCTGCGACAGAGCTAGAGGCCACTGGAAAAGTTAATCCAATACGAGTGACCATATCGATAATTTCTTTGCTGGCGTACATCCAACCGACGCGTGCGCCGGCCAAGCCATATATTTTTGAGAAGGTCCTCGTAACCACAATGTTCTCAGACTCTCTGGCTAATAAGTGACCGGCCTCATAATCTGAGGCATCAACATATTCTTCGTAGGCACAGTCGAGTACTAATACAACATGGCTGGGTAATGCTAAATGTAAACGTCGAATTTCGTTGCCACTGATATAAGTACCCGCTGGATTTTCAGGGTTGGCAACATAGACCATACGTGTTTTTTCAGTGACCGCTTCAAGTATCGCGTCAACGGAAGTAGTGAAAGCTCTGTCGATCACTGAAACGGGAGTGGCATTGTTGGCAAAAGCATAATTGGGGGTTTTCAAATAGCCATTACAGCTCCGTATCATCTCAGAATTCTCACCAAGGTAAACCCGAGCCAGTCTTGCCAGTAAATCATCTGAACCATGACCAATGGCAATTCGATCTACCTCGAGACCCTGCCGTTTTGCAATCAATGGTGCAAGCAACGAAACTGGGTTTTCAAGATAGCGAGCTAGATTAACGGAACTTGCCCGAGCAGCATCGATCGCTGACTGGCAGGGGCCAAAAGCGCTTTCGTTGGAATTTAATGCGATTCTGGTTGGAGGATAGTCACTCGAGTCATTAGCCAGCATGTGTGCTTTTATCTGATGAATTCCAGATTTTGGTCTTAATAATGACATAACAATTTAAGCCTTTCTAAAAAGTGGTTAATAATAAGCCTTTCAGTTATCCTATCACATGAGTAGTGGAATTATTAATCTCAGTTACAAAAATATTATGATTATACCGCCTCTCGTTTTCCACTGTATTCTTTAGTTTAGGTTCACTTTTTGACGCGACATGATGACAAAACAGCAATCCAATAGTCGGGTACAAATCAACATTGATTTGTCAAAGCGTGGGCGACAGATTGGTGACATAAAGTTGAAATGGTCAGATAATCGCCAACCCCTTGGTTATTATCCCGTTCCAATTATTTGCCTATCCAATGGAAGTGGTCCAACTATTTTGTTAACCGGTGGTGTTCACGGTGATGAGTTTGAGGGGCCAGTGGCACTTATGCGTCTAATACAGAAATTGTCACTGGACGACATCCATGGAAGGGTGATTATATTGCCAGCGCTCAACGCTGCTGCTGTACAGGCATCTAGTCGTGTATCCCCAGTTGATCTCTTAAATTTGAATCGAGCTTTCCCCGGTGATGCCGATGGTAGTCCAACCCAAATGATGGCTCATTTTGTTGAAACTGTGTTGCTACCTGAATGTGATGTTGTAATTGATTTACACACGGGCGGCAAGGCATCAATTTTTGCTCCTTGTGTATTGGCGCAGGTAGATTCTAATACTTCATTAGGTAAAGCCAATTTAGCGTTAGCAAAGGCTTTTGCGACGCCCTATCTCTGGGTAGCGGGCATAAAGAATGATAATCGTTCGTTAAGTGCAGCGGCTGCAAGGCAACAGATTTCGATGATTGCTGCTGAACTTGGCGGTGGTGGTGGTTGTGATCCGTCTATGGCTAATTTTACTGAAACGGCCGTGATGCGCTGTTTGAGTCATCTGGGTATTGTGGCGGGCAGCGATGATCAATATTGCTCTAAAATGGAATGTATTAATCTAACAGAAGCTTGGGTTTCTCCTGCGGTTGGATTATTAGACCGTCATTTTCACATTGGCGATAAGGTTGTAGTGGGACAATTTGCGGGCTGGTTACATTTTGTCAATGAACCCGAACGACCTTCGCTTGAACTTAAATTTAATACTAGTGGGATCATCCTCGCACACAGTAATCGAGGCATGGTTGAGCGTGGTGATTTGATTGCAAACATCGCCACTTCTTGTTCTGTTGAAGGTATCAATTAATGCGGCATTATAAAAACTTTATTAATGGTGGTTGGTGTGCACCCAATGGTGGTAAAGAAATTGAATCGATTGATCCTGCAACAGGTGACGTTTGGGCTTTTTTTCCGCGAGGAAACGATGTCGATGTTGCTAAGGCAGTAGAGGCAGCTCATCTTGCCTATACACAGGGAAAGTGGGGAAGTTTTTCGGTTCAACAACGGGTTGATTGTATTTTATCGTTGGCCGATGTACTTGAGCATCGCTGGTCTGAACTCGTTGAGGCCGAAGTGAGAGATAATGGAAAACGAGCATCTGAAGTGGAAGCACAATTTGCTGGATTGCACACTTGGTTTCGGTACTTTGCAGAGCAAATGCTAGATATCGAATCCGAATCACAGCAATTAAATAACCAAACGCAGGGTGTTTCAAGTACAGCACATTATTCACCCTTTGGTGTTATTGGTGTTATTACGCCGTGGAATTCACCGTTAATGATTTTAGCCTGGAAAATTGCCCCAGCCCTCGCTGCGGGTAATACGGTGGTAATAAAGCCATCGGAACATGCTTCCGCATCAACCCTCGAATTCGCTCAATTGTGTGCTGAATCTTCAATTCCTGCAGGTGTCATAAATGTTATTTCAGGGTTGGGGCAAGAGGCTGGTGAACCCCTAGTTAAGCATCCTTTAACGCGTAAAGTGACTTTTACGGGTTCTGATTTTGGTGGCCGAAAAGTAGCCGAGGCGGCAGCTAGTGGCATTATACCGGCTACGCTAGAGCTGGGTGGCAAATCACCCCAATTGCTATTCGCTGATGCTGATATGGACAATGCCATTAATGGCATTATCTCAGGAATTTTTCTGTCGAACGGGCAGAGCTGTGTTGCGGGTTCACGGCTAATTGTTGAAGACAGTATTCATGATGAAGTGGTCAAAAAAATTATCGAACGAGTGAGTTACCTGAAAGCTGGAGATCCGTTTGATCCTAAAACTCAAGTCGCACCTTTAGCCAATGAAATGCATCTTCTTAAAGTGCTATCGATGATCGCTGATGCAAAAAATCAGGGCGCTATTTGTGTTTGTGGTGGGGCACAACAATACCCACGAGATCGTCCCAATGGGTTTTATGTTCAGCCCACTGTGTTTACGGAAGTAACCCCCAACATGACGCTCTGGCGTGAAGAAGTTTTTGGTCCAGTGCTGGCCGTTATTCGTTTTAGTGACGAGGCCGAAGCTGTGCGTTTAGCCAATGATACTGACTACGGATTAGCGGCAGGTATCTGGACTAAGGATGAAACACGAGCCCAACGTATCGTGCAACAAATTCAAGCCGGTACCGTTTACATTAACCATTATCGCAGTGTTGACCCTGGCTCACCGATTGGCGGTTTCAAATTATCGGGCTATGGTCGTGAACTGGGACCCCATGCGGTTAAGGACTTTATGCAAGTTAAATCTGTTTGGCTTGGGACTGCACCATGCTCAGATCCGTTTCCGCTAACTAAGCATTAAAACAATTCTAGCGACGTTTTTAATAATTTATTTCCAAATTATGATGATAATACTGTGTTGCGTATTTCAAGCCAAAATGACGGGAACGATGATGTTTCAATTTAAAAATCAGCGCATAAGATGCTGACATTTATAAGATAAACGATCAATTTGTAGGTCAAGAAAGAACCAAAAGTTAAATAAAGTTTTGCAACAATATGAGGCAAGTTGGATATGACGCGTGTATCAATTAATCCAGGTCGTGTTGATTGGTCTGGCGAAAACCCCGGGATCTATCTTAAACACAATGAAAGTGACGATGACTATTGCGTGCTTTCACTATTCTTTCGGGTTGTGATGTCGCCTTATGGGCGCGGTAATGCTGCCATTGTATTGGGAGCACCCGATGCGGCTAAAGGTTGGCCTGATGAGACTAATTTCATCCTCACTGATAATCAGCGCATGATGCGCTGGATCGTCGATGGCTGGGTGTCAAAAATGCCGACTTTTATCGGCAAAGCAGGACTACAACACATGACTTGGTTAAACCTTGATTCGGTAAACAAAACACCGGGTGACCTTAAAACTGAATATCGCGAAACGTTACGTGGCTCAGGTGTCTCATTAGAAATGATCTGGCAAGATATGGGGACACCTATACCGGTCGAAGTAACGGTCGAGAACTCTGCCACCAAAGCACATGAAATGTACTCGGTTTTTTTGGAAGCAAAATCTGCCGATATAAAAGTAAACGGTACTTCACTGCCTGGCAGTGTGCAGTCTCGTCAATTTTTTGGACGCACTATGAGCACGGCATTTCTGGCCTTCTCAGAAACCTGGGTTACGCCTCAAGGGAGTAATAAATAACATGCCTTTATCCGAACCAATAACCCCTGGTATAGTTGACTGGACTGGTGAGAACCCAGGTATCTTACTTAAAAACGATGACGGCAGTTTTTCTGCGATGGCGCTGTTCTTTCGGGTTGCTTGGTCAAAATTTGGGCAAGGCCAAATGTTGTTGCTTTACGGCACACCCGACTCAGACCAGGGCAGTGATGAGGCACCCAATATTATCCTCAGTGATAATGCCAAACTCAGTGATTATCTTCTTGAAAGCTTTGTAGGTGGATTGCCCGTCTTTCGTGATGCCCCCGCTTTTAATGGCTTAAAGCATTTGGTGGCTCAATCAATGCAAACGGATGGTGACCCAATGAGTCACCGATATAGTGAAACTATTTCTGGTGAAGGTACGAGCGTTCAATTAGTTTGGGAAGATCTTGAATCTCCCCGTGCATTGGAATTGATGCCGCATCAGGTTGGTTCTCGAAAGCATTCGATGTTTTCAGTATTAGTACCCGCTCAACAGGCGAGTATTTTAGTGAACGGTAAGCCACTGCCGGGTAAGCTTGGTACCCGAGTGCAAGCAGACGTTGAAACCACTTCTGCCTTTCTCTATCTAACTGAAACCTGGATATTTCCACCGGAGAAATCATGACCGACATTGCAAGACTTCATCCAGCTGATCAAAAAGCGTTTGATCAGTTGTTGAAGGCCATTCCCGTGTGGGATGGTATCGAAACGGCAACCGAAGCTTTCGGACTCGATTCGAAGGTTTTACTGCATGCTGGACCACCCTTTGAATCGATCGGAACAATATCAAAGCCAATTTTGAATTCAGCCTGTGTCGCCGCTGTCTTTGAAGGTACGGCTAAAGATTTTGAACAAGCGGAGGCTATGATCAAAGCGGGTGAAATATTGCTTAAACCTGCACAGGATTATTCAACTGTGACACCTCTGGCCGCTGTTGTGAGTGCCTCGATGCCAATGCATCGGGTAAGAGATATTAACAATCCTAAAAACTGTATTTACGCGCCGATTAATGGCGGATCACGTCCAGCGATGCGTTTAGGTTTGCGCTCAATGGCAGTGGTAGACCATATGCACTGGCTAAACGATTACTTTGCTGATTTGTTAGCTGCAGGATTGACTCAACAGATCGAAATGATTCCACTTGCTACTGCTGCGTTACGTCAAGGTGACGACTGCCATGGGCGAACCCCTGTGGGTACCAAGCTGTTGATGGATATAATTGAGGGTAATATTGCTTCGGGTATCATAGACACTGACACTCGAAAATTCATTGACACTTCAGCCAGTATTTTTTTGAACCTGTGGATGGCTTCGAGTAAGTGCATAATGATGAGTGGATCGGGCGTGCCAGAATCCAGTCTAATAACAGCTGCTGCAGGTAATGGAGTTGATACTGGCATTCAAATTTCAGCTTTACCGGGTCAATGGTTTCAAGCAGCTGCAACAGCACCGATTGGACGTTTTGATATTGATTTACCGATCGATCGTGGATTGCCAGCCATAGGGGACAGTGCCGTGGTCGAAGGGTTAGGGCTTGGTGCAATGGCGATTCATCTTTCACCCGCTCAGGAAACTAATTTGGCTGATTTTCTGCCTGACGATTACCGAACTCGAGCTAAGCACCTGATGTGTGGTGTGCATCCTGGGTTTGGTGATCTTAACTGTAATCTGGGTTTAACTGCACGTAAGGTGACCGATAATCACCGTGGCCCTATTATTGGTCTCGGTATACTCGATATTACTGGTGAAAAAGGTCGACTTGGTGGCGGTATTTACGATATGCCTGTCACTGTATTTGTTGATGCGATGCAAGCTTTGGGAGTGCAATAGTGACAAAAGTACAAACGTTCAATCAACTGAGTTTTTCGCAAATGGCCTTCCAAATTCGGACGGGCAAAGTCACCAGTGAAGCCATAATGTTAGCTTGTATCGAGCGCATTGAACAACGCGAAGCCGACGTTGGTGCTTTCGTCCATTACGATGCTAATGCGGCGTTGGCGTTAGCAAAACAAGCCGATTCGAGCGCTGCAAAGGGACCTTTGCACGGAGTACCATTTGCCGTTAAAGATATTATTGATACCGATATGTTTCCAACGGGCTGGGGCACCCCTTTTTACGATGGCTATCAACCCAGTCGTAATGCCAGTTGCGTAGAACTTTTTATTCGGGCAGGTGCTATTCCATTTGGCAAAACAGTGACGACTGAATTTGCCTATTTTAAACCTGGTAAAACCAGTAACCCACATAACTTGAACCATACACCGGGTGGTTCTTCCAGCGGTTCTGCCGCAGCAGTAGCGGACAACATGCTACCGTTTGGGTTTGGCTCGCAAACTGCAGCCTCATTAATAAGACCGGCTGCTTATTGTGGTGTGGCAGGTTATAAGGCAAGTCACGGTAGTTTTGATTTACAAGGTGTGATGTCGCTGTCTCCCAGTTTAGATACCTTAGGGTTCTTGGCTCGTGATATAGAAGATTTTGAACTCGCGCGCAGCGTTTTATGCGGTAGTACGCCAGCTAAATCTATAGATCTTGAAGCCGCACCATTGCGAATATCCTTATTTCGAGGGCCTCACTGGCATGACGGCTCATTAGAAATGCGTGATGTCTGCAGTCGCGCCATGAGTGAATTAAAAGTCGCTGGGGCACAGACAGGTGAGCTGGCCTGTCCGGAAGTATTCAAGTTATTAACTGAAGCCCAGAAAACTGTCATGGCCTACGAAGTTGCACATGCCCGAATTTACGAATACAGCCATTATAAAGATCAGTTAAGTTTGCAGTTTAAACAGCTGGTCGAATCGGGTCTTGCCGTGAGTCGAAGTGATTTTGAATCAGCCTGTACGGCACGTGACCGCGCTGCCCGAATTCTAGAAACGATGTTTATTGATACCGACATTATTCTGACACCTGCAGCGCCTGGGGAAGCACCACTTGGCCTTGATGCAACAGGAGATCCATTGTTCAGTCGCGGATGGAATTTGTTAAAAGTACCCTGTATTTCTATTCCCTACGGTAAAGGGCCGAACGGATTGCCCCTGTCAGTTCAGCTGGTGGCACGCATGGGTGCTGATGATGATTTGCTTGCTGCAGCCAAATGGGTTGATCGACAGCTTAATGATCTAACGATTTAAATTAAGCGTTGGCTTTTTGAAGGAAGTCAGCCATCAAATCAGCATAGCTCGATTCGACCGCAATCTCGAAGCCGTTATTGACTCGAATCAATAAACCTTTTATGCCAAAAATGTTGGTGAAGCTGACGCCATTTTCTGGGAATGCTGTCAGATGATGATCGATTGGACTGGCGATACTAATAATCTCAGCTGCGTCAGGGCCACTCACTTCAAAGAATTTAAAGGCATCACTTACCTGTACAACACTGATTTCAATAGGTGCTGCACTGGGATTAGTCATCTCGAGCAAATGATCTTCAAGTTCAATTTCAGAGCGCATTAACCAATGCTCTATGCCAACCCAATAGATTTTGAACTGTTGGTTTGTGATCGAAGTGTTGGGTTTATTGGGGAATTCTGGCAAATCATCGTCTTTGATCCAGTTTTTTATGGCCTCTGCGTCACCTTGCAAATCAATCATTGCATTCAGTGCAAGCCGTTGTATTTTTACGTCGTATCCCATATCAGCTCCGCAACAATTGGCCTTTAACATCATAAAAGCAGGGCGCAGTCACTTTGGCTGTTACCACGTGATCTTTACGTCTAATGTAAATAGTTTCATCCATCCGGTGCTGACCATTTTCCAATAGTGCAAGTGCAATCACGCGATTATGCACCACACTCCAAACACAGGCAGTAACAAAACCTTCTGAAGACTCTCGCCGGCCTCCGGGTGTAATAGGGGCGCTTTCATCGACTAATTCCTTTGGATCATCTGGCAGCAGTCCAACCAACTGCCAGCGAGATGGATTCTCTGCCAAACGAATCTCATTGGCTCTTTTGCCAATATAGTCGGTTTTGGTTTTTGACATGGCCCAGTTCAGACCAAGGTCTTGCGGCGTCGTGGTGCCATCAGCTTCGTGACCTAGCGATAGGAAGCCTTTCTCAACACGTAACACATGATTTGACTCAGACCCGACGGGTGAAATATTAAAAGGTTTGCCGACTTCCATGATCGTTTCCCACAAAGCGAGCGAATCACGCGAACGCACATTAATTTCGAAGCTGAGCTCACCCGTGAAGCTAACCCGACATACGCGTGCTTGAAAACCACCCACTTTGCCTTCACGCATAGCCATAAATGGGAAAGCTTCATTGGACAAGTCAATATCAGTACCGAGCGCCTGCATCATTTCGCGGGCTTTTGGTCCACATAAAGTGGCATTAGCCCATTGCGTTGTTATTGTAGTAATTTTGACTCGCCAGTCGGGGCGATGCGTTTGCAGAAAAAATTCCATATGCTGATTAACGGTGTCAGCATTCCCGGTCGAAGTCGACATAAAGTAATGATTATCAGCCAGCTTAAAGGTTACGCCGTCGTCAAAAATGATACCGTCTTCATTCAGCATAAGACCGTAACGGCCCATTCCAACCTTGAGATTGTCGAAATTGTTGGTGTAAAGCATGTCGATCAACTTTAAGGCGTCTGGACCTTTAATTTCAAATTTACCGAGTGGTGCCCCGTCATAAACGGCTAAGCCTTCTCGCACCAGTCGTGATTCGCGATTGACTGTTGTTTGAAATAATTCGTCTGAGCGTGGGTAATAACCTGGCCTTCTCCAACGTGCCCCTGATTCATACATTTTAGCACCATGATCTTTATTCCATTGTGTAATCGATGTATGCCGATAAGGTAGGTAAACACTGCCTTCTCGGATGCCTGTCAAAGCACCAAATTCGATTGGCACGAAAGGCGATCGAAATGTCGTGGTACCGACTTCATCCGGTTCACAGCCATTTTTGAGTGCAATTGCACCGATCACATTGAGATTGCCCGTTTTACCCTGATCGATACCCATGCCTGCAGTCGTATAACGTTTGACGTGTTCGACAGCATCAAAACCCTCGCGCATGGCAAGATGCACGTCAGATAAAGTGACATCATTTTGGATGTCGATAAAGCTTTTTGAACAAAGCGACTCATTAAGATCAACATGCCACAAAGCTTCTATTGAGTATTCTGCTTCAGGTTCTAACGGTGGCAAAAGAATCGCATTGCCTGGGTCCAAATCGAGCGCCTGCAAAGTCTTTTGAACAGCGTCTTCCATTACTTGTTGCAAAGTAAAAATAGCCGAGGCTGAACCAATACATTGGCAAGCCTGCACCGCTTCGCCAGGTATGAATGTGGCAAGATTGGCATCGTATTTAACTTTGCCACGTGATTGCGAAAATAAATGCACCGTAGGGTTCCATCCACCAGAAACACCGAGCAGATCGCAAACGATTTTGGTTGTTTCACCTGTTGCAGCATTCTTTATGGTGATAGCACTTAAATGTTTTGTACCGTGGCATTGTTCGACGACAAAATTTCTGAATACATGAATGTCCTGAAGGTCTTCGGGCAAGTCATTAACACTACTGCGGCTGTCGATAACCGCTACTAGCTCGACGCCAGAAGCCTTTAAATCGCGCGCTACGGCATAAATGCTGCTGTTATTTGCGAAGAGGACGGCACGTTTGCCCGGTTTTACCGCATAGCGATTAACGTAGGACTGAATGGCTGATGCCATCATGACGCCGGGACGATCATTGTTGGCAAAGACTAGATTGCGCTCTATGGCGCCGGTCGCAATTAGCACCTGTTTTGCTCTAACCCGCCAACTACGTTGAAAAACATTAGGGGTGGCGGGCGAGCGTTCGGTAATAACTAATAAATTATGCTCGCGATACGCCCAGACAGTGGCTTCAGTCAAACGTGTGACGTTGTCCATTGCATCCAGTGAGGCTGTTGTTTCTCGAACCCAGTCGATGGCTTCTTTTCCGCCTATTTTAAGATGCTGTGATAGTAAGCTGCCTCCGGATTCTAATCCATCGTCAGCGAGTATCACGCGAGCACCGCTACGAGCCGCCTGAAGTGCCGCAATTAAACCTGCGGGTCCAGCACCGACAATTAAAAGGTCACAATGAGCATTGCGCGTCTCATAATGTCCTTGATGATGAGTTTTATTGGGTGCAGATGCGAGCCCTGCAGCACGGCGAATTGATGGTTCAAAAAAGTGCCAGTTCGGCCATTTAAAGGTTTTGTAATAAAATGCAGCCGGGATTAGTTTGCTGATGTACTGATTTATTGCCATCAAATCAAAGTTGGGTGAGGGCCAACAGTTGACAGAGCGGGCATTAAGGCCAGGACGAATTTGTACCCGCGTAATTGGTTGGTTGCCCGACTCTTCATCACCAACTAGTTCAACCAGTGATGAGGGTTCTTCATAACCAGAGCCAACAATACCGCGTGGACGATGATATTTAAAACTGCGAGCGGTTAAATAAATACCGTTAGCCATTAGCGCTGAAGCAAGACTATCACCCGAGTAGCCTTGATAAGTGGTGTCGTTAAATTGAAATGTAATAGTCTGATTGCGATCGATCAAACCGCCTTTCGTCTGACGAAACAAGTCTTTGCTCATGACTCGATCTCGCTTTCGATAATGTCGTGACTGCGAGTATCACGTGTAATAGTAAGCCAGCAACCGCAGCCGCGAACATGCCACCAGCGTTCTTGCACCGGTCCAAGTGGGTTTTTTGGCACGGTCAGATAGTCGATCCAAGTCGTGTCATCAATTTGAGAAATATCGTCAGGGCGACGATTTTTTAATGGTCCACCGTAGACGAATTCGACTTCGTTACGTGGGCCACAAAATGGACAAGATATTTGTAACATCAGGTTGCTGTCGTCGTGCCGGCTTCGAGTATGAAATCGAGCCGTTTGAAACGATTCAGTGAAAAGGGCGCCGTCAGTTCATGCTGTTCATTTTTCGCAATTAAATGTGCCAGCGTATAGCCACCCGCTGGCACAGCCTTGAATCCACCCCACCAGCCTGCAGAAACATAGAGCCCCTGTACATCTGTTTGGCTTACGATAGGGGTCGCATCATGGGCAATATCGAGTGTGCCGCCCCATTGGCGCATCAGCTTGAGCCGTTTGAAAGAGGGGAATAATTCCAGCATTGAACAAACAGCATCTTCAAATACCTGTTGTTTAATGTCGCGCCGAAAGGATTGACCCGCATCGGGTGCGCCGCCGATTACCAGTTCACCCTTGTCTGATTGGTTGAGATAAACGCCAATGTCTGGGCAGTTAACGATGACATCGATGATCGGCTTCACTGGCTCTGAGACAAAAGCGCTCAGGTTGAAGGATTTGAGAGGTAACTTTAAACCAATAGTGTCAGTAATTGACGTAGTATGGCCAGACACCACAACGGCAACCTTGTCGGCGTACACTGTACCTCGATTGGTTTCAACGCCGTTAATACTGCCATCGGTCGAATCACGTAAAAGCTGAAGGACTTCTGTATTCTGGTGAATTTCTACACCACGGTCATCTGCCGCCCGCGCATAACTCCAAGCCACTGCATCATGTCGACAGACTGCCGCAGAAGGATGCACCATACCTGCTAGAATTGGTAAACGTGATTCTGGCCCACCACCGGTTAGGGGCGGAATGCGGCGGCGTAAT
Source organism: uncultured Gammaproteobacteria bacterium (assembly GCA_913061315.1). GTDB lineage: Bacteria > Pseudomonadota > Gammaproteobacteria. Next base: position 42,455 of record CAJXUC010000013.1, on the reverse strand, counting down.
TCATCGACCTCTATGCGTTCATAAGCCGATCCATGAAGATCACCGTTAAACATACGACGCTTAATTTCACGTAGCTTGGGGTAAGTTTGAACCACGTCGATCATGCTACGCTTCGAATACATTAAATTGTAGTTGAGTTCTTTTGTGAGCCCTTCATAAAGTTTGACCGACTTAACGTAAAACGGAATGCTTTCATCACGCATATAATTTGAACGAATTGTTACCGTGTTGCGCGCTATATTACCACCCCCAAGCCAACCTTTTTCCAGTACCGCCACATTAGTAATACCATGATTTTTTGCTAAATAATAAGCGGTCGCTAGGCCATGTCCACCAGCCCCAATTATGATCACATCATAACGTTTTTTAAGGGGAGGGCTGCGCCACGCTTTGGACCAATTTTGATGTCCACTGAGTGCGTTTCGCGCCAAGGAAAAAATAGAGTATGATTGCATTAATGTATAATGACATAGCTTTAAAAGGTAATCCAATATAAATTTATGTTATATGTTAAAAAACACCCCGTTGAGTTTCAATTAGTGTTTATGAGTACATAATTTAAAATCTATGGAGAAATAATCATGCCGGAATATTATGAAACTGAAGAACAGGTCAACGAATATCTAGTTTTTCACTATGCCAATCAGTTGCAGACCCTACCTTGGGAAATTGCACCGCATCAAGCTTTTGGTTTTCACGCGCGCTTGGCCGAATGCATCGATCCATCGAAATTACCCCATCATTCCAAGGCGCTTGATCTCGGATGTTCGGTGGGTAGAACCAGCTTAGAATTATCTAGATTCTGCTCGGAAGTAGTGGGTATCGATTTTTCCCATGCCTTTATCGACGCTGCCAACGAGGTACTTCAAACCCAACAAATACCCTTAATACTGAAGCGGGAAGGTAAGTTGGGTGATGCTGTTATTAATCAAATCCCAAACGGCGTTAATCCTAAACGGGTGAGCTTCTTGCAAGGTGATGCTGAAGCCTTGCCTGAGTCTATTGGCCGTTTTGATGCTATCATATTTGCCAATGTTTTGGACCGATTACCATATCCACGTCGCGCACTTGAAAATCTAGCAGATATTGCTAATCCTGGAGCTCAGCTTGTGATTTGTTCACCCTTTACTTGGTGGGATGAGTTTACTGCTCCTGAAGAACGCTTAGGCGGATTTAAAAGTGATGGAAAAGAAGTGACGTCACATGACAGCATCACATCAGTGCTTGAAAATAAGTTCAGTTTGAAAGGGACCCTTGATCTACCGTTTTTAATCCGTGAACATGAACGAAAATATCACTTCAGTGTGGCACATACTAGTATTTGGATACGCTTGGACAATTAATGCGATGTTTTTCTGCAGCGATACTGAGTCAACTGAAATTCTAAAATAGGCTTTAATAATTCAATACTTTTTGTAAAAACCTCAATACTTTCATCAATATCTTCCTCCGTGTATGTTGCTGATATGAATCTTTCTGACCATCCGGACATTTCAACGCGGTTAGTATTCATCGCAAGTTTTAAAAAACGAGTTGTGTCTGGTAGTTGTTTATTAAGACTCTGCCGGCCGATCTGTTTTGGATAGAACTTAGCTCAATCTTGGATGAATAATTCGTTACCCCTGTACAAGTGAAAGCAGATGTCTCTTCATAAACCAACCAGTCCAAACCTTTAGGCTTAATTACATGGTTTAAACCCAGCCTGTTTCTGATTGCCATATCATTAACCTGCTCAAAGGCAGAGCTATGTTGAATGATTTTTTTTCACGGTTCAATGCCAGTTGTCGCTGATACCAGATAGGTCTTAAATGTATCGGAATATATGCTTTTTTCACGATTCAATAAGCGAGAGGCATTGCTGCCTATTTGCGTTGCTTCGGTTCCAGATGAATGAAATCGAATTTTTTCTGCACTTGGTATCACTTCACAAATTTCCTACGCCCAGATAACTTTTAGTTTGTGATTGTTAGTAAATTGAGTGCCATGCATCAGCTGCGTTTTCATTGCATTAATTACCTGAAGATTATTATGACCCAACATCAACGCATCACGGCCGCTAAAATAGTCAATGTATTCATTTCTGTCGAAATTACATTTTCTGGATCTCATAGCATGACAGGAATACAAATCATAGATTTTGATGTCACGAGAGTCATGGACTACGCCGCTAGGCAAATATTTCTGGGATACGTCACCTAGTTCGAATGATTTTGGTGTTCGCTGGCAGTCTGACGGTTCGATAGCAAACCTGAATTTATCGACGATATCGTTCATCGGAGTTTGTTTTTAAAAATTGTTAAAACTAGTATACATAATCTAGATATGAACAAAGTTCATTAACACCTAGGTAAACTAATCTGTGCAAATTTAGCTGAAACAATTGTTAAAATTGATTTGGTAGGCGAATTGTTAATGTGTCGACACACACTTCTTAAAGCTATATGTTGGTTTCGATCAATTTGTGCTTCTTATGTTTTATACAAACTTGCTTCTAAATTGTAGGATAAAATATTATGGTTCAAAAACTAATTCAACATAAAGCAGATATTACACTGGGTTACTGGGGGATACGAGGGTTGGCACAACCCATTCGATTTCTACTGATTGCTAGTGACATATCTTTTTCTGAAGTTAGGTTTGGTGTTTTGCAAGATGGAACGATATTAGATGAAAGCATGGAAGACGACGATTGGAACCGTGTGAAGTTCAAGTTAGAAATGCCTTTTCCCAATTTGCCTTATTTAATCGATAGTAGTGAGGCTAATGCAATTAGTATTTCTCAAAGTAATACCATTCTTCGATATTTAGCCCGTCGGTTTGACTTTTATGGTGATTCAGACATTGATCGTATAGAAATTGACATGTTGCAAGATGAGGCCTACGACTTTCGCAATAAAATAATTGAAACGGCTTATACATTAGGCCATGGTTACGCATTCGCATTCAAACAGTTTTCATCCGACATCCTGCCTTATTACCTGGATCGATTTGAAAGTTATTTAATTAATCTTAAGAACAGAGACTTCTTTGTTGGAGACCGCTTATCCTTGGTGGACTTTGTACTTTACGAACTATTCTGGCAAATGACGTTAATGGTACCGGGCTCTATACAGGACGCCAATCGACCAGCACTTTCCTCTTTCATTAGGTCATTTGAAAAAACGCCTAAAATAGCAAATTATATAAAGAGCAAAAATTATATTGAGCATCCCATCAATAGTCCTTGGGCCTCTTTTACCTAATAAAGGTTTTAGAAAAAATGGTCTAACGGCAAAAACTAGTAAGGTTATTCTTACGATTTTAACCGGGGGTAAGGTTTTCAAGGTTGTAGTATTGACATTATGAAATTTGAAGGGAAACGTTACCCGATTCCTCCTGGTGACTGAGTTAATCCTATAACTTATGCGTTCCCAATTCTGATTTGAGACATCTCGGGCGTTAATAGTAATCCATATACCACTTTAACTAACTATAATCGAAGTTATACCGAGGTCGTGCAAAATTGTATTATCAAAACAAAGCGACTGGAAGCTGGTGGCGTACATTCAATCGCTATGTGTTGTGGTTTTTTTCGTTCATTCAACCAGTGATTGCTGCAGAACTTAATATTCATGTGTTTCACTTTAACCTTTATTATGATTCCCATCATTCTGCCAATGCTGAAACTAGACCAATCGGTCGTAGTTGTTACAGCATCTAAAAAACTGCTAACGAGTGATTTTTTTCAGCTGTTGGTGGAGAGGTTAATCATCGAGTAACCTTAGTTGGGTTAGACGAGTCAGAAGTTTTTTATTCGATGTGTATGGGGGGCAAGGACACTAGTTATGAGACTGATGATCTTCGTGTAAATGTGGTATTAGCGATTCAGCAGGTCCCTAAAAAAGATCCAAAAATTGCGGCAATATTGATGAAGTGCACGAGCCTGCCGCCCTTCACAGTGGATGTTAAAGTGAGAACTGGCTTACCGATATTTGACTTCACTGCCTGTATTGGATGGATGAATGGGGCGTTGCATCTAAAAATTTACAAGGGTTACTTTTAGTCCATCAACTAACATCAAAATCAGAAAGCTTTATGGAGTCACTTGTCGGCATAAAAATCTGACTGACCTCGTCATAATTTTTGAGTGGCCTTTCGGTCGGTAGGGTATAGACAAAAGAGCGATGCATGAGGCGTTGATCAGACTCATACATTAGCGTTGGTGTGCCACTGTGGAGCAGACTGTGGTTATCCCAAATAATGAGCTCACCGGGTGTCCACTGATGTTGGTAGACATGTTCGGGTTGTGATGCTATCTCTACGACTTGTTTTAACAATTCACGCCCAGTTTGATCATCAATACCCTTAAACTGCAAGGGATCTAGATTGAGATAAAATACTGAGCGCTTGGTCACTGGGTGAGTCTGAATGACTTTATGCCAAACAGGGGGCAAAGCATCCCGCTCCTGTTGACTAAGTGCTATAAAAGAGTCAGGATCCGATTCAAGCAATGGATCATTGTGGGCGTGAAAGCTGGATAAAACACTGACGGATTCGAGCTGTTTTTTTAATTCATTTGGCGCTCGGTCATAAGTTGAGGCTGTACTTAAAAACAAAGTATCACCACCGTTTCGTGGCACTTCTACGGCATATAAGAGCGTTGCTGCATTAACGTGGCAGGCCGCTGTCCCATCCGTGTGCCAACCAAAGCCACCACGGGCGAAAAAAGACAATTGTTTATCATTTTTACCGATGATGTTACCAATGGTGGACACTTCAGGACATTCTTGAAAATTAAACTGTTTGCGTGTTTCAATTTTCGGCTGCCCTAAGCGATGGCAAAATGCTGCTTGTGCCCGGGGTGTTAATGACTGATTGGGAAATACTAGTAATGAGTATTTATAAAAATAGTCTAGTATTTGCTTAAATTGAAAGTCAGAGAGTGGCTCACAGAGATCAATATCACTGATTTTAAGTCCAAAGTCATCTCGGATTCGAAGCGTTTTCATGCATCATCGGCTTGGTTTGCGTAGTAACCAACAACGTCATTATCGGTTGTAACACCAAGTCCATTTAAACTCCGGTTAACGTAATTGAAATAACAAATAATCTGGTTAGCTTCGAGTATTTCACCATCATTGAGACCATTTTCACGCAGTTTAATAACATCTAATTCGGTGACTTGGCTAGGTCGTAACGTCAAAACCTCAGCATATTGCATCAGTGCTAACTCGGCAGCTTCAAAAACGTCACTGGGTGACCGGTTTTCCAGTGCGGATCTAATTTCATCTGCGCGAAGATTATCACCAATTAAATGTCGTGCATTTGCCCAGTGATTGGCCAGTGAATAAGGACAGTGATTTAAAATCGAAACATAAGAACTTATGGTTTCCTGAAGCCACATGGGTAGGGTATTACTGTCGTCATGTAATGCAGCGCGGTATAAAATTACGTGACCCCGCAGCGTGTTTGGTCTTAGGGAGTGAACGCGCATCACATTATCGACGGTTCCATGGGGTGTGCGAGAAAGGCTGAGAGCATCGAGCAACTCTTCGTCTGCTTCCTCATCCGATATCATTTTTATCCAGGCGCTCATGATTGCTCCTTAAGTTTAGTTGTATGCGTTATTTTGTGGTTCACGTTAGTTGATTAAATAATTAGATTTCAATCTGAAGTCGATTATTTATGAATCGTTCAGACTGTCTATATATCAGCTGATTGGTTGAAGTACAATAAATTCACCTATACTCCTCAGGTTATTGATAACGGAGCACACGTTAAGATACGAATTTAGCGTATTTAAAGCAGTGCAGTTTGGTTTTAAATTGTCTGAGTTATAAAGTTTTTTCAGTTCAACTAGGATCCCAGTGTATCAATGGCAGATGTCTAAATTATCTTTAAATCAATATGATAAAATTAGAAAAAATAGTCGGAGTGACTCAAAAATATCGATTTAATCGTATTTAATCCCAAGATAAAAGATTGAAGTGTTATTTGAAGTTCAACTTGAAATCAAAGTAAAATCGATTTCAAGTTTGATATTGTCTTTTGCCAGCAAAGGTAATTTAACTTAAATGGGCTTGAGAGGTTATTGACGCTAATCTTCTCACTTCTGACACCGCAACACTAATAGCCGGAAAGTCCAGATTTCTCATTGCACTCAGTTCATTGATCATATTGTCATATCGTTCGAGCGCTTCAGTATGTTGATCTTCCCACTGCACCAGTGCCTCAGAAATATGACTTTTATCAGTGACTGACTGTAATATCATTTCTGTCAGTTTATGCTGGTTTGCATGTAATTCGTTTCGCATGTTAACAACCGCCAGATTATTCCAGTGATTTAGCACGATAGATTTTGAGGTAGAGCTGCGAATCCAGTGCAACTGTAAACGGTCAGATACGGCGTAAAACAGTTTGGCAGTGGACTCAATATCAGTGCCTAATTTACTTTTGATTTCAATTATATCAAAAGCAGACGCTAAGGTAGTTTTATCAGCAAGTTCTTCAGCAATGTCAGCTGGAAGCTTGTATTCGATAAAGCGTTCACACGAAGCGATATAGTTTTTCCTAGATTGCCCAATCATCGTGTTGGAAATCACCTTATGTAAAAGGTTGATGTCAGTTTTGTACCTTTCAATTAACTGACTCACGTCAAAGTTTGAACTTTTATTTCTTAATAGCCAACTGATAGAGCGCTCTAGTAGTCCAGTGACTGATCGGAAGCACTCATGCCTATCGTGTTCAGATACAACGTTATCAAGTTGCTCTAGTGACCGCCAAGTATCATTTAAACCAAATATCTCGACACAGACAACATAAGCTTTGGCTATATTTTCTATGCTAGCACCGGTTTCTTCACGAATACGAAAGCCAAACCCAATTCCAATATAGTTGGTAATCATGTTACTCAGCAAGGTCGCTATGATTTCTTTACGTAATGGGTGTTGTAATATTTCTGGTGTATATTTTTCTTGAAGCTGGATAGGAAAGTAATCAAGTAATAAGGGGTTGTAACAATCTTCAGATAGTGAGGAAGAGTCTAGTAGTACTTTTTTATAGGTCAACTTACTGTAAGACAGCAATATTGATAGCTCTGGTCGAGTTAATCCTTTATTTTGTGCTATCCGTTCAACCACTTGTTCGTCATTTGGCAGGTTTTCTAGCCGGCGACTAATGACACCCTCACGTTCAAGATGGCGCATAAACCTAGCATGACGGTGCATTTTCAAAGCGGCGTCTTGTTCTATATTATCAATGATCTGAGTCTGTCGATAATTATTAAACAGGCAGTGTTCTGCCACCTCATCTGTCATTTCGACCAAAAGATCATTTCGATCTTGTTGGTTCAAACGATCTGTTTTAATTAATCCTGACAGCAAAATTTTGATGTTGACTTCATTGTCAGAACAGTCAACACCTGCTGAGTTATCGATTGAATCAGTATAAATTAAGCCTCCTGATTGTGCATACTCGATTCGACCTCTCTGAGTGAGGCCAAGGTTGCCACCTTCTCCGATTGATTTGGCTTTTACTTGGTTACCATCAATACGAATGGCATCATTGTTTTTATCGGATACGTCAGCATCTGTTTCACCCGATGCTTTAATATAAGTTCCAATACCACCGTTCCAGATCAAATCAACCTTTGATTTTAAAAGCAAGACGATCAATTCATTGGGAGTAATACTTGATTGATCAACGCCAATTAGACGCTGTATTTCTGGAGATAAATCTATTGATTTAGCTTTGCGTGGAAAAACGCCCCCGCCTTGACTGATGAGATTTTTGTTGTAATCAGACCAGCTAGAACGGGGCAATTCAAACAGACGCTGACGTTCGGTAAAGCTACTTTTAGTGTCTGGGTTGGGATCAATAAATATGTTTATGTGATTAAAAGCGGCGACTAAATTAATGCAGGGTGATAGCAACATACCATTACCAAATACGTCACCAGACATGTCACCAATACCAACTACAGTAAAGTCTTCGGTTTGAATGTCTTTACCGATACCACGAAAGTGGCGTTTTACTGACTCCCAAGCGCCACGTGCCGTAATACCCATTTTTTTGTGGTCATAGCCTTGTGAGCCCCCAGAAGCAAAAGCATCGTCAAGCCAAAAGTTGTGTTCCGCTGCGATGCCATTGGCAACGTCAGAAAATGCCGCGGTACCTTTATCAGCAGCGACAACTAGATAGGGATCGTCTGCGTCATATACAATAGTATTAATAGGACGTTCAATTTCGTGATTTTGAAGATTGTCAGTTAAAGCTAACAGAGCATTAATATAAAGTGAATAGCAAGCTTTTACCTCTGAATAAATGTCAGCAGAATCAAGTTTGGCTATTTGTTTAGTAATAAAACCACCCTTAGAACCCGCTGGAACAATAACTGCATTTTTAACCATTTGCGCTTTCATGAGACCTAATACTTCAGTTCGGTAATCTTCTTTGCGATCGGACCATCGAATGCCGCCTCTAGCGACTAAACCACCGCGTAAATGAATGCCTTCAAATCGCGAAGAGTAAACAAATATTTCAAAGCGTGGGTTTGGCTTAGGTAGACCTAAAATTAAATTTGAGTCGAGTTTAAAGCTGATTTGGTTATCGTTAAACTCTGAGGGCTGAAAGTAATTGGTCCGCACACTGGACTCGATTAAGTTGAGCATACGTTTGTATATTAAATCATGATCGAGTGATTCTATTTTATGAAGCTTTTCTTTAATCGTTTGAAGTACATCTGAATAGGCGTTCATTTCAGTTTTTTGAGGATCAAATTTATTTAGAAAACACTCAACTAAAAGCAGGGTAATCTCTGGGTAAGTGTTTAATGTTTCAGTGATATAGGAGCTACTGTGCGGAAATCGTATTTGTTGCAGATAGGCTGTATAGGCCCTTAAAATTTGAATGTTGCTTGCCTTTATACAAGCACTGAACAAGAGTTCGTTAAAGGCATCATTTTCGCTCTTCTGATGCCAAATATTCCCAAATAATTCAGTGAAGTAACGGGGTATTTTATCGAGATCGACATCACATAAATTTTCACCTTCACCCAGTGTAAAATGTTGAATCCAGAAAATTTCACTACCGAGAGTTATTTTATAAGGTCGGCTAATTAATACGCTTAAGCCCATAGACTCAAAGATTGGCATTGAATCTGAGAGATTTATGGACGCGCCCATGGTGTAGATTTTGATCGAGTATTGGTTAGGACTTTTTTCTATTTTGACGAGTTGTGCCTGAACAGGATCGTTGGTTGTTACGCCAGCTAAAATTGACAGATCATATAAAGCGTCACTAGCAGCCAGATCAACTTTATAGTTTTGTGAGAAAGTCTCCTCACTGACTTCGAGTGTTTGGAGAAGAGGTCGTTTTTCAATACCGCTTTTTAGTGCTTCATACCACTGATTGTCCACTATATTTACCCTGTTCGAATGATTTCGAAAAATGTCGTTGTATGAAATTAATTCTGTACTTTCAGCTTAGATAGGTTTGAGCTTAATTATAGTACCAGTTTAGTCATTTTTACCCTCCAATTAAACTTTATAGTGATACATCCATAGATTCTAATACCGACCGATATAGGACTCACCTGATATTTAAATGTATTTTTTATGGCTAAAAATGGGGCAGTAACTCTTTTGGTAAATGAAATTCTTTTAATTTATGGGTCAAAGGACACTTAAAACTTAAAAAAAATGCGGCTAGTTGCAAGTCGACCGAGTCCCCGCCACCATATAGGCGATCACCATGAATAGGAAACCCATGCTGACTTAAATGTTGGCGTATTTGGTGCTTGCGTCCTGTTTCAATATGCACTTCAAGCAACGATAGATTTTTCTCAGAGCAATACTCTAACGATTTAATTTTTGAGCAGGCGTGTTTTCCGTCAATTTCCAAATTAATAGAAGTCAACTCTGCATGCTTTGGGAATTCACCACAGACGATCGCTTTATATTTTTTCTCTATCGTGCGTAGCTTGAAAAGACTGGATAAGCTTTGGCTCATTTTTTTACTATGCGCAATAACAATGAGTCCGCAGGCTGCTCGGTCTAATCTGTGGACAATCAATGCTGGACGTTGTTTTGTGTCGTTTGATTCAATCCAGCGATGAATGGTGCAGTGATCCCCCCATTTTGATCCCTGGCACAATACACCCCTAGGCTTGAACCAAATACTGTAGGCGCCTTCATCTGATATTAGTTTGGGTGAAGGAATCTCAGCATCTAGCACGCTATGGTCAAAATAAAAGTGCACAGAGTTTCCCTTTGATGTTGACTTTTTCGCACGCCTGACGCGATTAACACCATTCTTATCAGACAGCCAGACGGCGCCTTTTTTCATTGCCATCTTAATTTGGCTCAATGGAAGCTGGGTTCTTTCCGCTAATAAAGAAGCGACTAAAGTGTCGTCTAATTCGATGTTGATATGGAATTCTATGGGTTTCAATTAAAAATTTTGCCAGATATAAAAATGGTTAGAGAAGAGCATTGAATTGAAAGTCAATGTTATCCGTACACAATAAGACCCAGTACAACAGAAGCGGTGAGTCCGAGGATAATAATGATCCAGTTTGACGCGCTATACGACTCTTGAGTCATCGGGTTAGTATTGGTGTATTGAGATATTTGGCTAAAGTTTTTAACATTAGGTTCTTTGGTTGATCCATTGGACTCTAACTGTTTTAACATTTGAGATCTAATTTTAACGTGTTCTTCTCGTGAAATGACAGGGTTAATTTAGGATTTAACAAGCAGTCGAAATGATGACGGTAAATTGTCCATTAATTCACAAACGATGCATTAATTTGTTTGTTTAGATTTTGTAGCCGGATGTCATCTGGAAATAGCTTTAAACCCGTCGTAACATAAGCACTGGAGTCTTTATAAAGTCGACGTGTAATTAGTTTTTCAGCTTCAGATAAATAAAGGTTGGCCAATTTTTTATCTTTTAAGAGGTAGTGTTTCGGGTCGACGCGTTTTATCAATGGCATAACCGTTGTTAAATCCTCACCATTTTTAGTCTTTGTCAGAAGTTTGTTTTTAAAATAATAGTTATGCAGTGATACAAGCCGGATCATTAAATGGTCCTTTTGTTCTTTAATTTGATCTTCAATAGTGGAGAGTGCAATGGAGTCTGGGTAAAGTTTTTTGGCGAGCAATAGTAAATTGCTTGCTTGGGGGTAGTCGTATAAACCTGCCTTAGGCCTGAATACTGAGCGTATTCTATTATTATAAAAAGTTATGATTTCTCGTCTTAAGCCAACAGAAATTATTTTTTTTTGCTCTGGATTAAGTTGCTCAAGTGACCAGATAGTTTCAATCATCAGTGCCTTGTCTCCCTGTTTAATCAAATCAATATTATTATAGAGTGCCTGTTCAGAACGAAATTCAAAAAAAGGTTTATACCCAATACCGGTAGCAATAATAGCTATAAATATGGTGCCCAGTACCAGCGTTTTGGCATGTGATTTGTTTGAACGCATCCCCTCTGCAAACTTTTCAACGGTTGTAATTCGGTCTTTGCGTGAAACCGTCAAAGCCTTCATTAATGTTCTCTGTTGTTTTCGATTTAAACCTTTAATTGGTTTTGGCTTAATACCTAACTCTTTAATTTTAATTGCTGCAACTTTGTTATAGGGGTGTTTACCCGCTGCAAGTAATTGGTAGGCAACACAGGCAAGACCATAGATGTCATCTCGGGGGTCAGGGTCCATACCGGCAAACATTTCAGGTGTTGCGTAGGCGGGTGTAACGGCACTGAGTTTGGCCGGATCAAAAAGAGTTTTTTCTCGGTCTTCATCGGTTTGCGTGCGGGCTCGTGCAATCCCAAAATCAAGTAACTTTACCTGACCATCATTAAGCAAAAAGCAATTACCTGGTTTGAAGTCTGAGTGGATTAACATTTTTTCATGAGCATAGGCTAGTCCACTGCAAAGCGCTTCAATGATATGTAACGCCTGATTTTTTTTAAGTGGTTTCTTAACGATTTCTTTAATCAGTTGATTTAAGGGCTTTCCTTGGAGGAGCTCCATGGTCATGAATACGGTATTAGAGTCTCTATCAAAATCGTAAACGGTTGCAATGTTTGGGTGAGCTAGACTCTGAGCTTTACTCGCCTCTCGTTGCAAGGCAATGAATGATCCAGAGTACTTTTTAAAAGCGTCTGTTAGCACTTTTATGGCAACATAAGGATTTTTATCCTGGGCTTCGACCTTGAGCAAATCCTTGGCTTTATACACTACACCCATACCCCCTTGTCCTAACTTTTCAAGTAAAACAAAACGCTCTTTCAGTATCATACCTGGACCAAGAGTAATCTCATCTTGAACTTTTTGGGTCTTTAAAGGAGCATCAACTTGTCTATAAATCTTGTCTGCATGGAGTTGAATTAAAGGTAACGATGACTTCGCAATGTCTTGCGTATTATCTATATTTCTTTTTATAATTATAGACTTTTTATCAATATCTAAGGGCGGCTCTGTAATATCTGTAATGTGGCAAAATTGATCCTCATCAAAGTAGGGAATATCTGTTTCATTACCACTTTTTAAAGTAGAGTGAATATTAACTTTTGAAATAAGTTGTGAAATTTCAGTGAAATGTGTTGGGTTTATACTATCGGTGGCAAATAAGTTTTGCAGGTGGTTTTGTGCGGCAACATGGCAAGAGGGCATTGCTGAAAAAAGACTCTTTAAACCCTCATCTAACTCAGTAACATTAAGCGCACCACAGATATAATCGTTAATAATTAATTCGCAAGCATCTGACATTATAATCCTTATTTTGTCAATTTTATGGTGATAATCGATGTATTGTCGGAGCCTCCTGAGTCCAACGAAGCTTTTAGGAGCGATTTTCTCAAAAAGGGGAAATTCTCTCTACCTACCTGTATAATGTCAGAAATTCTACTTTCATCAAGACCTTTATCCCCACCATCTGAATAAAGTACCTAAATGTCATTATTTTGTATCTCGAAGTAAGACAAATCAATTTGAAAATCATCGACGGTACCCACTGCTTTGAGTAAAATATTTAGCTGGGTCTGCCTCAGCACCTTTTGCTTCAATCTTTCCAATTTTGACAAGTTCTTCAACAAAACTATGATCTTCAGTTATTCGAATAAGCTGGTTGTCTTGATGACGGTAAAGCCTGCTATCACCCGCCAAAAAAACAATAATAAATCTACCCAAAATCTATGTAATGACAACCGTGATGCCTATTGTCACATTTTATCCAAGTTCCAGTGCTTTATGTCAAATGATGCCGTTTGAAGTTGTCACGTTTTCTTCACTTAAACCTATTGACATTTTGAGTGATGGTTGTCTTATTGAGTGAACTCATATTCAGAGTAATGGGCTGACTTGCTAAATCACCAGCATAATGTCCACCCATACCATCAGCCACGACCCAAATCGACTCTTCCGGCAGCAGTAGGATTGAATCCTCTTTTTTTGTTCGAATATGACCCGTATTAGTGGTGCCGTGATTTATAACGTTTAAGTATAGGGCAGAGTTAGCATTTGAATCAGAGGATGGCAATTATTTGATTTTCTTCCATGATTATGTCTAAGCACAATATAAATTGGATCTAAATATCCTCGATCGAATCACAGCGTCCAGAGAGGGGCATCATAACTCGTATGATAATTTATACATTTATATTGTTAATCTCATGAACCAAACTTAATTTTATCGACGCAAATATTGGGGTTGGATTAAGCATTAATATATTTGGAAGGTGTCGTATATGGCACGGGTTTTAAAGTTAAGTTGGATAAATCCATTAACGTAGGGTTGGCCTAACAATATTTATTACGATACTAACGAGGATTTTTAGGCTGGTAATATGGGTGATAAGGGAAATGTTGATGCAGCTCATTATGCGGATATTGTTTCTAGCTTTTTAACACTTGATTGGTATGTTTTCGATGGTGGATTTTTTAACAACGGGTCTATTAAAATCTAATGGTGAAATCAAATATATAGTCAGTGCCAGAGGCTGAATTTTCTTTAAATGGCTTGCCATCATTTTCTTCCTAAATTAACGACTTTTTATCAGATGAAATCAAGTGAGTAGATTAATTTTTAGCCTACGTTGTTATTGGTAAGAATAGAATATCCAACTTTGATGGTGGATTCGCTGTTTCTGCTGAACTTGATACAATTTTAGTTAGATCTCAAAGTTGATGTCCGTACCATTGTCAATTCACTAGGAATAATCAGTTGATATAACCTCAACCTATTATTTGACTTTCAACTGCTGTGGATTTTTATGAGTCCGATTTAAAAATCTACTCAATAATGTCATTTGGCAATAATTATACATTCTGATGCGACTTAAATTTGATATAATAAAGCGCAGCTAAATTTCGGCTGCTTTTTTTGGTTAAGACATGTTGGTGAAGAAATGACTCGAATGGTTAATTGTGTAGTATTGGGTAGTGAAGAACCTGGTTTAGAGAGAGCGCCTTATCCTGGTGAGCTTGGTCAAAGAATTTTTAACACTGTTTCTGAACAAGGTTGGAAAAATTGGTTGGAGCGTCAAACTACAATTATCAACGAAAATGGGCTGTCGACAGTTGACCCAGCTAGCTTGACTCTTATAGAGCAACATATGGTTGGCTTCTTATTTAAAGAGGGTGACCTTGGTCAGTTGCCAGATGGTTTCAGAGCGCCAGGTTCAAAGTAGCGATCTATGTTGAACTCGTTGATGGGTTTAACCTCCATATTGCCTGAGTAACAAAGTTAAGCATTTGGTGTGCTTTTTTTAGGGCATCAAATGTTTGTTTATAAGTCGGGGCTTGAGCAAAAATGAAACCAAGGTAACTCGATCCTTCGGGTAATGGCACTAATTCATATCCCTCTTGAATATGAATTTCTATATCTTTTACAAACTCTACCTGCATAGCCGCAGTTAGGCCTTCAATTCTTTTTAAAATGCCTGGTTTCTTGACTGGGATCATCAACACGCCCGCACTTAGTGAATTTTCAAGTAAATTGGGTCTAATACCACAAAGTCCCTGAATAACAATCTCTTCAAGCTTTTGCTGCAATGAGAACTCAATTAATTGTCCACACTGGCCGCCGATTGTTCTGGCTGCTAATTCGATTAAAAATATACCGTCCTTTGTAATTCGTGCTTCAGCATGAATAGGCCCATGTGCCAAACCATAAGCATCACAGTACTGTATCACTGATTCGATTAATGCCAACTGATTCGATTCTGTTAACTGACTGGGCGTTAAGTAATAGGTTTCTTCAAAATACGGGCCGATCAATGGCTCTGGCTTATCAAAAATTGCAAGCAAATGAAAGTTTCCATTGATTAAAATACCATCGACAGCAAATTCTGGACCATCTAAGTAACCCTCAACCAGAACATGATTACGTTCGTATCCAGTGACATCTGATTCGCTTAAAATAAAATCAATAGTCTCGCACGCTGCATCAAACTGTTGTTCATTATCAGCCCGAATGACACCTTTACTGGCAGATAAGCATAAAGGTTTAACAACAACGGGGTAGGTGACGGAACTGGAATATTGTTTGAAGTGTTGTAATTCAAGAACTTGATACTTGGGTGTGTTGCATCCAAACATTTGTGCTGCTTTTCTAGCCAAGTCTTTGCGGTGAGTTAATAGAGTGGCTGACGATTGATTGTGTGCTAGATTTAGAGTTTTCGCTATTTGGTTACTTAAACTGACACAGGAATCGTCAGTTGCCAGTACGCATTTGATGTCTAAATCTCTGATGGACTCTAAAATAATAGTTTCAGCTTGCCTCCGATCAGTGAAATCAACAGTGACTCCCTGCGCTATTTCTGACATGAGCGAGTATCTGCTATTAGATACGATTAATGTTTTTAGGTTTAAAGCGTGGGCTGCTTTTAAATAAGGTGATATACGATAACTTTTCGCCGGAGCGATTAAAAGCAGAAAGCCCGGCTTTTGACCGGGCTCTGATGCGGGTAGCACTCGATTTTACCAATAAAGGAGATTATTGAGCTGAACCACAACCACCACAAGAACCAGATCCACCCGTTTCAGCGAAAACATTATTGAACACAAAGCGTTCACGACCTTCTTCTTGGATATAATCAATTTGTGCACCACGCAAATAATTGAGTGCTACAACGTCAACGAAAACTTTGAATCCATCAAATCCGATGACCGTGTCAAAGTCAGTCTGCTGGTCTGTAAAGGTCATGCCATAAGTCATACCGCTACAACCACCGCCACCAATATAGATTCTAATTGCACTCACTTCATCTTCACTTTGGGTTACGATCTCCCTTAGTTTATCTTGAGCTGATTGCGTTACCTCTAAATCTTCAATTGTCAGGTTAACTTGAAAGTGTTCACCTGACAGGCCAGTAAGCACAGGTTTATTTTTACTGGGTGGTGTGTAGATGCCAACGTTTTCCATAATATTCTCCTAATTAAATTTACTTGAATAATAATACACTTAAACTTGTTACCATAACCCATAATTTACATAGGCTTTTTTGTGATCAACGGTGGTTACGTTTTAAATATCCATTTACTAAATGGTGACGTGTATTTGTAAATCAAATGCCATGCCGAAATTACAGTCATATTTGTCGTGTTTATTAGTGCTTTTTGTCATATTGATATAGTAATATAAATCTCTTTTTTCTTTTTGGGATAACCTAAATGTTTTCAAAATCTATGAATATTGCAGATTTCGATCCAGAACTTTGGACATCGATGCAAAATGAAGTTCAACGTCAAGAGGATCACATTGAATTAATCGCTTCAGAAAATTATGCTAGTCCACGTGTTTTACAGGCGCAGGGTTCAGTCCTAACTAATAAATATGCTGAAGGTTATCCCTCGAAACGTTATTATGGGGGCTGTGAGCATGTCGATGTTGCTGAGGCACTGGCAATTTCTCGCGTTAAAAAGCTGTATGGTGCAGACTATGCCAATGTTCAACCTCACTCTGGGTCAGGGGCCAATACAGCGGTTTTTTTCGCGCTTTTAAACGCCGGTGACACAATCTTAGGCATGAGTTTAGCTGATGGTGGACACTTAACACATGGTTCAAAAGTTAACTTTTCAGGCAAGTTATTTAATGCTATTCAATATGGTATTGATAAAACAACCGGCAGAATTGATTACGCTGAAGTTGAAGCGTTAGCAAATGAGCACAAACCAAAAATGATTATTGCTGGCTTTTCTGCCTACTCACGTGTTGTCGATTGGCAGAAATTCCGTGATATTGCCGATTCTATTGGTGCTTATCTCTTTGTTGATATGGCTCATGTTTCTGGACTAGTTGCCGCTGGCGTATGTCCTAATCCGGTTGGCATTGCTGATGTTTGTGCCAGCACAACACACAAGACTTTACGGGGCCCTCGTGGTGGCATCATTCTAGCTAAGTCGAACCCAGAAATTGAGAAAAAGCTTAACTCGATGGTATTCCCTGGCACTCAGGGTGGTCCGTTGATGCACGTTATTGCTGCCAAAGCAGTGGCCTTTAAAGAAGCCATGAGCGAAGACTTTATAACGTATCAAAAGCAAGTGCTGGTCAATGCTAATGCAATGGCTGAAGAGTTCATGGCACGCGGGTTTGATATTGTTTCTGGTGGTACTGAAAACCATCTATTCCTGCTTTCTTTAATTAGCAAGGGGTTAACGGGTAAAGATGCTGATGCCGCTTTAAGTAGGGCTCATATAACAGTGAACAAAAACTCAGTGCCAAACGACCCACAATCACCATTTGTTACTTCTGGTTTGCGTATCGGTACTCCAGCTATTACCACTCGTGGCTTTAATGAAGCTGAATCGCGCGAATTGGCTCATTGGATTTCAGATATTCTTGACAACATGGGTGATGAAGACGTGATTGATGCGGTTAGAGCGAAGGTGAGTGAAATTTGTAAACGTCTTCCAGTTTATAATAATTAGTTCTTTGACTAGATTACATAAATGAAGTGTCCCTTCTGTGGTACACCTGATACTCGGGTAGTCGATTCAAGATTGGCTCAAGAGTCCACACAGGTGCGCCGCAGGCGGGAGTGCGTTTCTTGTGAAACGCGCTTTACAAGCTATGAGTCAGCTTTGCTCAACATGCCAATGGTGATAAAGAGTGATGGTAGTCGTGATGCATTTGACGAAGTTCGTTTGCGCAGCGGCATGTTGCGTGCACTTGAAAAACGTCCGGTTGCAGCTGATCAAATTGAAGATGCGATTAATAGAATAAAAAAACATTTATTGGGTGTTGATTCGCGAGAAATTCCAAGTAGAAAAATTGGTGACCTTGTGATGCACGAATTGCAAAGACTGGATCATGTGGCTTATATTCGTTTTGCCTCTGTTTATCTTAGTTTTGAAGATATTCAATCTTTTCAGGAAGTGATTAAGAGGCTTGAATCTGAACCAACGCCAGAAATGCATCGTCGTCAGGTACCTTTGATCGACGAGAATGTTTAATGCTTCAGTCCCCCCTTCAACTTTCCCATCATTACTGGATGGCGAAAGCTTTACAGTTAGCTCGTCGTGGATTTTATTCTACTGCGCCAAATCCCAGGGTAGGTTGTTTAGTTGTTAAACAGAATGCTTGTGTAGCTCAGGGTTGGCACGAATATGCCGGTGGGCCACATGCTGAAATTAATGCCATCCATAGTCAGAGTATCGAATCTGGCAGTTGTTTTTACATCACCCTCGAACCTTGTTTTCATGAAGGTAAAACACCCCCTTGTGTTGATAGGTTAATCGAACTAAAACCCAGTTGTGTCGTGATTGCTATGCAAGACCCTAATCCCTTGGTTGCTGGGAAAGGAATAGCTAAATTAAAAGAGGTCGGTATTGAAGTCATCTGTGGTGTTTTAGAAGCTGATGCGAGGCTGTTAAATGTTGGCTTTATATCGCGCATGGAACAAAAGCGTCCTTTTTTAAGAGTTAAAATGGCAACGTCTTTAGATGGACGCACCGCATTGGCTAATGGCATTAGTCAATGGATTAGTAGCGAGCCAGCCAGAGTTGATGTGCAGCATTTACGCGCAAGCAGTTCAGCTATTTTAACTTCGGCTCGTACCGTGTTGGAAGATAATCCATCGATGAATGTTCGTTTATCCAGTGAAGACTTAGGGCAATCAGTTGATGTTAGGCAGCCTGTTAGAATTATTATTGACTCTCGGTTATGTTTAACCGGTAAGGAAACAATATTTAATATCCCTGGCCAAGTTTGGGTTGTTACCACAAATACGTCTAAAGAAGCGCATAAACCATTGATTGAGTCAGGTGCAGAGATCATTGTATTAGATCAAATGCAGGAAAGTGAACGGGTTGATTTATCGCAACTGATGCAATATCTTGCTTTGCGTGAAATCAATGAAATCCACACTGAATGTGGGAAAAAATTAGCCGGTGAACTAATGAGTCAACAACTGGTTGATGAGGTTGTGCTTTACTTAGCACCATGTTTTCTGGGTAATCAAGCACAAGGGTTATTTGATCTGGGCGAGTTGACACAGATGAAAGATCGTGTCAATTGTATTATTAATGACGTTAGAACCATTGGTAAAGACATCCGCTTAACACTAACACCTGAGTATATTTAGTTATGTCGACAATTGTCGCAGCTGTGAAAAATGGTGTCGCTTGTATCGCGGCTGATAGTTTAACTAGTTTTGGCGATACTAAACAAAGTGCTGAATTTGTTGTTAATTCTGATAAAATCTTATCATTATCTAATTCTACTACCCATGATAGTGTTCAGAACCAGACTTATATGGGTATTGTTGGTAGTGCGGCCCACCATTTAGTTTTACAAAATTTAGTTGTTGACCATGCGGATAAAATTAATTTGAGTGACCGTATGTCAATATTTGTCACATTGAAAACAATCCATCCAATTTTGAAGGAAGAATATTTTCTTAACAGCAAAGAAGAAGATGAAGACTCTTATGAATCATCACGAGTTGATGCCTTAATTATGAATACAAACGGCATTTTTGGTCTGTATTCATTACGTGAGGTTGAGCAATATTCGCGTTTTTGGGCGGTGGGCTCTGGGTCAGAGTTTGCGCTGGGTGCCATGCAAACAGCCTATGAAATTTATGACACAGCCGAGCAAATAGCTCAAGCTGGTGTGGTTGCTGGTGCGACTTTTGATAATGCCTCGTCTTTACCAATGACGAGTTACACCCTTGAATTGAAATAAAGGAGCTATTCAGCCGTGTTTACTGGAATCATTCAAACAGTGGGTTCAATAGCGAGTATTGAAAACAAAGCTGGTGATATGTCACTCACGATTAATACCGCAAGTCTTGATCTTAATAACTGCGAACTGGGTGATAGCATCGCTGTTAATGGCGTATGTCTGACAGCCGTTTCTTTTCATTCAGAGCAATTTACTGCTGATGTATCTAAGGAAACCTTGAGCAAGACGAGTCTTGGGCATCTGCAAGTCGGTAGTTCAATTAATCTTGAGAAAGCACTCACGCTGAACACGGCTCTGGGTGGTCATCTGGTCAGCGGTCATGTCGATGGTTTGGCAACGCTGATGGAAATGCAACAAGATGCAAGATCAACTCGGTATATATTTGAAGTTGCGCCTGAATTACAGCACTATATCGCTATCAAGGGTTCAGTCACCATCGATGGTACAAGTTTGACTGTAAACAAGGTCAGCAACAACCAGTTTGACGTTAATATTGTACCTCACACCCAGCAAAATACGATATTTGGGTGTTATAAATTGGGGAGTATGGTTAATATTGAAGTTGATATAATCGCTCGCTACTTAGAGCGTTTAATTAACGGAAAATCAATCACTGATTCACCTAATAATCAAATAATGGCAACGCTTACAAAAACTGGTTTTATACAATCTAGCTAGGTTTTATGTCTGTATGAATTTGAACACCACGAAAGAAATTATCGACGATATTAAGGCCGGTAAAATGGTCGTCATTATGGACGATGAGGCTCGTGAAAACGAAGGTGATATCCTTATGGCCGCAGAAGCGGTTACTGCCAGTAGTATTAATTTTATGGCTAAATTTGGTCGGGGTTTGATATGCCTGACACTTTCCGAGGCGCGCTGTCAGCAATTATGTTTATCTTTGATGGTGGGTGACAATAAAGCACAGTTAGAAACTAACTTTACCGTGTCAATCGAGGCTGCAGAAGGCGTCACAACGGGTATTTCAGCCTCGGATAGGGCAACCACCGTTCTAGCAGCGGTTCAGGCCGAAGCAACCCCTAAAAGTATTGTTCAACCAGGCCATATTTTCCCGTTAATGGCGAAGAAGGGTGGCGTATTAATTCGCGCGGGCCATACTGAAGCTGGTTGTGATCTTGCACGTTTAGCCGGGTTTGAACCCGCAGCCGTTATTGTTGAAATACTGAATGACGATGGCACCATGGCACGCCGACCTGATCTAGAAGTATTTGCTAAGCAACATGACTTGAAAATCGGGACTATTGAAGATCTGATTCGGTATCGTATTGAAAATGAGAATACCGTCGAACGTATTTTAGAATCAAAATTTCCAACTGATTATGGTGTTTTTCAGCTTTATGCTTTTGAAGATAACATTGCTCAAGAGCTGCATCTGGCTTTAGTAAAGGGTGATATCAACCCAGATAACCCCGTTCCGGTGAGAGTACATGTTCAGGATACCTTGCAGGATGCACTATCAGGTACTACGGGACGCGGTTGGCCATTACAAGACGTAATGAAAACTATTGAAAAAGAAGGTGAGGGTGTCATTGTATTTTTACGCCAAGCAGAGACGCCTAAGGATATGGTTAAAAAAATTGAATCTTTGATTAGAAATGACTTTAGTCCGGATGAAGATCACCCTGATACACTCAGGACCTATGGTATTGGAGCTCAAATATTAGTTGATCTGGGTGTTCGTAAAATGAATTTGCTTAGTGCGCCTAAGAAGTTTCTTGCATTGGCTGGCTTCGGACTCGAAGTCGTTAACTATTACTCTGAATAAACGAACGGGTTTAGGAAAAGAAAGACTATGACTGACGTGAATATAATCAATGGTGATCTCACCACGGATAAAGCAAAAATCGCAATAGTTGTCGGGCGTTTTAATGGTTTTATTGTTGAAAGTTTATTACAGGCAGCAATTGATACCCTTCAACGTGCCGGTATCAAGTCATCTGACATCACTGTCAGTCATGTACCAGGCGCATTTGAAATGCCATTAGTTGTTCAAAAGTTTGCGGTTTCAGGAAAGTACGATGCCATTATCGGCATTGGTGCTGTTATTCGTGGCTCAACGCCCCATTTTGATTTTGTTGCAGGCGAAAACGCTAGCGCTTTATCTTCTCTCGCTTTGACATATTCGATTCCTGTTGTGAACGCTGTATTAACAACTGATTCAATTGAGCAAGCCATTGAAAGAGCAGGTACCAAAGCCGGTAATAAAGGTGCTGAAGCGGCAATGGTCGCGATGGAAATGATCAGCTTACTGAGGAAAATCGGTTAACCGACTTCAATGACTAATCAAGATAAAAAAAATATCAACAAAATGGGCAGTAAAGTAGCCGCAGAACAAGCGCGGTTTATTAAAAAACGCAAGCATTCTCGTGACAAAGCTTTGCAGGCTTTATATCAATGGCAACTTTCAGGTGAGGATCTTGAGTGGATAAAAGACCACTATATTGAAGAGCAAGGCGTAGCCACCGGAGATAAAGCTTATTTTCTCGAATTATTATTTGAAATTCCAAGCTGCATAACGACGCTTGATGAGCATTATCGCCAGCACATTGAAAATTTCGAAGACCATGTTGATCCCATTGAAACTAATATTTTGAGAATCGCAACGTATGAGTTTATCAATCACCTAGAAATTCCTTTCAAGGTGGTGATTAATGAAGCGGTTAACCTTGCCAAGGTTTATGGCGCGGATGATAGTCACAAATTTATCAATGGTGTGCTTGACCCTTTAGCAAAAATATTACGTCCGCATGAAACGAAAGCGTGATTAGAACCCATGGCTATTTAAAGTCATTCTAATGACAGTTTCTCAAAATGAATTTTCACTCATTGAACGGTTTTTCTTTAACACAGGAAAATCTCCATTTCCTGTAGTGCTGTCTCAGGGTGATGATGCTGCGGTTGTTGATGTACCTGTCGGCAAACAACTGGTCATGAGCGTTGATACACTTATTAGCGGCGTTCACTTTCCCGAGCTAACCAGTGCGTCAGATATTGCTCATAAGTCGTTGGCAGTTAATTTAAGCGATCTTGCCGCCATGGGGGCCACACCAGCTTGGTTTTTACTATCAATTACGCTACCAAAATTTGACGAGGTATGGTTAAGTGAATTTTCAGCCAGCCTTAAAAAAACCTCGAATCAGTATCAAATTGAATTAATTGGAGGGGATACCTGCCGAGGACCCCTTTCGATTTCGATTCAAGTGTCTGGCCTAGTTGATCAAAATAATTACGTCAATCGAAAAGGAGCACAACTAGGTGACCTAATACTGGTAACCGGAGAGCTCGGCAATGCTGCACTGGGATTGGCCTATTTACAGCAAAGAGTGATCTTACCCGCCACCTTAATCGAACCCTGCCTTGAAGCCCTTAATCGACCGAGCCCTAGACTTGAGCTTACTGGTTTTCTGGGAAGTTATGCCAGTGCAGCGATTGATTTATCCGACGGATTAGTGGGTGATTTGCGTCATATTTTAGATCAAAGTCAAAAAGGTGCTACGATCAGACTTGATTCTTTACCGGTTAACGACTTTATTCGTAGTCAGCAGGAATACAACTATGCTCTCACGGGCGGTGACGACTTCGAGCTTTGTTTTACAATACCCACCCAACATAAAGACGTTATTGATGAATGGAACGATAAAAATCCTCAATGTAAACTAACTCACATTGGTGAAATCACAGACAGAAACTATGAGCTAGTTGGCAATCATAAAACAGAGAACCTGAACAATTGGCAAGGATATCAGCATTTTGAATAAACCCATTCCAGCTAAACTGTTACGTCACCCCATTCATTTCGTTTCATTAGGATTTGGGTCAGGGCTATCACCTTATGCACCTGGTACTATGGGGACATTGGTGGCCATACCGTTATATCTATTGATTGCTAATTTACCGCAGTCTATTTACCTAGGTATTATTGTAGTGGGTTTTTTTTTAGGCGTTTATTTTTGTCATCTAACCAGCAGGGCGCTAGATGTCCATGACCACCCGGGTATTGTATGGGACGAGGTGATAGGTTTTTGGATTACCATGATTGCTGTGCCGGTGCTTAATTGGCAGTGGATTGCTGCAGGATTCGTGCTTTTTCGATTCTTCGATATTGTTAAACCTTGGCCGGTCAAACTTGCAGATAAACGTCTCCAAGGTGGTTTCGGCATTATGTTTGATGATGTTTTGGCGGGTATTTACGCCCTCATCTGCATGCAGTTGCTTCATTACATCCTCAATTAGTCCGTATAATTTTTCTTTTGCCAAAGCATTGTAAAAAGCATTTCATTAACGCTATTTGATGAAGTTTTAAGCGTTGGCTTTTTAGGCTACTTAATACCGGTCCGGCCATTTCAAATTAATGGTATTTTGTTAGAATATACAGCCATTGCTTGATTTAGAGAGTTCCAATGATCAAAACTCGTTTTGCTCCTAGCCCTACCGGATTACTTCACGTTGGAGGTGCTCGTACTGCATTATTTTCGTGGCTCTATAGTCAGAAAATGGGGGGAGAATTTGTATTGAGAATTGAAGATACCGATTTAGAGCGATCAAGTAAAGTATCGGTTCAAGCGATTCTTGATGGTATGAAGTGGCTCAAGCTTGATCATGACGAGGGACCTATTTATCAAACTCAAAGATTTGATCGATATAAAGAAATAATCCAACAGCTGTTAGATAAAGGTGATGCTTACTATTGCGCTTGTTCAAAAGAAAAGTTGGAGTCTCTGAGAGATCAGCAAATGGCAGCCAAACAAAAACCTCGTTATGACGGCTGTTGTAGAGATCTAGGGCTATTATCCGACGGCACTCAAGATTTAGTCATTAGGTTTAAAAATCCCCATCAAGGCTCGGTCACTTTTAAGGATCATGTGAAAGGTACTATCACCGTCAGTAATTCAGAACTTGATGATTTAATTATCGCAAGAACTGACAGCACCCCAACGTACAATTTAACCGTTGTGGTAGACGACATGGATATGAATATTACCCACGTTGTGCGGGGTGATGACCACGTAAACAATACACCGCGTCAAATCAATATATTAAAAGCACTTGGGGCCGATTGTCCTGAGTATGCGCATCTGCCGATGATTTTGGGTGATGATGGCAAACGGCTATCTAAGCGTCACGGGGCTGTTGGCGTGATGCAATACTTTGATGATGGGTACTTGCCTGAAGCGGTCCTAAATTATTTGGTTCGATTAGGTTGGTCGCATGGTGATCAGGAAATATTTTCGATTGCAGAAATGATTGAGCTGTTCGCTTTAGAAGATATTAATAAATCGGCCGCTGCTTTTAATACAGACAAACTTAATTGGATCAATCAGCAGTACATGATGAGTTTACCTTTAAGCAATATTGTTGGCCTTGTTAAGCAGCGTTTAAAAGTTATTAAGGTTGACGTGGCCAATAACACTAACATTGATACGATTGTAGATTTGTATCGCCAACGGGTATCGACCATTAACGAACTCACCGAGAGTATCTTATATTGTTTCAAAGAGTTTGATGAGTACGATGCCAAGGCAGCTAAGAAAGGCCTCCGAGCTGATTCGCTAGAGCCACTGAAGTCTCTCAGTGAGGGATTCGAATCACTGACCGATTGGCGTGCCGAATCTATTCACCAGATAATTCAAGCGGTTACAGAACGACTAGACGTTGGAATGGGTAAAGTGGGTCAACCACTGCGGGTTGCTGTGACCGGAGGGTCGTTTTCTCCTCCCATAGATCAAACGGTAGAAGTAATTGGTAGGACACAAACTTTGAAACGAATTTTGAGAGCCATCGATTATGTTTCCAAACTGTAATGTAAGAGAAAGCGACCTTATAATGATTAGACATGCTATAACAATATAAAGAACACCTGATCTACAACACTTTGTTGTGCGGTTGTTTTTTTAAATGGAAGGATAGACTTATTGGAGTCCATTGAGACCTATTTAAGTTAGCTTATGGATAATAAATAATGATGAGAAAAACGATCAGCTGCGTTGTCATGTTTGCCGACGTTGCCGACAGTACTAATATTTATGAAAATATGGGGGATGAATTAGCCCGTGAGCGCATATCGAATGCTTTAAATACCCTGATCGCTATAACTCGAGATACACAAGGTCATTTGGTAAAAACAATTGGCGACGAAATTCTTGTTTATTTTACTGATGTTGATTTAGCTTTAATGGCCGCTCAAAAAATTCAGGTCGTCATGGAAGATGATAAAAACCAAGAAACCACCGATGTCTCGATTCGAATAGGGATGCAATTTGGAAGTGTTATTCTAGAGACGAATGATATCTTTGGTGATACTGTCAATGTCGCTGCACGAATTGCTAGTATGGCAAAAGCACGACAAATCCTATGCACCAAAGAAATGGCTTTATTGGTAAAGAATACGGCGTTATCTTCTAGTATGCGGCCTTTTGACCGTATCAGTGTTAGAGGCAAGAGTGAACCGCTCGACATATATCTTTTTTCATGGGAAGAGGATAGCGATATTACTAGCATGGCACCAGCGAGTAGCTTCACAAGCTTAGCGGGAAAAAAGCAAAGCGAAAAGCTAACCCTGACTTACCGTAACAAACGGTATGAGATTCCAGTTGACACCAAATCATACATTTTGGGTCGAGGCAGTGACTGCGATCTTTTTGTCGATGGCGATTTAATCTCAAGGCATCATTCCAAATTAGAACATCGACGTGGGAAGTTCGTGATCATTGATCAAAGCACTAACGGTACGTTTATTAAAACCCAAGAAGGACAGTCTGTATTCCTGCGACGGGAGGAGTTAACGCTTTTCGGAGTTGGCTTTATTAGTTTAGGCGAGAAGGTAGAACCAAATGACAAGAACATCATTCGGTTCGTCAGTGAATAAGAGTTTGCGCTGGGCTCTATAGCACACCCAATAAGGCGCTAATCAACCCGATGAGTCCACCAAACAAACCGCCCCATATGACTAACCAACCTAGATGCTGTTTGATCATATCTTGAATTATCATCTTCACTAGTTGAGGCGTTAACTCATCTAATCGTTTATTCACTATATCTTCGATATTGCTTCGAATGTCAATTGCCATATTGGGTTGTTCTAATTCTTCGATTAGCAGTGTTGAAAAAGCTTCTGTGCAACTTATGTCAATGATAGCCAGGCGCATATTTTCTATAAAAGGTTCTTTCAAGGGCACTAATGCTTCTTGTCCACCAAACATTGAAAGCATGCTGCCAAAAGATGATTCCATAATTGTTTTGACCAAAGTGTCATAAGCCGGTGAAAAATCTAGCTTTTGAATGACGGGAGCTAAATGCTGAGCAAACTGTGAAGGTTCCCCTTTATTTAAAAATCGATCGATATTTTCTTCATTAAAAAACTGTTCCATTAACAAATTTCGAATAGCGCTTTTAAATTCCTTAAAGTGTTTAGGAATAACGCCAGAGCCATAAAGCCCTGGCACTTTTTCAAATAACATATGAATTGCTAACCAATTAGTCATAGCTCCCGAAAGAGCAAAAATACCGATGGAAAATAGAATGTCGTTTTGAATTAAGTAAGCTCCTATTGTTACCAATAGAGCAATTAAGTTTGTGAGCAAGCTTTTATTCATATTGATTTAGTAGCCATTATTATTAAAAGTATGAGGTGGATTCTATCAACTTTGCCGTGTATTTAAACTATCATCTAACTAAAAGAGGTAAACTTAAAACCTCTAACTGGAGGCTTATATGCCAATTACTTTCACAACAAAGTCCTATGCGGATATCACGATGCTAAATGATGTCGGAAAGATTATGCTTGAGTTGATTGATTTTGGGCACCTCGTGCCCGGCGCTATTGCCGCTAAAGACGTCAACCAAGCCTTGACTAATTTCCAAAAGAATCTCGCTAATGAAAATGATCTGGTTGAAGAAGAGGGAGACCAACCTTTGATTAGTCTAAATACAAGAGCAATGCCATTATTAAAACTACTTAACTCGGCTAAAGAAAACGGCAATAATGTCAGTTGGTGCTAACTCAGCTATTTTGTAAGTAGCAGAAAACGGTCAAATTTATAATCAATTCAGTGAGGTTGACAGATTATAAAATAGCAAATATTTAATAGTAATGAATGTCACTAGTGAGGGTTAAAGTTGTGAGTCAATATGAGTTAACCCACAACTTTACTATAACAGACTTACTATTCTGCAGTTTTGGGGGTTTTAATAGGCACGTTCGGTAAGGTTGAAGCCGATTCTGAAGGTTCTTTCTTTGCACGTACCGCTGTTTTCTTTTTAGGCCGTGCTGGAGCGCGAGTTTTTGTTGGTTTATTTTCACTTACTGAACTGGCAGAAGGCGACGTTTTGGTTTCAACTTGTTTAGTCGCTGCAGGTTTGATCTCTCCAGCCTTTGTTTCTGATGGCTTAGCTGCAACTTGTGTGGCTTCAGCTGAAGTAGGCTGAGATAACTTTATATCTTCCACTTGAGCCACAGTTTTTTTAGCTTCTGCACGCTTTGGCTTCGCCGTAATAATTGGCTTTGTTTCAATGGGTTTCGTCTCTACTTGCTTAATTGGGGCAAGTGAAGGTTTTAGTGTTTGAGTTTCCATTTGAACTTCAGCCAATGATCCTGTTGCAGGTGCTGCAGACTCGACATTTGATTGTGCTTTAACGGGCTCTGTTTTTGGTTTGTTAGGGCGCGGAGGTGGTGGTGGCGCAACAGCAGCCTTTGATTCTGGAGCCGGCGTGTTGCTTTTGACCCTATTTTTTTCTATAACATTCTCTTGCTTGGGCGTTTCAAGGTTTACCGGCTTTTGTTGGTCATGGGTATTGTTTGATGGACTGCTTTCTTCTTGAGCTACCGTTTCATCTGACTTTTCAGTTCGTTGATTGTTTGAACGACTTTGACGATTTCCAGAACGGTTACCGCGAGATCTTGGCGAACGATTCTGCTTTGTTTTGGGCTTGTTTTCCTGTGAATCAGACGCTGCATCATCTTTTTGGTTTTGGTTTTGGTTTTGGTTTTGGTTTTGGTTTTGATTGTTACTGCTCACTTTTTCCGAAGTATCTTTTTTATTAGCGTCAGAATTATTTCTGTTTTCTGATCCGCTATTATTGTTGTTATTAGAGTTACTATTACGATCGCGGTTTTGTGAACCTTTATACTTCCCACGCCGACTGCGATTTTGTGATCCACGATTGTCTCGCGAAGTTCGAGAAGGCTTGTGATCAGCCTCTTCTTTCTTTTCCTCATTGGTTCCAAATAATGCGCCCCATATTTTTTGGAAAATTCCAGGACTACCCTCTAAGGCGGTTGCCAACACAGGTTTGGCAGCTGGTTTTGGTGCTGGCGGTTCAATTCTTTGAACTGCTGCAACCTCGCCAGGTGCTGATTTATTAGTTGCGATATCAACTAAATCAACAACATCTTCTTCTGTTATTAATTCATATGACTTTTTGTAATGTGACTCATGACGATGGGTGTCGTTATCTTTGACTCGTTCAATCAGGTAGTGTGGTGTTTCTAAATTTGGATCTGGAATAACAACAAGTTTAACTTTACGACGCATCTCTAGATCATCGATTTTATCACGCTTTTCATTTAATAAATAAGTCGCGCATTCAATTGGTAATTTAGCCAGGATAGTCCCTGTGTTATCTTTTAATGACTCTTCTTCAAGTAAACGCAATACAGCTAGGGAAAGCGATTCAACATCACGAATACTGCCTTGACCAATACACCTTGGACAAACAATTTGACTCGATTCACCTAGTGATGGGCGTAATCGTTGACGCGACATTTCGAGTAAACCAAACCGCGAGATACGACCAATTTGAACCCGAGCACGATCGTCGTATACGGCATTGCGCAGACGGGACTCAACTTCACGTTGGTTTTTGTTTTGCATCATATCGATAAAATCAATGACTATTAGGCCACCCAAATCGCGTATACGTAACTGACGTGCCACTTCATCCGCAGCTTCGAGATTAGTTTGTCTAGCGGTTTCTTCGATATCACTCCCTTTGGTGGCGCGCGCCGAGTTAACGTCAACAGAAATTAAAGCTTCTGTGTGATCTATAACAATGGCACCGCCAGAGGGCAGTGTGACTTCACGTGAAAAAGCGGATTCTATTTGGCTTTCAATTTGAAAACGATTAAAAAGTGGTAGATCTTCATCGAATTTTTTCAGCTTTGAAATAGTATTTGGCATGACCATTGACATAAAGTCATGTGCTTGCTGATAAGCTTCTTGAGAGTCGATTAATATTTCACCGACATCAGCACGATAATGGTCACGAAGGGCTCGCACAACGATATCTGATTCTTGATAAATTAAAAAAGGGGCAGGCTTTTCACTACCTGCGGTCTCAATGGCGGTCCATACTTGATTGAGGTAGTCGAGATCCCATTGCATTTCTTCAGTTGATCGACCAACTCCTGCGGTACGAACAATGACCCCCATATTATCGGGCATTTCAAGTTCAGAAAGGACTTTTTTTAATTCATCTCGATCCTCTCCCTCAATTCGACGAGAGACCCCACCAGCACGAGGATTTTGTGGCATCGCAACTAAAAAACGGCCAGCTAGACTAATAAAAGTAGTGAGTGCCGCGCCTTTATTGCCACGCTCTTCTTTTTCAATTTGAACGATGACTTCTTGATCGACCTTGATTGCATCTTTGATGCCGACCTTGCCTGATTCAGAACTCACGCCTTCACGATAATATTGTTTTGAAATTTCTTTGAAAGGCAAGAAACCATGACGATCAGCGCCATAATTAACGAAAGCCGCTTCAAGACTTGGTTCTACGCGGGTGATTTTACCTTTGTATATGTTGGATTTTTTTTGTTCCCTAGAAGGGACTTCTATATCAAGATCGTAAAGACGTTGCCCGTTGACCATGGCAACTCGAAGTTCTTCGGTCTGCGTGGCGTTGATTAAAATACGTTTCATGTTTGAATTTGCCTTCAATTAAAGGCTCAGTACTGGTTGTTCTTAGTTTTACTGATGGGGTCTTTGTTTTCTTTAGAACGGACACAGCGCATAGCTGTAGTGGTTTTTTCGAACCACTTATCAGTTCAATATTCTTAATCAGTAAAAAACTATAGAAGAGACTGTACATAGAGCCTGAGTCAGTAAATGTGCCCTGTAAAGAATATTTCATTGAATAGTCTCAGGGATAATCTTCTTAAGGAACCAATTACTGAATTCTATGATCCAGCCAAATGAATTGCTTCCTATAAAAATTTGTTTTAGTAGTGTTTGCCGTGAAAATAGGCAGTACAATACACAATCTTAATATACCATACTTTATGAGTGCTGCCATCAATTGAATACGAATATCCCAAATCCCGATACCATTTCCGCCACCAGTGGCGTGTCTTTTGTCGAAGTTGATCATACTCAGGTTGATCAACGGTTAGATAATTTTCTATTAAAAACTTTGAAGACGGTTCCTAAGACACGGGTTTATCGAATTATACGCAAGGGCGAAGTTCGGGTTAATAAAAAGCGCTGTAAGCCTGAATATAAATTAAAAATGGGCGATATTGTGCGCGTTCCGCCCGTTCGTATTGACCAAACTCATGATGCTGATAGTTACATAGCACCTGCCTTGATTGAAAGCGTTGAAAAGGCAATTTTATTTGAGAATAAGCATCTCATTTTAATTAATAAGCCTTCTGGTTTGGCTGTTCATTCTGGCTCGGGCATTAACTTTGGGGTTATTGATATTATGCGTCGTCTTCGTCCAGATACCGAAATCGAACTGGCGCATCGTCTAGATAGAGACACGAGTGGTTGTTTATTGTTGGCCAAGCATCGCCAGTCACTACTAGCGATGCAGCGTTGTTTTTTAGATAACACGCTGACTAAGACTTATCTCGCAGTAGTGAAGGGCTGTTGGTCACAAAATAAAAAAGAGATAAGCGTTACCTTAAAAAAAGTAACTCTACCCAATGGAGAGCGCCGAGTGTTAGTCGATCCAGCAGGGCAGAGTGCATTGACAAAGATTGTTGATTGTCAGCAAAAACAAGACTATAGCATTTTAACTATTCAATTAATGACGGGCCGAACTCATCAAATAAGAGTTCATTGTCAGTCGCAGGGTCATGAATTAATCGGTGACACTAAGTATGGTGACATTGATTTTAATAAAACGATGAAGAAAAAAGGTGTCAAAAGGTTGATGCTGCATGCCAGTAGACTTGAATTACCGCGCACGGAGTTTTCTGATGAGTTAGTAATTAATGCAGATACGCCAGTCATTTTTAATCAATTGATTAATAACCCAAAATAGAAAAATGATATAGCCTGTTTTTAATTATCCTACGTATACCCTATATCCTTCAATTTACGTGTCATAGCGACTTTATCTGCGAGTAACCAAAATGTTTGGCTCATCCCAAAAAACAGACAGTTATACAGTTCCATCAAATGATTATGAGAAAATGGTAAAAGACCTTGCTTTCTTTGCGGTGAATGAGCAGCGGCGAAGACGTCGTTGGCGCATATTTTTTACTATCTTGTTTTTCGTTTATTTAACGCCCCCGCTTTATTTGTTGATTGAATCCTCTGGCGTCACAGGCCCTAGTGATTCGATTTCTAATGGCAGCGATAATCATACCGCATTGGTATCGTTAGAAGGTGTCATTTCTGCGAATGATAAATCGAGCGCCAGCAATATTATTGCGGGATTAGAAGCTGCTTTTAAAAACCCTAATACAGCAGCGGTTATTTTAGAAATAAATTCCCCAGGCGGTTCACCCGTTCAATCTGCCTATATTTATGATGAAATTATACGGTTAAAACAAGCGCACCAATTAATTCCGATTTATGCCGTCGTGTCAGATATTGCTGCTTCTGGGGGTTATTTTGTAGCTGCTGCGACTGACAATATCTATGTGAATAAATCTAGTTTGGTAGGTTCTATCGGAGTCCGTATGGATAATTTTGGTTTTGTCGAGTTAATGAAAAAAATTGGGGTTGAGCGTCGGTTATTAACGGCTGGCGAGAACAAGGGTTTGTTAGACCCCTTCTTACCCGAAGATAATAGCCAAAAAACTCATCTGCAAGAAATGCTTAATGAAGTGCATCAGCATTTTATAACGGCCGTTAAGAATGGACGAGGGGAACGATTAACTGAAAAGGAAGGGTTGTTTAGCGGTTTAATATGGACGGGCGAAAAAGCAATTAAACTGGGCCTAGTTGACGATTATGGAACGACAAAATCAGTCTCTAGAGATATTGTTAAAGTAGAGAAGGTGGTCGATTTCACTCCCCAGGGTGAATTCTTTGATCGTATCGCTGAAAGAATTGGTACGGCTGCAAGCCAGCAAATTCAAAGTTACTTTAATGCGAAAATAAATTAAATGTTTTGGGACCCAATTGGATGGGCTATTGAAAGGGTCGTCAAACCACATTGACACCGAGGTTTTCGAGCATGGTGACCAACCTAATCAGTGGTAACCCAATTAATGCGCTGGGATCATCGCCCTGCATGGAGCTGAATAAACAACAGCCATAGCCTTCAGACTTAAAACTTCCAGCGCATTGGTAGGGTTTTTCTACTTCTAGATAATGTGCTAGTTGTGCATCGTGTAGGGTTCGAAATTTAACTTGGTATAGCACCTCGTCAACTTCGCAAAAACGGGTGTCTTGTTGAACGACGCAAAGTCCCGTGTGGAATACAACCGTTTTTCCTTGAGCTGCTTTTAACTGTTGCATCGCATTTGTATGATTACCCGGTTTGCCCAGAATTTGACCATCCCTCAATGCGCATTGATCAGACCCAATAACGATAGCGCTTGGATGGTTCTTGCTAATTAATTGCGCTTTTTCCTTCGCTAATCGACAGACATAGTCAGTGGCAGTTTCATCCATTAACTGAGATTCATCAATTTCTGGTGAATGGCATTCGAAGTCTAAGTTAAGTCGAGCTAATAATTCTTTCCTGAAAGGTGAACTGCTGGCGAGTATTATCTTTGGTTGCATGGAACGACCCTTCACAAATGACTAAATTAAAATCGAACCCTAAAGTACTCGGCAAGATGCTTGGCAACTTTAGCTTCATATTAAAAACACGACAGAGTATATTAAAAGCATTTCGAAAAACCATAAAAACACTGAGTATTTTGTTAATATCAATAGACAAGCTTGGCGCTATCCCTGTAAAATCGCGCGTTTTATGCAAGCTAAACTAAATCGACTTTACCAATTCAAAAAAGAATCATCCCAGCGCAGTTATCATGAAGGTGTTATAGCCCTAGATGAACTGAGTCGTTTAACCGAAATGTTGAAATCTGATCAGGCTGAAATTCAAGTTAGATTCACCTTTTCTGA
The DNA here is from genome assembly GCA_913061315.1 of uncultured Gammaproteobacteria bacterium. Lineage (GTDB taxonomy): Bacteria > Pseudomonadota > Gammaproteobacteria. The sequence continues at coordinate 7,957 of CAJXUC010000013.1, read as the reverse complement.
CAGCGAGTATGATCGATCAATGGTTAAAGGACATGTCATTGCAGAACTCTCTATTGAATGTCAGAGATGTCTTAAACCCGTCCTGCAGTTAGTCGAGTTGGACTTTGAGCTTTTGATCGATGCGTCTGACAATATTGTTCAGATAAGTGGTGTTGATACGTTGTACAGTGAAGACGGCAATATTGATGTCTTTGACGTTGTAGAGGACGAATTAATACTGGGCCTGCCATTAGTGGCTCTTCATGAGAGTGGTCGTTGCAATGAATATTGGCACGTATCGGACGATGTTCAGACAGAAACTGATAGAGAAAATCCGTTTTTAGTGTTAAAAAAGTTAAAAACGAAGCATTAAAGTTTTTATTTAGAATTAATTAGTCGAATTTAATTTCCGGAGAAATATATGGCTGTTCAAAAAAGTCGCAAGACACCGTCTAAACGTGGAATGAGACGTTCTCATGACGCACTTGGTGAATCAACTCTTTCAGTAGAGCCTACAACAGGTGAAACTCACCGTCGTCATCACATCAGCGCTGATGGTTATTACCGTGGCCGTCAAGTCATTGCAGACAAGGTGGATAACGACGAAGAGTAACTGAAAAGTTACTTAACTCTTGATCGATATACGGGCGGATTTTTCTGCCCGTATTTATTTACGTCGTCTGGCTGATCCTATCCAATGAAACAAAAAATTATTGCAATTGATGCCATGGGTGGTGATCACGGTCCTATCGTGACTGTACCTGCGGCTAAAATTGCTCTCGACCAGATACCTGACATACAACTGATTCTTGTTGGCGACTCCACTTCATTAATTGAAGCATTAAGAATGAATGGGCTTGAAGGCAACACACGAATTAGTGTTCAACATGCATCAGAAGTGGTTGGAATGGACGAAGCACCAGCTCACGCCTTAAAAAAGAAAAAAGATTCTTCCATGCGGATTGCCATTAACCTTGTGAAGGAGCAAAAAGTCCAGGCTTGTGTCAGTGCAGGCAATACGGGTGCTCTGATGGCGACTAGTAAGTTTGTATTAAAGACTATCAAAGGTATTAGCCGTCCTGCAATCTGTGGGATGTTGCCTGCGATCACTGGGCAAACTTACATGCTTGATTTGGGTGCAAATATTGAATGTACACCTCAAAATCTATTAGAGTTTGCAGTGATGGGATCAGTGCTGGCGCAATCAGTAGAGGGTATCAAAAACCCCACGGTAGGGTTGCTGAATATTGGTTCAGAAAAAATGAAGGGTAGTGATAGCATAAAAGAGGCAAGTCAGCTGATCGCTGCAACGAACATTAACTACCGTGGCTTTGTTGAGGGAGACGATATTTATAAAGGCACAGTCAATGTCGTAGTAACCGACGGATTTGTAGGTAATGTTTCACTTAAAACGGGTGAGGGGCTGGCTGCTTTAGTTAAACATGTTCTGCAAACCGAATTTAAACGGAATTTATTTACCAAGCTGCTGGCGCTTATTTCGTTACCTGTCTTGAACGCAGTAAAAAAGACACTTGATCCAGGTCAGTATAACGGCGCAAGTTTGCTTGGGCTGAATGGGATTGTAGTGAAGAGCCATGGTGGGGCGGATACAAGCTCCTTTGTCAATGCAATAAAAATTGCCAGTATTGAAATCGAAAATGAAGTGCCGCAACGTATTTCGTTTGAGGTTGAGTCTTATCTGGCACAGATGGTAGAGGTGGAGTAATGAGTTACGCTCGTATTACAGGCACAGGGGGATACTTACCTGAAAATGTGATGACTAATGATGATATCGCAAAATTTGTTGATACTAACGATCAGTGGATTCGAGAGCGAACGGGTATAGAGCAACGTCATATTGTTGTTGACGGTCAAACAACTGTTGACCTAGCAGAAGGCGCATCACGTTTAGCGATTGAAGCAGCCGGCATCGACTCATCTGATATTGATTTGATCATCTTGGCAACTTCAACACCGGATAAAATCTTTCCCAGCTCTGCGTGCATATTGCAAGCACGACTCGGTATCCATGGATGCCCCGCATTCGACATTCAGGCTGTTTGTTCTGGGTTTGTTTATGCGCTCACAGTTGCTGAAAAATTTATTAAGTCAGGTAGTAGTAAAAAGGCGCTGGTGGTAGGTGCAGAAGTTTTTTCAAAAATCCTTAACTGGGAAGACAGGGCAACGTGTGTTTTATTTGGTGACGGAGCAGGTGCTGTTATTCTCGAAGCCAGCGAAGAAACTGGTATTTTGTCTACACACATACATGCTGATGGTCAGTACGAAGACCTTCTGAGAGTACCTTATGGCATTGCTGATGGGTACGATCAAGTTAAAGCAGGTTTGGCATTTGTTGAAATGCGGGGCAACGAGGTTTTTAAAGTTGCTGTTAATACACTCGGTCGGATCGTAGATGAAACGCTCGCTGCTAATAATATGATGAAATCAGATATTGACTGGCTAGTACCACACCAAGCGAATATAAGAATTATTTCTGCCACAGCTAAAAAACTGAAGATGTCGATGGATCAGGTAGTGGTCACTGTTAATAAGCATGGCAACACCTCGGCAGCTTCGGTTCCATTGGCACTTGATGTTGCGGTTAGAGATGGCCGAATTAAGAAAAATGAATTGTTGTTGTTAGAAGCCTTTGGCGGTGGATTTACTTGGGGTTCTGTTTTGGTGCGCTTTTAGATTTTGACAAATACTCAGAATTGACTTACATAGAGTAGTCACGTCGTGTTATAGTTAGTTAATATTGAATAGAGTTTTGTTTTATGATTACTGTTTTATTAACTGATGACCACGTACTTGTCAGAACGGGCATAAAACGTTTACTTGAAGACAGTAAAAAAGTGAAGATAGTCGGCGAGGCTTCTAATGGTGAGGAGAGCTTAGACTTATCTCTCAGTCTTAAACCTGATGTTATTTTAATGGACGTCAATATGCCAGGAATTGGTGGTGTTGAAGCCTGTCGTCGTATACTTGAGAGAGACCCCAAGCAAAAAATTATTGTACTCACCGTCTATACTGAAAAAACTTTTCCTAAACGCATGTTAGAAATTGGGGCAAAAGGTTATTTGACGAAGGAATGTGCCGTGTCTGAAATAATAGAAGCACTCAATATCGTTAATGGTGGTGGGGCTTACATTGCCCCTGCCATAGCACAACAACTAGCGCTATCACTTCTGCCTGGCAACGAAAAAAACCCAATAGATAGACTGTCTCGTCGTGAATTTCAAGTCATGCTGATGATTTGCCATGGTTTGACTAATCTGCAAATGTCCGAAAAGCTTTGTCTGAGTCCAAAAACAGTCAGTACCTATCGACTGAGATTACTAGAGAAGCTAGATGTGCATAACGAAGTGGACATGCTTAAAATCGCGGTTGAACAAGGCATGGTTGACTTTGCTATCTCTTAATCATATGAAGCTTTCTGTTGATGCCTGAAGGCTCAGCGAGAGTTCACCTTGAAATAAAGAGTTCAGTAATCAACCCTCAACCTTTTGATTACAAATCTTTTCTGTCGTCTGTCAGTACAAAGCCAGGCGTGTACCGTATGCTTGATGGCCAGCAAAAAGTCATATATGTCGGTAAGGCCAAAAATTTAAAAAATCGATTATCGAGTTATTTTAGAAGAACGGGTCTCTCTTCTCGAATTATGTCATTGGTTAGTAATATCAATGATATCGAAGTCATTAATACACGAACTGAAAGCGAAGCATTAATACTCGAAAATGATTTAATAAAAAACTTTAACCCTCGTTATAATATTCTGTTCAAGGATGATAAAAGTTATCCTTACATCTGCCTGACTCATCATAAATATCCTCGTCTGAAAATTTATCGAGGTAAAATCAACAAAGCTAAAGGCACATTTTTTGGTCCTTTCCCAAGTGCTGCGGCCATACGCTATACCATAGGGCATGTTCAACGGATATTTCAATTACGCAACTGTGAAGATGCCGTTATGCAAAATCGCAGCCGGGCTTGTCTGCAATATCAGATCAAACGTTGCACTGGACCTTGCGTTGATCATACGGATGAAGAAAACTATCGAAAACAAATTGACCAGGCACGACTTTTTTTAGAAGGTGAAAATGACACCTTAATAAACCAACAAGTCACTCTAATGGAGGATTATTCCCGTAATTTGGATTTCGAGCAGGCAGCGCAAACTCGCGATAAAATCGAGATGTTACGACGCATTACTGAAAAACAATTTGTAACCGATTTTCGTACGGATATTGACATTATCGCCTGCGCAGTAGAACAAGATGTGTGTTGCATTCAATTATTTATGATTCGAAATGGAACATCGCTGGGTAATAAACCCTTCATTAGCAAAACAAAGCTTGATGCGGCTGAACCTGAGTTGATTGAAGCTTTTATCATGCAACATTACTCACGCCATCCGTCCCCGGGTGAAATTATAGTTAGTCACGTATTGCCCAATCAAACGGCATTAGAAGTTACCCTGAGTGACTTAGCAGAAAAGAAAGTGAAACTATCAAATAGTGTTAGAGAAAAACGTCGCCACGCACTAGAAAATGCAGTTAATAATGCAAAACAATCACTTAGGGTCCATTTGTTATCAGCGAGCCATTTAAATAAACGTTTCCAATCCTTAATTGAAGAACTACACCTTGAATCTGCGCCTGAAAGAATAGAATGCTTCGATATTAGTCACACCATGGGTGAGTCAACAAAAGCATCTTGTGTGGTATTTAATCGAGAGGGAGCCGTCAAGTCAGAGTATCGCTGTTACAACATTAATGGCGTTACGGCAGGGGACGACTATGCTGCAATGAAACAAGTGCTTGAAAAACGATATACCAAGCGTAAAGACAACGAAACCCTCTTGCCTGATCTTATATTAATTGATGGAGGTAAAGGACAGCTCCATGTGGCATTAGACGTCATGGAAGATCTGAATATTTTTTCAGTTAAACAAAACATGCGGGTCTTTGGCGTTTCAAAGGGTCCTGATAGAAAAGCAGGGTACGAAGACATTATTGATGAAAATTATGCCCGAATGGATATTCCAATGGATTCTCCAGCATTACTGCTGATTCAACAAATACGAGATGAAGCACATCGCTTTGCTATTACTGGTCATCGTAAAGCTAGAGCCAAAACTCGAAACACATCTCGTTTAGAGCAGATACCAGGCATTGGTGCCAAAAAGCGACAGCTGCTACTCAACAAGTTTGGTGGTCTTCAGGGCGTTCAAGCAGCAGGTATAGAAGAGCTAATGAAGATCAAAGGTATTAATCGAGAGACCGCGCAAGTGATCTATGATACTTTTCATGCATAATTTCTTTTTTATGCCATCCGATCAGTACTAGTCACAGCTAGACTGTCCAAATTGAATTGACTCGTTTCCTAATAGCATCATGAAAATCACGCTACCTACCGGTATCACACTTTTACGTATCGCATTAATTCCGATTTTTGTTATCGTATTTTATTTGCCGTTCAATTGGGCTAATCAAGTCGCTGCAGCCATCTTTGGAGTCGCTTGTTTTTCAGATTGGGTTGACGGTTATTTGGCGCGTATGCTCAAACAAGAGTCTGCCTTTGGCGCGTTTCTTGATCCAGTCGCAGATAAACTCATTGTTGTTGCGGCGATCATATTGATCGTAGAGGCTAATCCCAGTATTTATGTTGCTTTGCCCTCCGTAATTATTGTTGCACGAGAAATAACCGTGTCAGCCTTGCGAGAGTGGATGGCAGAGCTGGGTAGCCGAGCGACTATAAAAGTGTCGTTTATTGGAAAGGTTAAGACTGCAGCTCAGCTATTCTCATTATTTCTAATGATTTATGCTGAAACCATTTTTGGTTATTCAATGTTTGAAATTGGGCTTGGCTTTTATTATTTGGCCGCAATCTTCACTATAATATCGATGGTTCTTTATCTTAAAGCTGCATGGCCAGTCATCACAGAAAATGGTTGAAAAATAACTTAATTAAATGCCCATGGTGGCTTGACACTATTTAGTGTTTCTATAGAATGGCGCCTCTTCGCGGGAATAGCTCAGCTGGTAGAGCACAACCTTGCCAAGGTTGGGGTCGCGAGTTCGAATCTCGTTTCCCGCTCCAAATAAGAAGCCTCGACCCAGTCGAGGTTTTTTTTGGTTTTAGTTCAGAAATAACGTAATATGTAAAAGCACCCATTGGCTGGGTGGCAGAGTGGTCATGCAGCGGCCTGCAAAGCCGTCAACGGCGGTTCGATTCCGCCCTCAGCCTCCATATTTTTGTCTTAAAGGCTAAGACAGCAGCACGAAATCACGCCCAGGTGATGAAATTGGTAAACATAGCAGACTTAAAATCTGCCGCTCTAACGGGCTTGCCGGTTCGATTCCGGCTCTGGGCACCATTTCCTTGTTTTTTAACGTCTTGCAGCATCCTTAAATCCTTCTAAACCCTTATTTAAAGCCATTCTATCGACTTATAGCGCTTTTTAGTGTCTTTTGACATCCTGAATAGTTGTTGGTATCTTTGTTGGTATCTGAGTTCGATTTAAGGATGTACCAACAAAATGGACAGGAAAGAAGTAGAAACTTTTAGCGGTAAATTATCAGCTGTAAAGATTAAACAGGCTAAATCTAAAGCAGGCACTTATAAATTAGCTGACGGGCGCGGCCTCAATTTAGAAGTCAGACCGAACGGTTCAAAGTATTGGCGATTATCCTATCGATATCAAAACAAACAGAAAACATTAGCGCTGGGTGTTTATCCCGTGGTAACGCTGAGTGGTGCGCGAGACGCTACGTTAAAGGCTAAGCGACTCATACACAAAGGGATTGATCCGGTTATTAATAATCGACAATCGAAGGCAGCAATTGCAGGCAGCAATTTTAAACCGATAGCAGAAGAATGGCACAAAAAAGAATCGGGTCGATGGAGTAAAGGCCATGCGCAAGGGGTATGGCAAACTATTAAAGCCGATGTCTTACCGCACCTGAGCGATATACCGATCAGAGATATTAGGACGACAGATGTTTTATATCTCATTAGAAAAATTGAGGAACGCGGCGCACTCGATGTTGCGGGGCGTATTAAACAGCGTATCAGCTCAATTTTCCGTTATGCCATACAAACGGGTCATGCAGAATTTAACCCCGTAGATGCGCTCAAGGGCGTGATACAAACTCGCAAGGTAAAACACCGCAAATCTATAAAGCTTGATGAACTGCCAGCCTACCTGAACGCACTAGACAACTATCAAGGCTATTTGCTGACCCAGCACGCCTTGAAGTTAATCACCTTTACTTTTGTCCGCCCTGGCGAGCTGCGTTCTGCCGAATGGAAAGATTTTGATCTGGATAGAGCAATCTGGCGCATACCGGCCGAAAAGATGAAAATGGATGAAGAACATATAGTCCCGCTTTCGACGCAAGCCATCGACCTGTTGAAACTGGTGAAAGAACTATCCGGTAATTATGACCTAGTGTTCCCCGGCTCACATGATCACCGAAAGCCCATGAGTGAAAATACCTTAACCTATGCCATTCGAAAGCGGTTAAAGTTTGATGCCACCGCGCACGGCTTTAGAACAACAGCCAGCACCATTTTGAACGAGTCGGGTTTTCGTGTAGACGTGATTGAGCGACAACTGGCGCACGGTGAAAGAAACAAAGTTAGGGCGGCTTACAATCGATCACAGTACCTCGCAGAGCGTACGGACATGATGCAATGGTATAGCGATTATCTGGATGGATTAAAGGCGGGTGCCGACATCGTGCCGATCCACAAAGCAAAAAAATAAACGGAGTTTTCCAAGTCTAGCTCGACGGAGCGAAAAGGGGTCACCTTCACCGCCTGGCTTGGAGATTATTTTGAAGGCTACACAGGGAGAGTGTCGTGGGTTTTAAGCTGGATGATCATTACGAGAAAGATTATTTTACCGTCGAAGAACTGGCAAAGCAGTGGGATTGCTCTTTAGGTGATATCAATTATCTAATAGAGGAAACAG
>CAJXUC010000012.1 GCA_913061315.1 uncultured Gammaproteobacteria bacterium | reverse complement strand
TAGCGTAGCGTCTCGTGGGCTCGGAGATGTGTATAAGAGACAGAAATAGGCCTTTGGCCTTTTCCTGCTATTCCACCTTGGGAGTACAGTCTTCAATATTTAGAATGATTCGGCCAAACTTCCAGATTAAGCCCTTTCCCATAGAGGTCACTTGAAATTTCTATCTTTCGGTTGGCTTGCTTCACCCGAACGGCTGTGAGCTCTCCAGATAGCTTTTGTACAATTATTTTGTTGGTATTTGCCTAATCGAATTGGCTAAATCAACAAATGTTCAGGAAGTCAACGAACAGTAAAAACTCTTATAAGCCATGAGAGCTATATAAAATAGGGTTTATAGTGATATTTGAGAATGTTACTGGACGTCGTAAAACTCGTTAATGGTACCGAAGGGCGGACTCGAACCGCCACGCCCGAAGGCAAGTGATTTTGAATCACTCATGTCTACCAATTCCATCACATCGGCATTAACGTTGACTCTTACGACATTTTCACTGGAATTTGAAAGTCACTCGTTGCAGGCAGTGCTTTTAATTCATTTTGTATATTAATTTCGCTACACTGATTTAGCGAGGAAGGATTCTAATGCAATTTGTTGGTTAGTGGTAGGCCTTACGGCAATAATAAAGTAGAAACTTAGAATCAGTAGCAATCTCTTTGATGAACCGTATCATACGTTTTTTTAAGTATCCTAATTTTAAATAAATCTTCCAGTGGGTACAATTTAATCAACTCTACTCATACAGCACACCCTATGCAAATCAGCGATTTTGATTACCACTTACCAAACGAGCTAATTGCTCAGAAACCATTGGCGCAACGCAGTGCTTCGCGACTTTTACGGATTTCACCTTTAACGGCTGATATAGTCAATGGACAATTTACAGATATTACTACTTTTTTAAATTCTGGAGATTTGCTTGTTTTCAATGATACTCGAGTTGTACCCGCGCGCTTGTTTGGCCAAAAGCAAACGGGTGGCAAGATCGAAGTATTAGTAGAAAGAGTCCTGGATGATAAAACATTGCTAGCTCACGTGCGTTCTAGTAAGTCCCCTAAGTCAGGCGCCGTGTTACTTTTAGAAGACCAAATTAGTTGCGTCATGGCAGCGCGAGAGGGGTCATTGTTTAAACTAATTCAGGATAGCAACCAAAGCTGGCTAACCTTATTAAATCAATATGGCCATATGCCATTACCACCGTATATAGAACGCGCAGACGATGATGAGGATTTAGAACGCTATCAAACCGTGTATGCCCAAAATCCAGGGGCTGTTGCTGCACCGACAGCGGGGCTACACTTCGATCAACCACTCATTGCTAGATTAAAAAGCAAGGGCGTTGAAACGGCCCACATTACATTACACGTTGGGGCGGGTACTTTTCAGCCGGTCAAAGTTGAAAATATAGATGAGCATGTTATGCATTCAGAATGGGTACATGTCTCCCAGTCTGTGTGTGATGCGATTTCTCAGGCTCACTCAAGAGGCAATAAAGTGGTGGCCGTTGGTACAACCGTCGTGCGTAGTCTAGAAGCGGCAGCGTCTGATGGTTTGGTAAAAGCCTTTGAAGGCGATGTTTCCATTTTTATTACGCCCGGTTATCGGTTCAAGGCCGTTGATGCAATGATTACCAATTTTCATCTCCCTAAATCAACTTTACTAATGCTAGTGAGTGCGTTTGCTGGGACAGCATTAATTCAACAAGCTTATCAACAGGCTGTTGACGAACGATATCGATTTTTCAGTTATGGTGACGCCATGTTGATCGAATCAAAAAAAGTCAATCATGAAGATTGATTTTAGCCAGCTAAAGTCATAATAAACGCTTCGATCATATTATTAGCTTATTAAAGCAAACTAAATTTAGAGACCATCAATGAAATTTACACTGGATAAAACATTGGGTACTGCCCGCAGAGGTCGACTTACCTTCGATCGTGGTGTGGTTGAAACACCCGCGTTTATGCCTGTTGGAACCTACGGTACAGTGAAGGCTATGACACCAGAAGAATTAACCGAATTAGGTGCACAAATAATTCTGGGTAATACTTTTCATTTAATGCTTCGACCCGGCACTGACATAATTAAGCAGCATGGTGATTTACATGACTTTATGAACTGGCAGGGTCCCATACTGACTGACTCTGGTGGTTTTCAAGTGTTTAGCTTGGCAAAGATGCGTAAAATTACAGAGGAGGGTGTGCATTTTAATTCCCCTGTCAACGGATCTAAGATATTTCTTAGCCCCGAGGTTTCGATGCAGGTTCAGCGAGATCTTGGTTCTGATATTGTTATGGTGTTTGATGAATGTACACCTTACCCTGCTGAAGTTGACGTTGTGCAAAAATCAATGGAAATGTCACTCCGTTGGGCGGCCAGAAGTAAGGTTGCGCACGCGGATAACCCCAGTGCTCTGTTTGGCATTGTTCAGGGGGGCATCTACCCAGAGTTACGGCGTGTATCGGCCTTGGGTTTAACTGAAATTGGATTTGACGGCTATGCCATTGGTGGCCTATCAGTTGGCGAGCCAGCGGATGAGCGCAATGAGACACTTGACCATTGTTTGCCATACTTGCCAACAGATAAGCCACGATACTTAATGGGTGTTGGTAAGCCTGAGGATCTGATTGAAGGCGTGCGGCGTGGTATTGATATGTTTGACTGCGTCATACCCACCCGAAATGCCCGAACAGGTTTCCTTTATACTCATACCGGAATTGTTCGTATTCGAAATGCGCGCTACGCCGACGACATATTACCCATTGACGAACAGTGTGGCTGTTATACCTGCCAGAATTACTCACGGGCTTATCTAAGGCATCTCGATAAATGTGGGGAGATTTTAGGTGCTCGACTCAACACTATTCATAATCTCTATTACTTCCAAGTATTGATGAGCCGTATTCGACAAGCCATAGAAGAGGACCGATACGATCGCTTTTGTGACGAGTTCTATGAACAGTTTCATTCAAAATAATAGCCCGAATAGGGAATAAATCTAAGACTTCGGGTCGGTACACTTGAAGACTTGTGAGAAGACTAAGCTAGTGCCATAATACGCGCCGATTCGGGGTAGGCAATTACTATGCCGACTCTTGACGAAGACGAATAAATCCATTTAGACAACAGGTAGATAAAGTATGAGTTTTTTTATTAATGATGCAATGGCCCAGAGTGCTGGCGCACAGTCGGGTGGTACTTTTGAACTAATTATTCCTTTAGTTTTGATGTTTGCTATCTTTTATTTTTTGCTTATTCGTCCACAGCAAAAAAAAGCAAAAGAACATAAGAATCTAGTTGAAGCATTAAAGAAAGGAGACGAAGTAATTACCACGGGTGGTTTGTTAGCCAAAATTAACGCTGTCGATGAAAGTTTCCTTACGTGTGAAATCGCCGATAAAGTTGAAGTTAAAATTCAAGTTCATGCTGTTGCCACTGTCTTACCGAAAGGCACAATTAAGAAGCTGTAACCCCTATGGTCAATCAATATTCTGCATGGAAATATTTGCTACTCGCTATTATTGTCTTTTTTGGTGTTATTTACGCCGCACCTAATTTATATGGTGAAGATCCCGCGGTACAAATTTCGCATCGTGTCAATCTGATCAATGAAAGTGAGTTGTCACATGTGCGAGACATTCTTGTCGCTGAAGGCATAAAGTTTCGTTCGATAGAGCTAAACGTCACTAATCTTCGCGTTCGTTTTGACGATGAAGAAGAGCAGCTAAGAGCCTCGAGCCAAATCCGAAGAGTGCTTCAAAACACAGACAGTCGCTATTCTGTTGCGCTTAATTTGGCACCTGCAACACCAGATTGGATGGCCGAGCTGAATGCGTTACCAATGTATTTAGGTCTCGACTTGCGTGGTGGTGTGCACTTTCTTATGGAAGTGGATATGGATTCAGCCATAGAAAAATCACTGCAACGTTCAGAAAGTGAAATTAAATCCTTTATGCGAAGCAAAAAAATCCGCTACAAATCGGTTCAATCAGATATGACCATGATTAATTTACGATTTGCCAGTTTGTCGGTCCGTGATAAGGCTAAATTAGAGATCGAAAATCAATTCAGGGATTTTGTTTTTGTCACTCGTGATGACGCCAGTAATGGTTTCATCGAAATGTCACTGAACCCGACGGCATTGCAAACTGAGAAAAAACTTGCCATAGAGCAAAACATATCAACACTTAGAAACCGAGTGAATGAACTGGGTGTCGCTGAACCAGTAATTCAACGACAGGGTGAAGATAGAGTCGTAGTTCAATTACCTGGAGTACAGGACACAGTCCGTGCAAAAGAAATTTTAGGTGCCACCGCTACTTTAGAATTTCGTATGGTACACGGCAACTTTACTGATTGGACCGCGGCAAAAGACACAGGTCGAGCCCCCATTGGCACACGTTTATATGAGCGCACTGACAAATCACCCGTGTTATTAAAGCGCAGTGTGATTGTTACGGGTGATCAAATTGTAGGTGCTGCATCAGGTATTGATTCCCGCAGCAGCACACCGAACGTTACTATTACGATGAATGCTAAGGGTGCTGATCGAATGGGTGACGTTACTCGCGACAATATCGGCAACCCGATGGCCGTTGTATTTATAGAAGATAAATATGAGTTCCGCAAAGTGAATGGCGAAGAGAAAAGAATTAAAACCACTGTTTCTCAAGTCATCAACGTCGCTACGATTCGATCTCAACTGAGTAAACGCTTTGAAATTACAGGGCTAGACAGCACACGCGAGGCGCGTGATCTTGCCTTATTATTACGTGCAGGTGCATTAAGAGCGCCCATGCTGATTGTTGAAGAACGCACTGTTGGTCCAAGTCTAGGTAAGGAAAACATCAAAAAAGGCTTTTTGTCGGTAATAATTGGTTTTGCCGCTGTGCTGTTGTTTATGGCCATTTTCTACAAGGTGTTTGGTTTAGTGGCAAATCTAGCGTTGACGCTGAACCTTGTATTGCTTGTGGCTGTTTTATCCTTACTTCAAGCAACGCTGACGTTACCGGGAATTGCCGGTATTGTTCTGACGGTCGGCATGGCAGTTGATGCCAATGTACTTATTTTTGAACGCATTAAAGAAGAGTTGAGAATGGGTAACTCGCCCCAAGCTTCTATTTTTAGTGGATATGAAAAAGCCTTTGGAACGATTGCAGATGCGAACGTTACTACATTGATTGCTGCCGTTATTCTGTTCGGTTTTGGAACGGGCCCGATCAAAGGTTTCGCGGTGACATTATCGATAGGCATTTTAACTTCAATGCTAACCGCAATATTTGGTACCCGCGCTATTATTAATTTGATCTATGGCCGTAAGGCTGTCACCAAGCTGGCAATTTAGGAGATATGATCATGTTAACCAAGCACATATCAAAACAGCAAATTAACTTCATGGGATTGCGAAAGCCAGCCATGATTTTGTCAGTCATCTTGATCCTCGTGTCTATTGTCTGTCTGGCAACGCTTAAACTCAATGTAGGTATTGACTTTACTGGGGGTAGTATTATTGAAGTGGGTTACCAACAGCCGGTAGAGCTTGAGCCCATTCGTGATGTGTTAAGCGTTAACGGCTATAACGATGCAGTCGTTCAACATTTTGGCAGCGCCAGTGAAGTATTAATTCGGTTAGTACCTAAGACGGGTCAAAATGAAGCTGAAACCAGTTCAGAAGTGATCAAACTATTAAGAAGCATGACCGATGAGTCAATTCAAGAACGACGAGTTGAGTATGTGGGTCCACAAGTGGGTGAAGAGCTAACGGAAGACGGTGGACTCGCTGTTTTATATGCCTTGATTGCGATCTTAATTTACGTCTCAGTGCGCTTTGAGTATCGTTTTTCCTTGGGTGCAGTTGCGGCGTTAATCCATGATGTCATCATTACATTGGGTATATTTTCTCTGCTTCGTCTTGATTTTGACCTGAGTGTTTTGGCCGCTATATTGGCCGTTATTGGTTACTCTTTAAACGATACTATTGTCGTATTCGATCGAGTGCGTGAAAATTTCCGTAAGATCCGTAACCGGACACCAGAAGAAGTTACCAATATCTCCATTAACCAAACTATTTCAAGAACCTTAATGACCTCCTTTACCACATTGTTAGTGTTGTTCTCATTGTTCTTTCTTGGTGGTGAAGTCATTCATGCCTTTTCATTAGCACTTATTATTGGTGTATTCGTTGGAACCTATTCGTCTATTTATGTCGCCACATCAACAACCCTGTCACTGGGTATTTCTCGGGTTGATCTTATAGAGCCTGAAATAGATGAGGAAGAGTTAGCTCGGCCATAGTAGTCGCTTATTCCGTTTATAAGGCTTATATATTTGAGTATGAGCCTTATAAAAATTTGACCTCCTGGTAGATTTATTTAATACAGTCTCAATGGTTGCTCGAATTACGCCTAATTTCTCCCTACCCGTTAACGCGGCATTTCTGATTGGTCGTCCCCACCCCTAAAGACTGCCCATAAAAATTTTGGCACGTTCTCTGCATATATCTTCGTAACGCTTTAACGGAGATGAAAAATGAATCAAGCCTTATGGGTAGCAAAAACCGGACTTGACGCGCAACAAACGCGGTTATCGGTTATATCGAATAATCTAGCCAACGTCGGTACTACTGGGTACAAACAGTCGCGAGCCGTTTTTGAAGATTTACTGTACCAAAATATACGTCAAGTGGGCGGCCAAACATCGCAGGATACCCGCCTGCCAACGGGTTTAATGTTGGGTAGTGGGTCAAGAGTTGTTGCCACTGAAAAAATGCACTCACAAGGTAGCATCGCCACCACCGACAACTCTTTAGATGTCGCTATTGATGGTCGAGGTTTCTTTCCTATTTTGATGCCTGATGGCACTGAGGCCTATAGTCGAGATGGTGGTTTCAAGGTTTCTAATCAAGGGCAATTGGTTACCGCTAGCGGTTACGCTTTGCAGCCAGGCATTACCATTCCACAAGATGCCCAATCTATTTCCATTGGTACGGATGGTATTGTCACCGTTTCACTACCCAATCAGGCGGCTCAGACAACGGTGGGTAATATTCAACTCAATGGTTTTATCAATCCGACGGGCTTACAGCCGATTGGCGAAAACTTATTTGTCGAATCGGCAGCCAGTGGTGCGCCTCAGGCAGGTACTCCGGGGCTAACGGGTCTGGGTAATTTACGTCAGGGCGCACTTGAAGCGTCAAATGTCAATATCGTTGAAGAAATGGTGGGAATGATCGAAACCCAGCGAGCTTATGAAATGAACTCAAAAGTCATTTCAACAGCAGACGGTATGATGCAGTTCCTAAATAACAACGTTTAGGTGATGTGATGAACCCATCGATAAAAATAGTGGGACTGATATTAATAATAATGCTGTTAAATGCATGTGCAACTCCACAGCGTGCGGTCCAATCTGATCCTGATTATGCGCCAGTTGATTTAAATTCTGTGGCCTTTCAGCCGTTACCCAATGGTTCTATATTTCAGCAGGGTCGATCGGTTCGACTGTTCGAAGATAGCAAGGCATTCCGAATTGGGGATCTACTCAGTATTAATCTTTCAGAGTCGACTAACGCATCTAAATCAGCCGCAACCAATACATCTAAAAATAGCGAAATCGGAACAGTTGTCGATTCTATTTTAGGGGTAATTCCAACATTTAAGGATGATCAATTTTTGACCAACTCGGCAAAGGCCGAAACCGATTTTACGGGCAGTGGTGATAGCGCACAAAGCAATAGCCTATCGGGTGAAATTACTGTCACCGTTGCTGATATTTTATCCAACGGCACATTGTCGGTCCGGGGTGAAAAAATAATTGGCTTGAATCAAGGGGCGGAATATATTCGATTGTCTGGCCTAGTAAGGCCGCAAGATGTCAGTGCGAATAATATGGTTCAGTCCAGAAAGCTAGCGAACGCCCGAATTTTTTATGGCGGTGGTGGCGCCATTGACGACTCCAACACCAAAGGTTGGTTAAGTCGATTATTCGATAGCCCATCATTTCCACTATAAGCTTTTTGGCCTTCAGTGAATATTGTAAAAATATACACTGAAGGCGAGACTTATATCCATTATCAGGCGGCACTCATGAAAATTTTCAAACTATTCATATTTCTCATTTTGGTTACCACCCAAGGCATTGCTTTGGCTGAACGAATTAAAGATATTACATCAATAAAAGGGGTTAGAAATAACCAATTGGTGGGTTATGGCCTCGTCGTCGGTTTGGATGGTTCGGGAGATAAAACGGCTTTTACGGTACAAAGTTTAAAGAGCATGCTGGGCCAATATGGTATTACTTTACCGGCTAATGTTAATCCACAAGTCAAAAATATTGCCGCAGTTGCGATTCATGCCAATCTGCCTGCGTTTGCAAAAATTGGACAAACGATCGACATTACCGTGTCCTCATTGGGTAGCGCCAAAAGTTTGCGCGGGGGCAGCTTGTTAATGTCACCCTTAAAAGGTGTTGATGGCAATATTTACGCAATGGCTCAAGGCAATTTGATTGTGGGTGGCTTAGGGGTTGAAGGTGCAGATGGATCATCACTTAAAATTAATATTCCGAGTGTTGGGCGCATTCCCAATGGCGCCAGTATCGAACGTGAAATAGCCAACCCGTTTGCCAGTGGCGATAATATTGTGTTGCACCTAAAGCGGCCCGACTTTACAACGGCTAAACGTTTAGCCGATACCATTAATCATGTTTTGGGACCGAATAATGCATTTGCACAAGATAGCGTTACAGTGGCTATCAATGCTCCTCAAAATGTTTCTCAACGGGTGGGTTTTGTATCGTTCATCGAAAACCTAGAATTTCAGCCGGGTGAGGCTGCAGCCAAAATTATTATTAATTCGCGTTCGGGTACGGTCGTGATCGGTAATCACGTCAAGGTTTACTCAGCAGCCGTATCGCATGGTGACTTAACAGTGACTATTACCAACTCACAAGAGGTTAGTCAGCCACAACCTTTGAGCAATGGTGTTACGGCACTCAAAATTGACACGGATATTCAAGTAGAAGAGGAAGACAGCCGAATGTTTCGCTTTCCAGAGGGCGTAACCCTGAGTGAAATTGTGCGTGCGGTTAATCAGGTAGGGGCCTCACCAGGTGACTTAGTGGCTATTTTAGAATCCTTAAAGCAAGTTGGCGCGTTAAGTGCAGAGCTAATAGTAATCTGATCGTTATATTGATCTAGTCATATGATTATTTATCATCTTGGAGTTCACCAATGAGCGTCTCGTCACCCACTGATTTTTATCTGAACCAGAACCAGTATTCTGAAATGAAACTGGGTGCCAGAAATCAGTCTAGTGAGACCACCAAAGCGGTTGCACAGCAATTTGAAAGTTTATTTGTGCAGCAAATGCTAGCTTCTATGCGGTCTGCAACCTCGGTTAATGAATCAAGCCAGAGCTCAACGGTCGACTTTTATCAAGAAATGTATGACAAACAACTGGCATTAAGCCTATCCAAACAAGGCGGTTTGGGTATTGCTAAAGTGCTATTACAGCACTTGCCTGGTGGCGATCAAGTCAGTGCTGATGGCACTGCTAAGGATCATTCAGCGCAAGACCCGCTGACACTAATATCCGGCAAAGGTGGCAATTTATTGCCTCTGGGGACAAGGTCGCCAACAGTTCATATGGCTTTGGTTAATCGTCCTGATTTGGATCAGCTTGAAGCGAATTCTGCTGAAGTGCGTGCTTCCAAAGTGGATCACCCTCAATTAAATTTATCCCAAGTAAATAAAACAGTAGCCTACCCATTAGAATCAAAAGAGCCTTTGCCTTCTGATCTAACGACCATTCCAATGATGCCTACTCTGCTACCAAGCCTGTTTCAAACTGATGCCTATAAAGCACAAAATCCAGCCGTTAAAGTGCATCAATTTAAAACCGATGACCTACCAGCGAGCGAGTTGGATGCCATCTTGGCTCAACAAGTTGGCTCTGAGCAGCGTTGGCATAACCCGAATGATTTTGTTAAGGACTTGTGGCCACATGCCGAAAAGGCCGCCAATGCCATTGGTATCAGTGTGCAGGCACTCGTGTCGCAATCAGCTTTGGAAACGGGTTGGGGTAAACACAGCATGCGATTTCCTGATGGGCAGCAAGCGTTTAATTTATTTGGTATTAAAGCGGGTGGTCAATGGAATGGCCCAACGTTAATTAAGCCAACGCTCGAGTTTCGAGAGGGTGTGATGCATACTGAAATGGCGCATTTTCGAACCTACGAATCAATTCCTGAAGCACTCGATGACTATGTCCAATTTATTCAGGCCAGCCCACGATACCAAAATGCGCTTGATCACCAGGGTAATGATGCACATTATTTGAAAGAACTTCAGCACGGTGGTTATGCGACAGACCCGCAATATGCGGACAAAATTATCAACATTATGCAGGGGCAAACCCTCAGTGTTTCGATAGACAGCCTGAATTCAGAACTGCATCAGGAACAGGAGATTAATCATGGCTGATATGCTCAATACGGCTGTCTCAGGGTTGCTGTCGTTTCAACGTGCCTTGGCGACTACGAGTCATAATATCGCAAACGTCAACACCGAGGGTTTTAGTCGGCAATCGGTTGAAATTAATGCTAACACGCCTACCTCAATGGGCAATTCATTTATGGGGACGGGTGCGCATGTCGAATCGATACAGCGTTCTTATGATCAGTTCCTATCCACCGAAGTGCGCGATGTCACAACAGTACATTCTCGCTTAACCAAGTTCGCTGAACTGGCTGGCCATATTGATGATGTTTTAGCAGACCCTCAAGGTGGCATATCACCGGCTTTACATGATTTATTTAGTTCAATCCAAGATGTTGCCGATGATCCCTCTTCGAGTACAGCACGATCGGCTATGGTGAGTAGTGCGCAATCATTGTCCGAACGGTTTCATAATATTGGTAATCGTTTCGAACAGTTAGCGGATAACACAAGAACGGAGATTGGTGCAGTAGTAGACGAAATTAACGCCATTGTATCGGCGATTAGTAATTTTAATGCATCGATACAACAAATCAACGGATCGAGCAGTGCCACTCAACACTCGGGTGACCTACTTGACAGACGAGATGGATTGCTCACACAACTAGCGGAAAAGGTCGATATTTCTGTGGTTTATAGCGCGGATAACAGTATGTCAATATTCATTGGTAATGGACAATCAATGCTTAATGGCACCACGATTAATACGTTGTCAGTCCAGCCCAACGCCAGTGATCCTGAGCAAGACGCTATTGTCTACAATGGCACCGTCGGAGAATTTGATTTGAGTGCTCATTTACAAGGAGGGGAACTCGGTGGGTTACTCAATTTTAAGTCAGCCCTATTGACAACAGCCAGAAATTCACTCGGACGAACCGCTATTGGCGTAGCAGAAGCGGTCAACTCACAGATGCACGAAGGCATGGACTTAAATGGTAACCTTGGACAAGATCTTTTTAGCTATACAGAACCCCAAATATTCAACGCCACTAGCAACACAGGCTCAGGCCAAGTGACCGGTCAAATCACAGATATTGGTGCGTTGACCGCCAACGATTATAACCTTATTTATAATGGGACCAACTGGACAATCACCTCTGACACAGGCACTACAGCAACCGTCACGCATGGGTCGGTATTCGAAGGTATAACACTGAATATTAGTGGTACAGCGAATATGGGCGATTACTTTACCCTGAAGCCAACACTGGCTGGTGCCGAGTCACTTAATGTTGTGCAGACCGATCCAAGGCTGATTGCGGCTGCGGCTCCAATCAGGACCAGTCATTCTTTGAGTAATTTGGGTGACGCGAACATCAGTACTGGAACGGTTAAAGATTCAACAGAATTGTTGACTGGAACATCAATACCGTCCGTGAACTTTAGTTTTACTTCGGCAACCTCCTTTATATCTGATGCAGCAGTGCAAACCGGTGGCGTTACCTATGCCGCATCAACTGCTATTCCTTATTCGGAAGAAATGCAAATTGAAGCCAATGGTT
Source organism: uncultured Gammaproteobacteria bacterium (assembly GCA_913061315.1). GTDB lineage: Bacteria > Pseudomonadota > Gammaproteobacteria. The sequence continues at coordinate 59,467 of CAJXUC010000012.1, read as the reverse complement.
GGCAAGTGACTTTAAATGGAGTGCCTGCTGCGGGCGATCAGTTTGATGTGCAATCAAACCTAGGTGGTATTGGTGATAACCGTAATGCACTGAAATTGGCCAATCTGCAAAACCAACTAATACTCAATGGAGGCACGACCAGCTTTCAGGATGACTACGGCACGTTTGTGGGATTTGTTGGATCTCAAACTCAGGCAGCTAACGTTTCAAGCGAAGCACATGCACTGCTACTCGACCAAGCGGTTAGCCGAAACGCTGCAGTTGTAGGCGTTAATCTAGATGAAGAAGCCGCTGATCTTATTCGTTTTCAGCAAGCCTATCAAGCCGCGGCACAAGTTATTAGTGCAGTACAAAATATGTTCGATACACTCCTTCAGAGCACGAGGTAATCATGCGGGTTCCAACCACTCAGTTTTATCTTCAAGGCATTGAAGCCTTTGGCCAGCAACAGAGTAAGTTGGTTAAATTGCAACAACAAATATCTACTGGTGTTCGATTAATTAACCCGTCGGATGATCCCGTGGCCGCCTCGAAAGTACTCGGTTTGGACCAAACCATTCAGAGGCAAAAGCAGTACCAACAAAATATTTCTATCGCCGAAAATCGGTTGAAACTTCAAGAAACGATCCTAATCTCTGTTGAGAATGTCAGCTTCCGTTTAAAAGAACTATCTATTCAAGCCCATACCGGAGCCATTGGCCAAGGCGATAGAGATGTTATCAGTGTTGAAGTTAAACAACGCCTAGATGAATTAATTGGATTAGCCAACACAAAAGACGCCAGTGGTGACTACTTATTTGCCGGTTATCAAAGCCGGGCTGAGCCATTCTCAGCGAGTAAAACGGGCTCTATAGAGCATGTTACCTATCAGGGTGATCAGGGGACTCGCTCGTTACAAATTAGCGAATCACGACAGGTACAAGTGGATAACTCAGGCAGTGAGATATTCCTCGAAATACCCAGCCAAATGGCTTTAAACGAATCCGCCGCTACTGGTAATTCGGGATCTGGCGTGATCTCACCCGCTCAAGTATTTAATGCCGCAACGTATGTACCGAGCAATATAACGATAACCTTCACTTCAGCCACAGAATACAATGTCATAGACTCCGCAACGCCAGCGAACGATGTTACTGGTGCAACCTACGAACCTGGCGACAGTATCGATGTGGGTGGAGTACGCTTCTCTATTACTGGTTCACCCGTTGGGCCAACGTTAACGACTGGTGGCGATGTGTTTACGACCAGTTCAGGGCAATTTAAAGACCCATTTGAGTCGATTCAAACCTTGGCGGATACCCTCGATAAGTCTGATAGCACTGCACAGCGAACTGAAAACTACGCCATGTTTTTAGAAGACCTTGATAACTTCTTCAATAAGGTACTTGAAGTAAGAACCTCAATAGGTGGCCGGTTAAATGCCTTAGAGAGCCAGAAAGAGGCCAATGAAGCCGACATTTTTGTCACCCAAGCCATGTTATCGACGCTACGAGATACCGACCTGGCAGAGGCCATCAGTCAGCTCACACTAGAACAAGCCACCCTTGAAGCCGCTCAGGCTGTTTTCTCACGGATTACCAGCTCCTCATTATTTAACTATCTACGGTAATTATTGGCGTTATTAGGCTACGCTCGTTCTGCACGCGAATGACTAGGGTTGGCATGGGTATTAGGTTATAACCAACCTTTAAAGCCAGACAGCTTGCACCACACAATAGTGATTAATGGGCTACAAACACGGGTTGCTTGCGAGTAATATTAGTTTCAATATAGCCCGATCTTTATTTAAAAAAACCGACTCAGTCGCGTAGGGCAAGGGTTCATACAGCCGTTGAGTAACCAGCAAATCATTCATAATGGACGATTCATTCAACTTTCTCCTAAAGCTTCTCGTATCACGGCCGTTAACCCCATTGACCAGGCAATTCAGAGCAATTGAAGCGCTGACTAAGCCTGAAATTTATTAAAATCGCGTTTTTACGATAACGCAAATTGGCAAGAAAACGTCAGGAGAATAACATGGCTCAATATGTAAATACGAATGTATCGTCACTCAACACGCAGCGTTCGCTCAATCAGTCCCAGGGTGCATTGCAGACATCTTTGCAACGTTTGTCATCAGGCTTACGCATTAACAGTGCCAAAGATGATGCGGCTGGTATGGCTATATCAGAAAGAATGACCGGCCAAATTCGGGGAATGAATCAGGCCATGCGAAATGCAAACGACGGTATTTCTTTGGCACAAACTGCAGAAGGTGGAATGTCAGAATCAACCAATATCTTACAGCGGATTCGAGAGCTCGCCGTGCAGTCCGCAAATGCCACCAATAGTGACACGGATCGGGCAGCACTCAACTCAGAAGTCACGCAACTGACTTCAGAGCTGGATCGCATAGCGTCAACCACTTCGTTTAACGGTAATAAAATATTAGATGGCACTTTTACTTCACGGGCATTTCAAGTGGGTGCAAACGCCGGTGAAACAATCAACGTGGCCGCCATTAAGAGTTCACGAACAGCCGATATTGGTCAAACAACTGATGCCACAATAACAGGCAGTGCAGTCACTACAGCATTGGTTGCTGGTGATTTAATTATTAATGGCAACGATGTAGGAGCTGTGGCTGCCGATGCTTCATTAATTGCAACGGCTATTAGTGCAACCTCTAGTTCGGTGACTGCCACTGCAACCAATACTTCGACTACCGTGTTTAATAGTTCAGTTGGGACGGGAGTTGCCGCACCAGACTATGGTTTAACTATCGATGGTGATGCGATAGACCTTTCTACAGGTGCTGCAGATGGCACAATCACTGGTGGTGAAGTAGCTGCCGCAATAAGTGCGCTCACAGGCTATACAGCAACTTATACAGGCGCTAATTTAACCATCACCAAAGACGATGCAAGCAATATTTTACTGGTTGAAACAGGTACGGATGCCGACGCCGCCGAGGGCTTGGCAGGTGATGCAGGCATCACTGAAACTCTACGTGGCACAGTTTCAGTTGTTAGCGCTGGCAATGATTTGGTTATAGCTGGTAACGTTCCAGCCAGTGCCGGTTTTACTGCCGCTATTACAGCAGCAGTAACGACAGGCACAACGATGGCGAATACCACGGTGGCTACAGCGGCAGGTGCAAACGCAGCGATTGCCTCAGTTGATGCTGCGTTGGAGACCATTAACGGTACTCGAGCCGAGTTAGGTGCACTACAAAGCCGCTTTAACTCTACAATTGCAAACTTAGCGTCTAATGTCGAAAATCTTTCATCGGCTCGAAGCCGAATTCGTGATACTGACTTCGCGGTTGAAACAGCCGAGTTAACTCGAGTACAAATTTTACAACAAGCGGGCGTTGCGATGTTGTCGCAAGCTAACGCAGCGCCTCAAAGCGTATTAGCACTGCTCCAGTAAAATAGCGATGTTGCCAAGGATAGACTACCCCCCCCCTTGGGGGGTTAGTCATTTAAACAATTGTTAAGGATTAACATGACTAACAGTATTATAAGTATAATTGATGCCACCTTGGCCACTGGGACTCGGGGTGGAGACATTAAAGCATTGACTGGTGATCAAAACTCACCTGTTAAAACGAGGATTGTTTTTCCTCAGTCAAAAATTGGACCAACTGAAACAGTGCCAATTCAAACCAACCTATCCGTAGCGTCTGTCACAACGGCTGAGGGCCTGGAAGATTCGGTTAATTTTATTAACCATTCCATGCAAAATATCCAACGCGACCTATCATTCAGTATTGACGCTGACTCTAACCGGACGGTGATAAAAGTATTAGACTCAAAGTCTGGAAGTGTCATTAGACAAATTCCAACCGAACAAGCGTTGGATATGGTTAATCGCATCAAAGAGAGCACAGATGCCAACGGCGGATTACCACAAGGACTATTGTTTTCTGACCACATTTAAGCCGGTACTTTAAGTTTTTTCCTGTCGTGGTATTTGTTCGAAATTAAACAAACAAGCTCAGTTTTTATAGCAACCAGTGTCAGGCTAATAACAAGTCAGTTGCGTTGTTAATTGTTTAAAAAAGAGGGTTTAGTCAATAGACACGCGATGAGTTGGCTCGATAACTGCATGTTTGTATCAAGACAACCATGGTTTAGATGTTGATATTGTTTAGCTGGATTGTCTGGCTAACTGAGCATGGCAGTAATAGTGGGGTTATAAATATGGCAAGTATCAGTTCATTAGGTGTGGGCTCTGGATTAGATCTGGGTGGTATTGTCGATAGCTTGGTGGCAGCCGAGCGTGCGCCGGCTGAAAGTCGGTTAAACCTAAAAGAACAGCGTTTGACGACAGAATTGTCAGCTTTTGGCGTTCTGCGAAGTTCCCTCGCCTTATTCCAAAATAGTTTGATTGGCTTGAAGTCACCGAGCACGTTTGACACCAAGTCAGCCACTCAGTCTGACGTCACTTTATTTAGCGCCACTGTCACTAATACAGCCGACATTAGTCAATATTCGGTTGAGGTAACATCACTGGCAGGTGCGCATGCCCTGGCCACCAGCGCTGATGCTGGTTTCAGTTCAATTAATGATTCTGTGGGTACTGGTAGCCTGAACATTAAGTTTGGCACTACGTCGACCGACACGTATGGCTTTGCCGCCGATACCGCTAAGGCGACGCAAATTATCGCTGTCAGTGCTGCCAATAACAATACGACACTGTCGGGATTACGCGACTACATTAACGATGGTCGTTATGGCGTGCAGGCCTCTATTGTTAATGATGGTTCGGGTTTTCGTATGGTGCTCACATCAGACAATACAGGCGCTAAAAATAGTATGGAAATTAGCGTAACGGGTGATGCCGATGGAAATAATATTGATAATATCGGCTTGTCTCGTTTTGCTTTTAATAGTGATGCCCAAGGGAGTGCGATCCAAACGACGGTGGCTAAAGATGCTGCTCTATTAGTCAATGGTTTAAGTATTACGCGAGATACAAACTCAGTGTCTGGTGCCATTGACGGGGTAACGTTAAATCTCTTGAAAGCTGAAACAGGCAAGCGGGTTAGTTTAGATGTAACTGAAAACAAAGCCAAGGTGAAACAGTCAATTGTTGGCTTTGTCCAAGGCTATAATGACCTAGTGACACAGATTGATTCACTCACTGACTTTACCCTGGGTTCGACTTCTAATGGCGTATTAATTGGAGACTTTACGGTTCGCAGTATTGCCAATCAGTTACGTAACGCACTCAGCCGTCCGGTTGACGGTTTGTCGGGTGATATTCGTTCTTTAAGTAATATTGGAATTTCGACTTATGTCGATGGCACCATCAATATCAATAATAAAAAACTCGATGAGGTGCTTGCGAGTGATCCTGCGCTGGTCAAATCATTGTTTATTGCCGAGGGTCGCCCAACGGACAACGATGTTCAGTACGGCAGCGCTTCAAGTGAAACAAAAGCAGGGGCCTACTCAGTTAATATCGACACGGTCGCCACTCAGGGTTCTTATTCGAGTAATGTCGCCACATCTTTAGTTGTAGATGCCAACAATGACCAATTTAAGTTAAAAGTAAATGGCTCAAATGTTAGCTCAATTATCTTGGCTCAGGGAACTTATACCAGTGGTGCAGACCTTGCTGCGCATTTGCAGGCACAAATTAATGACTCGGCCAATTTGAAATTAATTGGAGCGTCAGTTACCGTTAATTACGATTCAAACAATCAATTTCAATTTCAATCTAACCGCTTTGGCTCAGTATCTAATATCGAGTTTACTTCGGTCGATACTGATGTTGGCGCTGATTTCGGAATGACGGTTGGCGCGGGTACCCCAGGTTTAGATACCGTGGGTAAAATAGATAATCAGTCTGCCCGAGGCAGCGGGCAGTCACTATCAAGCTATACGGGTAATAGTAGCGGTCTCAATTTAAGTATTAATGCCAATAACACAGGACCTCAGGGCAATGTATCCTTTTCGAGGGGCATTGCCGATACTCTGGATACCTTGTTAAAAGGTTTTCTAGACAAAACAGGCTTTGTTAGCGCGCGTGAGAGTTCGTTAACGAGTTCAATAACCAATATTTCTGATGAACGTGCTACCTTAAATTTACGCATTGAATCCATTGAGTCCCGTCTCATTGCTCAGTTTTCTGCTTTAGACGGTTTGGTTGCACGGTTTCAAACCACCAGTTCATTCCTGACAACGCAACTAAAAAACATGCCTAAATTAAATTCTGATAATTAATCGTTATTTGGCTTAAAGAATTGGTAAAAAAAGCCGATAAATAAAGAAATTAAATAGGAATTCAATATGTACGGTCAAGCAAAAATAGCCCTTAATGAGTACCAGTCTGCTAGCAATAGTTCGATTAACTTTGCGAGTCCTCATGAGCTCATTACTCGATTGTTAAAGGGGGCATTAGATCGTTCGGCTCAAGCTAAAGGCGCCATTCTGCAAAAGAATATACAAGCTAAAGGTGAGTTAATTAGTAAATCGATTTCTATTATTGGTGCTCTCAGCGGTTGCCTTGATCACGAAAAGGGTGGCGAGCTATCCCAAAATTTAGACAACCTGTATGAATATATGATCCTCCTCCTTAGTCAAGCCAATACCAACAACGACCCGAAGAAGATAGATGAGACTATCCGTCTATTGCTGGAGATTAAAGGGGCCTGGGATCAAGTGCCTGAAAAACTGCGTGAAGCTCAGGCGATCGGTTAGGTTATGCCAGTGTCAAAATCAGCGAACCAATTAGCACTGACTCTAGCCATTGAACTGACCGATGACGTCCTGTTAGCACTCGACAATCAAAATTTTGAAAAGGTTGATTTGCTTGAATTGAAACGACAACCATTAATTGAAAAAGCCTTTAGTCAGTCTGTCGAGCAAATTGATCATATTAAAGCGATCCATCTACAAAATTTGAACCAACAAGTGGTTGAAAAACTCATTGTTTTTAAACAAACCATCAAATTTCAACAACGAAAGGCTATGCATGCGTCAAAGGCAACTCAGGCCTACCAGAATCATCAGTCATAACACTTGGGTGCATATTTTTAATAATCATAGGCTTAACGATATATCATTCAGGCAACCGCTTAAAGCTCGACTGGTTGGAGTCAACAGCACTTTTCCATTTATTTTCGATAAGAATTATAATACTCGACATATCTTTGACATCTTCTACTACACTCTTTTTTACTAAATATATTGTTGAAGGTCTAGGCGAATTTAAGCCCTAAAAAATCCACAGACATAATAAACGAGGTTTTTTTGCGTTATCCTGTTACTAATGAGGTACTTGTAGTCGATACTGATGACGCTAGGGGGCATGCTTTCATGACTCTTTTAGAGTTTATGAAAGTTAAAGCGACCTTAATTACATCTGCACTACTACTTGCCACTTCATCGGATGAGTTAAACGGCTACCTTGCCATTTTTAGTGTCGAATCTGCAGAAATCACCCAATATTTTCTGCAACGTAACAAGCAAGATAAATGTCAGTACCCAATAGTGCTTGTGGCTGAAAAAGCCGACTTATCTGAGCTCGATATCTTAATACAACTGCCTTATCTTGCAGGGGTTAGCCTCCAATTTGATTACTATTCCATGTCTCGTGTGCTTGATAAAGTGAGATTACACAATCGACGTGAACAACGCATTCATAATCGGGAATGCCAACAACTGATTGGTGTAAGTGCATCGATTGAAGGCATCAACCAAATGATTGATCAAGTATCTGATACCAATGCATCGGTGCTCATACTGGGAGAATCTGGTACCGGCAAGGAGGTTATTGCGCGTAATATTCATGCTCTTTCCTCACGTAACAGTATGCCGTTTGTTCCCATTAACTGTGGTGCTATTCCGGCTGAACTGCTTGAAAGTGAATTGTTTGGACATGAAAAAGGTGCTTTTACTGGGGCGATTAGTGCTAGGCAAGGCCGTTTTGAACTGGCGGAGGGGGGGGTTATATTTTTGGACGAAATAGGTGATATGCCGTTACCGATGCAAGTAAAGCTGCTGAGAGTTTTGCAGGAGCGATGTTACGAAAAAGTGGGCAGTAATACATCAATTAAATCAGATGTTAGAGTCATTGCGGCTACCCATCGAGGATTGGAAACTCTAATTGAAGAAGGCGCTTTTCGAGAAGATCTTTTTTATCGACTCAATGTTTTCCCAATTGAAGTTTCATCTTTACGAGAGCGGGTGGAAGATATACCGCTTTTAGTACAAGAAGTATTATCGCGCATGGAACGAGAAAACAGAGGGTCAGTTCGTTTGAGTAAAAAAGTAATTACTATGTTGCAGCATTACAGTTGGCCGGGCAATGTGCGTGAACTAGCCAATCTGTTGGAACGATTAGCGATTCTTTATCCGCATACCGTGATTGATACAAAAAATTTACCTGAAAAATATCAATCCACTGATTGTGTTGATATCGATCCCATTTTTGATGAAACAATTTCGCCCACCTATCATCAATCTCATCATATCAGCCAGCTGCCTAGTAATGGTATGGATATGAAGCAACATCTCACGGACATTGAAATAAGTTTAATCGAACAAGCATTGGTGAATACTAATCACGTGGTTGCCAGAGCGGCCACAATGCTCAGTGTAAGGCGTACCACTTTGGTTGAGAAAATGCGCAAATATGAAATAGAGCGACTAGATTAGCGTCATTAAACTGGCGACATGATCTGTCAATTTATTTAACTAGTTGTTTCTATTGCATTAAATTGTTCTGGATTGAGTCTTGCTAATAGCCCTATGTGAACACTAAAAAATTACCGATTAGCCCACCTATTGAAAACTTGTTACAAGCTTTTAACCAATTCAATCACCTGTCTGAATCACTCGATGCGAGCGTTGTACAGCTCAATCAAACGGCCCATTCGATTCAAAGGCTATCGCATCAACCCACTGATAATTTTCCCAGTGGTAATGAAAAAAATGATCCTGCAACTTTAGCTAGTGTTGAAAACGACAGTCACCAACAGGTCATACACCTACGATCATTAATTGATGCCATTCCTGGTGGTGTTCTGGTATTAGATCCACACGGTATCATTGTCGAGCTGAACGTTGCGGCTAGTCAAATTCTGGGTGGTTCAGTTTTACAACAACCTTGGCGTTCAATAGTTCAACAAGTATTTTTACCGCATCTTGATCAAGGTGAGTTACAAACTGAAGATGGCCGACAATTTAGTATTTCGACTAAACCTTTAGGGTATGCACCGGGTCAAATTTTATTGCTCAGTGATGTTAGCCAAAACCGTCAACTGCAACGCACGGCTCAACAAAATCGGCATTTGATGACGATGGGGAAAATGATGGCGAGTTTGGCACATCAAATTAGAACACCACTCTCATCAGCCATGTTGTATTTATCTCAAATAGTTGAAAGTAACCTAGACCAAGATACCCATTTACAATTTAGTGAGAAGGCACTGGCTAGAATCAAACACATTGAAAAAATAATCAATGACATGTTGGTATTTGCTCATGGTGGTCAATTTAATATGAGCCAATTTTCTGTTGGCTCATTGCTCACTGAACTAGAAGAACAGCTTGTTCCCATGCTGGAACAAAAAGACGCCAGCCTGACCGTATCAAATAATTATCGATCATTAAGGTTACAGGGTAATCAGGATGCACTGTTAGGTGCGCTTGGAAACCTGTGTATGAATGCGCTCGACGCATCAGATATGAAGCCAAAGATTAGCATCAAAATTGTGCTGTCTAAAAAGGGACAATTAATGATCCTTGTTGATGACCGAGGGTGTGGTATGGACGCCAAAATGCGGCAACATTTATTCGACCCATTCTTTACCACTAAAATCGATGGTACGGGTTTAGGCCTTGCCGTTGTCAAGTCCGTGATTGAATCACATGAGGGAATCATTCGGGTGGCTTCTCGTCCTGGTGTTGGTACTCGTTTTCGCATCCAATTGCCTTATTTACAAGGTTTGAAATCGCAAATTAGTCATGCAGGCGAATAAATAAAAAATGGCCGTTAGTAGAGGATATTTAAAATGGTAGATGTACTGGTTGTTGAAGATGATGCAGGTTTACGTGAAGCCATTTGTGACATGCTTGAATTGAATAAAATCAGTTTTAAAGACGTCGAAAACGGCCAAGTAGCAGAACAATTTTTATTAACTGATACGGCTTCATTGGTATTAAGCGATGTCCAAATGAGCCCGGGTAACGGATATGAATTACTCGCTTCCATTCAGAAAAAACAGCTCAATATTCCAATGATTCTGATGACGGCATATGGCTCCATACCGCAAGCTGTTGATGCAATGCAAGCAGGTGCTGTTGATTACCTTGTAAAACCATTTGACGTTAATAATTTGTTAAGCACCTTAAAAAAGCAAATGATTAAACCCAGTGACGATTATGATGCGCCAGTTGCCGTCGACTCCAACAGTATTGATACTCTGAAAATGGCGAGCCGTGTTGCCAAGACAGAAGCGACGGTTTTACTTAACGGCGAAAGTGGGGTCGGAAAAGAAGTGTATTCGCGTTATATTCATCAGCAGTCTAATCGAAAAGTTCAACCATTTATTGCCATTAACTGTGCTGCTATACCTGAAAATATGTTAGAAGCAGCTTTGTTTGGATACGATAAAGGAGCTTTCACTGGTGCCGTAAAATCAAGTGCTGGCAAATTTGAGCAAGCACAAGGGGGGACTTTATTGCTGGATGAGATCACCGAGATGGATCTTGCGCTTCAGGCTAAAATACTACGAGTGATACAAGAGAAGGAAGTCGAACGTCTTGGTAGTTCGAAAATGATACAGCTTAATGTTCGGATCATAGCGACCAGCAATAGAGATTTGAAAGCAGAAGTTATAGCAAAGAGATTTCGTGAAGATCTTTACTACCGTCTTAATGTTTTTCCGATCACTATTCCGCCATTACGCGAACGTGTAGGTGACATTATGCCCTTAGTGCAAAAAATTCTTGAACAATATAACCGTGCTGCTGGGCAAAAAATTCAAATTTCAGAGGAGGCTTGTGAACGACTACTTCAACATCAGTGGAGTGGCAATGTACGAGAGCTCGATAATGTCATTCAGAGAGCGCTCATTCTCAAACAGGGCAATGATATTAATGTGTCTGATATCATGATTGAATCATCGTCGTTAGACACCACCAGTCAATCGACTATGAATTTATCGAATAACGATAGCGGTATTTTACATAATGATTTACGCGATAGAGAGACCGAAGTCATTATTGACACCCTTCGAGGGTTTAAAGGCAGTCGTAAAAAAACGGCGGAAAAGTTAGGTATCAGTCCCAGAACCTTACGTTACAAACTGGCTCGGTTACGTGATGCAGGTGCCCTAGTGACTGAATAATAAATTTAAAAAATATGATTTGATAATCGATATGTGATGTCCCAAAGGAAATACATAGTCTAATTTCTTCACGCTTTTTGAATGTGAGTTAAATAGATTTATCAGTCACATTTTGTCTAAAAAGGGTTACAGAGTTTTTTCACATCACTATTATCGATCATTTTTGAACCAAACAATTACTTAGCTTCATTACTTAATGCAGAAAGTTTTTTTGACCTAAGTGCCAAGTTTATCCATGACATAAACTTGGCTTGAATGTTGCAATGCATCATTTAAATAGTGATAAATGGCGATACTCATGAATAAAAAGTCAAAAAAATTACTTTTTAAATTGATATCAAAACAGAGGGGGCAATCCCCCATTCAATTCGTCAAGAAGATGACTGAAGGAGATAGTAATGAATAATATTAGCCAAGCTAGTCTAATTAGCCAAATGCAATCACTTGAATCTATATCACAAGGCAAAATGCAGCCTGTTAATCCAACACTTGACGATGGCAAGAGTTTTTCAAGCCTGATGTCGAAAGCCATTAACCAGGTGAACGAAACTCAGATGGATGCTGGTAATATGAAGAAAGCATTTGAAATGGGTGATGATAACGTTGACTTATCGGAAGTGATGATTGCAGTTCAAAAATCACGGATTTCATTCGAAGCACTGACTCAAGTCCGTAACAAGCTACTGAATGCGTACCAAGATGTTATGAATATGCCGGTATAACCTGATGGCTGAAACAGGAGTAAAGCAACAGCCAATGCAGAGTCAAAATAACGGAGGAGTCTCGACTGGTTCATCGATGAATCCCATTGATGCCTTTGCACAATCTCGTGCAGTTCGTCATTTCGGGCGGTTAATAGGATTAGCGGCTGCAGTAGCCATTGGCACCGTTGTTGCTCTTTGGACATCAGAACCTAATTATGCGCCACTTTATAGTAATATGTCAGGACAGGATACGGCACAAATTGTTGATTTGTTGAGATCAAATGATATTGATTTTAAATTGGATGCCAGCTCAGGTTCCATCATGGTGGATCAGGCCAAGCTGCCTGAGGCTCGGTTAAAAGTCTCTGCCCAAGGTTTGCCCAGTGCAACTACCTTAGGGATGGAAATGTTACAAGGGGATCAGGGCTTAGGTACGAGTCAATTTATTGAAACCGCACGGTACAATCATGCACTAGAAGCTGAGCTTGTGCGATCAGTCGAGTCTATCCGCAGTGTTGAAAAGGCTCGCATACATTTAGCAATCCCGAAGCAGTCAATCTTTATACGTAATCGTATCAAGCCGAGTGCATCTGTCGTTATTAAGCTCTACCCAGGGAGAGTCTTAAGTCCAGGACAAGTCGATGCAATAGTTCAAATGGTGGCAGCTAGCATCCCTATGTTAGAGGGTGGTGAAGTGGCCGTTGTAGACCAGTTTGGTCGTTTGTTGACGCAGGATGATGATGCCGGCATGGCGCAAACAAACAAACAATATGACTATTCTCGTTTGCTCGAAGATAATATGGCAGACCGAATTATTAAATTACTACAACCAATAGTCGGTAACGGTAAGGTAAATGCGCAAGTCGCAGCACAACTTGATTTTGCTGTAATAGAATCAACGAGGGAAGCTTTTGATCCTGAACGAAGTGTTATTAGAAGTGAACAAATATCGGAAGAAAAAAATACCAGTTTGTCTAATGTGCTTGGTATTCCCGGCGCTTTAAGTAATAAGCCACCCGTTGAAGCCACCACTGAAGCAAAGACTGACCAAGATACAGTTGAAGTCAAAGAAACGACACCCACTAGCCAAAATAGTTCGTCGACACGCAATTTTGAAGTTGACCGGGTTATCAGTCATACCAATAGTCAAGTTGGTTCTATTCAGCGCCTGTCAGTTGCGGTGGTCATTGACGATAAATCAACCATTATGGCTGATGGCAGCACCGAAAAAACAGCTTATTCAGATGAGGACATTGCACGTTTTGTTACGCTAGTGAAAGAAACGATTGGCTTTGATGTGAACCGGGGTGATTCAGTGAGTGTAATTAACACGTCATTCTTGCAGATAGAGCCAGAAGTTATTGCTGAAATGCCTTGGTGGAAAAGCATTTTACATGAAGTATGGATACTTAACCTAGCAAAACAAGTGTTTGGCGCAATTGGCCTACTGATCATTTACTTGATTTTTGGACGACCTTTTCTGAGAACACTGTTACCCAATAGAATTGAAGTTGACGCCCAATCTCAGGCACTAGCAACCAATAATAACACGGGTAACGCATCCTCAATATCTCAAGGAGGAGAAGGGAACCCCATGGCGTTATCCCATTTATCTGAAGACCCCAATAATCAAGCTGCGAACATGCGAAGAAAGGACGCAACCTATGATCAAAAAGTCGACATGGCACGATCATTGGTATTAGAGGACCCAGCGCGCGTGGCCAATGTGATGAAAAATTGGGTGAGTGAATAGTAATGGCCGAAGCCCAAAAAAAAGACAATGCAGTAAAAAAGTTATCGGGTAGTGAAAAAGCCGGTATTTTGCTGTTGACGCTTGGCGAAGAGGTTGCTGCAGAAATACTTCGTCATATGGATCCAAAAGAAGTTCAGATGGTTGGCTCAACCATGGCTAATATGGATGATATATCTCGTCCTATGGTGGAGCATGTCATCAATAATTTCTTAGAAATGCTTGAATCCCAAACCGCATTTGGAATAGGCACTGACAATTACATTCGCAGTATGCTTGAGAAGGCGCTGGGTGATAAGGCTGGTAACGTGATTGATCGGATCTTGATGGGTAGCGGTAGTAATGGGTTAGAGTCATTGAAATGGATGGATCCTAAATCGATCGCTGAAATTATCCGGTTTGAACATCCTCAGATTATTGCGATTGTAATGTCTTATCTTGAGCCAGATAGTGCCTCAAAAGTATTAACCCACCTGCCCGAAAATACGCGGTCAGGTATATTAATGCGCATAGCAACACTCGATGGTGTTCAACCGGCCGCTATCAAGGAGCTAGATTCGATCATGGAACAGTATTTTAGTGATAATGAAAACGTTAAGTCATCGATGGTGGGTGGTGAAAAGACCGCTGCAGATATTTTAAATCTATTAGATCCCTCAATAGAAGCGAAACTCATGGGAGAACTCAAAGCTGACAATGAAAATCTTGCGACTAAGATTCAAGACCTGATGTTCGTATTTGATAACCTTCGAGAGATTGATGACCGTGGTATGCAAACGATGATGCGTGAAGTATCAACCGACCTGCTAACGCTCGCCTTGAAAGGAATTGAAGATGAATTTCAACAGAAGTTTCTTAAAAACATGTCGTCACGCGCAGCTGAAATGTTAGTAGAGGACATGGAGGCCAAAGGGCCCGTTAAGCTCAGTGAAGTTGAGGCAGCCCAGAAAGAAATTTTAACCATTGCTCGCCGGTTGGAAGAATCTGGAGAATTGATACTCGGTGGCGGTGGTGAGGAAATGGTTTAAATGAGTCAAGCCAAAAAGTGGCAAGCCCCCGATATGACGGCGGGTCCTGATAAAGTGATTAGACATCGTGATGTTGTGGCTGACTCTAGCCAGGAACAAAGTCGGAGTATTCCAACGGCCAATGAAATTGAACAGTGGCGTAAAGATGCCCAAGACGAGGGGTATCAAGAAGGATTGAAAATAGCCTCTACCAAGTCTATTGAAATTCAGAATCGATTACTGCAGCTTATTAACTTTCTAGAACACCCAATCAAGTCGCTTAATAAAGAAGTGGAGCAACAATTAAGTCAAGTGGCTGTTAGCCTAGCGCAACAATTGGTGAAGCGAGAGCTAAAAATTGAACCCGGGGAAATTATTGGATTGATCCGTGATTTAGTTGAATTATTACCTGGCAACGCACGGGCCATTCGTATATTTTTACACCCAGAAGATGCCGTTTTAGTTCGAGAGGCATTATTGATTGAAGCTGATAACGAAGAGCAAAGTTGGAAGCTCATTGAAGATGCAATGATTACTCCAGGTGGTTGCAAAATTAAATCAGAATCATCAAACATCAACGCGACATTGGAAAACCGACTTGCAGCATTGGCCTCTTTAGTGCTTGGTGGTAATCGTGAAGAAGATTAAATAGCAAAAATGGATCCAACTCCTAACCAACCTGAACAAGCCGAACCATTAATTGAAGAGGCAATCGTTCAATGGTGTAATGCACTTCAACGAGTGGCCAAACGCGGAACATTCGCGGGTATGCCAGTTGTTGAGGGCACACTCACTCGAATGGTGGGCTTAACGTTGGAAGCAGTGGGTTGCCAGGCTCCTATTGGTGCTCGATGCGATGTTGTTACTGAAAATGGTGATCGAGTCGAAACAGAAGTTGTCGGGTTTTCTGGTGAAATTCTTTACTTGATGCCCATTAGTGAAGTAAGAGGATTAGTCCCAAACGCTAGAGTTATTCCCACGAGAAATTCATCAGATGTCTCAGTTGGTCCTGAATTGTTGGGTAGGGTTATCGATGGACAGGGTCACCCACTGGACAACAAAGGTCCGATTTACTCAATGTATAAAACGCCTTTAGAAGGGCAAAAAATCAACCCACTTAATCGTAGCCCCATCCGAGATGTATTGGATGTCGGTGTGCGGGCCATCAACGCTTTATCAACGATAGGCAGAGGACAACGTATGGGTTTGTTTGCTGGAAGTGGGGTGGGTAAAAGTATACTGCTGGGTATGATGACGAAATATACTGAAGCCGATGTTGTCGTTGTTGGACTCATTGGTGAACGAGGGCGAGAAGTGAAGGAATTCGTAGAAGAAATCTTAGGTGACGAGGGGTTAAAAAAATCAGTCGTCGTTGCAGCCCCAGCTGATGCATCTCCCCTCATGAGAGTTCATGGTGCGATGCAGGCAACTAGCATTGCTGAATACTTTCGCGACCAGGGTAAGCACGTTTTACTGCTAATGGATTCACTCACTCGTTTTGCACAAGCTCAGAGAGAAATTTCTTTATCCATTGGCGAACCACCGGCCACTAAAGGTTATCCACCGTCTGTTTTTGCCAAGTTACCTCAATTAGTAGAGCGAGCAGGAAATGGTGCAAGTGATGCAGGTTCTATTACCGCTTTTTATACCGTATTGGTTGAAGGTGATGATCATAACGAACCTATTGCTGATGCTGCTCGTGCAATACTGGATGGACATATTGTATTATCTCGTGAACTAGCAGAATCGGGTCAATATCCGGCTATCGATGTTGAAGCGTCTATTAGTCGTCTTGCCCCTCATATCGTTTCTCCACAGCATCTCAGACTCATGCAAACCTTTAAAAGTACTTACAGTCGTTACCAACAAAATCGTGATTTGATCAATGTAGGCGCTTACCAACCAGGAACGGACGCCAGCATTGATTATGCGGTTAACATGCAGCCTGAATTCAAAGCTTTTTTGTCTCAAGACATGAAGCAACCGGTTGCTTTTTCTGAAAGCTACTCCCAGTTAGAAATTGTTCTCAGACCATCCGATCCAATATCCACCGAGTTGTCGTCACCACAACCCGTTCAGCCACCATTAGAGTCGGTCGGTTATGAAGCGAACTGATCGTCTCAAACCACTAGTTTCTCACACTAATAAAAAAGAACAGTTAGCCTTAAAAGCTATGACAACCTCTAAAAATGAATTAGAAATCGAGTTAAAAAAAGTAAAGCAGTTAAAATCTTATAAAACTGAATATATGCATAAGCAATCGATAAAAAATGTTACCTATTCTTCATTCGAGTTACAGGAGTTTAAACGTTTTATCGATCAACTGGATCAAACTATTATCCAACAGAGAGAAATTGTGACCATGCGAAGACAGGCATTGGATCATAAGTGGAAGATTTGGCAATTAACGCGAGTCAATTTAAAAGCAATGCATAAGGCTGTTGATAATTTAAATAAGGTCGAACGTTTCAAGGAAGAAAAAATAGAACAAAAAGTGATGGATGAATTGTATCAACGTAAAATTCGAAATTAGAATAAATATTATCAGGGCTGTGACATGGCACATATGATGCATGAAGACTAAACAGCATCTCTCTCATCGGGGTCTAAAATTATAAATTCACTCCTGAGGAGGATAGACGGTTAAATTCCTGACTGGATAAAATAATGAATGCATTACTCACTAATATAAAATTAAATGCAGTGCCAACATCAGAAAAAAATTTAAATACAACAATATCATCAAAAATCGACGTTGCCAAAAATGTTAATAGTGAAGACTTTGGTTTAATGATGAAGAAGACTTTATCTGCAGATGCTGGTAGCAGCCTACTACTAACTGAAAGTACGGAAATCAAAAACAATGCAACCGACTTAATGGCTGATGAAAATTCTATTACCGATGTAACTCAAATGGGTAATGAGTTCGCTATTCATGAAGACTTAATTAATCATCAGGCAACAATTACTCGTATCGGCGAAAACTTGCCCGCAAATGGAAATTCTTTGCCGTTTTGGGTTGACCTAAGTGCCCCTGTTGCGCTCGAAAGAAATAACCGGATTAAACCATTACAACAATCGTCACAGGCCACTCGTGTTGTTCAGACTATTACTGAAGGACTTAATCCCCAAGGAACTCTAAGCAACAGTGTTCAGCTTGAAAGCAACGCACCATTTTTGGACAATGACGAATTTGATTTTTTAACCACTAAAACACTTGCGTTTAATGCTTTGCAGCACTCAGCATCTGATTCGGCTAGCACTCGTTTACAATCTACATTGGCTAATCCGATTAACGCTAACCCCATTTTGACTTCAGTCTTGTCCGGTAATCTTGAAAAATTGTTGATGACTAACCCCAATAGTTCGGCTGAATGGGGAAGTGCACTGGGTGATCGTGTCTCTTTGATGCTCAATCAAAAGCAGCACTTAGCAACGATTCGTCTTGACCCACCCTCGCTTGGAAAAATGGATATTCAAATTCTGGTAAAAGATGACGTTACTAATGTAACTATTAACACGCAGCACGCCCAAACACGAGATATGGTTGATAGTGCCAGTTATCGATTAAGAGAGATTCTACAGGATGCAGGGTATCAAAATGTTAATGTAGATGTATCCCATCAAAGTGATCAACAAAAAAATGCGGCTCAGTTTGGAAACGGTACTGACGCAAACGATGGATTAGATTCCGATGTGGCGCCCGACGCTGATAAACTTTCAATGACAGTGCAGGCAAACTTACCAGACTCTTTAGTTGATTTTTTCGCCTAACCAATTCACTAACCAAAGCTCCATTTTATATTGGTTGATGAAAACTGGGCCTAACCTCTGTTGCCTGCTAACAATGGGTTTAATAGGCTCTTTAATACTGTTAAAAACGATAGGGCTAATTAATTTAAATTAGTCAGTCTTTTTACGGTACATTGCATTAACTTCTTTAACTTAAACTGTCACAGTAAAGATTTATCCCACTGATAATCAGAGTGAAATCTTATATTTGGATACCGTTCAGGTTGAACGATTATTGAGCTCTTAATAGTGTTTTAAATTTATGTCATGAGACAGTTCTTATCGCATTTAACAGTTAAACGAGATCTAAAAAAAGTAAACAATTATTGGTGACATTTTTTTGTCTCTAGATGGAGATTAATCGGGTCAAAAAAATGTCTTTGAATAAAGAATTAATTTAAGTTGTTGAAATTTAACGGTAATAAATATTGGCATGACTCTTGTATAGATTGTGAATAGGCAACGACTATAAGCATTGAACAGGGGAAAATAAATGGTAGATAAAGAAGAAGCCGGTGCAGCCAACAATCAGGGCAGAAACAAGAAAAAAATCATGTTACTCGTAGTCGCTGCCTTGCTCCTAATCGGTGGCACAGTAGCTGGTACTTTAATTTTAATAGGGACAGATAATGCAGGTGAATTGCAAGAAAACCTAGTTAAAGTAGAGCTTAAGGAAGACCCTTTCTATGTTGATCTTAAGCCGGCCTTTACGGTCAATCTTGACCCTGAAGATTCAGTAGGTTTTCTACAGATTTCAATGAAGATTTTAACCTTTAATGAAGACGTGGCAGCCGATTTAGAAAAACACAAACCGTTAATTAGAAACAATTTAATTGTCTTGTTCGGTAAGCAAAAATCTTTAGTACTTCGTGCGCCTGAAGGTAAAGAAAAATTACAAAAAGACGTACTCAATATGGTGCAGTCAGTCATTAATAACTTTGGTTCGGGTGGGGAAGTAGATAACGTCTTCTTTACCGACTTTGTAATGCAATAGGTACCTGTTTTGAGTACGGATATTCTCAGTCAGGATGAAGTTGACGCATTGTTAGGTGGTGTTGATGATGGTGAGGTTGATACCTCTAGTGATGATATTTTAGACCCTGCAGAAGTTCGTTCATTCGACTTTAACAACCAAGAGCGAATTGTTAGAGGGCGACTTCCAACACTTGAAATGATTAACGAACGATTCGTTCGTTATTTTCGTGTGAGTTTTTTTGCTATGTTACGCAAAACACCCGAGATTTCAGTTCAGGGGATCAAGATGGTTAAATTCTCTGAGTACATCCATAAACTTTTTGTCCCTACCAGTTTAAGCCTGTTCAAAATGGAACCCTTACGAGGTACTGGCGTTATCATGATGGACCCAAAGTTGGTGTTTATTTTAGTTGATAATTATTTTGGTGGTGATGGCAGTATTCACGCCAAAATTGAAGGGCGTGAATTTACAGCGACTGAGCTGCGAGTTATCGAAAAAGTCGTGCACATGTGCTTCGATGATTTAGTAAAAGCCTGGGAGCCAGTGATGAATGTGAACTATGCCTATCACAATCATGAGGTTAATCCTCACATGGCTAATATTGTAACTCCTACAGAGGTCATAGTTGTTTCCAGCTTTCGTATAGAGCTTGAAGGCGGTGGGGGCGATATTCATATTGTTTATCCTTATTCGATGATTGAACCTATCCGAACGATGCTGGATGCCGGTGTGCAAAGTGATAGAGGAGACGTCGATGGACGATGGGCTGTATTGTTGAAGGAAGAACTGCTTCATGCACCAATTTCGATACAGTCTATATTTGCTTCAAAAACATTAAAAATATCTGACCTCCTTAATTTTAAAGCGGGTGACATCATTCCTATTGAGATGCCTGATCAAGTGATGTTGCTGGCTGAAAACATGCCGATTATGCACGGCCAATATGGCGTTCATCAGGGTAATGCTGCGGTCAAGATTGAGAGTATCGTTGAGATTTACGATCCAGAAAATTCAGGTATAAAAAATGCCACTGTGGTAAATAAACAACCACTATCTGACCCTAAGAAGGAACGAGTTTAATTGAATTAATATTTAGACTCTGATTTAACGTTAACACTCTGTATTGGGAGAAACTAATGAGCGATGAAACTGAGGAAATCGATGACCAGGACGCATCGTCCGGTGAAGGGGCTGATGCTATAACAAAGCAGGGGCAAACGGGTTCTATAAACGATGATTTCGAGCAGGTAAAAGCAACACCCATTAGTGCATCAACTGAGTTGGGTGGTGATGTAAAGTTAGACGTTATACTGGATATACCCGTCACTATCGCAATGGAAATAGGGCGCACTCAACTAAGTATCCGTAACCTTTTACAGCTCAATCAAGGGTCGGTAGTTGAGCTAGACCGATTCGCAGGAGAGCCAATGGATGTGCTTGTTAACGGAACGCTTGTAGCTCATGGTGAAGTGGTTGTGGTCAATGAAAAATTTGGTCTTCGGTTAACTGATGTTATCAGTCCCGCTGATCGAATTAAAAATTTACGTTAAGGCGAGTAGTTTGATAACTATGAAAACGCTAATTTTTAGCTTCTGGTTACTGCCGATGACATTATTTGCTGAGCAAAGTGGTGCTTCAAAAACTAGTTCTATAGAGCCATTATCCTCATCTTATTTGTTAAAGTTAACGGGGGGGTTGATTCTAGTAGTTTTAGTTATATTCGTGTTGGCTTGGATTATCAAAAAAATGAATCTAACACCACAAAGTCAAACTGGATTGATCAAGGTGATTGCAGGACTCAATTTGGGTGCGCGAGAGAGAGTGGTGTTACTCGAAGTCGGCGGTGAACAAATTTTAGTAGGGCTTAGTTCGGGTCGAATGGATAAATTGCATACGCTTACTAAAGCGGTGGATGCAGAAGCGTTAGCGCCTAGGTCAACTCAAATCGTGCAAAGTAAATTCGCTCAATTACTCGCAAGTATTGGAGAAAAATGAAGCTAGTATGGCTAATATTGGCTTCACTTTTAATTCCTGAAGTTTACGCTCAGTCTGCCGGTATTCCAGCAGTATCGGTAGATGGTGGGGTGGGTGATGGTGCTACTTATACGGTAAAGCTCGAGATTCTGGCGTTAATGACAGTGCTGACGCTGTTACCAGCGATTTTACTGATGATGACGTCATTTACCCGAATTGTCATAGTCTTATCTATTCTTCGTCAGGCGCTTGGAACGGCTCAAACACCTTCGAATCAAATTGTGCTTGGCTTATCTTTGTTCCTGACTTTCTTTATTATGTCGCCCGTGTTGGACCAGGTAAATACTATAGCAATTCAGCCTTATCTGGACGGAAATCTATCGGCCATTGATGCGATTAACCAAGCCGTAGGTCCGTTTAAATCATTCATGTTGGCACAAACTCGTGAAGATGATATTCGAATGTTTGCTGACATTGCGGGTATTACTGAGATTCAATCTCCAGAAGACACACCGCTCTCCCTATTGATGCCTGCATTTGTCACGAGTGAATTGAAAACAGCATTTCAAATTGGATTTCTAGTGTTCATTCCATTTGTAGTCATTGACCTTGTCGTAGCAAGCGTTCTGATGTCGATGGGAATGATGATGTTGTCACCGATGATTATTTCTTTGCCTTTCAAGTTAATGTTATTTGTTTTAATTGATGGTTGGTCACTCATAATGGGTACATTAGCATCAAGTTTTCTGGTGGCGACTTAATCATGTCACCCGACACAGTCATCGACATATCACAGAAAACACTTTATCTGATCGCACTGATTGCCGCTCCTATGTTGCTGTCGGCATTGGCCATTGGCCTGCTCATTGGTATGTTTCAAGCGGCAACGTCCATTAACGAACAAACGCTGAGTTTTATTCCTAAACTCTTGGTGTTATTACTATCCATTTTAATTGCAGGCCCTTGGATGCTGAACTTATTAGTCAATTTTAGCCGTCAGCTCTATCTCGATATTCCAGGATTAATAGGCTAATTAATGGACGTCGGATTCGCACAGGCTACAGCATTTGTTGGTTCATTAATGTGGCCGTTTATGCGTATAGGCGCCATGCTAATGTCAATGCCTGTGTTAGGGACTCGAATGGTACCAAAACGGATTAAAATAATAGCAACCTTAACCATTTCAGTCTTTGTTTTACCTTTATTGCCGGCAGTACCGGAAGTGGAAGCGTTGTCGTTAGCGGGTTTGTTTATATCGGTTCAGCAAATTCTTATCGGTTTCGCCATGGGGTTTACACTGCAGCTTGTATTCGGATCGCTGATGATTGCAGGTGAAGTTATTGCGATGAGTATGGGACTCGGTTTTGCCTCTATGATTGACCCCAATAATGGCGTCAGTGTGCCCGTCATAGCCCAACTGATGGTGATCATTGGGACCTTATTATTCTTAGCGCTCGGTGGCCACCTGATGCTCATTCAGCTTGTCGTAAATAGCTTTCAAACATTACCTATCTCGCCCACAGGCATAGAGCGGGAAAGTTT
The DNA here is from genome assembly GCA_913061315.1 of uncultured Gammaproteobacteria bacterium. Classification (GTDB taxonomy): domain Bacteria; phylum Pseudomonadota; class Gammaproteobacteria. The sequence continues at coordinate 36,375 of CAJXUC010000012.1, read as the reverse complement.
CTGGGCTATCGCCAGCTGGGGTAGTCAAATGTTTATCGGCGCAATCTGGGTTGCCATACCGGCCATAATTTCTATGCTAGTGGTGACGATTTGTCTGGGCGTTATGACCCGCGCATCGCCTCAGTTGAATATATTTTCAGTAGGCTTTCCTATTACTATGTTTCTTGGGTTCGTGATCTTAATGTTGATACTGCCTGGGTTTTTACCACGCTTTAATCAGATGATGTTAGAAGCGATGCAGTTATCTCAAAGCATTGGGGGCTTGTGATATGGCTGAAGAAAGTGAAAGTGGACAGGAAAAAACAGAAGACCCAACCCCCAAAAAGTTAGATGACGCTAAGAAAAAAGGTCAGGTTCCGCGTTCCAAAGATTTGAACAGCATGGCAATTATGGTGATTGGATCAGCTAGCTTACTGACGCTTGGCTCATACATGATTGGCAGTATTTCGATGATGATAGAAAAGGGGCTTCGTTTATCTCGGACTGAAATTTTTGACACTAAAAGTTTGCTGTCAAGAATGGAAGTAACTGTGTTTGATGCGCTTATTGGCATTAGTCCCTTTCTATTTGTAATGACAGTGGTAGCACTATTCACACCTATGGCACTGGGTGGATGGTCATTTAGTGCAGATTCAATGGCATTCAAAGCCAGTAGGGTTAATCCGATTAGTGGTTTTAAACGGATGTTTGGCACTAAAGGATTAATGGAATTAGTTAAAGCCTTGTTGAAGCTTGTATGTGTGTCATCCATTGCGGTTATCTTTTTGTGGGCTAATAAATATGAATTTTTGGGTTTAAGTGCTTTGCCATTAGGCGCTGCATTGCATCAAGGTGCTTGGCTTATTGGCATGTGCTTTCTGGTCGTGTCTTCCAGTCTTATTTTGATTGTTGCTATTGATGTACCATTTCAGCTCTGGGACCACTCTAAAAACCTTAAGATGACGTTGCAAGAAGTTCGTGACGAAATGAAAGATACTGAAGGCAAGCCTGAGGTCAAATCTAAGGTCCGACAGATGCAACAAGAAATGGCGCAACGAAGAATGATGGATGCGGTACCTGATGCCGATGTCATTATTACCAATCCAACCCATTACGCAATCGCCTTGAAATACCACCATGAAAGTATGACTGCACCAATCGTGGTGGCAATGGGTAAAGATTTAATTGCTTTTCGTATTAGGGAAATCGCCCAAGAAAATGAAGTTGAAATATTTCAAGCCCCTCCTTTAGCACGAGCACTATATGCTCAAAGTGAATTAAAAAAAGAAATTCCTGGAGAACTTTTTTTTGCTGTAGCTCAGGTACTGGCGTTTGTTTTTCAGCTAAGAACGGCAAGACAGCAGGGACTGGTTATGCCAAAACGCCCTAACTCTTATATGTCACCTGAAGAGGAGGTTTAACGATGGCCAGTGGATCAGTACTTGGGCATTTAAAGTCCATTAATGGACAGGGTCTAGCGGCGCCAATCATCGTTATCATGATGCTCGCAATGGTCGTTATCCCATTGCCACCACTAATGCTTGATATGTTGTTTACCTTCAATATAGTTTTTGGGCTTGTGGTTTTGTTGGTATCGGTATATGCCATGCGACCGCTCGATTTCACCGTTTTTCCAACCATATTATTAATCGCTACATTACTTCGCCTGGCTTTGAATATTGCCTCAACTCGAGTAGTTTTACTCGAAGGCCATACTGGTAGTGCTGCGGCAGGCAAAGTAATCGAAGCCTTTGGCGATTTCGTAATTGGCGGTAACTATGCCGTGGGTCTGGTCGTGTTTGCGATTCTGGTCATTATTAACTTTGTTGTCGTCACAAAGGGAGCGGGCCGTGTGTCTGAAGTAAGTGCACGTTTCACTTTGGATGCGATGCCTGGCAAGCAAATGGCAATTGATGCCGATTTAAACGCCGGCTTATGCAGCCAGGATGAAGCTCGCCTCCGTCGCAGCGAAGTGTCACAGGAAGCTGATTTTTATGGTTCGATGGATGGTGCGAGTAAATTTGTTCGTGGTGACGCCATTGCTGGCATCCTGATTTTGTTTATTAATATGATTGGTGGCTTACTGATTGGCATCTTTCAACATGATTTAGCCGCTGGCGTTGCAATGAAAAACTATACGCTGCTGACGATTGGAGACGGTCTAGTAGCGCAAATTCCCTCCTTAGTGCTATCGACCGCAACTGCAATTATTGTCACCCGCGTATCGACTTCTGAATCGATGTCGAGTCAGGTTTTCAGCCAAATGTTTAACGATCCTAGGGCACTGATTGTCTCTGCAGTCATCATGGGTTTGATCGGCATCATTCCCGGTATGCCTAACGTTGCCTTCTTAACGATTGCGACCATTGCTGGTGGAATGGCCTACGTGTTGCATCAAAAGCAAAAGCAAGTTGAGATAGTTGAAACGGCACCTGTTGAAATTGAACCTAGGTCCGAACAAAAAGATTTGAGCTGGGATGATGTTCATACCGTCGATATTATTGGTTTAGAAGTGGGTTACGGCTTAATTCCTTTAGTGGACGAAAGACAAGGAGGTGAACTCATGACTCGAATCAAAGGAGTACGTAAAAAACTGTCTCAGGATCTAGGCTTCTTGATTCAGCCCGTGCATATAAGAGACAACCTGGACCTGTCACCCAATACCTATCGAATCAGTCTATTAGGTGTACCGATGGGAGAGGCTGAGGTTCAACCAGGACAAGACATGGCCATCAATCCTGGCACCGTTTATGGTGAACTGGTGGGCACACCGACTAAAGATCCAGCTTTTGGGCTTGAAGCAGTTTGGATAGAGCCTGCTCAACGTGACCATGCCCAAACTTTGGGTTATACCGTAGTGGATACCTCTACCGTTATCGCAACCCACTTGAGTCAACTACTGCAGGACAACGCACACGAATTAATTGGCCACGAAGAGGTACAGGAATTAATTGATGTGCTTAAACGCAGTGCGCCAAAGCTAGTGGATAACCTGATGCCTAAAGTGTTGGAGCTTGGGGTGATTGTTAAGGTGTTACAAAACTTGTTACAGGAACGTATTCCCATTCGAGACTTACGTACGATCGCCGAAACATTGGCAGAGCAGGGGACTCGGAGTCAAGATGCCGTCATTTTGACGGCGCATGTTCGTATTAGTCTCGGGCGTTTAATCGTTCAGAATATCTATGGAATGGTATCAGAGCTAGCGATTATGACACTTCATCCAAATTTGGAACAGATATTGCAACAATCGGTACAAGGACAGGATGGAACTGTTAGGGCATTTGAGCCAGGGATGACACAAATGATACACAGTTCATTACGCGAAGCGACTGAAAACCAGTTAGCAAAAGGTGACCCCGCCGTATTGCTACTGTCACAAAACTTAAGATCGTTTCTGGCACGCATGGTAAGACATGCGATTCCAGAGTTACACGTACTGAGCTATGACGAAGTTCCAGACGATAAACAATTAAAAGTGATTGCCAGTATTGGTGCGCCACAATCAGGATTAACTGGTTAGTTTAAATAGTGGGCTGAAGTCGAGGATGAATTATGAAAATTAAACGAACATTTGCCCCAACTATGCGAGAAGCCTTGTCACTGGTCAAGCTAGAACAGGGTGCTGATGCGGTTATATTGGGTAATAAGAAAGTTCCGGGTGGCGTTGAAATTATTTCAGCTATTGATTATGACGAATCAGCTATTAGTCGTATGCAATCGACAAGTTCACTTTCTGATATAGCTGAGTTGCGCTCCACGACCAGTGAGTTAAATTCAACCGTACAGGTCAATAAACCATTAGACAAAAGACAAACTAGCAACGATCTAGCGTCCGACACTTGGGTTGGATCTTTAGTCACTGATCAACAAGATGGTCGTTACGAACCAATATTAGGTCCTGTAGCGGGAGTTCCAAGAAAAAAAGTAATAACACCGGCAAAGCCACCTGCTTGGTTAGAACAGGCTTTTGAACGTGCTGAAAAAATGCCTGGATCAAAACAAATCAATCCTCAATCTGAACAGAACTCTTTATCTCGACCGGTAGAGCCATCCTTTGGTGTTAAAACAACCTCAATCGTCAATGTTGAAGGAATGACTGCTGTTCAGCGAGCGGCTGCAGCACAGGCTAAAAAAACTATCAATGCTAATAAATCTCAATCACTCCCTATTAATGTTCAACCAAAACCTTTACAGCCGATCAAATCGAGTCAAAATAATAGTCAGAAAACACAACTTAATACCAATGACTCGGTTGAACGCAAAATAGTTAAAGAGGCGAATTTGAATAGTGGTGAGCCATTGATTGACGAAGTCCGGACAGAGTTGAAAGGATTGCGTGATTTGATGCAGAGTCAATTATCTGTATTACAGTGGGATCAATTTGCTAAGCGGCACCCAGTCCGTACGGTGTTGCTAAAACTGATGTCTGATTTAGGATTGGGATCAGACATTTGTGAAATCATTATTTCTCACCTCAATGAATTAAACCAAGACCCCCATAAAGTCTGGCAGCAGGCGTTAGGCATATTAGCCAAGTGTTTACCGGTGAACAGGACAGACATTTTAGCAGATGGTGGACGCATTGCATTAGTGGGTTCCACTGGTGTGGGTAAAACCACAACAATAGCGAAACTAGCCGCTCGTTTTTCACACATCCATGGTAAGCGATCTGTAGCCATGATCAGCACTGACCATTTTAGAATCGGTGCCCAGGAACAGTTGCAGCATTTTGCTAGGCTGCTTGAACTCCCGTTGTTGACCGCTAAAACGAGTGAGGAACTGAGCGACCGACTGGATATGCTTGCAGATAAAAAACTTGTCTTAATTGATACTGCAGGTATGAGTCAACATGATTTACGGTTAAGTGAGCGTTTTCATCAGTTACAAAATAGTGCACCACAAGTTAAACCTTATTTAGTGTTGTCGGCCAACACTCAATTGGCTGCAATTAATCAGACGATTAAATGTTTCAGCAAAGTCCAGTTAGCAGGGGCCATTGTGACAAAAATTGATGAAGCTGGCAGTCTTGGCGGTGTAATGACAGCCTCTATTCGTCATCAACTTCCACTCAGCTACTGTGGCACAGGGCAGCGAGTCCCTGAAGATCTTGAGGCCGCAAAAGCCCATCGAATGATTAGTAAAGCTGTAGCGCTAATGCAAGCCTATAGTGAGACGGAAGATCAAGAAACATTGGCCATTCGGTTTAATAAACTATTAAACCAAAGCGCTAATAAGGATATACACAAGACACGGGCAGAGGCAGGACTATAATGGATCAAGCTCAAGGGATTAGACAAATGAATGCTTCGAAACCTGTTCGAGTTATGGCGGTTACCAGTGGGAAAGGTGGCGTTGGCAAAAGCAACATAACCGTCAACCTTGCGGTCGCTATGGCCCAAGATGGTGAAAATGTTATTGTCATGGATGCTGATTTGGGGTTGGCTAATATCGACGTATTACTAGGGCTCAGTCCAAAGCTCAACTTGTCTCATGTGATACAAGGCGAATGCACCCTAGAGGAAATCATTATTGATGGGCCTGGTGGAATTAAAATCATTCCAGCATCCTCTGGTAGTGTTTCAATGTCCGATTTAACGCCAGCAGAAAATGCTGGAGTAATTCGATCTTTTTCAGAACTGACTCAACCCGTTGATACATTGTTGATTGATACGGCTGCTGGCCTATCAAATGGTGTTGTCAGTTACCTCAGAGCGGCACGAGAAGTGATCGTTGTAGTTTGTGATGAACCCGCCTCAATAACCGACGCCTACGCAATGATAAAAGTTATGAATCGAGATTTTGGTGTTCTTCGATTTCACGTTTTAGCTAATCAAACTCATAGTATTCAACAAGGGCGTGAGCTTTATATGAAGTTGTTTAAAGTTTCAGAAAAATATCTTGACGCCACACTCGACTTCTTAGGCTCGGTGCCCTACGACGATTATTTAAAAAAAGCAGTTCAAAAACAAAAGTGTGTCATTGAAACCTATCCAAGAAGCCCTTCAGCAATGGCTTTACGACAGATAGCGAAGAAGGCTTTACAATGGCCGATACCCAAGACCATGGAGGGCCATTTAGAATTTTTTATTGAGCGTCTTGTCAATTACAGCACTCAGGATAGTCGTTTATGAATGGTCATGCCATGTACAATGAGGTGGCTAAATTACATGAGTCTGACTCAATTGTCCGGCATGCCACTCTCGTCAAACGCATTGCTTTTCACCTATTAAACCGATTACCGCCAACGGTTCAAGTTGATGATTTAATTCAATCGGGCATGGTTGGTCTTCTAGAAGCGGCCAGTAACTTTGACTCTTCAATGGGTGCAAGCTTTGAAACCTTTGCTGGCATAAGGATTCGGGGCGCAATGATTGATGAAATTAGAAAATCTGATTGGACACCTCGCTCAGTACATCGAAAATTTAGGGCTGTTACAGAGGCCATTCAAAAAATAGAAAATGATACAGGGCAGGATGCCAACGGCTCTGACGTTGCCACATTGATGGGTTTGTCTCTGAGTGATTATCATCTTATATTAATTGACTCCTCCTCAGCCAAAATTTTTAGTATTGAAGCATTAGAAGAGAACGTCAATGATTCTGTCATGCCTAATTCTAGTGAGATAACACCAGAAGAATCTTTCAGTCAATCTGAATATCAGCAGCAACTCGTCAACAGTATAAAAAAATTGCCTGAAAAAGAGCAGTTTGTGATGTCTATGTACTATGACGATGAAATGAATTTTCGAGAAATAGGTGAGGTGCTTGACTTAACAGAGTCTAGAATTTGTCAACTTCACGGTCAGGCTTTACTAAGAATTAAAGCAAAAATGTCCGACTGGCAAGTGGACTAGTAAAGCTGCACTGTTCAACTTTTAACCCGATAGTTTCGATAATTTTTGATTAAATTAACGTTTAACTATGAAGTCCCCTTAGAAATAGTCTATTTAAAAAATAGTACTCAACTCTATCGATTAATAGCCGATAGCCAATGAATGTGATTAAACCACTGATTCAACAAAGTCATCACGGAGATTTAATTAAATGGATAAAGATTTAAAGATTCTGATCGTGGACGATTTCTCGACCATGCGACGTATTATTAAAAATCTATTACGTGATCTTGGATTCAATAACACATCAGAGGCCGACGATGGTCAAACAGCACTTCCTATGCTGAAAACAGGTAAGTTCGATTTCTTAGTAACTGACTGGAACATGCCAGGTATGGATGGATTAGTTTTGCTTAAATCAGTTAGAGCGGACCCTGATATTTGTAATATGCCTGTATTAATGGTGACAGCAGAGGCCAAAAGAGAACAAATAGTAATTGCTGCTGGCGCCGGTGTAAACGGTTACGTTGTTAAACCCTTTACTGCTGTCACGTTAAAAGAAAAGATTGAAAAGATCTTTGACCGTCTCGAAAAATGAGTAACGAAGAGACACCGAGAGAGATGGAAATTAGTTGTTTGACTCAAGCTTATATAACCCGCTTACAATCGTTGGATGTGGCGATTAAGTCAAATGATGAGGAAGCCATTTGTCACATTGTGGGTGATCTGACCACTTTGCGTGAATCTTCGTTGTACCAAGAGCTTGGCATGTTAACACGTGAAATTCATGACTCCATTACGAGCTTTGGAAATGATGAACGCATCGCCCAATTAGCTAACGAAGATATTCCAGATTCAAAGGAACGACTCAACTTTATTGTAACTAAAACCGACGAAGCAGCCCACAGAACAATGGCTGCGGCTGAAGAGGCAATGACCGTAATGAACGGTCTTTCAGTTGATGCAGTTACAGTACTAAATCGCTGGTCACAATTTCGTAATCGTGAACTGTCAAAGGATGAGTTTACCTCTTTAAGTGATCAAATTACTCAGTTCTTTGAATCGGTTGTAGTACAGAGTTCGACCGTTAATAAACAGATGACTGACATCATGTTGGCCCAGGATTATCAAGATATCACTGGCCAAATGATCCAACAGGTCGTCACTATGGTAAAGGAAGTTGAAGAAAAACTGGTTCGACTCGTCGCTATCACTGGCTTAGCTGACGCTCCGCCTGCATCTAAAAAAGAGGAGTCTAAAGCTGTCAATGGCGAAATAGCTGTGGGGCCTCAATTACCTAATGTAGACAAAAAAATAGTGGTGTCATCTCAAAGTGATGTTGACGATCTGTTGGCAAGTTTAGGCTTTTAGGATCGATTTTTAGGTAACGAGAAAGATGGCAATCGACTTTGATGACGAAATTTTACAAGACTTTCTCGTGGAGGCAGGAGAAATACTCGAGCAGTTAAATGAGCAGTTGGTTAATTTAGAATACTCACCAGAAAATTATGATTTACTCAACTCTATATTTCGCGGGTTCCATACTATTAAGGGGGGAGGCAGTTTTCTACACCTGACTAACCTAGTCGAGGTCTGTCATCAGTCTGAAGATGTCTTTAATTTATTACGGAACAGAGAGTTAATACTTGACTCTGCCATGATGGATGCCTTTCTTCGTGTCCTTGATGAAGTCAATAAAATGTTTGAAGAAGTTCGTAATGGTGTTGACCCAACTGCAGCAGATCCTGCACTTTTGTTGAGCCTGATGAATATGCAAAATATTGATTTGATTTCAACAGGTGTTGTAGAGGCAAAAAATGATGTTGTTATAACATCAAATGATGCAGTCAGCGATTTTGTTGAAAGTGAAGGTGAAATTACGGACGAAGAATTTGAAAACTTACTTAATATCTTACAAAAAGACAATGAATCTAAAAGCAAGATTGAAGATGAAAAGAACCCTAAATTGGCTGCGGGCAATAATAAAACGCCATCCGCTAATAGTGATGAAATTAGTGACGATGAATTTGAAGCACTCTTAGATGATCTACATGGTGTTGGTGCTGGGCCAAAAAATTCAATTGTAAAAAGCACAATATCTAAAAAAGAAACGTCGTTAGCTTCAAAACCTGAAATAAAAGCAGATGAAATATCTGACGATGAATTTGAATCTCTATTGGACCATATTCATGGAAAAGGCAAAGGGCCCAATGTAATTAGACAACCTGACTCCAATCAAGAATTTATACAGGTAAATGATCCTGAGCCTGTTCACACTTTAGAACCTACCGTTAAACATGCCGTAGTATCAAAGCCTAAGGCCGTGCAGATTGAGACGACTGTCAGAGTTGATACCGCTAGATTAGATGACATTATGAACCTAGTGGGTGAATTGGTGTTGGCGCGTAACCGACTCATCACATTAAGAGGCACTTTTGAAGACGAACGCGTGCATAAAGCCATATCGAATTTAGATATGGTAACGGGTGATCTTCAAACCGCCGTAATGAAAACACGTATGCAACCAGTTAAAAAAGTGTTTGGACGGTTTCCTAGAGTAGTGAGGGATATGGCACGCAGTCTCAATAAAGAAATTGAACTAGAAATGAAAGGTGAGGAAACCGATCTTGATAAGAACTTAATTGAAGCATTGGCAGATCCCTTAGTTCACCTTGTTCGCAACTCTGTCGACCATGGTATTGAGTCTCCCGAAGTAAGAAAGGCTGCTGGAAAATCTAGAGTGGGTATTGTTACCCTTACCGCGCAGCAAGAAGGTGATCATATTTTACTGTCAATAAGTGATGATGGTGCTGGTATGGATCCCGAAATTCTTAGAAATAAGGTCATCGAAAAAGGTTTAATGGATGTTGATAGTGCCTCTAGATTAGATAATAAAGGATGTTTCGATTTAATATTCATGCCGGGCCTCAGTACGAAGAAAGAAATTACTGACGTATCGGGCCGCGGTGTTGGAATGGATGTTGTAAAAACCAAAATTAATCAACTGAATGGTTCAATTGATATTGAATCGATCTTGGGTGAGGGGACAACACTAACAATCAAGGTGCCGTTAACTCTCGCAATTTTACCAACCTTAATGGTTCAATTGGGCACGCGTAAGTTTGCATTGCCACTGTCAAATGTGATTGAGATATTTGAATTGAATGCCAAAAATCTGAGTGTAGTTGACGGGCGGAAGATTGTTCTCAATCGAGGCAAGTCCTCCCCTATATTCTATTTGAGAAGTTGGTTGCTAAAGGATACTGACACGACTGAATTTGAGATTAATAAATCGCAGGTCATCATGGTGAAGGTCGCAAATACGTCTGTTGGTTTGGTCGTTGATAGAGTGATTGGACAGGAAGAGGTCGTAATCAAGCCATTGGGTGCTATGTTGCTCGGCTTACCTGGTATGGCAGGTTCGACTATTACAGGTGATGGCAATATCGCTATTATTTTAGATGTTCAGGGTCTTCTGAAACGGTTTGCTTAAAACAACGGTTAGCTTTAAAAGTGGTCGTGTTAATAATTATCCATATTGAATTCACTGAAAATCGGTATAAGTTTAAAAAATGAAAACCTGGGCTGTTATTAATCAAAAAGGCGGCGTTGGAAAAACGACAACAGCGGTGTCGTTGGCGGGTCATCTATGTGGTAATGACAAGCGTTTATTATTGGTTGATCTAGATCCTCATGGTTCGCTTACCAGTTATCTTGGTTATGATCCTGACCAAATGGAGACTGGCTTATACTCCTTGTTTTCGAAACCGACAACGAATCCATCAGAAATAGCAAAAATGTTATTACCGACGCCCATAAAGAATACTTATTTACTAGCTGCATCGTCAGCACTGGCAACATTAGATCGCCAAATGGGTACTGGAATGGGTAAAGGCCTTATTGTGTCCCAAGCGATACAAGCTGTTGCGAACAAATTTCAATTTGGTTTTATTGACTGCCCGCCAATGTTAGGGATTTTGATGATTAATGCACTGGCAGCCTGTGACCAGTTACTGATACCGGCGCAAACAGATTACCTGTCTCTGAATGGTTTGGATCGAATGATCCATACGTTAGACATGGTTGAAAAGTCACAACACAGAAAGACGCCCTATCTGATAATTCCCACTATGTACGATCAAAGGACCAAAGCCTCTCTTAGTGCATTGGAAGCAATGAGAGACCAGTATCGATTTCAGGTGTGGGGGTCAACTATTCCTATTGATACTAAGTTTCGAGATGCGAGTAAGGCAGGCGTTCCATTATCAGAATTAGCATTTAATTCTCGGGGGAGCCAAGCCTATCTGAAGTTACTAAATTTTTTGATTGGTGTTGATGACCGAAGCAAAAATAGTGGGCGCAGCAGTGACGAATAGTTTGATTAAACAAACCGATGCACTGGTCAGTTATTTGGATGAGATGCTGCATGATGCAACTGTTTTAGCTGCAGATAATATTCGTATTGATCAGTTTGATAAATCTATAGTTAAGCATGAGTTAATAGAATTTACTCTTACGTCAGAGTTTGTGACAGAAAAGCCAACCCTTAAAAAGGAGCAATTATCAGAATTAGATAAATTATATGGCGTTGAACCTTTAAATGGTATTAGAAAATCAGAGTCAGCGTTAAAGGTCGAATCTAGAGTCAGTATCGATTTGAAGCTGAATCACAATAAACCCTGTCACGTGCTCGATATCAAGCAGTTTCCGATTCGATGCCTTATGTTTCGCGTGGGTGATAACCTATTGTCAATCCCATTGATCGAAATGATGGGTGTAGTGCAATGGACAGATAAATTAACTCAGCTGCCTCAGTCAGGTGATGAGGTGTTAGGTATTTTAAAATATCGAGACACTTATCTTAAAGTGTTAGATAGTTTAATCGTACTCGGGATTACTGCGGAAAGAATACAAAAACCAGGCTATGTTTTAATGTTATCAGATAAAAAAGTCGCCATTTCTTGTGATACCTTAGAGGATGTTATCTCCCTTGAATACGACGACATCCAATGGTACAAAGCACCGGAAAATAACACCATACAAGGTATTATTAAAGAGTCACTGGCTCACTTGTTGAATCCATACAGGATTATCAACTCGGTGAAAATTTCAACCTAGAGTAAGTGAACTTTTATTTCATCAAGATATTTACTTTGAAAAAAACTTAATATTTTGTTGCTGCAGTCGATTCACTTACTATATAGATATTATTGGAGAGTAAAATGGCTGGTGAACCTGTAACAGATACCCCGGTTAAAATTCAATGCGTTACGTTTGAACTGAATAATGAAACCTATGGTATCAACGTTATGCAGGTTCAAGAAGTTCTCCGTGAAATAGAAGTTGCACCCGTACCAGGTGCGCCAAATTACGTCATTGGTATTATAAATTTGCGTGGCAATGTGGTGAGCGTGATAGATGCACGCACTCGATTTGGTTTAGCATCAATCGAACGAACGGGTATGTCTCGGATTATCGTTATAGAAGCGCATAAACAAATCATTGGTGTTTTGGTAGATAGTGTTGCTGAAGTTGTCGATGTAAAATTGGATGAAATTGAAACAGCCCCAAATGTTGGTAACGATGAGTCCTCTCGATATATCGATGGTGTTGTCAGTTGGCGTGATAAACTTTTAATTTTGGTCGACCTGAATAAACTTTTGAGTGAAGCCGAGTGGGGTACGATCTCAAAAATTTAGAGATGCTAATTTAAATATGACTGAACCCTTAATCAATATCGTAACAAAAACGCTAATAGTGCAAGATGCGTTGAAAAAGCCTGCAGACGATAAATTTAAAAAAACACGTGTAGAGAAAAAAAAACCAAATAAAAAAGATCCAAAGCGCATTATTGATGCCTTCGTATAGTCTGATTACTAGAACTAAAGGGTTTGTTTAGTTAGTGATCACAAGTAGTCCATAAAATCCTTGTGCTTACCGGATAGCCTATAAGCAAAGCTGAGTATTTCTGCAATTACAACATAGAGTGCTTCTGGAATGTGATCCCCTAAATCTAGTTGAGCGAGTAATAAGGATAACGCTTCATCTTCATGCACTGGGATATTAGCTTGACGGGCTAACTCTAATATTTCGTTAGCCAGTTCATTATGGCCTGTGGCAGTCACTATGGGTGCATTTTTGCCCTCATATTCAAGTGCGATTGCAAATTTTTGGGTCATTTTTACACCTTTATATTGAGTAAGGAATCAGGTACTGGACTAAAGCTATTATCATCTCCTGGCAGTGGTTGCCCCAAATAACAAAAGAAATAGCCGAGGTTAAACCCAGATTTAACTAACTGTTGCTTAAATTCAGGTAAAGCAACAGTAATCATATTTTTGGTGCCTTTTTTAACAGCCCAGAAATTAGTGGACAAAGTGTCGCCATCTAATGAAATATGAGTGGAAATTAAACCGAGTAAATCAAATTCGAAACTTAACCGAACCTCCCACGCCTGATTTTCAACATTGTCTTCTTTATTTTTTTGACGAATCTTTAACTGTAAAGATTTCACTTCTTGTTGTTCCAAATAGGGAATGTTTAAATTAAAAGCTATTGGTTGTTGAAGCTCCTGCTGAAAACGAAGTGAGGTTTTTTGATATAATCGTTGATTGAGTGATTGTTCAGTTGATTTTATAGCGTCCTTAAATTGTGTTAGCAATGGATCCTGGTCATTTGTTAGCGATTCTTTCAGTTGCTGACCTGTTAAGGCTGCTTGTCTGTGGTTGGTTTTTAAAAGTGATTGAATTAATTGATTAAGACCTTGTTCGGTCTGTGGTAGTCGTCGTAATAGAGAAAGTAAACTCGAATTTGATAAGCCTTTATTCGGCTGAGGTCCTAACGTCCTAAGAGTTGCAATTTCTACCGATTGTTGAATGTCACGATAACGTAAAGAGGATATTGTTGGTAACGAATGAATCAATTGTTTAAGTTCTGACGCCATTGCAGAAACCTGACTGCTGAGCAAAGTACGATCCGAGTTAGAGATTGCCGGCTTCATGAAACGCTGATTTTTGTTTGGTAATTGCGCTGCTAACGTATGCTCAGAATTGATTTTTAAAACCGATTTTGCCAATTGCAACAATGGTTGCAGTGATTTATTTATAGAGGGTTGGGGACGACCTGGCATCAATTGAGACAATGCTGATTTTAACACTCTTTGATGATCGACTCGCTTTATCTCAATGGTTTCAAATGCTTCATGATAAACTAAGGTAATTAACTGTCCCGGTTTAAGTTTAATTGGTAAAGGTATTGACGTTTGTACTGATTTAAATTGCAGTATTGTTTTGCTGCTTTGTTGAGAAACTACGGTAGCCAGCACAGGTTGGTTAGTTGGCAGTAACGGTAATAATTTCAAGAATTTGTTAGCCGCCAACAAAGTTAATGGCTCATGTAAAAGAGTTACTTTTAAAGTAGGGCTTTGATTGTTTGCATCTAGCCTGATCTGGATAGTATCACCCGCCTTTAGATCAAGCGCATTGCTTGTCCTTATTTTACCCAAGCATGTCGACAGAAGTGCTTCTTTATTCATCACACTCACAACATTGGCTGTAATAGAACCAAGCTGTTGTAATCGGTTAAGGACATCAAGCGATGTGGCGGGTACATTTCCTTTTAAAGAGACGTTAGGATGGCGATTTGAAATTTGCATGATGGCAATATTTATCCACAGGGGGTAAAGGACTGCCGCACTTAATTCGACTGATCGAATAGAACCGCTAGTGTTGTCTTTCTAATTAAAAATGAATTTAAATTTGTCATTCTATGAACCCTATCGGCTACGATTGCTGAACCTATAATTTATCTTTTGGCGTAGGCAATGAAATGACCTTCAAGACTGTCAATTAGAAGTCTCTCACGTTGATTTTAGTTATAACTTTAGCAAAATTAGGCACCTCTTTAAGTCAAGGAGATGAGGCTTTATAAAGCGCAACCCATCGACTGATTATCCAAAATGAATCGATAGGCGAGTTAACCTTATTTTGTCACCACAACTTTTCAAGTGAAGACATTTGGGACTTGGAAGAATTTTATGTGTCTTAGTTTATCCAGTAAAGCACGCTGTTATCTATCGAAACGCCCTCCAGTCTACCTATATTGATCTATCAACGGGGCTCAATTACTAAAAATCAATGGGAAAATGCCTGCCTAGAGAAGTTGACTTGGAAAACATAATTAATAATCAATGTCGATAGTAGTCATAGATTTAGATGAGTTTAAAGCAATTAACGATAGCTTTAGGCATGATATTAGTCATCAGATGTTACGTTATGTTGGTCAAGTTATGCTGAAAGCCTTTAGAAATAAAGACTTAATTTGCCGATATGGTGACGATGAATTTGATGGAGCTCTTGTCCAAATCGATTTAGAAGCTGTAATAAATGTGAGGACACTTGTTATAGTGATCAAAGGCTGTCTATATTGACTGGTTGACTAACGTTCTGAATAGAAATTTGTATTGGTCTCACTATGGCTTTAACTACTGATAGTTATGATCAATCTTTTAAACTCGCAGATAAAGTACTTTATTTGGTTAAACTAGCCGGTGAAAATCAAGGTTTAGTTCGGTGATAAATTTTTTAATGACGTACTTTTTATGTTTCATAAAGAAAAAGATTCAATGGTCTTGAATACAATGAAGTGATGAGCTGAAGAACCAAAGAATTCTTAAACAGCGTAATGACTAATAACGTAGTCATTCACCATAGACATAAATTCATTTGCAATATTGTCACCCTTTAAAGTAACTGTTTTTTCACCATCTTCATAAACAGGTGCCACGGGTTGTTCACCAGTTCCGGGTAAACTAATCCCAATGTTGGCATGTTTACTTTCACCTGGACCATTCACTACACAACCCATAACTGCCACATTCATCGATTCTACACCAGGGTATTTGTGCTTCCACTCTGGCATTGAAGTATCCAGTTGTTGTTGAATATTTTTGGCTAATACTTGGAAGTACTCACTGGTGGTTCGGCCACAGCCAGGACAGGCAACAACCGTCGGTGAAAAGGCTCTTAAGTCGAGCGTTTGCAGAATTTTTTGCGCCACTTTAACTTCACGATCACGTGAGCCACCTGGCTCAGGCGTAAGAGAAACTCTGATCGTGTCACCAATACCTTGATTCAATAAAATAGCCAATGCTGCTGTCGAGGCAATAATGCCTTGATCTCCCATCCCAGCCTCCGTGAGTCCTAGATGAAGTGCATAATTCGATTGTTGTGCCAAAGTCTGATAAACAGTCACAAGATCTTGAACATGGCTCATTTTGCAGCTAATAATAATTTTATCTTCAGCCATACCGATGTCTGTCGCCATCTGTGCACTATTTAATGCCGACTCGATCACCGCTTGACGGTTTATTTGTGCTAATGCCAAGGGATCAGCAAGGTTAGCATTTCGGGTAAGCAAACCAGCCAATAGTTGCTGATCAAGGCTGCCCCAATTTACTCCAATACGAACTGGCTTGTCATACTTACAAGCTACTTCGATCATGTCAGTAAATTGCTTATCTCGTCTTTTACCGTGCCCAACATTACCCGGATTGATACGGTACTTGGCCAAGTATTTAGCACAGTCATCATGTTTTTTTAATAGCTTATGTCCGTTGTAATGAAAGTCGCCAATAACAGGTACTTCATAACCATCTGTCAATAAACGATCAACAATATGAGGAATTGCAGCCGCTGACTCGTCATTGTTAACGGTGACACGCACGAGCTCTGAACCGCTATTAACGAGTAATTTTATTTGTTCAACCGTTTTATCAACATCCGCAGTGTCAGTATTTGTCATCGACTGGACAATAACCGGCCCACCATCGCCCAATTTAATATTTCCAACTTTTACTGCGATCGTTTTATGCCTAACTAATGGTTGCATTTGTAATGGGCCAAATAATAATTAAGAGCAATAGTAATGAACATCACCCGTGAATTAAAGCGTTAAACTGATTGCGATAGACGATAATTTAAATTAATCATTGATAATCCTTTCATTTGTGATTAAAAGTGTCCTTGGTTTCAAGTTATAACTTCACTAGAATTATCACATGACTGAATATTATTTTTACAACAACTTAAATTAAGGAGTTATTTTGCTAAACAAAGTAACCATTTTAGCTTTCGACCTAGACGACACCCTTTGGCCCTGTATGCCTGTAATTCAACATGCCGAAGAAACTCTTTATGCTTGGTTAGGTCAAAATTACCCACGCATAACTACCAATCATAATCCTCAACAATTAGTTGATTTACGCAAGCAGTTCACCGCTCAGGATAAAAAATATTCGATTGATTTGTCGATGATGCGACATGAGTTTTTAAAAAAGTTAGCGACTGATAATCAATATAATGTGAGTGAAGTAGCTGATAAGGGTTTTGATGTTTTTTATAATGCACGTCAACAGGTGATTTTTTATGATGATGTCTTCCCCGCATTAGAGCGCCTAAGTTCAAAGTATCGCCTTGGTGCAATTACCAACGGTAACGCCAATGTCGAAAAAGTGGGACTCGGTCATTTAATGGAACATACAGTTAGTGCTATTGATATGCAGATTGCAAAACCAGATAAACGTATATATCAGGCGCTTGCCGATCGTTTCAATGTGCAGACAGATCAAATACTCTATGTCGGTGATCATCCTGAATACGATGTCATTGGGCCCCAAGCAGCCGGCTTACGCGCCGTTTGGATTAATCGAGAAGACCATCAGTGGCCTCTATCTTTACCCCTACCAGAATTTGAAATTACCAATCTCTACGAACTAGAAACGCTATTGGACACTTATTGAGATTCAGAATAAATTGAATGCATTTCTAAAAATGCAATATAGACTTTTTTCGCTAGGATGGGTTGGGCCAGTGCAGTGGGATGAATACCGTCACTTTGCATTAAAGTTGGATCACTAGCAGCAACACCTTCCAAGAATTTAGGCAGGTAATAGACGGTGTTCTGACTGGCTACTGATTCATATATTGTCTGAAATCGTTGATTATATGCAGTACCAAGATTGGGTGGCATACGGACACCGATCATCATTGTTGCAATATTGTCCGCATTAGCCATGATCAACATTCGATTTAAGTTTGCTGTTGTTTGCTTGAAGTTCAAGCCTTGCAATCCATCATTTCCCCCCAGCTCAATTATCAAATGTGAAGGCTGGTGCTGCATCAATAAGTTGGTTAGTCGACTGACGCCCCCAAAAGTTGTTTCACCACTAATACTGGCATTGATTACCCTTGTTTGTGGAAATCTAACCCCTATATTATGTCTAAACAAAGACGGCCAACTTTGATCCATTGTTATATTGTGGGCTGCACTTAAACTATCACCTAAAATAAGGATTTTAGTAACAGAATTCTGAGCAAAAACAGAAGTCTGATACAGGAGTAAAAAGATCAAACTGATGACTGAATTGATGAATAAGGGTAACTTTTGCATTTCTCTCCACAGTGTAACTAAAACCGTCAAAACACCGGATGGTATGCTCGACATTGTGCAAGATGTTTCGCTGAAGGTGAAGTATCAAGAAGCCCTAGTTATAAAAGGCGCCTCAGGCTCAGGAAAAACAACGCTGCTGGGTCTTATGGCTGGTCTTGATCAAATAAGTTCAGGTGATATCGAATTACTTGGGAATTCGCTAGGTGACAAAAATGAAGAGCAGCGTTCAGCAATTCGTTCCGGCAAAGTGGGTTTTGTATTCCAATCCTTTCAATTGGTACAAGGTGCAACCGCACTCCAAAACGTCATGTTGCCACTAGAATTAAGGGGCGACAGTGATGCTTACGACCGTGCGCGGCATAGTTTACAACAAGTGGGCCTTGAACTTAAGAAAAACACTTTGATTGATCACCTATCTGGTGGTGAGCAACAACGTGTCTCAATTGCGCGGGCTTTTGCAGTGCAGCCAAAAATTCTATTTGCTGATGAACCAACAGGCAATCTTGATGCTAAAACAGGTCGGCAAATAGCAGACTTGATGTTTCGTCTCCGAGATCAATCGGGTACCACATTAGTACTTGTGACGCATGAAACTGAATTGGCAGAAAGGGGTGATCGACAAATTTTGATTGATTCAGGTTGTTTAATTCCATTAGACCCAACGCAAAATACACGCTTAGGTCAAAGTTAGTCGATGTTAAAAATAAAATCTTCGGGTATTCAATCTTACTGGTTAATGTTGGTTGCGACTGTGATTACTGTCAGCATCGTTTCTTCTAGTCAGCTTCTAACTCAGCGTATTAGCTTGTTACTAGATCGTCAGGCGAGTGAATTATTAGCTGCTGATTTAGTCGTCGTATCAGGTGAGCCAATTAGTTCAGAATATCAACAACAGGCAGAAAAAATTGGTTTAGATGTGGCCAATATTATTAGCTTCAGGACCGCCATCTTTATCGATGATAGTCCTCAATTAGTTGCCATTAAAGCTGTCGATGATGCTTACCCCCTGCGTGGACATTTAGAAATTTCGAAAGATTATGTAGGCGATAAACTAAAAGTGGGGCAGGGTCCAAAGGTAGGTGAGATTTGGGTCGACCCGAAGTTGTCGCAACTAATGTTGGGTCCTGTCACACTTGGCAGTGCGCAGTTTAAAAGTGATTGGATATTAACCTTTGAACCTGACAGGGGAGGGGGTAGTGTATTTAATTTGTCACCTCGAATTCTAATGAATATTGATGATTTGACATCTACCGGGTTAATTGTTCCTGGCAGTCGAGCGAAATACCGATTGCTTTTCTCCGGTGAACCCGAAAAAATAAATGAATTCATTGAGTGGATAAAACCTAACTTGAAGGCTGCTGAAAGTCTACAAGACCTAGAAAATGCACGCCCTGAAATGCGCCAAGCTCTTGATCGAACGCGCCAATTTTTTGCCTTATCGATCGTACTCACTTTAGTTATAGCAATGGTTGCTATTGCCATTACGGCGCGGCATACGGCTAACCAGGAAGCCCCTAAAGTAGCCATGCTCAGAGCCTTTGGCATATCACAGACACGCTTAATGCGTTTTTACGCCGAACAATTAGTCAAAGTATGGGTAATAGCGACGGTATTCGGTTTGGTGATTGGTTGGTTTTCACAGTACCCATTGCAATGGCTGCTGGATACCTGGTTTGGGAAAGAGTTACCGGCCATTAGTACCGTAATGCCCTACACTAATGCGGCCATTGTTGGGTTTATTAGTTTGATAGGCTTTAGTTTACCATTTTTGTTTAATGCAACAGCCACTCCACCAATGCAGGTATTTCGACCAAGTCACAGCAATCGATCGATCCGTCGTAACATTGTCATTATTGTTACTGCTATTTTTAGCGTTTTCCTCGTTTTAATTGTTTTAGTGCAAAGCTCAAAGTTAGCGATTGCAACGTTGGTGATGATTTTAGCTGTGGCGCTAGTATTGCCAGCCATCTTCTATTTGATGATTAACAGCCTCCTATTCACAGGTAGAAGACAGTTTTGGTTACGTCAATATCTATTAAGCCGACTAAAAACCAAAACTCGCGGTGCATTGGCCGTTATGTCAGGTTTCTGTCTGGCTTTATTGGCTATACTATTGATTGGTGTGGTTAAGGATGAACTTCTCAACTCATGGCAAAAGCAATTGCCAGATGAAATTCCAAATTATTTTTTGATTAATTTAAGAACAGACCAAGTACCTGCTATTGAGCACTTTTTACAACAGCGCGATATTGCATCGTCAGAATCCTATCCTTTAATTCGGGCACGCCTAACACACATCAATGAGGAATCAGTGCAGGATATTGAGTTCATGGATCCGCGTGGGGCTAATTTATTAAAACGCACCTTCAATATCAGTTATTCGGACCAGTTACCCGATGATAATGAAGTCATATCAGGGCAGTGGGTTGCCAACGATAGTGCTACTCCAGAATGGTCGATTGAGTCAGGAGTAGCCAAAAATTTAGGCTTGAAACTTGGCGATATACTGGCGTTTGATATTGCTGGAGAGTCCATAAAAGCGCCTATCACCAGTATCAGAACTGTGCTTTGGGAAAACTTTAAACCTAATTTTTACTTAATGTCGAATCGACAGCTACTCGAAAATCAGCCACAAACTTGGTTATTGGGTGCATTAATTAAGGAGGAGAAAAAAGCAGAATTGAAACAGCTTATTATAAACTTCCCATCAGTGACATTGCTCGACATCACCGAATTGATGTCACGTATCCGAGGCATCGTCAGCCGAGCGACTAGTGCCTTAGAGTTCTTCTTTTTATTCGCTATGGCGTCCGCTTTCATTGTACTGATGGCCGCGATTCAAACTGGACGACGAGAACGCGAGCAAGAATCATCGTTATTGCGCGCACTGTCTGCCAATATTGGTCAGCTCTATAAAGTTCATATCTTTGAGTTTACTTTAATGGGTATTTTAATTGGTTTTTTTGCGGCGCTTTTTGCGAGCATAGCTGGCTGGGTTATTAGTGCGCAATTTTTTGATATTGAGTATCATTTCTCATCCAGCATTTGGCTTTATGGCATACTTTCATCAACTTTGGTTTTAACCACAGTGGGTACTCTAGTCAGTCGAAAGGTTTACCATGTTTCGCCGATGAAAACGCTCAGATCATGAGTCTTTTTCATTAACAACATCTAGCAAGCATTCATAACTGATAACGCTAAATTCTAAATTAATAATGTCTAATCCTTTAACGCCTAAAACTAAAAATTCTGTAGATTCTGTTATTTCAGACGCGAATTCAGGCTTGATGTCAGATAAGATCAACAAGCAAAAGCTAATCAACCAGATCAGTAAGAAAATTGCTTGGGATGATGACATCGCACAAGCATTCGAGACTGCAATTAATATTGATCGGAAAGACAAAAGTGAGCCTAATAGTATCAATGTAGTGATGCGAGTGCTTGAGATGGACTGTGATAAACAAGTGGTCGTGGCCACTTTGCTCAGTGATCCCCAAATGCCGGCGTTTGAGGCTGGTTTTGTAGAGGCAAGGTTTGGTAAAACAGTGGCGTTATTGACCGACGGTGTGAGTCAACTCAATCACTTACGAAGCTCAAATCAGCCCAAACAAAAAACCCCCGAGCAGGCTGAGAAGTTACGCCGTCTGTTAATGGCAATCATTAGCGATGTTCGGGTCATGGTGATAAAACTCTGTTACCGGGTGGAGCGTTTAACGCTGCTAAAACATCAAGACTACACAGATCGAAAAATGATCGCACAGGAAACCATCGACATATTTGCTCCCTTAGCGAATCGTCTCGGCATGGGCTTAATCAAATGGGAGATGGAAGATTTAGCTTTTAGGGCGATTGAGCCGATAGCCTATAAAAAAATAGCGAGCTTGTTAGAGCAAAAACGCAGCGAACGAGAAGTGTTTATCAAACAATTTTCAACCGAACTGGATAGCCTTTTAAAGCAACAACATATTCAGTCGTCCGTGAGCGGGAGAGTTAAACACATTGTTAGCATTTGGCGCAAAATGCAGCGCAAGAATCTTGAATTCCATGAACTATTTGATGTCAGAGCGGTTAGAATTCTGGTCAGTTCACTCGCTGACTGTTATGCGGTGTTAGGTGTGGTGCATACGACTTGGCAACATGTACCTAAAGAGTTCGATGATTACGTCGCTAACCCGAAGGTAAATGGCTATCAATCTTTGCATACAGCCATCGTGGCTGATAATGGACAAATTGTTGAGGTTCAAATACGCACGTTTGAAATGCATCAAAAGTCAGAGTTTGGTGTTGCTTCGCATTGGCGTTATAAAGAAGGTGTCAATCTTGATCCTAAGATGGAAAATAGTATTTCTGCGATGCGGGATATGCTGGATGGATCGAGTGAAGAAATATCAGATGTTATTTCTAATATATCGACTGAACTATCAAATGAGCGGGTTTATGTTTTCACGCCGCAGGGCAATATTATGGACATACCGAATGGTGGTACTCCGTTAGATTTCGCCTACGCAGTACATTCTGAAGTAGGACATCGCTGTCGTGGTGCTAAGGTAAATGGTCGCATAGCGACTTTAACAACCGAACTCCATACTGGGGATGAAGTTGAGATCTTAACGACTAAAGAAAGTAGACCCAGTCGGGATTGGATGAACAAAAACCTTGGGTTCATTAAGTCAGCAGGTACCCGATCAAAGGTAAGAAGTTGGTTTAATCATCAGGATTTCGAACAAAATATTTTAGATGGTAAGAGTATTTATGATCGAGGTTTGAGTAAATATTCTATCCATCACGCGGATATAAAAAAGCTAATCGAACATTTTAAACGCAAAGAAGCTGACCAGTTTTATGCAGATATCGGTCGTGGACTTATCACTTCAGCTCAAATTATTGGCTTTTTACAAAGTGAACCTGAAAGTGATGACCCCTTTAAGAAAGTTAAAAAAACAGAGCTGAAATCACCGACTTCAAAGGATGAAGTGAGTATTCACGGGGTTGGTAATTTAATGACTCAATTTGGTCAATGCTGTAAGCCAGTGCCTGGTGATTTGATCATCGGGTTTATTACGACCGGGTCAGGCATTACGATTCATAAACACAATTGTCCTAACATGCTGGCATTACCCGAAGACAAGCGGCAACGCTTGATTGAGGTTGAATGGGGCCAAGGCTCAAACGCTGTTTATCCTGTGGAAATTTCTCTGGTAGCTTTTCGTCGAACCAGTTTAATGCAAGATATTAGTAGTATTTTGGCTAATCAAAAAATTAATTTGTTGGATATCGATTCCAAGACTAATAAGGTGGAGCAAATGGTTTATACCAAACTCACTATCGAGATTCAAAGTGTTGATGATCTGGTGAGTATTATTGAAAAGTTATCGCAGTTACCCAATGTACAGGAGGTTAAACGAATTGCTTGATACCTCAGTCTTTCTTGAATCAGACGATAAATTAGCCGTTAATCGGCGCTTTTCTATTGCGCCGATGATGGCTTATTCGGATAGACATAGTCGTTATTTTTTACGATTATTATCGCAGCGTAGTTTGCAATATACCGAAATGGTGACCGCTGCTGCCGTTGTGCATGGCGATCAAGACTACCTGCTAGGGTTTAGTCCTGAAGAGCATCCTCTTGCCGTACAGTTGGGAGGGTCCAATCCAGAGCAGCTTTATCAAGCTGCTAAAATTTGTACCGATTACGGCTTTGACGAAATTAACTTAAATTGCGGATGTCCGAGTGATCGAGTCCAATCAGGAAGCTTCGGAGCTTGTTTAATGGCTGATCCGGGTATTGTTGCCGAATGTGTCAGTGCCTTACGTAGCGCAGGCGATCTACCCGTAACCGTTAAGCATCGTACTGGGATTGATCAACAAGATGAATATGATGTGTTTAGGAATTTTGTTCAAATTCAAATTCAAGCGGGTGTGGATGCATTGATTGTTCACGCACGAAATGCTTGGCTGCAAGGTTTAAGCCCAAAACAAAATAGAGACATTCCACCCCTTCGTTATGAATGGGTTTACCGTTTGAAGCAGGATTTTCCGGACACTGAAATCATTATCAATGGTGGAATAAAAAATCTTGATGAAGTGCAACAGCACTTAAAATTAGTCGACGGGGTAATGCTGGGACGTGAGCCTTACCACAATCCCTATTTACTGCATCAGGTTGATGCACAGATTTTTGGGCAGACTAAAGAGCGTTTCATCTCTAGGTTTGAAGTGCTTCAATCTTACTATCCATATATCGAAGCCCAGTTAGAAAAAGGACAGCCACTGACGCGAATGGTGAGACATATCATTGGCCTATTCCATGGAGAACCTAATGCCAGACAATGGCGACGTTATATCAGTGAAAACGCATCCAAAAAATCTTCGGGCATGAACGTGCTATATGAAGCAGAACAGTTCCTTGGATAAGTTATTTTTATCCGATTTAATTGGAAGAATTTCGATCAATTGAAATGGGACATGTTAAAAAATTTCATCTATAAAAGCTTTCTCAGCCTTAATTTTTAATCGTAGGTTGACTTTAAGTAAGAGGTGTTGGACCGCAATAAAGATTAAACCGGATAAAAGGCTTCAATCCTGACTCTTTTGGCTCAAATAAATATAACTTGCACCACTGCCACCATGTTTGGGCTGTGCCGAACACCAGGCCAAAACCATTGCCTGTTGAGCTAGCCAGTGGTGAACGAGAGGCTTTAAAACGGCTTGATGTTCCGACCGGCTGCCTTTGCCATGCACCACAATTAGAAATTGAAAATTGAGTGATAGTGCCTGCTCTATAAATACAAATAATTTTTTAGTCGCCTGTTGTTGGTTACAGCCGTGCAAATCGAGGCTCCCATCTACCAAAATAGAACCCTGACGAATTTTCTTCTGCTGTTTTTTTAAAATAGATGAATGAAAAAAACTACCATCAATTGCCACCATAGTTTGATAGTCAATGTTCGAAAAATCAGTCGTTTTAGAAAGCATAGTTTTTTTCTTAGCAGGCACCTTTTTTTTAATTTGATCCTGATAAATATTTATCTGGTTGTTATCTAACTGATTAACATCAGCCATTAAATCAGAAAAACTAGTTTCATCTGTTAGTTTGCCGTTCATATTGCTCGAATCCAACTCTAAGTATTCCTCGAATCTACCTTTAATTACCCCTAATTTTTTATTACAAACGTAGAGGAGGTATTATTGGCAGGGTTCTTTAGTTTCGTTATATTTATTACAGACCTCAGTTAAATGTCATCTATTTAGATCAATAAATCGCAGCAAAGGATGGAATTAGTTTATTATTCTAACTCTCTTTTGAATTCAATTTTCATTTTTTATTGATGTATCGCATTGCCAAAAATGGCTGATGGTTGTCTGATTACAGATAACTGAACTCTTTCCGATATTCTATCTAAAATCGCCCAGGTATAAAAGTTGCACTCGCATCACTTAGGAGATGATTTACAATGATAAATTAGACAGGGAGTTTGAACAAAACCATAGATTAATTTCAAACTATAGGCTGGATAATGATTATGCAGTGGCTTAAGATAATTATTTGGCTGTTAGCGTGCTAATATATCGATCTTGTATGATTAGCTTTCATAATCAACACCTATTATGGCCCTATGTTGCGAAGGGGCCTATGGTACTTTGGCACGGTCAAGGCAGTCATCGTCATTCGTAAATTCGAGTGTATTGAAATTTATGTTTTGATGACGTTCAGTTGAGCTTAAAAGTATCATGTTGCAACGCTATTTAAAAAGACTAATGTTAAAAAGTGATTTAAGAAGCGATTCATAAATGAATGTTGAGCGACTTAACTCTTGTACACTGATATATCTGACCTTGCTTCAATAGACCCCCACTTAAAACATGTTATTTACTGGTGGTTAGTGGGCATGGCGGATTCATATAGTTTAACTATTTATTATGTTGGTCTAATAAAAGAGTCGTAGAGTGCTAGGTTTGATATTGGTTTGTATCAAAAAGAGCTGATGCAATACTCGGATATAACGCTATCGAACTGTTTAACTCAATACGACAGGTTCGATTCTTTGCAATGCTTGTCAGGTAATTTAACTTAGTGGTTTCAAGTAATAAAAAGCTTCAAGGTAGTGGTATGACGTCACAACGTACTCGTGACCGTATGCTTGACCGCTTAAGAGGGCTTGGCGTGGTCAATAACCAAGTGCTAGATGTTATGCGTATCGTGCCTAGGCATTTGTTTGTTGACGAGGCGTTATCTCATCGTGCTTATGAAGATACAGCATTGCCTATCGGTTACAGCCAAACTATTTCACAACCTTACACGGTTGCTAAAATGACCCAATGTCTCCTCTCTGAAGGTGTTCCCAACTCAATATTAGAAATTGGCACGGGTTGTGGCTATCAAACAGCGGTACTGGCGAGTATTTTCCCTCAAGTTTATAGCGTTGAACGTATTGCCGCTTTGCACAAACAAGCCAAGCAGCGACTATCAGAGCTCGGAATTTATAACGTTCAACTGCGCCATACGGATGGCAATATGGGTTGGCCAAATCCCAGTTATCAATTTGACCGTATTATCATGACCGCAGCCTGTTCAGAAGTACCCGAGGCGTTAGCCCACCAACTAGTTAATGGCGGTATTATGCTGCTTCCATTCGATGACGGTAATGATCAAACTTTGATGCAAATCACCAAAACACCTAACGGCCTAATCAGCGAAGCAGTAGAAAAAGTGTCATTTGTCCCTTTATTGTCAGGGCTTGGCTAATGAAACTATTTAAAAATACTTATAATGTGGTTATACGTTTTTCAAAACTGAAATCAGCACCGTGGTATTTAGCGTTATTAAGCTTTGTAGAATCGTTTATTTTACCTTTCCCCCCCCCAGACGTGATGCTTGCACCCATGGCACTGGCTCGGCCAGAGAAGGCCCTTTTTTTTGCAGGAATCACATTAATAGCGTCGGTGTGTGGCGGCATTGTTGGATACCTAATCGGTCTATTTCTGTTCGAGCAAGTACAACCTTTACTAGTTGAGTGGGGCTATCAAGCTACTTTTGATAAAGTGACGCATTGGTTTAATCAATGGGGATTTTGGGCTGTTTTGATTGCTGGTTTTTCCCCTGTACCCTATAAAATTTTTACTTTATCCGCCGGGGCATTAGGGTTAGCATTTATTCCATTTTTATTGGCGTCCCTAATTGGAAGAGGCGCTAGATTTTTTTTAGTCGCTTGGTGTCTAGCAACTTTTGGCCCTGCAATTGAAAATAAATTAATACATTCCATAGAACGCATAGGTTGGGTGATCGTCATTATTCTGATCATTACTATCGGAATTTATCAGTGGTGGGCTTAATGTTTAATCAGAAACAATAGCTTCGACATGCAATCAACTACAGAAATAGTGTTTGTTTGGCGCTCCACAGTATTAAATCGAGCTATCCATTATTGCGCTATTTTGTTAATCACTATATTTGTATCGGGCTGTATATCTGGCCAGTTACAAAGTAAGCGTCACGCTGGCCATGGCTGGTATACGGTAAAGCCAAGTGACACATTATATTCTATAGCCTGGCGCTATGGCTTAGATTCTAAAACGTTAGGTCGTTGGAATCAAATATCAGACGGGGACATCATCTACGTGGGTCAACGATTGATCATGCATAATCCAGGTACAAAAAATAATTCTCAACTGGCCGTTGAAAACACATCAGGCAACGCTTCAAGATCATCAGACTTGGAATCAAGTTCTAAATCACTCGAAGTTAAAAAAATACTAACGGCTCCTCCCCCAACAAAGTGGCTTTGGCCAGTTAAAGGAAAGCTCCTCAACACATTCTCTATTCAACAGTTAAATCGACGCGGTATTGATATTGGTGGTAAATTAGGACAGCCGATTCGAGCAACTGCTTCAGGTAAAGTGGTATATAGTGGGAATGGTTTAGTTGGATATGGTAATCTGATCATTATAAAACATAATGCCACCTATCTAAGTGCCTACGCTTATTGTAGGGAACGTCTAGTGATTGAGGGAAGTGTTGTAAAGGCTGGCGCCATTATTGCAAAAATGGGGTTGCATAAAAATAAGTTAGCCAAGTTGCACTTTGAAATTAGAAAAAATGGAAAGCCTGTTGATCCAATGAACTATTTGCCAAATAATTAAAATGATGACGCAAACGATAAAATCATCAACCTGGAGTGGCTTTAATGACAACGTCGTCAATTAAATCTTTAATTGGGAATACCGAAATTCCGACTGAGGAATTAATTGACGGTCTCCAAGTTAATGATAGCCCTATGACTACTGCAGATTTGAAGCAGAACGAGACTGCAACTGAGGATATTACAACCGCTGATGAAGATGATGAGCGTGATGCTGACGACTTTGATAGTGACGACAGTGATAAACAAAATGTGGATGACGAAGAAAAAACAACTGATCGCCGGAAGCCGGTTGAGCGTCGAAAGGTCAATACGCGCCGTACGTCTGATAATGATCCAACCCGGATGTACCTTAAAGAAATAGAAGTTTTAACACTTTTGACTGCGGAAGAAGAAGTTTATTACTCACGTTTAGCGCTCAAGGGGGATGCTGCTGCTCGGGACAAAATGATAGAGTGCAACCTTCGGCTGGTTGTTAAGATTTCACGTCGTTACATGAATCGAGGTCTCGCATTGCTAGACTTGATCGAGGAAGGTAACCTAGGATTAATTAGAGCGGTAGAAAAATTTGACCCGGAACGTGGATTTCGATTTTCTACCTATGCTACTTGGTGGATAAGACAAACAATTGAGCGTGGTTTAATGAACCAAACGCGCACCATTCGTTTGCCAATTCACGTCATCAAAGAACTCAATACCTATCTCAGAGCCGCTCGTAAGTTAACGCAGGAACTTCACCGTGAGGCCACTGCTGATGATGTTGCTCAGTTACTTAATAAGCCAGTAAAAGACGTTACTAAAATGTTCAAACTAGCCGATAGAGTATCTTCCTTAGACATCCCCATGGGAGGTGATGGAGAACGACCTTTACTTGACATCATTCCAGATGAAAATAAAACAGATCCTTCTTCTATACTACAAGACGAGTCGGTGCTGGATCACTTGGATGAATGGTTAGATGAACTCGATGAAAAGCAACGGGGTGTCGTTGTTCGTCGGTTTGGGTTACGCAATTATAAACGGGGCACGCTTGAAGAAGTGGGTGAGGAACTCGGTGTAACGAGAGAACGAGTAAGGCAGATCCAAATGGATGCCTTGCGCAAACTACGTCGTATTCTTGAACAAAATGGCTATTCAAAAGAAAATATTATTGAATAGTCGAGTTATTTGAATATTTCAGGTCTAATAATTTCAGACTAAGTGTAAAATCCTACTTATATATAAGTTAATCTCGTTGTAAAAAGCTAAGCCCTTACTGAAATTTAAGTTTTTATAAATAGTTTTTTTTGTGTCCTACAGTCTGATTGATAGGCGTTATTCGCTATTTGGATCCTTGCACAAACGAAATAATTTTAAAAAGCACACATGCTTAAAAATCGAACTTTCCTGCCTGATAGAGTTTGGCGGCTGCTTCCCAGATTACACCGACTTTACCGTCACCCACTGGCTCACCATCAAGTTCTGTAACGGGCATTAGCTCTTTACTTGAACTTGATATCCAAATTTCATCTGCACTTCTAACTTCATCCATTGTGATGATGCGCTCTTCTACAGGGATAGAACCATCATCTTTGATGACTTTTAGTGCTAACGCACGCGTAATGCCCGACAAAATTTGGTTATCTATTGGGGGTGTAATGACAACACCATCTTTAACAATAAACGCATTGCAAGCACCACATTCGGTAAGTTCATTTTTGTCATTATAAAGTAAAATCTCACCATCGCCTTTAACATGACCCTGCTGGTAATGCATGACATTACCGAGCAAAGATATAGACTTGATATTACATCGGTCCCAACGTAAATCTGACGCTGTAGAACAGGTATAAGGTTTAACTGTGTCACGATTAGGGCTTGGTGGTTCAGCGATTTCAAAAGTAAAAGCAAATACGGTCGGCTTAATATCTAAAGGATAAGCGTGGTTACGTTTAATATCGGCTCCTCGGGTAACATGTAGGTAGATGCCTAAATTGGCGTTACCATTCTTTTCACAGACTGTCGTACATAGTTCACGCCATTCGTTGTGGTTCCATTTATGTTGTATTTCAAGCTCGCCAAGACCTTCAACCATACGAGAGATATGTTGATCAAAACCGACAGTTTTTCCATGGTAAGAGGGAATAACTTCATAAATACCATCACCGAACAAAAAACCCCGGTCAAGCGGTGAGATCTTCACCTCTTCGATTGGCATGTAAGAACCATTTAGATATGCAATTGACATAATAAACCTTGATAATCAAAGAAGAAATTGAGGCTATATGATTAACGAAAGGTCAATCAGAAGACTAAGATATAACGCTAGTAGACCAGAAGTGGAATGACGTGGAATAGAGCCACATTAAAGAGAATTCTATACCAGTTTTTAGTGATTTATTTTGAGCCATGTTTATTGAACTGAAAATCCGCAAGCTTCTCGTAACTCGAGTAAAACAGACTCGCCTTCAGTCACTGCCAATCCGTCTTCAGTTAATTGATTGATTCGAGTAACACCATCAACACTGCCGAGTGCTGAAATATACTTAAGTATATTAAGCGGGTTAATTTCCTTTAAAAGATCACGCTCATTCCAAATGGAGAGGAAGGATATAATGCCGTATGCACCCCAATTAGACACATCGGCAACTATCAATTCGTCACAAGTAGTGATGCATGGAACGATATTTAGATCTTTTAAAGCCTCACTGACATTACCCATGCCAATTTCATTGCCGCCATCACCAACGGCTATGGTTGGGCACTGGCTTAAATTTAAAAAAGTGTCGAAGCAAGCGGTTCGAGGACTAATACTTTCACCACGCATATTATAATATCCACCATCAGCCGCTTGACCCGGACGTTCTATTGATACAATTGCCTCGGGTTGATATTGTTCTAATGCATCAAGAGCTTCCTGTTCTTTTTGGTCATGATCGCCTACCTGAATTTCATGTACCCGATATTTGCTCGACAGGGCCGCTGAAATGGGTTTACCGCAAACAATAATAGGGTTCGCACCCAGAGCTTCAAGTGACTCATACAAAGCGATAGAGCCAACGGGTCCATCGGTTTCGAAAGTGTCTACAACGGGGAAGCCGGTACCAATGAAAACATTCCCTCTGCAATGGCGTAACAGTATTGCAGCCCGCAAACAATATCCAGACTCAAGATGAGGCTGAACTGATTTCATGCCACGTAAATTACGCGCGACTAAAATATCTTCTATACGTCGGCTTAGCGTTAGCTCGGTTTGATTGCTGCTCATAATGTTAATTCAGTTTAATGGTCTAAAGTAGTACAGTTTTGATAGCACGACAGGTGTAAAGTGTGAATATTGTGCGCATCTTCAAGGCTAATTTCTTCAAATGTAATGCTCGAACCTGGTAGTAGCTGAGCCAGTTTTGCGGTGTCGATAGGAATCACTGAGCCAATTTTTGGATAACCACCAATAGTCTGTCGATCATTCATCAGCACGATGGGTTGACCATCTGCCGGAATTTGGATTGCACCATGGCAAATGCCTTCAGACAGCATGCTGACCATATCCGTATGAATGGTTTCACCCTCGAGTCGAAATCCCATTCGATCACTGCGATCAGTTACAGTATAACGAGAGCTAAAAAACTTGAGTTTTTGCAAGGTCCTGAAAGCCTGTTGTTGATAACCCAAAACAACTCGAAGAATGGCTTGATTGCCATACTGGGGCCTATCAGCTTCGGCTACTGACAAACAGGTCCCGAATGATTCAGGAGAACAAGGCAATTCATCACCTGTTTGAAGTTTTTCACCATTTAGTCCACCTACATTCTCACGAACCACTGTGGCACTGCTGCCAAAACTAGGCGGTATCTTAAATCCACCACTGACTGCAAGATAGGCACGAACGCCGGCAGTGGTATAGCCAAATTCAATTAGGTCATTTTTTTTAATATGATAAGAGCGCCATTGCTCTATCAATTTGCCGTTGACCTTACAGGCCACTTCGGCACCAGTTATTGCCATGCAGCTATCGACTTGTGATTCTAATGTTAGGCCACCAAAACTGACTTCAAGACAGGTATCATTGATCTTATTACCGAGTAATCGATTAGCCCAGTCAAATGCTAGCGGATCTAGAGGCCCACCATTGGTTAGTCCTAAATTATGTGCACCATAGCGACCTCTATCTTGGATTAGGGTAAGAAGTCCTGGTTGTTTAACGATGAAATGACTCATAGTTCAGTATCCAATTCACCACCGAGAAAGACAAATTCATCATAATCGATTGCTTTAAACTGAACTCTATCGCCAACTTGCACTGGCATAGTTGGCGTTTTATCAGGATCAAACATACGAGTGGGGCATAGTCCTATTAAATTCCATCCCCCCGGAGATGGCGCTGGGTAAACAGCGGTTTGACGATCTGCAATGGCGACAGCACCTTGAGGTACTTTCATTCGAGGGGTTGTTAATCTGGGTGAGGCAATACGCGGGTCAACCTCACCAAGATAAGCAAAACCAGGTGCAAAGCCAATGGCATATACACGATATTCTCCCTGCTGATGTATATCAATTACGGCCTCAATACTAAGATTGGCTTGCGCTGCAATTACAGTGAGGTCTGGGCCTGACTCAGTACTATAATAAACAGGTAAAGTGATTAATTCGCCAGAAACTGTATCCACTGAACTGAGATTAGATAGTGCCGAATTTAGACGCTTTAAAACCTCAAAATGATCGCAAAGATTGATGTCATAAATAACGAGTAAGGACGCATATGAGGGCACTAAATCGATGAGAAGTTCAGCCATCTGGGCTTTTAAATTATTCACGGCAGCTTGTATTAACGCTGAAACTTCTGCACTCGCGTTATCTGCAAAATAAATAATAAAGGCATCATGGCCGGCAATTTCAATTTTCATGGTAAGTCAGTGTTAATGGCTAATATTATGCGTGAATTAAAGCGCGTATATCGACGATAGCAGAAATACCTTCATCATTATCACCATGTACACAGAGGGTATCGGGCGATAGATTAAGTGTTTTACCACTCACAGACGTTACCGTTCCATGCTTGCAAATCTGTTTGACTTGCGAGAGCATTTTTTCTCTGTTGTGGACCGCGCCAGTTTGACTCCGAGCGAGCAATTTACCATCATCGTCATAGCAACGGTCAGCAAAAGCTTCAAATAACAGTTCTATACCAGCCTCTTTGGCTTCTATCCGGTGAATATCAGAGGCATTGGTGGCTAAAAGCATGAGTTTTACGGGTCTATAGTAGCTGGCAATAGCTTGGATAACAGCGGATCGAATCGAGTCTTTGGACATCATGTCGTTATACAATGCACCATGGGGCTTGACGTACGATAGCTCAATTCCTTGGCTTTTAGCCATACCGTCTATGGCAGACAGTTGGTAGCTGATTAATGCAACTATTTCAGATTGTGAACAGTTCATCGAACGACGACCAAAGCCAACCAGATCAGGGTAGGCCGGATGAGCACCCACTACAACATGGTGTTGCTTGGCAAGAGCCAATGTTTTTTGAATCATGAGTGGGTCGCCGGCATGAAAGCCACAAGCTATATTGGCCTGATCAATATGCGGCATGACGTGAGCATCACGGCCCATTGTCCAAGACCCATAACTTTCGCCTAAATCACAATTGAGTAATAACATTTAATTCTCTTGTTAGAGGACTGAGAGTCGGCTATTGGGTAAATCGGTCACGAGCATTGCGCCTGGCGAATGAGTAATGCAAAAGGGAGGTTTAGCCTGCTCAAGCGCGACTTGGGGCGTTACACCACAAGCCCAAAATACAGGTACTTCGTTTTCTTTTATAGTCACAGCATCACCAAAATCAGGAGAACTAATATCCTGAACACCAATTAAATGAGGGTTCCCAAAATGAATCGGGGCACCGTGAACGGAGGGAAATCGAGTACAAATTTGAACTGCTCGAATAGCATCAGCTGCTAACATAGGTCGCATACTAACGACCATCGTACCACTAAAGCGGCCAGCCCTTACACAATCAATGTTTGTCCGATACATTGGGACATTGACGCCTTCGGTTACGTTTCGGATTTCTAGGCCATCTGCAATCAAAGCCTCTTCAAAAGAAAATGAGCAACCTAACACGAAAGTAACAAGGTCATCTCGCCAGTAGTCTGTAACGTCATTTAACTCTTGCTTCAATTGGCCATGTTCGAATATACGATAACTTGGTATGTCGCTTCGAATATCAAGGTCTATACCTAAGCTTGGAATATGATAGTCGCCAGGATTTGAAGACATTCCCACGAGGGGGCAGGGTTTTGGATTGAGTTGGCAAAACTGCAAGAAATCATGGGCCCAGTCAACAGGTAAAACACACAGATTACCCTGAACAAAACCCTGAGAGTAACCCGAGGTATTGCCAGTAAATAATCCTGATCGTATTTTCTTTCGAAGTTCGAGTGGTAAAGTATCTTGATTCATAAATTTCCGTCTAAAAAGTACACACTAGATCAACGTATTATATGAGCCACTGCAACTATAAGAAAGTGCTCATTGCTCAACAATATAGTTAATCGGTTTGAGAAATTAGAGGGCCAGTTTATTTAATCAATAGAGCCAGGTATCTAATAGATCGTTATAGATTCTAAATCCATTTTATGATTTCACATGGAACAAATGTTATGCACCTAATATCCTCGCATCGAATGCTTATTGACTGCCATTCTTAACGATACGTTTTAGTTAATATCTCTCCCCAACCAGTGCCTTAATAAGATCTAAAAATGTATCCATAATTAAATAATTGGATATATCTGGGCAGGATCATTTTCTCATACCCTAAAGTTAGTCGAAGTTATTTCCACTTGACTCTATTGTTTAGCCAGTGTGAACAATTCATTAAGGGTTAGTTATGCAGTATTCTCAATTAGTACTATAAGTGGCATTACAGAATATATCTCAACGTTAAACCTAATTATGATTAAACCTCAAATTCCATCAAATGAAGCCGAACGCCTGCATGCTTTAAAAACCTTGGAAATTCTTGACACTGCTCACGAAGAACGTTTTGATCGTGTAACTCGAATGGCAAAACGAATGTTTGGTGTCTCTATTGCACTTGTGTCGCTAATTGATAAAGATCGGCAGTGGTTTAAGTCTAACCAGGGGTTCGAACATTCTGAAACGTCAAGAAATATTTCCTTTTGTGGACATGCAATTAATGGGGATGAATTATTCATTATTCCAAATGCCATTAGTGACAAGCGTTTTATAGACAATCCGCTCGTAGCAGAAGCGCCATATATTCGTTTCTACGCTGGTTACCCTTTAAAATTGAGGCCCGGAATTAATATAGGTACTTTATGCTTACTCGATCCTCAACCAAGAGTTTTTGATGAAGAGGAACAACAGTTGTTTAAAGACTTGGGTGGCATGATTGAACAAGAAATCAAGTTAATTCAATTAGCTACGCTGGATGAGTTAACAATGATATCTAATCGACGCGGCTTTTTAACGCTCGCCAATCATAATTTGAAAATTTGCCGCCGGAATCACTTACCAATATCTTTTTTACTATTTGATTTAAATAAATTTAAAGCGATTAATGATGCCTATGGCCATCATGAAGGTGACTTTGTCCTTATTACTTTTGCGCGAATCATGTTAGAAACATTTCGCGAATGTGATGTCATTGGTCGCCTTGGCGGAGATGAGTTTGTAGCCGTACTCACTGGCTCTGAGTTAAGCCAAGCGCAAAACCTTCTCAATAGATTTGCTGCGACCATCGAAGACATTAATAAAACAATGAATAAACCCTATAGGATTGAATACAGTGTGGGTTTAGAGCTTTTTGAGCATGACGCAGATTCATCTGTAGAAGCAATGATTCAAGTTGCTGACGCTGCTATGTATAAAAATAAGCATGCATAGAGACGCCTTGTGATTGATTCAAGGACAAACTATTTATTCTGTCTCTTATACACATCTCCGAGCCCACGAGACGCTACGCTATCT
>CAJXUC010000011.1 GCA_913061315.1 uncultured Gammaproteobacteria bacterium | reverse complement strand
TCGTGGGCTCGGAGATGTGTATAAGAGACAGTATTAAAACCGAACATTTTTTTAAAAAAATAATATACTTTTTTAGTTAATCTATCATTTGGTTTTCATTTATATACAAGATGCTCTTCAATATGCAACGTTGCAAAAGCGAGGAGTCTAAAGTAAGATTTCATAAGTAATTACATAACATTCGTTGACATCTTAATTAACAAAAAAAAGTATAAATCCATTTTAAAATGCACATTAAATCATATGAATTACACACACAGACTTGAATTTAAAGTAAGAGATTATGAATGCGACATGCAAGGCTTAGTCAATAATAGCATCTATCAAAACTACCTTGAGCATGCTCGGCATGAATTTTTGATATCTAAAGGGATTAATTTTTCTGAAATGGTAGCCAATAAAATTAATTTGGTAGTGGTCAGAGCAGAGTTAGACTATCGAGACTCTCTTAAAAGTGGGGACAGCTTTGAGATAAGCAGTAATATAAAACAGATAACAAAAGTTCGCTTTGAGTTCTTACAGGACATTTATCGTAAAAATGACTCTAAATTGATGCTACAGGCAAAAATTATGGGCACCTCGCTAAACGAGCGAGGTAGACCTTTTCAACTTGATGTGTTGTCTCGATTGTTCGATGAGTAATATTATCAACTAACCATTAGCGGCCTGAACTAACTCAGGTTGATAACTGTTAGAAATATCATTAAAAGCATGTATAGCTTGGTTGGTGTTTTCTGTTTTAGCCAATTGGAACTGGCTAAAACCACATCGATCCATGAAAGATAACTGATCTCGGATTACGTCACCCACTGCACGAATTTGGCCCTGATAGCAATGACGATCTCTAAGTAACTTAGCCTGACTAAAAGCTCGCCCATCTGCAAACACTTTAAACTCAAAAACAACCATTTGTACATCATCTAGGTAAGGCACAACATCTTCTACTGAATCAGTACCCTGCAACATAACTGCAAGCGATTTGAATTTTTTTCGAAATGGCTCAAAGTTTTTTTTAAGCTGATCTAAACTAACAATAACCTTCTGTGCTTGATCGAAATTTGAACCTTCGTTAGTTATATCCAACCATTCATCGTCTATTACCTGATGATTATTAATTACTATCGACATAAACTTTCTCCTTAAATGGGTGACGTCCAACTCGTTTAAGCGTCTGTATAAAGTTTTCATCAATTTCTCTTAACTCAAGATAAACTTCAATGATTGTTTCAATTGCATCGCCTATCTTACTTTTCTCTACGGATGGCCCAAGTACTTTACCCAACGCTGTATGATTGGATGCAGAACCGCCAAGCGTGATTTGGTACCAATCTTCACCTTTTTTATCCACTCCCAGTAAACCAATGTGTCCAACATGATGGTGTCCACAGGCATTCATGCAGCCTGAAATTTTAATGTTTAACTCGCCTACATCATAGAGTCGATCTAACTTCTTAAATCGCGCCATAATATCATCAGAAACATCAATTGAAGTCGCATTAGCCAGACTGCAAAAATCAAATCCGGGGCAGCAAATTAAGTCAGTTACGGTATCAATGTTCGGTGTTGCCAATTTTAGTTTATTAAGTTTTCTCCAAAGTGAATATAGCTGGACTAGCTCAACATGAGCCAACACCATATTCTGTGAATAGGTTGTACGAATTTCCCCCATACTAAATTCATCGGCAAGATCAGCGATACCCTCCATTTGTAGATCATTTACGTCCCCTGGCGCTTGTCCATGGTTCTTTAATGAAATATAAACAATACGGTAGCCTAATTTTTTATGTATACGAGTGTTTTGTTGGCACCAAGATGCAAATATCGGATTGGTCAAAAGTTTCTGTTCGTGACATTCATTGGTCGCAGGTAAATCCTGATACTGAATAAAATTAAACGCATCTGTTATTGTGTTAATGCGAGTATTGGTAAGTTTTAATTCTGAATCACGAACCTGCGCCCACTCTTCTTCCACCATGCAACGAAATTTATTAATACCAATGGCGTTGACAAGGATCTTAATACGGGACTTGTATATATTATCTCTTCTGCCATATAGATTATAAACACGTAAGATAGAATCCAGATAAGTCAGAAAGTCAGTTCGAGGTAAAAATTCCCTTATCACTTTTCCAATTACAGGAGTACGACCCATACCACCACCAACATAAACCTTAAAACCCACTTTTCCCTCGGCATTTCGTAATACCTGTAAACCAATATCATGTACCTGAAGTGCAACTCTATCTTCAGTTGAACCACTCACAGCAAACTTAAATTTTCGTGGTAAATAAGAAAACTCAGGATGTAAAGTAGACCACTGTCGAATGATTTCACACCATACTCTTGGATCTTCGACCTCATCAGCAGCAGCTCCTGCTAATGGGTCGGAAGTCACATTACGAATGCAGTTGCCACTGGTCTGGATAGCGTGCATCTGCACTTTAGCAAGATCTGCAAGAATATCTGGAACACTCTCAATAGATGGCCAATTAAATTGGAAATTCTGCCTAGTAGTAACATGAGCATAATTCTTATCATACTTACGAGATATGTTTGCTAGTGTCCGCATTTGGGTTGAATCCAATACACCGTAGGGTACTGCAACACGCAGCATAGGAGCATGTCGTTGAACATATAAACCATTTCTTAAGCGTAACTGTTTGTAGATTTCTTCATCTAACTTTCCTGCTAAAAAACGAGCTGTTTGATCACGGAATTGACTGACTCGCTCATCTACTAGTGTCTGATCTATTTGGTTATAAGCGTACATTCCCATCCCTGTAACTGTGAATAAAAACAGGGATGCACTATAGCCTAGAGGTCTGAGACCAAGTAATTATATTTATAGATACAATATTCGTAATCAAAATATGAACAAAAAGAATCAGTTCGTAAACTGAACGGTATTTTGAAGTTAAGAGTACTGAAACAGACCAATCAAATAATTGAAACTGTAATATTACAAAAGTGCTCAAAGATTAATAGCAGAAGTCATTTTGAGTGAAAAAGTTGAAATTGGAATTCATACGGTGATTTAAAGAACCAGCATAGTCACCTATGCTGGTCAATTAATTGTAGATTATATAATACTAGATCAGATAAAAAGATTACTGCGAGTCCTGAACAATTGCTCTCACTACTTCTGATCTGTCAGCTAATAGCTTTACAATTGATTGAAAGTCAGCGGCCGATCGGGATGCAATTAAAGCTTTGGCTTTTGTAGCGTCTTGATCAGACCCATTTGATAAAATAGCAGATAATTCCACAATTGAATATCGTCCATCAGGGTGTGAAAAACCATCGAAACGTTTAAAACTGTCGGGTTTATCCATTGAAAAGGCTAGCCGAAGCAGTTCGTTATCCAGATCACGACTATCCCTTGATACAAACCCATTATCAACAATAGCGGCCCCCCAGTCACCTGCAATATCTTCAAGCGATTGACCGCTAGACAAAGC
Source organism: uncultured Gammaproteobacteria bacterium (assembly GCA_913061315.1). Lineage (GTDB taxonomy): Bacteria > Pseudomonadota > Gammaproteobacteria. Next base: position 68,854 of record CAJXUC010000011.1, on the reverse strand, counting down.
CGTTAGTACTTGCTTTCCAACTTCTTGACTTTCGTTACGGCCTTTGGTTTGACGTATAATAGAATCAATCTGATCAGTTACTTCAGCAACATCTTTTTGAGTTGCTGATTGATGTTTATTTACACGAAGGAAAACAACACGATTATTTGATAGTTCAATGGCTTCACTGTTTAGCTCTTGTAACAGGACTTCATCAGAGAAAGCTACATTTCTAACTTTAGCTTCAGATGCTATTCCTTGACCGGAACGAACATCAAACCAATCAGAAGTTTGAAGCGGAAAACCAAGCGCTTCGGCAGCAGGCATTAATGAATCTGACTGCTCATAAGCAAGATTTGCGAGACTTTCCGATAGATCAAAAATTTTACTTTCGGCAAGTTCTGTCCGTATTTCATCAAGTAGGTCGACTTTCACATCTTTAAAAGCTCTGATTTCTCCCCCGTTAATTTCATCTAATTGAATTAAGTGCCATCCAAATGAAGTTCTCACAGGCTGACTCAAGTCACCCACTGTCATTTCAAATAAGGCATCTTCAAATGGCTTAACCATCATACCAAGTTCGATATCACCAAGGCTGCCCCCATTTTCAGCAGAACCAGGATCTTCGGAGCTCAGCTTAGCAACTTCACTAAAAGTACCGCCTTGAGATATTTGATATCGAATTGATATTAATTTTTGTCGGATTAATTCACTCTCTTCATCGGATGATTCAGCATTAACTTTTAATAAAATATGACTAGCAGCGCGATACTCAGGTGTGGTGTAAGCACTTTTTGATTGCTCATACCGATCTGATAGTTCGGCATCTGTTACGTTTAATGAAGCTTTAATACCGTCAAGACTAAGTTCGATATAATCAATTTTAAGTCGTTCTGGAGTCATAAAATTCAGTTTATTCTCTTCAAAATACTGTTCGATTTCGGGTTGACTTATTTGTATTTTATTATTTTGAGCTGGTCGAGATAATACTCGAACTTTACGCGTTTGGTTTTGCAAACTCGACAGCTGCTTATCAGTAGAATTGACAGAAAAAGCAGTTGAATTTAAGCCTGCTTGCAGCTGTTCAATTGATTGACTTCGTCTAAATTCCTGTTCAAAACCAGCAGTGGAGTAACCTAAAGAGGCAACTTGAGATTGATAAATGCTTGGATTAAATATGCCATCAGTTTGGAATGCCTCAACGGATCGAATAAGTTTATTTAAGTCTACATCTCCAATACGATAATATTTTTTCTCTGCATATTGACTGAGAGCTGATTGCTCAACTAATTGGGTTAGAACCTGTTCTTTTAAAACCCCTTCGCCCGCAAAATAATCAGGAATAGAACCACCAAAAGCACGTTCCAATTGGCGACGATAATTGGCATATGCTGTATCAAAATTTTGTTGGGAAATGGCTTGACCATCGACGGTTGCCGGCGGCGTTACTTCGCCCCCACCTAAATATGAATTAACACCCCACAATGCAAACGGAACGCAAATTAAAAAAACTATAACGTAGGCTATCCAGCCAGTGGTCTTATCTCTAATCGCTTGCAACATGATAATTATTCACTTTGTTGGGCGGACATTTAAATTAAAAAAAACGCCCTATAAAAGGGCGCTTTTTAAGTTGGCGGAGTGGACGGGACTCGAACCCGCGACCCCCGGCGTGACAGGCCGGTATTCTAACCAACTGAACTACCACTCCTTTTTTTGGTGGGTGCTGAGGGGATCGAACCCCCGACCCTCGCCTTGTAAGGGCGATGCTCTCCCAGCTGAGCTAAGCACCCAGGTCACTAAAGGAGCGCTAGTTTACTGCGTCTTTTAAAGCTTTACCAGCCTTAAATGCAGGAACTTTCGATGCTTTTATTTGGATAGTTTCACCCGTACGTGGATTGCGTCCCGCACGTGCTTCACGCTGACGTACAAGGAATGTTCCAAACCCTACAAGGGTTACTGCTTCTTCAGATTTAAGCTGTTGAGTAATAGCTGCAATGACACCATCAACTGCACGTGCTGAGTCTACTTTGCTTAAATCTGCCGCGGCTGCAACTGCATCAATTAGTTCTGATTTATTCATTAGAATTTACCCTTTAGTTTATTAATTATATGTGATATTTATTTATGAATCTTATTACAGTATTAAAGTAATTACTTTGGTTTAATAAATTCCTTAAAAGTACTTAATAATTCCTTTTTTAGGAAGTTAAGTATGGAATAAAAAATTAACTACCTCCAGTTGATTAAACCAATAGTAAGCTTTAGGGTCAACCTATATAAGATAAATAACCAAAAAAAAAGAAATTTAAACCTACTAGTAACTTTAAAGCTTAGTGAGCCCTTGCTATAGAGGACTTTTCATCTTTACTCTCTGTTTTTGACGAGTCGCCAGAAGAAGCCAAAGGCTCATCTATGGGCGTTGGCTGATATTCCAAAGCAACTTCTAACACTTGATCAATCCATCTAACCGGAATAATTTTTATGTTGGCAACAATGTTTTTGGGGATTTCAGCCAAATCTTTTTCATTTTCATCAGGAATTAGAACCGTTGTAATGCCGCCACGATGGGCAGCCAACAGCTTTTCCTTCAAACCACCAATAGGAAGTACTTCACCCCGAAGTGTAATTTCACCTGTCATAGCTACATTAGCCTTCACCGGAATATCCGTTAAAGCAGATACCAACGCCGTGCACATCCCAACACCTGCACTTGGCCCATCTTTGGGAGTAGCCCCTTCTGGGACATGGATATGAATATCCTTTTTTTCGTTAAATTCAGGATTAATGCCGAGTACACGTGCACGACTACGGACAACAGTGAGTGCTGCTTGAATTGACTCTTTCATGACATCACCCAGCTGACCAGTCTGAACAAACTTTCCTTTACCATCAACGACTGCAGACTCTATGGTCAATAATTCACCGCCCACTTGCGTCCAAGCCAACCCTGTAACCTGTCCTACCTGATTTTTTTCTTCCGCAGATCCAAAACGGAAACGCTTGACACCTAAATAAGTTTCTACATTTTTTGCATCAACCGTTATTTTTTTACTGGATGGAAGAAGCAATAAATCTTTTACAACCTTTCGACATATTTTTGATACTTCACGCTCGAGACTACGAACACCGGCTTCGCGAGTGTAACGTTGAATTATTTCCAAAACAGCATTCTTATTTATGACAATTTCGTTTTCTTTCAACCCATTCTCTTTAATCTGCTTTGGAACCAAGTACTTCATCGCAATGTTGAGCTTTTCGTCTTCGGTATAACCGGGTATTCGAATAACTTCCATTCGGTCTAGCAAAGGACCTGGAATATTCATGCTGTTAGATGTCGCTACAAACATGACATCAGACAAGTCAAAATCAACTTCTAGATAATGATCTGCAAAAGTATTGTTCTGTTCAGGATCTAAAACTTCTAATAGGGCCGAAGCTGGATCACCACGAAAGTCCATTGCCATCTTATCAATTTCATCCAGCAAGAATAAAGGATTTTTAACCTTGACCTTGGACAGATTTTGAATAATCTTTCCAGGCATTGATCCTATATAAGTTCGGCGATGACCTCTAATTTCAGATTCGTCTCTAACTCCACCCAATGACATACGGGAAAACTTTCGATTAGTCGCTCTAGCAATAGAGCGGCCAATTGATGTTTTACCAACGCCTGGAGGACCAACCAAACATAATATTGGGCCCTTAAGTTTTTGTACGCGCTGTTGAACTGCAAGATATTCGAGAATTCTTTCTTTTACCTTCTCTAAACCATAATGATCTTCTTCAAGAATTTTTTCAGCCTGCGCTAGATCACGACGGATTTTTGATTTCTTTTTCCAGGGGACAGAGACTAGCCAGTCAATATAATTCCTTACCACACTTGCTTCTGCAGACATCGGAGACATCATCTTTAATTTATTCAGTTCAGAATCAGCTTTCTCTCTGGCATCTTTAGACATGCCAGATTTTTCAATTTTATTTTGAAGATCTTCCACTTCATTAGGAGTATCTTCCATATCACCTAGTTCTTTTTGAATAGCCTTCATTTGCTCATTCAAATAATATTCTCTCTGGCTTTTCTCCATTTGCTGCTTTACACGACCACGAATTCGCTTCTCGATTTGCATTAAATCAATTTCGCCTTCAATTTTGCTCATGATGTGTTCAATACGTACACGAGGATTCTGTATTTCAAGAATCTCTTGCTTCTCGCTAAGCTTTAACGACATGTGAGCTGCAATGGTATCAGCGAGACGACTGGGATCGTCAATACCGGATAGTGACGTTAAAATTTCAGGTGGTACTTTTTTATTAAGTTTGACGTATTGATCGAATAGATTAAGAACCGAACGAAGCAAAACCTCCGCTTCACGATCTTCCGCTAAAATAGTTTTGTCTTGAATTTGAATAGACGCTGAAAAATATTCGTTTGTATCTAAAATACTTTCAACTACCACTCTATCACCACCCTCGACCAGCACTTTAATAGTGCCATCAGGCAGCTTGAGCATTTGTAAAATAGTGGAGAGTGTGCCTATCTGATATAAATCTTTAGCCGCTGGGTCATCATCTTCTGCATTTTTTTGAGCTAATAACAATATTTTTTTATTGTCTGACATGGAAGCTTCAAGTGCCAGAATAGATTTTTCACGTCCAACGAAAAGTGGAATTACCATGTGGGGGTAAACAACAACATCTCGGAGCGGTAGTACCGGGATTAATTGGTTACTTTCTGACTCGGCAAGCGGAGTATTTTCGATGTCTGACATAAACGCCTCTAATCTTAAGTGTCATTATAATGTGGGTCTGATAATTCCCATTTCAACCCTTAAATAGGAGGCGTTTTGTTAGTTCAGTAACCTGTTAGTCGTCGGAAGCAACTCGCTTATGCAACTCACCACCCTCATAAATAATATAAGGTTGTGAATTACCTTCAATTACAGATGCATCAACAACAACTTTGCTTACATTTTCCATTGACGGTAGATCATACATAATTTCAAGCAACGTGTTTTCAAGAATAGTTCTCAAGCCGCGAGCACCTGTTTTTCTTTCCATGGCCTTTTTAGCAACCGCGCTTAATGAATCAGTGCGAAACTCAATTTCACAGCCTTCGAGTTCAAACATTTTCTGATATTGTTTTGTTATGGCGTTTTTAGGTTCAGTGAGGATTTTAATAAGAGCAACTTCATCAAGTTCTTCAAGAGTTGCCACTACCGGTAAACGACCAACAAATTCTGGAATTAAGCCATATTTGATTAAGTCTTCTGGCTCAACTTCACTGATAACTTCACCAAATAACTTTTCTTTATCTTGGTTTTTAAGACTTGCACCAAAACCAATACCACCTTTTTCAGAGCGATTCAGGATCACCTTGTCTAGACCAGAGAATGCTCCACCACAAATAAATAAGATTTTACTGGTATCGACCTGTAAAAATTCTTGCTGCGGATGCTTTCTACCCCCTTGTGGTGGCACTGAGGCCACTGTTCCTTCAATAAGCTTTAACAAGGCTTGTTGTACACCCTCACCAGAGACGTCCCGTGTTATAGATGGATTATCAGATTTTCTTGAAATCTTATCAATTTCATCTATGTAGACAATACCTGTCTGAGCCTTTTCAACATCGTAGTCACACTTTTGCAATAATTTTTGGATAATATTTTCAACATCTTCTCCAACATAACCCGCTTCAGTAAGGGTTGTAGCATCAGCAATGGCAAAGGGTACATTGAGCAAACGAGCCAGTGTTTCGGCTAGAAGAGTTTTACCTGAACCAGTTGGTCCAATTAAAAGAATATTACTTTTAGATAGTTCGATCTCATCTTTTATGTGACCCGCTTCAAGGCGTTTGTAATGATTGTAGACGGCCACTGCAAGAACTTTCTTTGCACGACTTTGGCCAATAACATATTCGTCTAATACGTCGAATATTTCATGTGGAATGGGTAGTTTGCCTTCGGTATCGTCAATCTTTTCCTGTATTTCTTCTCGGATGATGTCGTTACAAAGATCAACGCATTCATCACAAACGAAAACAGAAGGCCCAGCAATCAGCTTTTTTACTTCGTGCTGACTCTTGCCACAAAAAGAGCAATACAGAAGCTTTTCATCTTTATTATTTGTTTTATCTTCACTCATAATTACAACCGATATCTGGTGCTAAACTAATTCCTAATGTTAATTAAGTAGTACATATATCCCATGGTATTAGACCATTATGGCAAGTACAACTGAAAAAGTACTTTTTTGTTTTATTCTTCAGGGTCGGCACGTGAAGTTAAAACTTTATCCATTAACCCGTATTCGACTGATTGTTCGGCACTCATGAAATTATCACGGTCGGTATCATTGCCTATAACGTCTTCTGATTGGCCAGAATGTTTGGAAAGCAATTTATTTAGTCTTCCACGAACAGCAAGAATTTCTTTAGCATGAATTTCAAAATCACTCGCTTGGCCTTGAAAACCACCCAATGGTTGATGAATCATTACTCTTGAATGTGGCAATCCATAACGTTTTCCAGCACAGCCACCAGACAATAATATAGCGCCCATACTTGCAGCTTGTCCAGTACACAAGGTACTAACATCAGGTTTGATAAATTGCATTGTGTCGTAAATCGCAAGACCCGCAGTTACTGATCCACCTGGGCTATTAATATACAAAGAAATATCCTTATCGGGATTCTCAGATTCAAGAAATAACAATTGAGCAACAATTAAATTAGCCATGTGGTCTTCTATTGGACCCACAACAAATATGACTCGTTCTTTTAAAAGGCGAGAATATATATCATAAGCTCGTTCACCACGGGCAGACTGTTCGACTACCATTGGAACCATATTTGCTTGAGTATTATCCATCTTTGAAAGCATAGAAGTAATTCCACCAGTGATATTAAATTCGCTCATATTTTACAATCTCGTTATTTTTTTGGCCCATGTTATGACCGTGTACTAAATATCAAGCTTTGAACTGACGCCTTTTTAATTAAGCGTCACCATTCATTAATTCTTTAAAGCTTGATGCTTTATCAGTTACTTTCGCTTGATTCAATATATGATCAACAACTTGATCTTCAAGTACCATTGCTTCAAGATTTGCACGAGCTTGCTTATTTTGACGATAATAATCTTCCACTTGGGCAGGATCTTCGTATGATTGCGCCATTTCTTTCAAAGTAGAGTCAATTATCGATTCATCAGGCTTAATCTCAGCCGTTTTAATAATTTCACTGACCAATAATCCTAGTTTTACTCGTTTTGAACCTTCTTCTTTAAAAAGCTCATCGGGTAGACTGGAGGTATCAAAAGATTCCATGCCTTGTCCTTGACTCATGCGTTGCGCGGCTTGCTCTTTTAATGCTTTAACTTCTTCAGCTACTAGCGCTGTTGGCGCAATAATTTCATTGGCTTCCAACAGTCCGACCATAACCGCATTTTTTAATTCAGATTTCAAACGTTGTTTCAGCTCTTTTTCCATATTGGCTCGAATATCAGCATTCATCTTTTCAATATCACCATCTTCAACGCCAAATGCCTTAGCAAATTCAGCATCAACTGCTGGTAGAACGGGTTCGGAAATTTTGGTTGCCTTGAGAGTAAACGCTGCTTTCTTACCCGCAACATCTTTCCCATGATAATCTTCAGGAAAATTAACCTCCGCAATTTTTTCTTCGCCAACTAAAATACCATCTAAACCATCTTCAAATTCTTTCAGCATTTGGCCTGCACCGATTTCGACATCCATATCTTTGCCAGCACCACCTTCGAAAAGCTCACCTTCTATTTTGCCTTCAAAATCTACGGTGACTTTGTCACCTTTAGTTGCTGCACGCTCTACTTCTGCCCAGTCTTTACGTTGCTCACGTAACTTGGTAATCATGTCATTAAAATCTTCGTCGCCAATTTCTGCAGTTGGCTTTTCGATGCTGATAGAATCAAGATGTATCTTTTCAATTTCAGGATAGACCTCAAAGACAGCTACATAAGTCATATCTTCTTTTTCTTCTGATGTAACTGATTTAATGTTGGGCATGCCTGCCGGACGAACTTTTTCTTGCATAAGTGCTTGTTGGTATGATGACTCAAGTACGTCGCCAACTACTTCTTGACGAATATGCCCACCAAACTTTTGCTGAACCACTTTCAAGGGGACTTTTCCTTGTCGAAAACCATCAATTTTAACAGTCTTTGAAAGCTCTTTAAGCTTTTTTTCAACTGCCTGTGTTACCGTGTCTGAAGGAATTTGAACAGTCATTTGGCGTTCGAGGCCTTCGAGCATTTCGATAGATACTTGCATGATAAAATCTCGTGATTTTTTTCTATAAGAAGGGATATTATTGCCAATGAGTGTACTGGCTTACATTAAACTGGACTAGTACTTTTATTCACTTGACATAAAAAAGGGTTGAATAAAAAATGGTGCGAAAGGAGAGACTCGAACTCTCACATCCTAAGATACCAGAACCTAAATCTGGCGCGTCTACCAATTCCGCCACTCTCGCACATAACTCGCTTGTATCGTAAGATAAATTGGTGATCAATAGTTCAAAATGAACTGTCGACTATCTATTTCGATTTTTCCAATACTTGTTAGTTAGAATCAACTAACAAGTATTGGGTCAATATGGGGTGGACGATGGGGATCGAACCCACGACAACAAGAATCACAATCTTGCACTCTACCAACTGAGCTACGCCCACCATAAAATGGCACGCCCGGCAGGATTCGAACCTGCTACCCTCGGCTTAGAAGGCCGATGCTCTATCCAAATGAGCTACGGGCGCAGTAACCCTGATCCTGAATCGACTGAACTATAGCTTAAAAATCTCTCAAGTATTGAGTTCAATCGAAATCCGGCGTCCTGCCATCAACCGTTAGGTTGATATTTAAAAATTAGTTAGTTTGATCAGATCACCTGGTAAATGACCTTCATTTCACAATCTAACTATCTTTACTTATTTGGTCGGGGTGGAGAGATTCGAACTCCCGACCCACTGCTCCCAAAGCAGTTGCGCTACCAGGCTGCGCTACACCCCGAAATCTGCCAATCAGCAAGGCGCGAGATAATACGCTGAACAAAAATTCCAGTCAATTGAACATTACAGTTTTTATCATCTTTTTTTCTAATGAGATTAGAAACATTCTATTAAATTATTTCCTCTAACACAATTACACTTAACCTCGACGCCATCGCGTCCCACCAACGCCATCCTCTAACACAATTCGCGCAGCGGTTAATTCATCTCGGATGCGATCAGCTAAAGCCCAGTCCCTATTGTCTCTTGCATCCAGTCTTTGCTTGATCAAATCATCAACTTTATCGTCATTTAAACCAGAGTAATCACCCACCTGCCCTTTTAGGTAAGACTCAGCATCACTTTGAAGTAAACCGATAATACCACCTAAATACTTTAGCAAGCTGGCTAATGCATTGACCGTAGCTGAGTCTTCAGTTTTAGCTCGATTAATATCTCGGACTAAATCGAATAATACAGCAACCGCATTTGCAGTGTTAAAATCATCATTTAACGCTGCTTCAAAGCGTTTTTGATAATCTGTATTGCTTAGTGGCTCGCATATTTCAGCGCCTAACAAAGCGCCATAAAAGCGTTTGAGGGCACTCCTAGCATTATTGAGTTGGTCTTCAGAATAGTTCAGCTGACTTCGATAATGACTGCTGAGTATAAAGTAACGAATTTCTTCCGCTTTAAAATCTTTTGACACATCTCGTAAGGTGAAAAAATTACCTAACGATTTAGACATTTTCTCTTCGTTTACGCGCACAAAACCATTGTGCATCCAATAATTAACAAATTTTTCACCCGTACAGCATTCACTCTGTGCGATTTCGTTTTCATGATGAGGAAACTGCAAATCCTGTCCTCCCCCATGAATATCAAAATGATTACCCAGCATTTGTGTCGACATTGCTGAGCATTCAATATGCCACCCGGGTCGACCGTCACCGTAATCCGATGGCCAACTTGGCTCACCTGGCTTAGCAGACTTCCACAAAACAAAATCGAGAGGGTCATTCTTTTGGGTATCAACCTCGACTCGTTCTCCTGAACGCAGTTCATCTATTTTTTTACCAGAGAGCTGTCCGTAATCTTTATATTTAGCTACCGAAAAGTAAACGTCGCCATTAGGCGCCTGGTAAGCGTGACCATTGCTTACCAACTCAGCAATCATCTTTAACATGATACCGATGCTATCGGTCGCTCGTGGCTCCTTAGTGGGTCGCAATACACCTAAGGCATCGGCATCTTCGTGCATTGCATCAATAAAGCGTTGGGTGAGACGGTAAAAATCTTCGCCACGTTCATTGGCTCGATTGATTATTTTGTCATCAATATCTGTAATGTTCCGCACATAATTGACGTCGTATCCAAGATGCTGCAAATATCGATAAACCACATCAAATACAACTAGTACTCGGGCGTGACCAATATGGCAAAAGTCATAGACCGTCATGCCACAAACGTACATGCTTACCTGCCCTGGCACGATAGGTTTAAACTCTTCTTTTTGATTAGTTAAACTATTATATATATTTAGCATTGAATGTTGGTTGCGCCAATTGTTGATTAAAGTAGTACAGTTTAAGATATCGCGAGTTTTAGGGAAACTAATAAAATACCCATTCAAGTCAATCTGCTTTAAAGTCGATTTATAACAGCGGGTTCGATAAATGGTGTAACAATTAAATACTAATCAATTAACCTCATCCTTCCATCTAACTCCACAAAACAGTAGAATTCACAAAATCTTCAATCCAGCGGAAATTATGATGACTAAAAAGCACCTCCCACTTCTGGTAGTGATAGCTGCGATCGCGTCTCTCGTCTTTTTCTCTACTATTAAATCAGCAACTAAAGGCAATAATGAAATGACAGAGACAGCAACCGAGAATGTATCCGTTATGTTAGAAACATCTATGGGTAATATCACCATCGAAGTCGATATGGCTAATGCACCCAATACGGGTGAAAACTTTTTAGCCTATGTTGACGACGGGTATTTTATCGAAACTATATTTCACCGCATCATCCCTAACTTCATGGTTCAAGGTGGCGGCATGACGGCAGATATGTCCGACAAGCCAAGTAAGCATGCGGCAATTAAGAACGAGGCCAACAATGGTCTTAAAAATGATCGTGGCACTTTGGCTATGGCTCGTACTGGCGATCCTCATTCAGCTACATCGCAGTTTTTCATTAACCATGCTGACAATGGCTTTTTAAACCATTCAAGTGAAACAGCCCAAGGTTGGGGTTATGCTGTATTTGGTAAAGTCACCAGTGGCATGGATATTGTCGATTTGATGGCTGCGGTTGCAACTGGTAACAATGGTGGGCATGGAGATGTACCGTTAGAGACGATTACTATCACTGGCGCAAGCCGACTGTAGACTGTTGACGGCAATACTCTGCTAGGAACTTCGGTGTTTAAGTTAAGGCGCTTGATTTATGAATGATGAAACACTTTTCATATCTGACTGTCATATTGATGAGAGTAAGCCAAAGATTACCAGTAACCTGCTCGACTTTTTACAAAACCGGGCAAAAGATGCCCGGTTTTTGTATATCTTAGGTGATTTATTTGACACATGGATTGGTGATGATGACCATAACTCAGTCCATGAAACTATTATTGACAGCCTAAAAGCACTATCAAAAAATACTGAATTGTACTTCCTTGCCGGTAACCGAGATTTTTTACTCGGTGACGAAACTGCCAGTGCTATTGGCTTAACACGGATCAAAGATCCGACAATCATACAGCTTGGTGAGCAACGGGTTGGATTAATGCATGGCGACACACTTTGCACCGATGATAACGACTACCAAGCTTTTAGACGCAAAGTACGCAGCGCTGACTGGCAGGAAATGATTCTACTCAAACCGCTAGTTGAACGACAGGCCATTGCAGCTGAGTTACGCGCAAAGAGTCTCGAAGCGATGAAAGAAAAAACAATTGAGATTATGGATGTCAATACCGAAGCGGTGTCTCAATGTTTTACTCAGCTGGAAGTCGATTTGATTATTCATGGTCACACTCATCGACCAGCAGTTCATATTTACCCCAACAACCAAAAACGTTTTGTACTGGGTGACTGGAACCCACAACCCAGTTACATCAGCTGGAAAAGGTCTCAGGGTTTAAAATTAGTTGATCCGAGAGTTTAACGTTTAGTGATTTACTCAAAACGGTAACTGATCAGTATAACATTGCAAATCACTCATGTTACTAGCCAGCCATTGACTGCATCCAGATAACGCTCTCCGCTGTCGCACATCACAGTTACAATAGATCTACTCTGTTGCCTGTGCAACATTTTCCAAGAAACCTGAAAAACATCCCATAGATTAGTGCCAGTTGATGCACCCGGTTTACGTCCCATCAAGGCTTCCAGCCAAAGCATAGAAGCAATACCGGCAGCATCAGGAGCTCGTATCATTTTATTAACCACGTCCGCTTGAAATGAAGGCTCTACCTGAGGGGCGATCTATATCTTCAATTCGACCACTGGCATCAACACAGAGGCTTTCGTCACGACTATAATAATAATCAAAGACGACTGAGCTTTCTGGGTCTACCACCACCAACTGGGTCGAATAATCCCGATAGCAAAAGAATCGTCCCAGCGTGGCGAGGTTCCACCAGTACCAGCACTCATCACAATAGTATGTGGAATGGGGTGGGGCTCTTGCTCCATTTGTTAGAAAATGCTTTTAGCGATATTATTGCCATGCTAGTCGGTTGCGCGTTCGGCCGAGGTAAATTGATCTATAAAATAGCCACTTACTTTACCTGCTAGTCAGGTCAGTTCGAATCTCATCTGCAACGATTTTTGACAAAGTGGCATCTTCCACCACAGTGTTCTATCTGCATAATTTTGCTGCGAGCAGTACTGCCAGAGCATGCTTCAAACTGCCAGTCGGATGTATGCTTTCGGCTTTTAAATAAATATCGACATTCTGAAAACTGGTATATTAATTTTGACCAAACGCATGTCTGCCGAACGCTGATGATCTGCCTTTATGCTTGTTATTGCCTTATTGATCCATTCTCACCTCATATTTTGAACTGATTTGAAACTCTGGCCCGAAGGGACTTCTTTTACACTTTTATTAATTTGAGTTCTTTTTGTTCCAATGATTCCAACTCCGACTTTTCAAATCCTGCCTCTAATCTAGCCGGGTAGTTAAATGGTCCTCTCAACTTTCCATCCATATAAAAATCAACTAAATCGCTAAATGTTTGGGTAGAATCAAGTTTTCGCTCATCACATAAAGTTTGGTACCAAAAGTTACCAATTCGGACGTGGCCAATTTCATCTCTGTAGATTATTTCTAAAATCTCAACAGCTCGTAAGTCATTCGCCTGATTAAACTTGTTGATCATCGATGGCGTGACGTCTAGTCCCCTCGCTTCCATGACACGGGGCACTAGTGCCATGCGATGTAAAATATCATGACGAGTCTTACACACCATATCCCATAATCCACGGTGAGCATCGTGTTCGCCGTAAAATGAACCTCTCTCAGTCAGGCAGTCATCGAGTAACAGGAAGTGCTTAGCCTCTTCACTAGCTACCAGCAACCAGTCGCTGACATATTCATCCGACATTTCTCGGAACCGGTACACCGCATCTAGCGCTATGTTGATCGCATTAAATTCAATGTGAGCAAAAGCATGTAAAAAACCAATACGACCTGCCGCACTCGACATACTTCGCCGCTTCAAGTGCCTAGGGTTTACTAGTTCAGGTAACACGGGTTGACCGGGTTCATCGAGCGCTAGAATTTTGAATACAATGCCGTCAACCTGACTAATACGGGGTAACTTGGATTGTTGCCAAAGTGCCGCGAGCGCAAAAGTAAGCTCACACTTTCGCCTTGGGTTAGACTCTAATAAAGCGTCCTCAGTCTGCTGATATAGATTGAGTTTTATCACCTTTTTAGTCCAAACCTCGGCTCAAATCAACAATAATATCGTCTATTGATTCGAGGCCTACTGCCACGCGTATTAAACCATCCGAGATGCCCGTTAATTCCTTTTGTTCAACACTTAACCGGCCATGGGTTGTGGTTGCAGGATGAGTGATAGTGGTTTTAACATCACCCAGATTGGCAGTAATAGATAGAAGGTTGGTCTGATCAATGACATTCCAGGCTTTTTCACGACCACCTTTAACAACAAAGGAAACAATGCCACCGAAGTCACTTTGTTGTTGTTTAGCCAATTCATGCTGAGGATGCGAAGACAAGCCAGTGTAAAAGACACGTTCAATATTAGGATGATGAGACAGATACTGGGCTAGAATCATCGCCTGCTCAGAATGTGCCTTCATGCGCAAAGACAATGTTTCCAATCCTTTCAAAGCGTTCCAGGCATTAAACGGACTCATGGTTGGACCTGTAGTCCTAACAACAGCGAACAAGTCTTCACCCACCAACTGCTTATTGCCAACCACTGCTCCCCCAACAATTCTGCCTTGTCCATCGAGATATTTTGTTGCCGAGTGTACAATTAAGTCTGCCCCGAAAGTGAGTGGTTTTTGTAAGGCAGGCGTACAAAAACAGTTGTCCACCACAAGCCAACTATTGTTGTTGTGAGCGAGGTCAGCCAATAACTGAATATCAGCAACTTCTGTTAACGGATTTGATGGTGTTTCTAAAAAGAATAATCGTGTATTCGATTGAATCGCAGCTTTCCAAGATTCAATATCAGTCAAATTAACAAACGTCGTCTCAATCCCAAACTTTGACAAATAACGTTCAAATAATACCGTTGTCGTTCCAAATACTGATCTTGATGAAACAATGTGATCGCCTGATTTCAACAGACCCACACAGATCGCCATTATCGCAGACATACCTGAAGCAGTCGCAATACAGCTTTCACCGCCTTCCATTGCGGCCAGTCGTTGTTCAAAATTTTGCGTAGTCGGATTAGTAAAACGGGCATAAATATTGCCAATTTCATCACCCGAAAACCTAGCAGCGGCCTGTGCTGCACTATCAAAAACGAAACTAGACGTCGTAAATATCGGTTCGCCATGCTCACGCTCCTGAGTACGACGGTGTCCCGTGCGAATCGCAAGGGTTTCAAAACCATAGGGTTCAGGCGGGTTGATTCGGTGGGTGGGTTCAGTTGGATTTGTCACGAGTTAACTCCAAAAATAAATAACTCGGAAGGGAAGCTAGAATGCGATGAAACTCAACACTCGCCCTCTTTAGCAAATTTTTAATACAGAATCATTTTGCATATTGGTTCTGTCAGCGCCTGCAAGCCGAGAAACAAATCAGCGCTAATCAGGACACTACGGTGAAGACTTGCCTCTGTCAAGATAATAGACTAATGCTCAAAAATCCAATTTAATACAAGTCGAAAATTGTCTGTGCAACGTCTATAAATGAGTTTTTCAAATATTGAGCTACTTGATAAGAACTAAATCATTGATTAACACGTCATCAAAAAGCTTTATGACTTCTAAATTTTTCATTCTGATACACCCGTGTGAAACCGCTTGTCCGATTCGCATTTCGTCAGAAGTTCCATGAATGTAGATGTAGCGTGCAAAGGTATCATCGACACCGCCTAGATTGATGTCTGGCTCCATCCCATCTAGCCATAAAATACGCGTCGTAATTTCATCATCATCTTGATTATCGGTTTGGCTAGTGATTCGACCAATCGGTAGGCGGCCCTTAAATACTGTGCCAAGTGCCTCACCGGTCCCAATTTTTTGTTTGATACGGTGAATACCAGACGGCGTTTTATGGCTGTCGTTTCGATTACCCACGCCTGCTACGGCTGTTGATATTGAGTAACGTTGGGTGAATTCTGGTTCAATATCAACATGGTGTAAGCACTGTTCTGAGGTATTAATATAAATGAACGGTCGCTCATTTATCAATGCCGCATTACCGCCTAATTTTGAGGCTATTTGATTGCTGATTTCCTGCCACAACATCGCTTCATATCCGGTCAGGCATTATTATGCAAGCCAGCAGCACTAACATTTTCTTCACTACCATCTTTTGCGGAATCATTTCTAATGCTTTTGATTTTATTGAGGTAATCACCATCAATGGTTTTTGTAATATATTTGCCGTTAAAACAAGAGCAATCAAATTCTTTAATATCACGATTACCTTTTTGCACTGCATCAATTAAATCGTCGAGATCCTGGTAAACTAACCAATCAGCACCAATGCGTTCAGCTATTTCTTTATCATTGCGGTTATTGGCCACTAACTCCTCCGCCGCAGGCATGTCAATACCATAAACGTTTGGATATCGAACAGCTGGAGCAGCTGATGCAATATAGACTTTTTTAGCGCCTGCATCACGGGCCATTTGAATAATTTGTTTTGACGTCGTGCCTCGAACAATGGAGTCATCGACCAACAAGACTGTCTTACCTTTGAATTCAATGTCGATAGCATTGAGTTTACGCCTGACAGATTGCTCTCGTAATTTTTGCCCTGGCATAATGAACGTTCTCCCAATATATCTATTTTTAATGAAACCCTCTCTAAATTTCACGCCCAGATGGTAAGCCAACTCTATCGCCGCAGGACGACTGGTATCGGGTATTGGAATGACAACATCAATGTCATGATTCGGCATTTCTCTGAGGATCTTTTCAGACAGCTTCACTCCCATGCGTAAGCGTGCTTTGTAGACATAAATGTCGTCAATAATTGAATCCGGCCGAGCAAGATAAACATATTCAAAGATGCACGGGCTGAGAGCATGATTTTCAGTACATTGCTTTCGATGCAAATTGTTATCAGCATCAATATAAATCGCTTCGCCTGGTTTGATGTCAGATATCAATTCAAATCCTGACGCCTGTAAAGCGACACTTTCAGATGCAATCATGTATTCAACGCCATCATCTGTGTCACGTTTACCATAAACGACGGGGCGGATACCATGTGGATCACGAAAACCAAGGATACCTTTGCCTGTCAGCATTGCAACAACGGCATAGGCACCTTCAATACGTTTATGCGTTTCAGTAACCGCAGTAAAAATATCGTCAACCGATAAATTCAAAGAGCTCGACTTATGTAACTCATGTGCCAAAACATTCAACAACACTTCAGAATCAGATTCTGTATTAATGTGACGCAGATCGGATTCATAAAGCTCTTGCTTAAGTTTATCTACATTGGTTAGGTTACCGTTGTGTGCGAGCGTAATACCGTAAGGGGAGTTGACATAAAAAGGCTGAGCTTCGGCTGATGATGAACAACCGGCCGTCGGATATCGTACGTGACCAATCCCCATATTACCAACCAGCTGGAGCATATGTGAAGTATGAAAAACATCACTCACTTGGCCATTATCTTTTCGCAAGCAGAGCTTCTTACCATCTGATACCACAATGCCGGCTGAATCTTGACCTCGGTGTTGGAGCACTAATAAGCCGTCGTAAATAATCTGTGCCACTGATTGACGACTAACAATTCCAATGATTCCACACATGATTTTAAACTCTTAAATATAATAAATGGATTTAATTACCCAGTAAGTAAATCGTAATTGCGAGAATATAGTCGAAGCTGCTATGTCAGCATCGCTACAATGTTATCTTCTATAATGAGAATCGACTTGCTATATCTTTCGGCACAATTTCTTTTATCCAAACGGCAAGATTAACAAAATATTCTACCATCCGTGATTCTTGCCACCATGACTCTGCCGGCATAGGTGTTAATTGAGCTAACAATACAACCATGGTAACAATTAACACACCTCGAGCTGCACCAAAAACTACTCCCAGACTTTTATCAGTACCACTCAACCCTGTCTTAGATACCATTTGACTGGCTATATAGTTAACAATAGCACCAACAATTAAGGTACAAACAAAAAGAATACCAAATCCACTGCCGGAACGGATTGTAGGGGAAGAAATGTAAGGTTCAAGTAACTGTGCTAAGGGCTCGAAATAACGTAGTGCAATGAATCCCGCTAAGACCCAACTGGTTAATGAGATGGATTCTTTTACAAAACCACGTACTAGGCTGATCAGTGCAGATAAAGCGACAATGCCAATAATAATAAAATCAAGCCAACTCATAGACATCACTTTTAAGCTGGAAAAAACAAAAATAGACTAAGTGGTAATTGGAAAATCATTGCTCATAGACCATAATCAAACCATTAATATTATATTTTGCCTTAACTTTATTTTGCGCAATTTTTGATAGTTTCCGACTGACAAAAGGCCCTAATCTAACTCGGTAGTTGGCGTCAAATTTTTCTATAAAGACAGAGGCTACTTTTGCCTTCCTCAGTTTGTCACGTTGCAATATGGCTTTAGATTGGTCTTTAAAGCTCCCTACCTGCAAGACAAAGCTTTCACCACCAGAATTTTTTTTATCGGCTTTCGTTTTAACTTTAAGAGAAGCTGATAATGTCGTTGAAACGGTTGGCTCTGACTTACCTCCTTTTTTATCAGAGTTGCTTTTAACTGCATCAGAAAGCACAACTAGTGGCTCATCCGCCCTCTCACTGTTGATAGGGGATTGCTCCTCAATAACACCTGACTGTATAGTTGGCAAGCCATCAACATTGGCATGCAATTCAACAATTTTCTGCTCAAACTCTGGATTTTTATCTAGAGGGTATGGAGTCGGGATATCGATCATTAATTTTTTATTTTGGACGCCAGAACCGTCAAGGACCATGGGTAAAAATATAACGGCCAGCGCAAATATAACGCTAATACCCACAAGTCTTTGTTTTGTATTTTGATCCATGGTTAAACTTAACTAGTGTTAGTTCTCGAGGTCGCCCGAAGAAAAAGTTCGACTGTTACAAAGGAACCAGTCACTAGCATTATATCCTGATTAGTTAAAGATGACAGTGCATGATCTAAAGAATGCTCGACGTTTTCAAAACATTCATTTACTGACACGCAAGAGTGTATTCGCTGCTGGAGCTTTTCTGCACTGAGCCCTCGGTCGCAGTCGAGTGTTAGTAACCACCAGTCGTCGACTACCTTATTCAACTCCAAAACGAAGTTCATGCTGTCTTTATCATCAAGCATACCAAGAAGCACGATAAGCCGACCCGTTTTTGGTTTTAGTAGAGTCAAGTTTTTCGCCAGTGCTTTGGCAGCATCATGATTGTGCCCAACATCGACATATACATGGGCGGGTAAAGACGTTTCTACTTGTTGAAAGCGACCAATCAACTCGGTGCCAAAAAAATTCTTATCTACATTAACGGCACTGATTTGACTGCCACCTAACAATAAATACAGGCCTGCAACAACACCCGCCAGATTCTGCACTTGATGTACGCCAGGCAATACTGGAGTTAAATTTAATTCAACATCGAAACCTTTCCAAAGATAACAACCCAGTGTATCCGTTGCTTGCATGTCGAAGTCACGCAGATATTGCAAACTGTGACAGTTCAGACGCGTCATTTCATCCAGAACCGATTGCGGTGGCTCACTATCATTACAAACAACAGGAATGCCCTCCCGCAATACACCGGCTTTTTCGAAACCAATTTTCTCTCGCGTATCGCCCAACCAGCTTTGATGGTCAATACCTATGCTGGTCAAGTGGACCAGATCAGCATCAACAATATTAACCGCATCTAACCGTCCACCGAGGCC
Organism: uncultured Gammaproteobacteria bacterium; assembly: GCA_913061315.1. GTDB lineage: Bacteria > Pseudomonadota > Gammaproteobacteria. The sequence continues at coordinate 49,209 of CAJXUC010000011.1, read as the reverse complement.
TACTTCCAATATTGCAAAATCTAACTCTTGCTGTTGCATTAGCCACAAGGCTGCCAATGTTCCAAATTCGAAATAAGTGAGTGGAATTTCACCTCTACCCTGGTCTATTGCTTCAAATGCGTTACAAAGCATGGCATCGGTCGCCATCTTACGATTAATTTTAATTCGCTCATTATATTGCAATAAGTGTGGAGAGGTATAGCTCGCAACCGAATACCCTTCATTATGTAGCCACGTTTCATAGCTAGTTACGGTAGAACCTTTACCATTCGTACCCGCCACGGTAATCACTTTATTGGCTATTCTATTGATGCCAAGACGGTTAGCTACCGTGGAAACACGTTCAAGACCAAGGTCTATTGATTTAAAATGTAGGAGAAGTTGCCAATCAAGCCATTCTTTTAAAGTGTTAAAGCGCATCTGCAGTTATTTGATGTTAGGTGAAGGACGGCCTGAGAATCAATTCAAAGTTTAAAAAGCAGGCAACTGAAATTCTATGTTAAGGCGTTGCTTGTCCCATCATCATAGTACAAAGCGAACTAATCTTTTGACGGAGTTCACGCCTGTCAACAATCATGTCAACCGCACCATGTTCAAGTAAAAACTCACTGCGCTGAAAGCCTTCTGGAAGGGTTTCTCGAACAGTTTGTTCAATCACGCGAGGGCCAGCAAAACCTATCAATGCATTGGGTTCGGCAATATGAATGTCACCTAGCATGGCTAAACTAGCCGATACTCCTCCCATCGTTGGGTCGGTTAAAACACAAATATAAGGAAGCCTTCGTTTTGAGAGTCGAGTAAGTGCGGCACTTGTTTTAGCCATTTGTAATAAAGAGAACAATGCCTCCTGCATACGGGCACCACCACTTGCAGTAAAACATACGAGCGGGATATTATTTTCGATACTGGCATTCACTGCACGAACGAATTTTTCACCAACAACACCACCCATCGAACCACCCATAAATTTAAACTCAAAGGCTGCGGCAACCATCTCGACGCCCATAACCGAGCCTTGCAAGACGACTAGCGCATCTTTTTCACCCGTTTGCTTTTGAGCCTGAGATAGCCTATCTCTATATTTTTTATCATCTTTAAATTTAAGTACATCGTCAGCTTCCAAATTGGCCGCAATTTCGACTTTACCTTCTGCATCAAAAAAATAATCTAACCTGCGTCTAGCCGGAACACGCATGTGATGATTACATTTAGTACAAACTTCCTGACATCGATCTAACTCTGCCCTGTAAATAATAGCGTCACAACTACCACATTTAGCCCACAAACCTTCTGGCACACCTTTTTTATCACTAATACCCGATGTGCGTATTTTTGACGGCAGTAATCTCTCAAACCAATTCATGCGGCACTCCGATTTTTTACACCCGTCATTAATTTAGACAGCATGTTTTTGATTCCATTTTTTGTAACAATCTGGAAACTGAATGTCGGCCCTATTTGTTTCACTGTTGCCGACCTTAAAACCATAAAAAGCCCTATTAATAACGGGCTAAAAAACTTTTATTGCTGTTACCTTTTAACTCAGTATTAATTATACATACATAAATGGTGCCGGGGTCTTCAAATTCTACTCTTTTAAAACTAAAAACAACTAATCAAGTCGTTTAAAAAGTATTTGAGTTTAGAGCCAACCTAGTTCTGGGTCATGTATTTGCATCGCCACGCACAACCTCTTGAAAAAACTGATTAATTAAGTTTAAGTCTTTCAATCCTTTTGAAATCTCAACACCAGAGCTGACGTCCACACACCAAGGCCGAACTTGAGTTACTGCATCTGCAACATTCGATGGATTAAGGCCTCCAGCAAGTAACAACGGACGATCAAATGATAAAGGTATTTTTGACCAATCAAATGTATCACCAGAACCGCCTTGTAGGCCAACAGCGTTACTGTCAAAAAGGAAACCCTGCGCTGAAGGATACTGTGCCGCATAAGCCTCAACATTGACCGCACTCCCCATCGATATAGACTTGATATAAGGCTGCTTCCAACGAACGCAATCAGCTTCAGATTCATCACCATGGAATTGTAAGCAATCCGGGTTAATAGTCGATAAAACCTGTTCGATCCATTCCTCTGTTTCATCCATGAACAAAGCGGTAATAGTAACAAACGGAGGCATAGCATCGCGGATTTTACGTGCAGCATCTAACCCTATAAAGCGGGGACTTTTAGGATGAAAAACTAAACCTAAAGAATCAGCGCCATGCTGAGCAATCAAAAGCGCTTCGCTAAAGTTTGTGATACCACAAACTTTTATTCGTGTTCTAGTCTGAAGAGCTTTAGGCCGAATGGTACTGTGTATTAATGTGCTTGGTTCCATAAGTGACTGGCTTCAATAGTTAAAATAAAACCGGCTTTTTACCGGCAAAGGGTAGCTTAAATTGCTCCGGATAATGAGATCTGACAAAGTATAAACCTTCTGCCGATGCTGTATTAGCCGCTTTTGAACGATCTTTTCCTTCAAATACGGTAGAAAACCATTGATCTGGCTTTTGCATTTTCCCCACTTCTATCAGACTACCCGCAATGTTACGCACCATATGATATAGGAAAGCATTGGCTTTAATATCTAACAAAATGATCTCACCTTGGCGTTTAACAGTAATGTCATGAACGTTTCGATAAGCGGTATTTGATTGACAACCTGCAGCCCTGAAAGCACTAAAGTCATGCTCACCAATCAAATTTTGAGCTGCTTCATGCATTTTATCATGGTCGAGCGGATGATGCTCCCAACTTACTTTGTCAAAAAAAAGGGCGCTGGTCACTTTGGTGTTCAATATAATGTAGCGATAAGAACGGGCTATCGCACTAAAGCGAGCATGAAAGTCATCCGCTACGGGCACTACCCATTTTAATCGAATGCCTTTGTCAAGTTTACAGTTGGCACCAAGAACCCAAGCTCTGCTGTCTCGAATAGCGTCTGTTTCAAAATGCGCCACTTGTTCAACGGCATGAACACCCGAATCAGTTCGGCCTGCACACATTAATTTGACTTCATGGTTAGCCACGAACCCGAGTGCATTTTCCACTGCTTGTTGAATCGTTTTACTATGCTTTTGACGCTGCCAGCCACTGAATCCAGTGCCAGAGTATTCAATACCGAGTGCGTATTTTGTCACTGATTAACCTATGAATTTCTGTCATCGCCCCTTCATTGCATTCGTAAAGGCAACTAAAGACCCCTCTATTGAACCGGTTTGGGAGTGTAAATTATGTGCTCACCAAGGATGCAGTTGCCGAAAAGTAATAACGCTACTGTCACACTCGAATATAAGACTAAGGACCAATATTAAGCCACTTTCAAGTTAAATCAATTATGAAAAACGCTCCTATTTAAACAATAACTTACATATTTGCTAATAGTTCAGCTGCCTCCGCCTTTTGTTCACCCGAACCCTCAGCCAAGACTTCTTCTAAGCTATCTCGAGCACCTTCTGCATCACCCATGTCAATAAATGCGCGAGCTAAATCTAACTTGGTAGCCACTTCATCAACATCATCTGGCAACATTAAATCGCCTATATCATTGATATCAACTTCGCTGGGCAGAATAATTTCATTTGAATCATTAGTATCGTCAAGGCCAAGTGAATCAGAATCATATGCCTCGTCAGGCTCATCTCGATCAAACTGAATGTATTCATCTGAATCTTGAGTAGTTAAGAGCGAGATATCATCAACATCTGAATTAACATTATTGCCAGACTGAGCTAAATTGATGTTTTCATCAATAAGATTTTCGATGTCATCAGCCGGATCCAAGCCACCTTCTGCAACAGACAATCCTGATTCACTCTCAGAAGACAAATCTTCAGCCCCGTCCAAATCAAAATCTAAAGAATTATCTTTTAACGCATCATTTTCTAAAGTTTCAACATCTGGAAGAGAGGGTTTAAGGTTAGTGTCACTCAAATCGTCGAAATCATTATCTTCGGTGTCAGTGTCTAGTGTGAATTCAAGTACTTCTAACTCGTCAGAAAAATTGTTGTCAAGTTGAGGTAGGTCATTCAAATCAGGGCTATCTGGTTTCGAAAGAGTATCCGCACCGGCTTGAAGGGGTTGAACATCATCAATCTCATCGTCTAGATTAAAATCGCTGTTAGAAAGGTCATCCGCATCGCCTTGACTAACACCTACTTCGAAATCAGTCATTTCAGGCTTTACGACATCCAAATCAGCAATGTGAATATTGCTATCTTTACCCGCCGAGAATAATGAATTATTGGGAGCCAGTTCATACCCCATCACTTGAACTTTATCCCAATATTGATCAGCTGAACGGCCACTAGACTTCAGTAAAGCAGCCTCTTTGGAAAAACCATCAACATTTTTCGTGGCGAAATAAGTGTCCAGTAGTTTGGCACGATAATCCATGCGATCTGGATTATCGTCCAGACTTTGAGCCAATAATTCTTCCGCATTATCATAAAGACCATAAGCCAAGTAAACATCAACTTCGTTTAGTAGATCATCCTGTTCGGATGGAACAGCATTATCGCTAGTTTCATCAGTAAGCTCAGTTTCACTATCCGGAAACATTGGTTTAGCCGATAAAGAGTCGTCATGAGCACCAACGGATCTTTGCGCAAGATCAATAGGCATTGTGACATCGTCTAAGCTGGACGGTGATTCATCTAAATCCAAACCGCTTAAGATTATGCCATCATCTTCATTACGTTTGGATCGACGGTATAAAAATAAACCTGACAATAGCACCACTAAACCGCTCAGCCCCCAAAATGCATTAGGATTACTATAGAACCAACTCATAGAGGGAATAAGCTTGATAATGCCGGGTGGTAAAATGCGGTCAAGTAAGGACAGGTCTTTATCCTTGGCAACTTCTTCTAATACAGGTGTATCTAGTACCCCTTCAGAAATCATCGAGGATTTGTTTTGCAACGCCTCTACCTCTAATAAATCAATAGCCTGATCTGCCTGCAATTGAGCCAAGCTATCATCCTCAATTTCGAGCATTTTCTGCAATTCATCAAACTTATTCAATCGTGCTTCAAGGTCTGCAATACGTGACTGCATCTCTTGCTTCTCAATCTGAAAGGCGTCAAGCTGCTCTTCTGCTAGAGCTAATTGGTTTTTTAAAGCGTTATTTTCGTTGCCATCTTCGCCCTGACCTGCCGATTCAGAATCACTATCAACTGGCGTTAATAAACTAAAATCAACCGTTGCATTTTGTTTAACCTCAACATCATCACTCCCAATATCAATACTGGCAATAGAAACAGCGGGGTCAATTGTTTTTCCAGACGTTTTATCCCAACGACCATGCTGCTCTATGACCTGGGCATAGGCTTCCTGTTTGTTTAACTGGTTTAACTCATCAACAGTCGGTGTACGAAAGACGGCACCAATTTTTAAATTGTTAATGTTGCTCTCTAAAAAAGCGTCAGGATTCACTCGTTGCATCGCAAGCATTACCTGCGCCATACTGTGTTCAGAGTCTTTAAACTGGCTTGCAATAGACCATAAGGACGTTCCTTTAGAAACAATAACACTCTCAACATTGGCATCACTTATGTCAGCAGCAGTAATCGGAGCTTCAGTAGATTCTGTTGCATTATCTTCGATTGCATTAATTGCACTTGGGCTCTCAATGGGTTCAACTTCGTCTTCATTAGTTGCAGCGATAACATTGTCTGAGGACTGGCTACCATCAAAAAATGGAGGGTCAAGCAGAACCGTAAATTCTCTCAGCACCTTGCCTTGAGACCAATCGGCCTCAACTAAAAAGTTTAAAAAAGGTTCTGTAACAGCATTGTTTGACGTGACTATTATAGTTGCTTGGTCACCCCCTTGTTTTTTAACTTCAAATCGCAAATCAGTTAAATGATTAGGCCGAGATAACCCAGCGCGAGCGAAGGAGTCTGTAGACGCTAAACTGACCAATAAATTATCAATTTCACCTGGCCGAGCCGAGATAACATCAATTTCAGCTCTCAGTGGCTGATTGAGAAATGAACTGACATTAATTTCACCTAAACCCAGCGCAAAGCTAATCCCTGGCATTGCACAGCTTGCCAACCAAAATGTAATAATTAGTCTCAGATTACGCACGTTTTGTCTCCACGCTCCCTACTGTGTTTTTTCATAAGATTTTTGAGCCGTCAAGAAAATAAACTCTTGGATAACTATAACTTACAAAAAAGATTTTAACAAAATATCCACTGCATTAACGTAATTAGTCGTTAGCCCATATCTTAATGGATCAGCAACTAGCCAAAACTGTATCCTGTTGGTTTTATTATCGGTTTGCTCCAAACCGCTAATAGTACAACTAAATGATTGATTACAATCAGTAATTGGACTCGAAGTTGTTTTCTTATAAACTACATTATCTAACTCTTTAAGTATTTTTTCACACTGTATTAAATCAACTTTAGATTGAAAACTAAGTTGAACTGAAGCGCCTAATCCATGGAATACGGGGACATCAATAATTTGGTGAGCACACTCGATATTGTCGTCACCCAATAATCGAGCTAAATCGTCATTAAAAGCCGGTATTGCCATTGCAGGGATAATGTTGAACGCAATTTGTAACGGGTAGACGTCTGGCGTTATGTCTCGACCGTTAAGTAGTTCGACCGTTTGACCCGCCAACTCATCAACTCCAGCCTTGCCTTTGGATTCAACACTGCGAAGAAACGTTGTATTAATGGTCGAAATCGCCGAGTGTGCATTCAACGCAGGCAAGACCCCTAATAAACAAGCCATCTCGGCTGATACTAACTGTATATTCTGTTGAGTATATGAAATGTCGAGTTCAGCATTATTAGTGGCGGCATAAATTAAACCTTGGCCATCGCCGTGCACATGGCTCAAGACTAATGCACTCTGAGTCTCGAGATTTTGCGATATCTTATCATCTCGTTGAGTCAATAAAACTAATGAACATGCTGAGTAATCAAATTCATACTGGTCTTCAACCGCAAGATAGCTGCCCCCAAATGCCAGCTTCACTCCCACCTTAGATTCATCACCAAGTATAACGACTGAGTCTGAAGTGAGGCCTGATTCAGTTAATTTTTCGAGTATTGCTTCAGCTAAGCTTTCACCCGCATGAGTAATTGCAATTTTGCCTTGTTCCATATTGTTAATGCTCAAGTATAATTTTTAACATACGTCGTAAAGGCTCAGCCGCACCCCACAGTAACTGATCACCAACCGTAAAGGCAGAAAGATACTCATTACCCATATTCATTTTACGCAATCGACCCACAGGAATATCTAACGAACCGGTCACTGCTGCGGGGGATAACTGCGCCATCGTCAACTGTCGATCATTGGCAATTACTTTTACCCATTCATTGGATTCGGCCAGCATTTGATGGATCTCATCTATTGGCACATCTTTTTTCAGTTTGACGGTCAATGCCTGCGAATGAGAACGCATAGCGCCGATACGAACACAAAGACCATCGATAGGAATGATGTTGTCAGAACGCCCTAATATCTTATTTGCTTCAACACCGCCTTTCCATTCTTCCTTGCTTTGTCCATTGTCTAATTGGACGTCAATCCAAGGAATTAAACTGCCCGCTAACGGCACACCAAACTGATCGGTCGGGTATTGCTCTGAACGCAAATGTTCGGTTACTTTTTTGTCTATTTCTAGAATCGCTGACTTTGGGTCATCTAGTAGGTGTTTGACACAACCGTGGGTACTGCCCATCTGAGCAATTAGTTCACGCATATGCTTGGCACCACCTCCAGAAGCAGCCTGATAGGTCATCACGCTAATCCAGTCGATTAAATCATGATCAAGTAAACCACCCATAGCCAACATCATTAAACTAACTGTACAGTTACCCCCTATGAAATCCCTCCTGCCTGCGGCTAAGGCATCGTCAATCACCGAACGATTAACCGGATCCAATACTATAACAGTGTGATCCTGCATCCGTAGCGTCGATGCCGCGTCTATCCAATACCCCTTCCAACCAGTGGCTCTCAAGTCGGAATAGACTTTACTGGTATAATCACCACCTTGACAGGTAACTATTGCATCCATTGTCTTGAGGCTTTCAATATCATTGGCATCTTTTAACGTTGGAATACTTTTTCCAATATCAGGGCCTAATTGGCCCACTTGCGAGGTAGTGAAAAATACTGGTTCAACGATATTGGCGAAATCATTCTCTTCAATCATACGTTGCATCAACACTGACCCAACCATGCCACGCCAACCTACGAATCCTATTCTTTTCATTTTTTGTCTATTCTCAATAAATAATTATGAACACCAAATACCTTAGCCTAACTTATGGCACCCAACGCGGCGACGACGGCATCACCCATTTCGACGGTACTAACAGAGTTACCACCATCGGCAATATCGGCTGTTCTAAAACCCTGATTTAATACATTACCAACGGCTGATTCGATATGATTAGCGAGTTCTGATTGGTTCAGACTGTAACGTAACAACATGGCAACTGACAATATGGTTGCCAAAGGATTCGCAATCCCCTTTCCTGCTATATCAGGGGCAGAACCGTGAATAGGCTCATACATACCTTTACCATTTTTATCGAGTGAGGCCGAGGGCAGCATGCCAATAGATCCCGTTAACATCGCCGCTGTGTCTGACAAAATATCACCAAACAGGTTGGTCGTGACCATCACGTCAAATTGCTTAGGGTCTCGAACCAGCTGCATCGCAGCGTTATCGACATACATATGAGACAGCTCTACTTCTGGATAATCCTGTCCCACTCGAATAACCACTTCGCGCCACAACTCTGACACTTCAAGTACATTTGCTTTATCAATCGAACACAGCTGCTTATTTCGCACCATGGCAATATCAAAAGCTGAACGAGCAATCCGCTCAATTTCATTTTCGCTATAAACCAATGTATTAAAACCTTGACGTTGACCATCATCCAATTCACGAATACCACGAGGCTGACCAAAGTAAATGCCCCCCGTCAATTCACGCACAATCATGATATCGAGACCCGACACAATCTCAGCCTTGAGACTCGAAGCGCTGGCCAGTTGCGGATAGAGGATAGCGGGTCGCAGATTTGAAAATAATTCGAGTTTTGACCGTAACCCAAGCAAGCCTCGCTCAGGTCTCAAGTCTCGCTCTAGTTGGTCATATTTTGGTCCACCAACCGAACCGAGCAAGATTGCATCAGATTCTTTACAAAGTGCCAGCGTCGAATCAGGTAACGGGTGTCCAAATTCATCATAACCTGCGCCACCAAAAGTAGCCGATTCAAGCTCAGCATCAAAGCCAAATTTTTGCTTCAAACACTCGAGCGTCTTAACCGCTTCAGCGATAATTTCAGGGCCTATTCCATCACCGGGTAAGATTGCAATTTTATTCGTCATTTTTCTTAATCTCTTAACTCAACCTAAACTTAAATCTAAAATGAAAAACCTGAAAACTAAAGCTCAAGTTCTCTTTAGCAACATTAACCTAAAGAAGCCAAGGAGCCTTTGAATAATATTGCGATTCAAAGGCTTTTATTTGTTCAGCATGCTGCATCGTTAATCCAATATCATCCAGACCTTCAAGCAAGCAATGTTTACGGAACTCGTTAATATCGAACGACATTCTGACACCTGCTGGGGTTATTACAGCCTGCGCAGCTAGGTCTATCGTCAGACTATAGCCTGAACTAGAGTCAACGTGTTGATTCAACTCTAGAAATAGCTGTTCAACCTGATCGGCCGTGAGTGAAATTGGTAGTAATCCTGTCTTGAAACTATTGTTATGGAATATATCTGCAAAGCTTGGTGCAATAACAACCTTCAAACCAAAGTCCATGAGTGCCCAAACTGCGTGCTCACGAGATGAACCACAACCAAAATTTTCCCTGGTTATTAAAATTTTGGCTTGATCATAGGGCTTCTGGTTTAATACGAAATCTGGGTTTATCCGACGCTTCGCATGATCACCACCTGGTTCGCCTGGCTCGAGGTACCGCCAATCGTCAAATAAGGTAGGCCCAAAGCCAGATCGTTTGATCGACTTTAAATACTGTTTAGGAATAATCGCATCTGTATCGATATTGGGACGATCAATACCGGCAACGACTCCAGTCAATTTTTCAAATTTATCCATTGTAATATGTCCTCAAGTAGAGCGCAGTCTGGTTAAGTGAGCTTTCGCACATCAATAAAATGGCCAGTCACCGCCGCCGCCGCCGCCATTGCTGGTGAGACTAAATGCGTTCGCCCCCCTTGTCCTTGTCGCCCTTCAAAATTTCTATTTGACGTTGAAGCACATCGCTCACCCGGATCAAGTCGGTCAGCATTCATCGCTAGACACATCGAGCAACCTGGCTCACGCCACTCAAAACCCGCATCAATGAATATTTTATCTAAACCTTCTGCTTCGGCTTGTTTTTTAACCAAACCAGAACCTGGCACCACCATCGCCACCATGATGGTATCGGCAACCTGACGGCCCTTAGCTACAGCGGCGGCAGCTCTCATATCTTCAATACGAGAATTAGTACAGGAGCCAATGAATACCTTATCAAGCATAACGTCTTTAAATGCCATGTTCGCTTTTAGGCCCATGTATTCCAGTGCTTTTTGCATACCACCCGATTTAACCAAATCTGTCTCAGAAGCAGGATCTGGTACTAATTGGCTCACGGCGACGACCATTTCAGGCGATGTTCCCCAGGTCACTTGGGGTTCGATTGAAGCACCATCGATGTGAATTTCTCGATCGAAGACGGCACCATCATCGGAATGCAAATCCTGCCAATATTCGACTGCCTTATTCCAGTTCTCGCCTGTGGGAGAAAATGGCCGCCCTTTAACATAATCAATCGTCGTTTGGTCGCAGCCAATCAAACCAGCCCGTGCACCCCCTTCAATGGTCATATTGCAAACAGTCATTCGACCTTCCATCGACAAACTAGTAATAGCATCCCCAGCGAATTCGATGGTGTAACCATTGCCCCCAGCGGTGCCGATTTCACCGATAATTCTTAATACAATGTCTTTCGCTGTAATGCCGTCAGCAACGGCACCATCAACGGTAATACGCATATTTTTAGACTTGCCTTGAATCAAGCACTGAGTCGCCATGACGTGTTCGACTTCAGACGTGCCAATACCAAAGGCGAGTGCGGCAAAAGCACCATGTGTAGAAGTATGGGAGTCACCACAAACAACCGTCATACCGGGTAGTGTTGCACCCTGCTCTGGCCCAATAACATGGACAATACCACGGCGTTCATCACCAATTTTAAATTCGATTAATTGATGGGTATCGCAATTTTTATCCAAAGTTTCAACTTGAAGTCGTGCCACAGGGTCAGTGATTCCAAACTCCAAACCAATGGTTGGCGTATTGTGATCGGGAACAGCCACTATGGACTCTTTGCGCCAAAGATCACGACCCGCTAATTGCAAACCCTCAAACGCCTGCGGGGAAGTCACTTCGTGAACTAAATGGCGGTCAATATAGATTAGGCCACTGCCTTCGATATCAGGACGCACTTCGTGCATTGCCCATATTTTGTCGTATAACGTTTGCGCGGACATCATTAAGCTCTCTTTAATATTGAAGTTTGAAAATTTCGTCAATTATCTTTAGTGAATTAAGTCTTAACATTAATATTGACCTACAAAAACAAATTTTACGCTTGTTTATCCAATAACTCTAATTCATAATTTTTATTAATTGAATAACTTATCGGAATAGCTATGCAGTTATCACAAATAACCGCTTTCCTCACTATCGCAGAATTAGAGTCTTTTACACTTGCCGCAGAGCGGTTGCACATTACACAACCCGCGGTCAGTAAACGCATCCGTCAACTTGAACAAAGCATGAAAACATCACTATTCGACAGGATAGGGAAGCGGAGTATTCTAACGCCCAATGGCTTAGCTTTTTTACCTCATGCTGAACGCATTTTACACGAAGTCAAAAATTATAGGTCAAGCCTTAACGGTCAAAACGACAGACCCTCAGGCTCACTGACATTGGCGACTAGCCACCATATTGGCCTGCATCGCCTACCGCAAATTCTGCGTGATTTCAAAATTAAATATCCACAGGTCGATTTAGACTTACACTTTATGGACTCAGAAGATGCCTGTGTTGCTATTGCCAATAATGAAATAGAGCTTGCAATAGTGACTTTGCCTGAGAATGCAGACGCGCAACTCAACTTAGAAACCATCTGGATTGACACGTTACAGATTGTATTAGCCCCCGATCACCCCTTGGCCAATGATGATCATATTGACCAAGTAAAACTGCTCGACTTCCCAGCGATCTTACCCTCAATGGGTACCTTCACACGCAAAATTATTAATAACTATTTTTCAAATAATAAAGACCAAATCAAGATAATTCTAGAAACCAACTATCTCGAAACCATCAAAGTAATGGTATCTGCTAATTTGGGCTGGAGTATGCTGCCAACGAGCATGCTGGACAATACGGTTATTGGTAAGCCACTTAACAATTCGGAGATGCATGGACTCGAAATTCAACGAGTGCTCGGCATCGTGACACGCCAAAATCGCACCTTATCACTCAGTTCACAAGCCTTCATATTAATGTTGCAAGAAACCAAATCAAACGTAACTTAGTCAGATCAATCCTGATGGCCCAATCAGACTGCAACATCCTATCTTTTGCTATAGTCTTAATAACGTAGAATCTAGGCAGATCACCATGTGTGAGATCCTAAAAACCCTAATTATTGCTGTCACTGTCCTCTTTACCCAGAACTTGGTTGGCGGAGAAGTTACTCGCGCTATATTCACCATTGGAATTGATAATCACGAACCCGTGATTCAAGTTGAAAGCATCCATTCAAGCTCATACACTGAGATTTCTTTTTTTACTGAGCTAACAAACCTCAAAGGTCGTCTCGTCACTTATCAATGGACCTATAACGACACTATAGTTTTTGAAAAAAATTTGAAGTTAACGGCAACCACTGGGGAGTATGGACCAGTAATGAATTTTTACCCGATTGTTCTGGTAGCTGGACAGTTAACGTACTCGATACTGATCTGCCAGTCCTCGAAAGCAAGTCTTTCAAGTATCAGTAACTAATAATAAGTCTAAGAGTCCAGACACCTTGTGATCCACATTAAAATATTTTGTTTGAATCTAATCACTCGCCATACAGTTGAGGTAAAGCCATGCGAACTAACAAGCTTATTCATATAGTCTCCTGTCATGCTGAAGGGGAAGTCGGCAATGTCATCGTTGGCGGTGTATCCTCACCACCTGGAGACTCTTTGTGGCAACAAGCCCGCTGGATTGAAACAGACCAGACGCTCCGCAGGTTCGTATTGAATGAACCTCGCGGCGGTGTATTTAAACATATCAATCTACTCGTACCTGCCAAAAACCCAGACGCAGCGCAAGGCTTCATCATTATGGAACCCGAACACACACCTCCCATGTCGGGATCTAACGCTATCTGTGTTGCCACCGTATTACTCGACACTGGACTCATCACAATGCAAGAACCAGTCACTGAGTTTAACTTGGAAGCACCCGGAGGTTTGATAAAAGTAAAAGCTTACTGTTCAAATGGAAAAGCCCAAAGCATAAAAGTCAATAATGTCCCATCCTTTGCCGACAAGCTTAACGTCGATTTAGAAGTTGTCGGCCTAGGAACACTCTGTGTCGATACCGCCTATGGTGGCGATAGCTTCGTCATAGTTGATGCCAAAAAATTAGGCTTCGATATCAAGCCAGATGAAGCAAAAGAACTGGCAAGTCTGGGGCTTAAAATTACAGCTGCAGCTAATGATCAGTTAGGATTCACTCACCCAACCAATCCCGACTGGCAACACATTTCTTTTTGTCAGTTTGCTCGCCCACTTAGCTACGAAAATGGAACAGCTATCAGTCATAACACCGTTGTTATTGATCCGGGTAAAGTAGATAGATCCCCAACAGGCACTGGCTGTTCTGCAAGACTCGCCGTGCTGTTTGCCAAAGGAAGCCTTGGGATAGGAGATAAAATGATAGGTCGATCAATTATTGGATCAGAGTTTGAGAGTGCCATAGTAGAAGAAACTGAACTCGGTACCAAACAGGCCATCATCCCTTCAATCCGAGGACGAGGCTGGATAACCGGAACGCATCAAATCATGCTCGATCCAGATGACCCGTGGCCTGAAGGCTATAGATTAAGTGACACTTGGCCAGTCAAAATTTAACCCCACGTCGTATCAGTTTAAAAAATAACTAATAGCGCACCTCAGCTGAATTCAGAATTACCCAAGCCGAGCAGATCGACTACTTCTCGCGAGAAGAAATATACTGCGTCGCTAATAATAAAGTCGTGGAGACTAGAATCATAATGGTAGAGATAGCGGCAATTGTTGGGTCGATAAAATCTCTTAGTGCGGCAAACATGTGTTTGGTCAGCGTTGCATTTGATCCACCCGAAACAAATATCGAGATGATGACTTCGTCAAAAGAGGTTAAAAAAGCCAACAACGCTGATGTCACAACCGAAAATTTAATCTGTGGTAGGGTAATGACAAAAAATGCTTTTATTCGCGTCGCACCCAAACTTCTAGCCACACGTTCCTGATTTAAATCATAGTTTCGTAACGCGGAGGTAATGACAATCATGACCAACGGTGCTGCCAATACGGCGTGTGCCAAGACCAGTCCAAATATTGTGTTATTAAGGCCAACGCGACCATAAGAGTAGAATACGCCGATTGCAATAAGTATAACCGGCACGATCATCGGCGTAATCAGGAATGCAAATAATAACTTAGAAGCTCGATGTCCAGAAACAAACAATGCATAGGCCGCCATTACACCCATCGGTGTTGCGAGTAACATGGTGAGTGTGCCAACCTGTATCGACGTCACAGTAGCCCTCATCCATTTCGACGATTCAAAATACTCATAATACCAACGCATCGACCAATTAGACGGTGGAAATTCCAGATACTGAGAGTCAGAGAATGACATTGGCATGACTATTAACGTCGGAATCACCAAAAGAAGCATGACAATCGTCGCAATAATATATAGCCATAGTCGATCACCATGGGTTAGCTGAGTATCTGAAGCCGATTTTTTGAGCCAATTCATATCAACGCTTCCCAAACAGTACAGCATCTAATTTAAATACTTTTGTAGCTATCGTTAAAATAATCATAGTCACTACTAACAGAACGACACCAAGCGCACTTGCCGCACCCCAGTTAAACTGATTCTCAAGAATAGCCGTAATTTGTGTCGCCACCATAACCACGCGCCCACCACCAAGCACAGCCGGGGTGACATAAAAACCAAGGCAAAGTACGAATACAATGAGTGACCCTGCAACCATGCCAGACAAAGACATAGGGAAATAAATCTTCCAGAAAGCTTGAACGGGTGAGGCACCAAGATTAGCTGCGGCATGCATTAAGTCACGCTGGATTTTTCTCATCGACCCGTAAAGTGGTAACACCAAAAAGGGCAGCATAATATGCGCCATACCGATCAGTGTGCCGGTTAAATTATGGACCAGTTTTAGGGGCGAATCCCAAAGGCCAATAGACATTGCAAAGTCGTTCAAAATACCATTTTTTTGCAATAACACGAGCCAAGCATAAGTTCGAACCAACAAAGAGGTCCAAAACGGGAGCAATACGGCGAGCATAAAAAAACCAGCCAACCGTTCGGGTAACATGGCGAGAAAATAAGCAAGCGGATATCCAATCATAATACAGATTAAGGTCGTTAAAATACTTACCTCAAAGGTAGTCACAAAGGTCCGTGCGTAAGACTTATACTCGATCATTTTCTGGTAGTTTACTAATGACAGTTGTCCATCGCTGCCGGTAAATGAAAGATAGAATAACCAGCCAACTGGAATCACAACAATCGCTATAACCGCGAGCACAGCGGGCGTTGCAAGGCTCAACAACAATCGCTGTTCTTGGACATCCTGAGCTCTAAGTGACTTCTCGTTTAAGGGCTCAACGCCCCGATCTTCAGCATCTGGATTCGGGGTATTGAGAACACTCATAATTCGCGGCCACCGGGGATAACAATAACGTCGCTTCGATTTAAACCGAGTGAAATCAAATCACCGGGTTTTAGGGCATTCTGCCATGATGAAGCATCAGTACCAAAGCGAAAGGAAAGAGTATATTTGTCGTTCACTGACATCATCGCAAACGCTGTTTCACCCTGGAAAATGAATTCGCGAATAACACCAGAAAAGACAATGGTTTTTTCTGGATCATATTGTCCGTCCTTAACAACAGTCAGACGCTCTGGGCGTATCACCAGTGACCATTCCTTAGCATCACTTGTTTTATAATTAGTTTTGATTAAGTTGTCTTCGAAATAAAGGCTACCAGACCCATCATGGGTGAGGGGTAACATCGTCGACTCACCAATAAAGTCAGCAACAAACGCATTGGCTGGATGATTATAGATATCATTCGGCGTTCCAATCTGGGTCAATTGGCCTTTATTGATGACCACAATACGGTCAGACATAGTTAAGGCTTCGCGTTGGTCGTGGGTGACATAAACAGTGGTAACACCAAGCTGCTCATGTAAATGTTTTAGCTCAATCTGCATTTGTTCACGCAGTTTCTTATCAAGAGCGGAAAGCGGCTCGTCCATTAATAATATACGGGGACGAAATACAAAAGCACGAGCCAGCGCGACGCGCTGCTTTTGACCACCAGACAGTTGCTCAATATCACGATCACCAAGGCCATCGAGTTGGACGGTCTTAAGGGCAGTGGCAACTCTCTCAGCAGTCTCTGCAGCACTAACACCACGAAGTTTGAGAGGAAAGGCAATATTTTCTGCAACAGTCATGTGCGGAAACAACGCATAACTTTGAAAAACCATACCAACATCACGCTTATGCGGTGGTTTTAGTATAACTTCTTCATCACCAAATCGAATACTGCCTGAATCCGGCCGATTAAATCCCGCTATGGCCATCAGCAAGGTCGTCTTTCCTGATCCTGATGGGCCGAGTAACGTCAGAAATTCACCACTCTTAACATCGAGATTAACTGAATCCAGTGCGAACATCTCACCGTATTTCTTAGTCAGATCCTGAACATGAATGGGTAACGCTGTTGATGACTCAGTCTTTAAATTATTAGATTGAATAGACAAGGAAGGAACCTATATTGGAAAAGAAGCCGGGTGAAAAACACCCGGCAAAAGAGATATTTTCTTACTTTTTTTACTTACTTTTTTTACTTACTTACTTACTTACTTACTTACCTTACATACTTACATACATTTTTATTCACTCATTAGTTCCATATACATCTCAAGCGCTTCAGTTCTATGCTGTGCATAGAAATCAAGGCTTACTGGCAACATGAGCGGTACATTCTTAGGGTGCGAAGGCAAAGACTCGATCAGCTCTTTTGAAGCAGTCGTGATTTCATAAGCTTTTTTGTTGGTTGGGCCATAAGTAATGTGAAACGGTAAGTTAGCCTGATATTCCGCCTTAGAAATTTCTGCTAAGAATTTCATAGCAGTAACCTTGTTTGGAGCACCCTTAGGCATTGCCATACAATCAAAATCATACATCGCTTGATTAAAAGTATAACCAACCTTAGCGCCGTCTTTCTTGGCATTATCAAATCGACCATTCCAACCGGTAATCATATCAACTTCACCATCTTTCATGAGCTGCGCTTGCTGTGCACCTGAACCCCAAAAGACTGCAATATGAGGCTTCAATTCACGAATTTTATCAATAGCTCTCTGCTTACCAGCTTTAGTTGAAAGTACTTCATAGACTTTATCTGCTGGAACACCATCGGCCATCAGTGCAGGCTCTAGTGCACCATCAACATTGTTCGCACGATAAGCGCGGGTTCCAGGAAATTTTTTAACATTCCAAAAATCAGCCCACGTCTTAGGTGCTGTCGAACTACCTGGCTGACCATATTTGTCTGTATTCCAAGCCATAACCGTAGCAAACACGTCAGTTCCGACACAATAGTCGGTGTACATACCCGGTAGAAAGTTTGAAACGTCGACAACATCATAATCAATTTTTTCTAAACAGCCTTTTGCTGCCGCAGAAGCTGATCCACCCGAACCAGTAATAACCAGATCCCAGCTAACGGATCCTGACTCAACTTGCAGACAGGTTTTTGACATGCTTGCACCAGATTCTCGATTTATAGCAATACCCGAGTTTCGCGATGCGTCCGTAAAAAGCGCAGCATCCTGTGCTTTACCGTAACTACCACCCCAAGAAACAACTGTAATCGGATCTGCTGCCTGTATTTGCCCTACATTGAAAAGCGATGCCGCTATTAATGCCCCTAACTTGATACCTTTAGTATTGGTTTTCATCCTACCCTCTCATTTATAGTATTCATTTGAACACTGAATTTAATCTATGATAATGGTATAGCCAAAGGTCCATTATAAACAAACGAAGATACCAATTTTCACGACGTTCTCGATAATTAAAAATTAAGTCTATCTAACCAACGATAGTATTGAATTGACGCTGACAAAAACCAAGGCGTACCGGTATACATCGGACGTGTTTGGAAATTTAAGCCGTCAAAGCCAGTTTGACCCTCTGGCTGCCCCAGTAACTGCTGCCCAATGCGCATACCCAAATAGCAAGACATTGACACACCTGAGCCACAGTAGCCCATGGCATAGTGCACACCATCGTTCTTACCTAGGTGAGCGAGTGAGTCAAAGGTATAGCCGACAAAACCCACCCAAGAATGACTAATGCGCGTTTTAGCCAGCTCAGGGAAAATGTCTACCATTCTGGCATGAAGTTTTGGTCCACTGACGAGGGGATTCGTTTCTGCATGAGACACTCGACCACCAAATAGTATTCTTTGTCGGTCCGGTGACGAACGATAATAAAAAACCATCTTCCGGGTGTCACCAACCATTCTATCTTTGGGAATTAACCGGTCCATTTGTCCTGTAGTCAATGGTTCAGTCCCAATAATATAACTCCCAATCGGAATAATGCGACGTCTTAACCAGGGCGTGGCAGAGCCTGTATAACCATTGCTTGCAACAATTACTTCCTTTGCCCAGATAGACCCTTGATTCGTAGTAACACGAAAACCATCTCCCTCCTTGGTAATATCGAGCGCAGGGTTAAAGGGAATGACGGTGGCATCTGCGGCAATAACACGATCAAGCAATCCACGATGCAGGCGGGCCGGATCAACCGACGCAACGTTGGGATAAACTATGCCTCCAAAATATCGATCAGTTCCTAGCTCCTGATGTTGTTCAGAACGCGGCACAAGGAACGCTTTTGTTTCAAGACCTTTAATTGAATCGTTTAGCTTTTTGCCTAACTTTTCGTATTGGGCAGGATTATGTGCACCGAGGAATTTACCAACAACTTTGAAGTGGCAATCAATACTTTCGGTTGAAACAAAATCTTCTAACCACGCAAGTGCGGTATGACCTTCTTTTAAAATGTTGAAAGCGCGTTCTGGGCCATACTTTGCAGCCAAAGCTTTATGTGTTGGCTTAATACTGGTACTAATTTGCCCACCATTTCGGGTACTGCAACCTGCACCAGCATTTTCAGCGTCAACTACAACGGTGTGACGTCCGGCACGGGCCGTCTGCAATGCCGCACTGAGGCCGGTATAACCAGCACCAATGATGACTACGTCAGCTTTTTGAGGCAATTCAATATTGGGTTTGCCCAATAGAGATAATTCGGGCGGTGGTGTTTTCTCCCACCAATAAGGGGTGGTTTTAAAATCGTCAGTTAATAACGAATCACTCATTGTGGATCTCTCATCTAATCTTAAAGTTCGCTCTTTTGGTAATTGGCCTTATCGAGCCAATCAGGATTTATTTCCACACCCCAACCCGGTAAATCAGGAATTGATGCTTTACCATCCACTATGTCATAGGGTGATTTAACAAAGAGTCCATCTTGCCAAGGGTAGTAGTCTTCGCCTTCAATTGAAAATTCTAAATATTTCCCCGCATTGGGGATAGACGCTAACAAATGCATCGTGAATAAAGTAACCATCGACAAATTAGCGCAATGCGGCGTACAGGGTAACCCTGCTAGTTCTCCCATTTTTGCAACTCGCAGTGTGCGTGTTAAGCCACCGAGGTAACAAACGTCAGGCTGAATAACGTCAACTGCACGCATCTCGATCATATGCTGCCACGTTGGAATATCGCAATCTTGCTCGCCACCAGAGACATCAATATTGAGCGCATCCTTTACCTCTCTTGTTTGCTCCATTTCCCAATAAGGGCAAGGTTCTTCAAAGTGACCATAATCGTTGTCTTCCAGCAGACGTCCAACTTCGATAGCGCGTTTTGGCGAATAACAGCTGTTGCCATCCGCAAGAATAGCGACGTCGTCTCCCAATGCTTTACGCATGGTCGGAATAATTTCTTCTGAACGACCAGGCCATTCATCAACATCACGACCACATTCCGAACCCACTCGAATTTTAAAAGCATCAAATCCATATTGATCGCGCAATCGTTGTAATCGGATGGCTTCATTTTTAGGTGTGATATCACGTTTCATTGAAGAAGCATAAGCACGCAGCGGAGTACGATTACCGCCAATCAACTCACAAACTGATTTATTTTCACGTTTGGCATGTAAATCCCATAAGGCTGTATCAAGTCCACCAATAGCTCTTCGCAAATAAGATCCAGGGAACTTGTGCTCTCGATCAGTAATAATATCAACCAGCCCATTGATGTCTGTCGCATCCCAACCAAGCGACCAGGGTGCTATTTGGCGATGCAATATTGTCGAGGTAATATCTGAATGGTAGGTAGAGACTTGCCCCCACCCCTGCTCACCACTATCAACAGTGACCCGAACGAAACCGACGAATTCGGTGCTAAATGTTTCGATAGTTTTTATTTTCATGATTTTATTTTTAAGCTAAATTATGGTCAGTTTTATCTATATAATGATTAAAAAATAAATATTTTAAAAGTTACAACTAATGTTTAAAAAGTATCTTGACGTAAACTGAGTAACAGGTAAGGTCCATTTTGGATCTATTTTAATACCATTTTTTATCTAAGGGTGCCGCAATAACTCAAGCGCCGTTAGCTTTCAACCACTCAATAAGGTCTGTTTAGAATCATGATAAAACGTGCCGGGGGTGCTTTACTACTCTCTATCGAAATTGATCGCAGTGCGCCAGGCACAGTCAGTCACCAACTATATTCTGCCATGCGCGATATTATTCATGCGGGTGGAATGCATATAGGCGAAAGGCTTCCCGCCAGCCGAACACTAGCCATTGACTTGAAAATATCACGCACTACCGTGATCAATGTTTTTGAAATACTCACATCAGAAGGTCTTATCGAGTCGCGCACCGGTGCCGGCACGTTTGTCAGCAAAGCGTGGATGACCACACGACCAGCAGAAACTGAAGTCATTAAAAAACAGGGTTCTGAGCGACCCATGCGACAACCGCGCCTATCGGGTGTAATTACCCGTGCCTTAGAAAATTTCGTTGATCGACTGCCGCATAAAACAAAAGCCTTTACCACCGCACTACCCGCGTTTGATGCCTTTCCAAGTGCACTTTGGGCTCAGTATGTAACCCGTACCTGGCGTTCCAATCATCAGAGTAATATGGGTTATGCCGATCCTCGTGGTCATTTCCCTCTCCGTCAGGCAATTGCATCGCATTTACTGTCTAACCGAGGCATTAAATGCGAGGCCGAACAGATTTTTATTGTCAGTGGCGCACAACAAGCCTTCCAAATTATAGGAACCGTTCTACTCGACCCTAATGATCTAGTTTGGTGCGAAAATCCAGGTGCCATTGGTGCCAGTAATAGTTTAATTGCCAGTGGGGCAAAGCTCATACCCATTCCGGTAGATCAGAACGGCCTAATGGTTGAGCATGGGCTTCGACGAGCACCAGATTTTCGCCTTGCCTTTGTCACGCCAGCGCATCAGCAACCATTGGGAGTTTCAATGAGCATAGAACGTCGTTTTGCGTTACTAAATGCAGCTGAGAATGCCAACGCTTTTATAATAGAAGACGATTATGACAGTGAGTTCCGTTACAGTGGTCAGCCACCTCCAACACTCAAAAGTATCGATACCTTAGATCGTGTCATTTACGTTGGTACTTTTAGTAAAACCCTTTTCCCCGCACTACGCCTCGGATTTTTTCTGGCACCACCCCCACTGGTAGACGTATTCAATCGAGTATCCAAAGCCTTATTACAGGGCGTAGCATCTAGTCATCAAGCCGTTGTGGCGGCCTTTATGCAAGAAGGTCATTTCGCAACCCATATTCGACGTATGCGTGAAATTTATGCAGAACGCCACCAAGTCCTTTGTGACGCGGCTCAAGAACGATTAGGAGGCCTAATTGATATTGTACCAACCGATACTGGGCTGCATACAATTGCCCGTATTCCTCATACCTTAGACGAAGTAAAGATCGCAACCGCGGCGTTAGAAAAAAACGTCGTGGTTACCCCAATCAAACGCTATTGCATTGCACCGACTGATCAAAAAGGTCTTGTTCTTGGTTTTAGCGGCATTCCACCCTCAGAGATAGTGAATGGTGTTAAGACACTTGAACAAGTTTTAGACACTATCGTCAAACAAAAAACCTAACGCTAGTTAAATTGGTATCTTCAGATATTTGCAATGGACCTGCAGCCGATAGTTTTAGACGAGTAACATTTTAGTGTGACACTTGACCCAAGCTATTTGACAACATAGATTTAAGTCAAAATTTGATGCTGGAACATCAACCATATGATTAAAAAAATAATAAATAAAAGGATTGAATTTCGTGCCTGAAGATTATGACTACATTATAGTAGGCGCTGGCTCGTCAGGCAGTGTCATTGCCAACCGATTGTCAGCCAACGGCCAAAATCGAGTTTTATTATTAGAAGCAGGTGGCGATGATCGACGGTTCTGGTTACAGGTGCCGCTCGGATATGGCAAGTCTTTTTACGATAGCCAAGTTAACTGGATGTACCAAACAGAACCCGTCGTTAATACAGCCAACCGACCCAGCTACTGGCCACGTGGAAAAGTGTTGGGTGGATCCAGCTCTATCAACGCGATGATTTATATCCGTGGACAAGCAGAAGATTACGACAATTGGTGTGCCGCAGGAAACCCTGGCTGGGACTGGCAAAGTGTATTGCCGCTATTCAAACGAATGGAAGACCATAGCCTGGGTGAAAGTGAGTTTCACGGCGCCAATGGACCACTACACATTGACGCTTCTTCTCGTGGTTTACACCCAATTTACAAACATTATGTGACGGCCTGCCAGGAAGCGGGGTTGCCACTTAATAATGACTTTAATGGCGCAACCCAAGAAGGCGCTGGCAGTTACCATATCAATGTTAAAAATGGCCAACGGATGTCAGCGTCGCGCGCCTATTTATGGCCCATTCGAAAACGGCATAACTTGCACATTGAAACCAGAGCACTGGTCACAAAAGTTCTTTTCGAAGGGTCGCGTGCTGTCGGCATTAATTATATTAAAAGCGGCAAAACAAAAACCGTGCGAGCGGATGTCGAAGTCATTCTTTCAGCGGGTGCCATCAACACGCCACAACTACTTTTATTATCGGGGGTTGGGCCAGCACAAGCACTATCTGAACTAGATATCCCCGTCATTCATAACAGCCCAGCTGTTGGCAAAAATTTACAAGACCATTACGGTATTGACCATATTTACCGATCCCAACTACCAACACTTAATAACCAATTGCATCCAATGATGGGAAAGCTTTGGGCTGGAATACAATATTTAACAGCAAGGCGTGGGCCATTATCTCGTAATATCAATCATGCGGGTGGCTTCTTTAAAACTAGAGCCGAATTAACTCGACCCAATATGCAGCTCTATTTCTCTCCGCTCAGCTATCAAAAGACGCCTCCAGGGTCACGGCCTTTATTAAACCCAGACTCGTATGCCGCTTTTTGTATCGGTGTATCTCAATGCCACCCAACTAGCTTGGGATATATTCGATTGAAGTCGACTGATCCTATTGAAGCACCAGAAATTCAACCTAACTACCTGGCGACTGAACATGATCAGCAGGAACTTCTAGAGGCAATACAATTTTTACGCCGATTAGCCGATACACCCACCCTGCGGGAGATCATTACAAGTGAAATAGAGCCGGGACCTGAGGTTTTAGATGATCAGGGATTAATGGATCATGCTCGCCAACAGGGCGGCACAGTATATCACCCTGCAAGCACCTGCCGTATGGGACCCGACCCAACCACCAGTGTGGTTGATGCCAATCTCAAAGTACATGGGCTTGAAGGATTACGCATTGCAGATGCTTCAATATTCCCGTCACTGCCATCGGGTAATACTAATGGCCCTGCAATAATGGTCGGTGAAAAGGCGAGTGAAATACTGCTGAAGGACAATGTTAAGTTAAAATGATGTGACTGTAACAGCACAAAAAATTGAAAAAAATACTCAAAAAATCACTTATTAAGACACTATTTTCTCTTCATGCAGACGCCTAATATAAGCGTGATCAAGGCCTAAAATCTGAGACAAAACTTCATCCGTATTCTGGCCTAATGTAGGGGGTGATCGATTATATTCTAGTGGCGTTTGTGACAAATTAATTGGGTTCTTGACACTGGCAACTTTTCCCGCAGTCGGATGATCAAGTTCAAGCTGCATGTTTCGAAATTGCACCTGAGGATCAGAGAACACTTGGTCCAGATTATTAATCGGGCCACTTGGAATGCCCTTTTGGTTCAGATGTTTGAGCCACCAATCAGTCGTCTGTGTAAGCATAAGATCAGTTATCAATGGAATTAACGAAGAGCGATTCTTGACTCGGTTCGCATTCATTTGATAGCGCGCATCACTAGCTAACGCGTTAGCGTCAGTGAGTTCACAAAATCGACTAAACTGAGCGTCGTTTCCAATCGCAAGAATAATAAAGCCATCATGCGTTTGAAATGCCTGATACGGCACAATATTCGGATGGGCATTACCCAGCCGCTGAGGATTGTCTCCACTGACGAGAAAGTTCATTGCCTGATTGGCCAAGGTCGCAACCTGCACATCTAGCAGGGCCAAATCAATATACTGGCCCTCGCCTGTTTTGAGCTGATGAATCAAAGCGGCCTGAACCGCATTCGCGGCGTACAAACCAGTCATCACGTCCACTAAAGCCACCCCGGCTTTCATCGGCTCGCCCTCTGGAGTACCCGTAACACTCATCAATCCACCCATCGCCTGAATCATAAAGTCATATCCAGCCCGTTCAGCATAAGGGCCGGTTTGGCCGAACCCAGTGATTGAACAGTAAATCAGCTTTGGGTTAATGGACTTCAAGCTATCGTAGTCGAGGCCATATTTTTTCAACCCGCCTACTTTAAAATTTTCGATTAATACATCGCTGGCCTTAACCAGATTTTGGATAAGTTTCTGCCCCTGCGCCGTTGACATATCAATAGAAACCGACTGCTTACCCCGATTAGCGCCATGGAAATAGGCCGATTCAGTAGTGTCGTCACCATGTGCATTCGGCATATAAGGTGGCCCCCAAGCACGGGTATCGTCACCATATTGTGGGCGCTCAACCTTAATG
Organism: uncultured Gammaproteobacteria bacterium; assembly: GCA_913061315.1. GTDB lineage: Bacteria > Pseudomonadota > Gammaproteobacteria. Next base: position 23,602 of record CAJXUC010000011.1, on the reverse strand, counting down.
ACTTCAGCCCCAAGGTCAGCCAACATTTGACTGGCCCAAGGGCCCGCTAGAATTCGGCTCAGATCGAGCACTCGAAAGCCATGTAACGCACCACTCATTAACTGAACGCCTGCAACCCTGTTTGAGCTCGACCTAAAATCAAAGCGTGAACATCATGCGTTCCCTCATAGGTATTGACCGCTTCAAGATTCATCACGTGCCGGATCACATGATACTCATCTGATATACCGTTGCCTCCGTGCATATCACGGGCCAAACGAGCAATATCAAGTGACTTGCCACAGTTATTTCGTTTCATTAACGATACCAATTCAACTGGGCAGTTATCAACATCCATTAAACGTCCCATTTGAAGACAAGACTGTAACCCGAGTGTTACTTCAGTTTGCATGTCAGCCAGCTTCTTTTGGATCAACTGCGTTGCGGCCAGTGGACGTCCAAACTGAACTCGGTCGAGCGTGTATTGGCGAGCCGCATGCCAACAAAATTCTGCAGCACCGATACTGCCCCAAGCTATACCATAACGCGCTTTATTCAGACAGCCAAACGGGCCTTTCAGCCCTTTTACATTCGGTAATAAATTTTCTTCTGGTACAAACACGTTTTGCATCACAATTTCACCGGTTACCGACGCACGTAAAGAAAACTTGCCTTCAATCTTGGGCGTACTCAGCCCGGGCATACCACGCTCAAGAATAAAGCCACGAATGACCCCATCAAGCTTTGCCCATACCACCAACACATCAGCAATCGGTGAATTGGTAATCCACATTTTTGCACCCTTTAACGAATAGCCACCATCCACAACAGTCGCCACCGTGTTCATGCTTCCCGGATCTGATCCAGCATCTGGCTCGGTTAAACCAAAGCAGCCAACTTTCTCTCCCGTTGCGAGGGACGGTAAATATTTCTGCCGTTGCGCTTCATCGCCGTAAGCAAATATCGGGTGCATGACGAGCGACGACTGAACACTCATTGCCGAGCGATAACCGCTATCTACGCGCTCAACTTCTCTCGCAATGAGGCCATAAGACACATAATTAACGCCGGCACAACCATAGGCTTCCGGAATAGTCGACCCTAATAAGCCAAGCTCACCTAACTCAGTCATGATTTCACGATGAAAGACTTCATGACGGTTCGCCTCTTTTATCCGGGGCATCAGCTTATCTTGACAATACTCATGGGCAGCATCTCGAATTAACCGCTCTTCATCACTTAGTTGCTGATCGAAGAACATCGGGTCCTGCCAGTCAAAAACAGTACGGGAAGCAGGTTTGATGTGAGATTGAGTCATGGTAATTTGCCTTAGGTGACAGTTTTTACGTTAAAAATTTTGGACCCACATATTTTAGATCGAAATGACTATCAAAACTAGCAAAACAAGTGCAGTCTCACTATCGTTTTAAAAACAAACTTAAAGCTCAAATAAAAATGACCTGTTACCCATGACAAAAAATTCCCAAGGCATCTTTTGCCTAATAGTTGCAGTCGCACTTTTAACCATTAGCGATTCCATAGTAAAACTTCTGAGCCCTAGTTACGCCTTGCATGAAATCATGCTTTTTCGAGCATTATTCGCTATGGTTTTTGTTATCGTCATCGTGCAGCTAGAAGGTGGATTTGTTATTCTCAAAACCCAAAGACCCGCCTTACACTTTATTAGAGGGTTGATGCTAGTAGTGGCAAACGTATTCTTTTTTCTTGGTCTGGCTATTTTACCCATTGCTGAAACTGTTGCGTTGTTTTACTCGGCACCCTTGTTTATCTGTTTATTATCACAGTTAGTTTTAGCCCAAAAAGTCAGTTTGTATCGCTGGATTGCCATCTTTATAGGCCTCGCTGGGGTCATAGTGATGCTCAGACCCGGCACCGAAATATTTAAGATGGCAGCTTTATTACCCATCATAGCCGCCTTTGCTTATGCCTGCATGGTTATGATGACGAGCAAGCTCGGTATGCAAGACAAAGCTGGAACTATGACGTTTTATATCCAGCTTGCCTTTATTGTCGTTAGTTCAATCGTTGGCTTATCGGTCGGTGATGGTCGGTTCTATACACCAGACAATCCAACCCTCGGCTTTTTATTACGCAGTTGGACCCTTCCTACTATCGACGACATGGGTTTAATTGCTGCCTGTGGATTCTTTGTTGCGGTGGGCGGTTATTTAATATCTCAGTCTTATAGAATTGGCCAAGCGTCCCTAATGGCACCCTTTGAATATAGCTCGATGCCTTTAGCGTTACTGTTAGGGTATTTGGTCTGGGGAGATTGGCCAGACCACTATTCAATGATCGGCAGCATGCTAATCATTTCGAGCGGTATCGTCATTGTTCTTATAGAAAAAAAAGGCCGCCAAAAAGCAGCCGTTTGAATCAGTTAAAGGTAATTACAGACCGGCTTGCTTTTTAATTCTGTCCACATAGAGTTGACGGAGCTTTAAGGTAATTAAGCCTGGCTTTTTTTCGCCAATCGGTTTCCCATCAATAGTCACAACCGGCATCACCAAGGTTGTTGCACTACTTAAGAACGCCTCATCAGCTGTCAATACTTCATCTAAAGTGAATGCACGAAGTTCAACCGCTATACCGTTATCAGCCGCTAATTCCAACAACACATGACGTCGAATGCCTGGTAATACATCATTTGAATTTGGACGCGTAATAACTGTATTATTTTTGACAATATAAGCTGTCGAAGAACTACCCTCTGTAATAAAACCATCTTCCAGCATCCAGCTTTCATAACAACCATGACGCTTAGACTGTTGTTTCGCTAAGCACTGTGCCAGTAGCGCAATAGACTTAATATCTCTGCGCTTCCAACGTAAATCCTCAACGGTTATAACTTCAACCCCTGCTTCAGCTTGTGGACTAGATAAATAAGATTTAGCGGTCGTAAAGGCCATGCAGGTGGTGGGCGTGTTGTCAGGAAATGAAAAGTCACGTGGCGCAACGCCTCTGGTGACTTGAGTATAAACACTGCCTTCAACCAATTCGTTACGCTCAATTAGCGTTTCGAGCATGGCCACATATTCAATTTGGCTACAAGGCCATTCAAGCTCTAATTCAGAAAGGCTGCGTTGCAATCGCGCCAAAAACTCTATTTTATCAATCAACTGACCATTAACGACAGGGACCACTTCATAAACACCATCACCAAATAAATATCCTCGATCAAAGATAGATACTTTGGCATTTTGTTCTTCGACAAACTCACCGTTGCAATAGACAATTGGTTTCATAGATTAAATTCTTCGGTTAATTGATTAGTGGGTTAGGATTTTCGACAGAAATAATTGGGCGCGATCACTTCTAGGGCTTCCAAAGAATTCATCTTTGGGTGAGTCTTCTACTATTTTACCTTCATCCATAAAAACCACCCGATTAGCCACTTTCTGAGCGAAGCCCATTTCATGCGTAACAACCATCATGGTCATGCCTTCCTCGGCTAACTCAACCATTACGTCAAGCACATCATTGATCATTTCAGGATCGAGCGCAGATGTTGGTTCATCGAATAACATAGCGATGGGATTCATAGCCAATCCTCGTGCAATGGCAACTCGTTGCTGCTGTCCACCCGATAATTGAGATGGATACTTATGTGCATGCTCAGACAAGCCAACTCTTTCTAATAGAGCCCATGCTTTTTCTTCTGCTTCAGCAGCACTTCGCCCCAGTACTTTTAATTGTCCTAACTTGACGTTTTCAATCGCACTCATGTGAGGGAACAATTCAAAGTTCTGGAACACCATACCAATACGAGCCCGTAACTGGTTTAGATCAGTTTTCTTGTCATTGACTTTGATCCCTTCAACGGTAATTTCGCCATCGTCGATTGGCTCCAATCCGTTGACACATTTGATCAGTGTACTTTTCCCAGAACCCGATGGTCCGCAAACCACAACGACTTCACCTTTTTTGACTGATGTTGAGCAATCAGACAAGACCTGAAAGTCTCCGTACCATTTATTTGCATTTTTAATTTCAATCATATTTTTAACTTCTTTTGAAGATGGCGAGTCAGTAGCGAGCCAGAAAAGCAAATAACAAAATAGACAATCGCCACGAAAATAAACATTTCGATTAAACGTTGATCTCGATTGGCTATGAGTTCAGCACTAACCAGAAAGTCTTTCAGGCCAACCACATAAACCAGTGAAGTATCCTGAAACAAAATGATGGCCTGAGTGAGCAAAACCGGTACCATCGCCCGAAATGCCTGTGGCAAAACGACATAGCGCATCGTTTGCGGATAGGTTAAACCAACCGCTCTTGCAGCTGCAATTTGGCCACTGCCTACACTCGAGATACCCGCTCTAACAATTTCGGAATAATAAGCAGCCTCGAACAATACAAAAGCAACCAGTACTGAATAAAAGCTTCCAACTGAATGTCCGAGGATGAGAGGCACTAAAAAGTAGAGCCAAAAAATAACCAATATGAGCGGTAAAGAACGGAAGAAATTAACATAGGCCGCTGCGACCCAAGCCAGTATTGGAATTTTCGCTACCCGAATCAATGCCAATACAGTCCCCAGTACTAACCCACCCACGATTGCCAGCAATGTCAGCAACAGAGTTACTTTCATTCCTTCCCATAAAAAAGGTAGGTTATTCCAGATGATGTCATAGTCAAAATCAATCATTTGACTACCCCACACTGACACGACCGGGCACCCGGACATGTTTTTCAATAGTTTGCATAATCAGCATAACGATAAAAGTCACGACACTGTAGATCACGGTAGCCGCAGTAAACGCCTCGAATCCCTGAAAGGTATACTCTTCAATTTGTCGGGTCATGGCTGTTAACTCGACCACACCAATAGTTAACGCTAGCGATGAGTTTTTAAATATCGTCAAAAATTCACTGGTCAATGGTGGAATAATAATTCGGTAAGCATTCGGTAAAAGCACATTGATGTAGACTTTGGTTTCTGACATACCAAGCGCCCTGCCAGCATTACGCTGACCAATACCAACAGCTTCAATACCAGAGCGGACTTGTTCGCAGACCCGCGACGCAGTGTATAGACCGATACCTATAATTGCGGTTGTTAACGCTGGCATAGGCATTTCACGCTTCACCCAACGGCCTGCCTCGTCTGACAGTAATTCAGGGAAAACAAAAAACCACAGAAACAGTTGAACCAATAAAGGTACGTTACGAAAAATCTCAACGTAGACAGTACCAATCAAACGCAAGACGGGACTGACTGAAGTACGCATAATGCCAAGCACTGAACCAAGGCTAAAGGCGATAACCCAGGCGATTAATGACAATGACACTGTCCAACCAAGGCCATCGATTAGCCATTCAAGGTAGGGCTCGCGAAATAATATTCCCCAATCCCAGTTATAATTCATAATTCATATTTCACATCCTTATGGAGGGTTGTGACATAAAAAAAGGAGGCATCGTAAAGCTAACCGATGCCTCCTTTATACCTTTAGTGCTTAACTAGTTAGGAAAAGCTTGAATTTCAAATGCTGTTTTCAAAGTATCTGATAACTTCATGTTGATACCCGTTGGTCCTGGCACAAACCACTTATTATAGACAGTTTCCATTTCACCACTGGCCATCAAACCCGACATAACAACACGGCCCAATCGTTCAAACGTAGAGTCATTTCGTGGCACCATGATCGCATAAGGGTCGAAAGATAGAAAACGACCTGTCACTTGATATTTTGCGGGGCTCTTCGATTTAGAAATCAAACCATATAATAAAACGTCATCTGAAGCATAGGCATCGACACGATCTGTCTCTAATGCCAACCAACCTTGGCTATGATCTTTTACACCAACAACTTTAACATTGAGACCTAAATCTTTAATTGCCGCTTTAATGGCTTTTTCATTGGTTGTGCCTGCTGACATACCAATAATTTTACCTTCAAGGTCTTCTATTTCAGTAATACCCGAACCTTTCTTACTCGCAATTTTTGTGCCCGTAATAAAAGTAGTCGATAAATAAGACACTTGCTTTTGACGCGTCAAATTATTGGTTGTTGAGCCACATTCGATATCTATCGTGCCATTCGCAATCAATGGGATTCTGGTCTGACCCGTAACAGGGACATATTTGACCTTTAGGTTTGGACTATCTAGTTCAGCTCTAATTGCATCAACGATTTTCAAACAAATATCGATTGAATAGCCAATTGGCTTTTCATCATTGCCAATATAAGAAAATGGGATAGAGGTTTCACGATGACCAATAGTCACTACACCCCGATCCTGAATTCGTTTTAATATGCGTGAATCACCAGCATCAGCAATCGCCTGCCCCGATAAACCTGTTAGCATCACAGCACTCAGAGCTGCCAGTTTAATTACATTTTTCATTGATACTCGTTCCTCTTTTAGTTTTTAAATATCAGAATAATAGTAACATGCAAAAAAATATGCTTGCAATGCATTTATTCGCGCATAGCATGCAACATATGCATACTAAATAGAATTCTGAAGATCGATGAATCAACAAGCCCTAGAAGATTTATTAGCCCTGATAAAATTACGAAATGTTAGCCGTGCCGCACGAATTCGCAATATATCCCAGTCAGCATATTCTCGACGACTACAAGCAATAGAGGCTAATCATGGTGCTAAGCTAGTTGACCGAACCGGTCGACCCGCAACGCCAACATCATCACTCCTTGAGATGACCAGCGAAATCGAGTCAGCACTGGATAGTATTAAGCGCGTTAGCCGCAACTTAAAGCGTGGCTATAAAGAAAATCAAGTATTAGCCATTGCCGCATTACACTCACTATCCTCTGTACCGATACCCAAGGCTATCAGTCAAATCCAAGGACTACTATCTGGGCATCAAATACAATTAAGGTCAGGTAACCAAAGCACCTGTTTCCGGCTATTAATGACAGAAGAAGTCTCACTTATGCTGGCCTATGAAACCGCCAGAAGCACACTCGATATACCCAAGGACTTGGTCGTTAAAACACCAGTCACTACTGACTTTTTGGTGCCTGTTGGCTCACCAAAACTACTAAATTCTCTAGAAAATATCACTTTAGGAGAAGATCAAATACCCATAGTGACCTATCCAGAAAATATTTTTCTTGGCCAACAAGTGCATCAAGAACTAATTGCAAAGTCAGCCCATCACTTTTCACAAAAGCTTTGCGCAGAAATGACTAGCGCCATTGTGTCTTCCGCTCAGGCAGGCCTAGGCATGGCCTGGCTACCGCTTTCATCCATAGAGGGCGAACTCAAGCATGGTCTCTTAAAAGTCATTGATAGTCCCTATTTCCCCATACATGAATTAACCGTATCGATGCTTCGCTTAAGAACCCGAAAAATGGAAAAGCTCACTTCAGTTTGTAACACCTTGTCAATTGAACTGAAAAATACTATTCAGGGTGCTTATGCCGTCTTGGAGAAAGCTAAAGTTAAATTTTAACTGACCCTTCGGATACAAAAATGTAAATTCAATATTTTATTACATAGAATTAAGACATTAACTTCAAAACATCAATTTTATGGCTTAAATGTAACGTTCATAAACCGTTCATAATAACAACGTCGAAGTTTAAGGGTCGAATGCGAACCTAAAAGAGGTATATTTCCGGAGCTCGAATTATTGGGGCTAGGGTGCTGGCTACTTATTCCTGTGCCACGATTTACGCAGCCAATCTTCCCGCAGGTGTTACACCCTGTGGTGCCCTTCCCAACCTGGTCGACGAAATCATCGAGCTATTTGTCTCTCCTGATTCAGACTTTGGCGAAGGTCAGGTGGAGGCGCCGCTGACCGAAGAAGTCAATGCGCCTCGTTTGCAAGTCAATGGGTCATATCGCACATAGATCAAGGTATCACTCAACAGTCGATCAAACCATTAGTGCGAAGCACGGCCCAAACCTGAGTGGCGGGAAAAGCATCTCAGGATTTTACTCTGTCCATGTTCGAATCCATTAATATGTCGAAGGCTATATTGATCAAATCGTTATTAGTGGTAACCAGTTATATAGTGACGATCCACTGGACGAATTGTTTGGACCCTTACAAGGCGAAGCCATTTTACTCGACAATGTCGAAAACGCGGTTTTTATTGCCAACGATTACCCTGGCCTGAAAGCGACTGTATTGTTCGGCCCTGGCTTGAAGCCGGGTTCTGCCGCTTTACAGGCGAATATAAAGCCAGAAACATTGGATGGTTATGTCACCTTTGATAACGATGGATCGGCCTTCATAGGTGAGAACCGGTTAAGAAGTAACTATCAGTTTTATAACCTGCTTGGTTTATCTGAACGGCTTGATTTTAATGCCATTTCAACCTAGCAGAGTAGTCTAGGTCAGGTATTAGTTAATGCACAAAAGTATTATTTGAAAAACGTTGATGGTTTTTATTACCTTTAATAATCAGTTACTTAGTCTTAACTGAAGAATACCTTAATGCCATTTTAAAGCTTTGAAAATAAAACTCTACTCCATGGCTGATCCACTTAACTCATTTTGACGATGCAGATAATCAGTATTCTCTGGCTAAGTTTTTTTCTTAGGTTTTCAGGAAAACACTTCATTGAGTAAAGCAGTTGCGCTAATTCGTTTAGAACACAAGTCTCATTCAATCATCAATCAAGAGCTGAATGAGTGAATACACGATTGACAAAAAATATTGGTGGGAAAAATTCAGTGGTGGTTACGTGGCTTAAGCGCTAAGTCGACTTTATTGCCAACTTAGCGCTTAACCATTGACTAACTTTTTGCCCTAATTGGAGATGTTCCTAACCCTATTGTTATAGTGCAGGTGGGGCTAATTCAAGTATCGAAAATACTGGTGGCTTCAAAATATCAGCCAATAACATGCTGGTATCTACCGTTTGTCTTAATTTCGTTTCAATTTCCGCTAACTCTGTATTGGCTGGAAGGTTCGGGTTTTCAATACGTAACTGCATAGCAGTTTGCATTACACCAGCTCTGAACTTTTTAAATGCCTCACCTTGCAGGAGCGTTTCATTTGATTTGGTTAGCTCTACGACTCTATTCAGCGAGTCTGCGATACCATCATCTGATCTCGTGGGATCGTCCAATGTCGACACTGCAGCACCCACTAAAATGGCCTTTAGCTGATTTGACTGTAGGTTGTCGTAGTCGCCAATATTGGTAATATCAATAGGAACTAATTTGGTGAACGGAACATCGTCTAAACCAAATGCCAGCGCCACCTTTTTGTTTGCATTGGCTAAAAAACTACCTGAACTACTTTTCGCAAAAAAAGCCATATTAGCGAATTCGTTTTTAACCATCTCGGCTACTATGTGCGTGAGCGGCGTGATGTGTATAGACAACGCAGCGCCATCCGTTTCTGACATCGCACTTAATACAAAACTTGAATCGACTGGGTAGTTTTCTCCAAATTTGTAAAAGTATGCCATTTGCATACAACCTGCAGCGATATCACAGCGCACAGTGGTGCTGCCGTCGGCTCTTCCACTCAGTACAATGTGCAACATTTCTATCCCTTTATACGGCAGTTGCAACTGATAATTACCCTCATTATCAGTGGTAGTGATGATCAGCGGGTCAGATCCAATCTGATTATCAATAATTTCATAGGCTGTAACATCGGCATTCACCACAACACCTTTAATCGCTTTACCCGAAACAAACTCGCCCCTAGGAATTACGACTACGGGATCTTGCTGGGTTACGGGGGAAGTAGTGGCTACGATGCCAGTGTCATCCATAATAGTGACCGAAGTACTTTCGATACCTCCCCCTCCCCCACAGCCCACAATGGCTCCACATATTACCAATAGTGCTAAAGGCTTAAAATAAGATGGCTTGGAAGGATTTAACATTATTTTTTGATCCATAACCCGACTCCTGCTGGTACAGTTGTTATTGCTAAAATTCCGCTTTGCGCTATCGCCAATTGTGTGTCGGCATTTGGGGAATAAGCGTAATACGCATCATTCAAGTAATAAAGCACAATTTGAGTACTAGCAAAGCGAGTGACTGGATCTGTAATGGGTAAAGCATTTGCCAACAAATGCCATTTCGAGGCTAAGGCCGCTATCTTCGCCGTGGTAATTTCGATTCGGGCTTTGCTAACCAAGTCTAGTATCGCCGGGTCGGCTCTAATTTGAGCATCACGGTCATTCAACTGGGTATCAACACTACTCTGATTAAATAAATTGAGTATGGCCGGGTCGGCAATGATTTGTTGGTCTCGATCGCCCACTGCCTTGACTAGTTTTTCGTCTAGAGTGAGATCAATAATAGTAATAACGCCCGTTAATTCGGCACTGGCATTGTTGCTATCGGTTACTTTGGCTTTATAACTATAGATACCTGGCGTTGTATAAATGTGCTGGGCTACGGAACTAGTCCCCGTATAGTCAAAGCTGCTGTCACCGTTAAAATCAATGTCATACTGGGTTATTGTCTGCCCAGCTGACGGCGTTGCTGTGATTGCGAAACCGACTGATTGACCAACTTTTAAATTACCACTCAAGCTAATGCCATTAATTTTAACTCGGTCAGGGTCGTCAATTTCCCACAATAATGACTGCTGGCTCGAAATATTCGCAGCATTTAAACTGTATTGTTGAGCAATAGTTGGACTGTGCTGAACACCTATGGTTGCACTTGCACCATTGTTATAACTCGCATTACCTAGATCGACATCCTTATAGTTAACCCGAATATCTGAGTTACCTTCATACAGTATTACCTGAAAAGTAACGTAGTCCATATTAGAGCCCCATATATTATAGTGCTCAACAGCTCGCCACTCTATTACCAGACGACGATTCGGTGCATTGCCTGTGACCTGCCAAAAAACACCTTTTTCAGTATTATTCCCGAGGTACCAGTCGTCCCAAAGTGGAACAATTGTGGCAGAAGAAAAGGCGTTGGTTGGCAGTGCTTTATTACGCCACGGCGTGTAATCAGCCGCAATACCGATTGTGCCATTGTCATGCACCCAGAGGGCATTTCCAATTTCAAACCCACCGTAATTAACAGGGAAAGGCACCTGAATTTGGCGCTTAGTCTCATCGACCATATCAAGACGTGTACCCGCAATTTGTTCGTAAGCATAGGTCACTGTTTTGACTGCTTCATAGTTGCGTATCGGTTTAACTGAAACAACACTACTATCTGGAAAAGTTAAGCTGTAATTAGTTGTATCAGCCAAAACAAACTGGCCGCCGAGTATGCCATCACCAGCCACTTGATCACCATTTGTACCACTGTCGTCTAAGGTGATCGACTGGTTGCCTGGGGCCACTGTCACCGTTACGCTGGTTGAGTGAACAGAACAGTTTAACTGGGTATATTCCAGAGACAAACTACTCCCGACTGCGAGTAAAACTGTATCATTTAGCGGGGCAAGCCGTGCTGACATCAGTTGGTTTTGACAGGTTAACGCACCTTTGGCTGCCCCATTAATATCAGCGCTACCCCAGGCTTTGATTCTGCGACCACTAAGCACTTTGTCCGAGAGAGATGGAATCAGATCACCTGACACCATGATGAGAGATTTTAATTGCTGACTAGTCAGTGAAGGGTCATAGGCTTTTGTGAGTGCAATTAAGCCCGCTACGTGAGGTGTTGCCATTGAGGTGCCATTATAACTGGCATAACTATTGTTGGGTGTAGTGCTCAAAATATTGACACCTGGCGCTGCCACATCGACCGTCTTCTTACCATAAGAACTGAAATAAGCCAGTGAATCGTTATGATCAGTGGCGGCCACTGAAATTATGTTTGCAAGATCATAAGTTGCGGGATAAGACCCTGTACCATCGTTATTGTTAGAGCTATTACCTGCCGCTGCGGCGAAAAGAATAGATTCATCCGCATGCTTTTCAATCGCATCATAGAGAGCTTGAGAAAACCCTCCGCCGCCCCATGAATTATTGGTAACAACCAAATTAACCCCTCGATTTTTTTTCAAGTCAAGCATGTAATCTAGGCATTTAATGGCATTTGAAGTTGAACCACCACCAGAGGCAGAGAGGAACTTACAAGCAATAATACTAGTTTGATGATTGACCCCAACAATGCCTAAGCTGTTGTTGCCCACTGCACCAATGGTGCCAGCAACGTGGGTACCATGACCGGCATCGTCGAATGGATCGGAATCATTATTGGCGGTATCGATGCCATAGATATCATCAACATAGCCATTACCGTCGTTATCGATATTATCACCCGCAATTTCACCTGGGTTAACCCACATGTTTGCTGCTAGATCAGGGTGATTATAATCCACACCCGTATCAATGACGGCCACTACAACAGCTGCACTGCCCGTGGTTAAGTTCCAGGCTTCAGGCGCATTGATGTCGGCGTTAACAGTACCGCCAGTTTGCATGTTATTGTGTAAACCCCATAACTCGCTGTAACTTGGGTCGTTAGGACTTGACATGGTATTGACCTGCATATCAGGCTCAGCATAAGATATTTCATATTGCTGTTGATAACGCCTAATCACGTCGTCGGCATTTTGCCCTGATGTTAATTCGATGATATCAAAATCGTTTAATACCTTTAGTTGATGGTTTAAAAGCACACCCATTTCCGCATGAATTTGCACACGCTTTTGTTGACTGGTCCCTGGGCGGAACTTAACAATAAGTCGTGTCTTTGCAGCCGGTTCGGCACTTCGCTGCTGAACCGCATTTGACATTTCATTAATTTCAGCACGGCTACGGGAAGGCTTGTTAAATGTGTTTGATTCGTTTGCTGAACCGAAAAATAATTCAGGTGATTCCATTCTGTCGCCACCAGCATAAACAGCAAGCGGTGCTAAAAGACACAACAGCAGGGAAAATGGCTTCGTATAACTGCCCAAAAATTTCGAGATAATATTGTGTAACTTGTACATAGGAACTCCCAAGACTAATATTGTGGAGTTAATTTAGTACTCAGGTTGACATATGGCAAAGTAATTAGTTCACAAAAACAGCTCGCTAGGCCTATTTTTAGGCATAAAGTAATTAGTTCACAAAGGAGGTGAATTAAAATAGATGGATTGTTATTTGGATTACCGCCAGAATTTCTCTTTAACAAAAGGCCGGAAAATTCAGGCAAAGGGTCAAGAAATACAACGTAGGGATTAATTATTGACCATCAAGCTATCTATAGATGGCCAGCCCTATTTTTTAAAAAATCACCATTAGGGAAACGTTGCTAGTTGGAAGACAAGATGTGTTCGAGCTTTATTTGGTCCGCTGCAAAAAGCCGTATGCCTTCAGCCAACTTTTCTGTAGCCATTGGATCATGATTATGACTCCAACGAAAAACTGACTCATCCAGCCTATTTTTAATATCGTCCGTCAACGTATTTTCTTGGTCCAGCGTTTTTGTTAACGATAATTCGCTATTGGCTAGTTCCTCCATTAATGCGGGGCTTATAGTGAGTCGGTCACAACCAGCCAGCTGTCGGATTTGATCACAGTTTCGGAAACTGGCACCCATCACGACAGTGTCAAACCCATGTGTCTTGTAATAGTTAAAAATGCGTTGGACAGATAACACACCCGGATCTTTTTCTGGAGCATAACTTTCAACGCTATCAGCCTTTTTATACCAGTCAAAGATACGACCCACAAACGGAGAAATTAAAAATACACCCGCATCGGCGCAGGCCTGTGCCTGAGCAAAGCTGAATAGCAACGTCAGATTACAATTAATACCCTCCTTTTCAAGTTGTGCCGCAGCCTGTATACCTTCCCAAGTTGAGGCTAATTTAATTAGTATGCGTTTTCGATCAATGCCATCCTGCTCGTATAACCCAATAATTTTGCGCGCCCTTTGAATACTCGCGGGTGTATCAAAAGACAAGCGAGCATCCACTTCGGTAGAAATTCTACCTGGGACAATGCCCAGTATTTCTTTTCCAATTAAAACAGCCAACTTGTCTGAAGCATTATCAAGTTGCTGTTGAGCATCTCCACCTTCAGACAATGCGAAAGCGCGCGCTAAAGCTAGCTGAGGTTGATAGTGCGGCAAACTAACCGCTTTTAAAATCAGTGAGGGGTTCGTTGTTGCATCTTCGGGGGTATATTGCCGAATAGCGTCTATGTCACCCGTATCAGCGACTAGTGTCGTGAATTGCTGTAATTGTTCCAGTTGATTCATTATTTTAACTTTTGTTTAGTTGGTTAACAGATAGACAGTGCGCTGCAGTCAAGCCGTCACGTAAAACGGTTAGTGACACAAACCCGTCATAATGTAATTGCCTTCTGCAAATACAAACGGCTTGTTGTCTTCATAATCCTGAACGGTTAGAGAAGACAAGCGTCTTATTTGACCATCATCTTTCCGGCTATAATTAACCAGACTATAAATACCTTTATCGGTCGGATTACTCGAAACAATGTCTTTATTATATAGCGTATTGATCTTGTTACCTAAAATGACATTGTGTTGCCTGTCAACTTTAAATTGTTCGCCTCGATAGCCCTCTGATTTTATTTTTAGTGAGCCATTATCATTTAAGCGATAAAACTCTTTTACTTCACAGTCATACCAAACGTCGCCACTCCAGACCGACAGTGGTAGGAAAAAAATAATTAACATTAGATTTTTTTTTAACATATCAACCTCAATAGAAACTCTAGTGGCATTAGCTCACTTATTAATATAACTGATAATTCGAAATGCCGATAAAAAACTTTCGCTATGAGCTTCTATTTAAAGAAGAACACTCGAATATAAGCAACTTATTTCATCCAACAACCCTCTTCTCTTAATCGTGAGATGTAACTTTGCGAACGGCCTTATGCCAGTTGGCTAGTAACAAACTTCGTTTTGATTCGTCCATATCCGCTTTAAACTTGGATTCTGACTGCCAATTTTTCGCAATAGTATTAATGGAGTCAAAAATGCCAACCTGTAATCCAGCGAGGTAAGCCGCCCCCAAAGCGGTTGTTTCAGTTTCTTGTGGTCGCTCTACATCGACATCCAGAACATCTGCCAGAAAATCACAAAGCCAGTTATTCTGAACCATACCCCCATCAATTCTAATACTGAGTGGTGCTTGACCATCACCGTTCATGGCGTTGAGCAGGTCTGACGTTTGGTAGCAGACCGACTCTAACGTGGCTCGCACCAGTTCCGCTGGCCCGGTATCACGCGTCATGCCAAAAATGGCGGCCCGTGCATCCGGATCCCAGTGAGGAGCGCCTAAACCAGTAAAAGCTGGCACCAGATAAACACCTGCATTTGACGCCAAAGATGCAGCCATCTTTTCAGAATCAGCGGCTGAATCAATAATACCAATACCGTCTCGCAACCACTGAATTGCTGCGCCAGCAACAAAGATTGAGCCCTCAAGTGCGTAGGTAGTAACACCATTTAAACGATAGGCCACCGTTGTTAACAAACGATTCTTTGACTCGATCACTTGACTTCCTGTATTGAGCATCATGAAACAACCCGTACCATAAGTGCTTTTAATCATGCCTGGTTGAAAACAGGCCTGCCCTATCAGTGCGGCTTGCTGATCACCTGCAACGCCACCAATGGGTATTTCTACGCCTAAAAGTGCCTGGCTCGTTACACCAAAGTCAGCAGAACTATCTTTAACCTCGGCTAGAAGTGACTCAGGTACTTCTAATAAATCCAACAGCGCTTTGTCCCAACTTTGGGTATGTATATTGAAAAGCATGGTGCGTGACGCATTAGTCGCGTCAGTCGCATGTACGGCGCCTTGCGTCAGTCGCCAAATGAGAAACGTATCAATCGTGCCAAAAGCAAGCTCTCCTAAATTGGCTTGTTCTCGTGCACCATCAACATGGTTTAAAATCCAGTTAACCTTTGTGCCCGAAAAATAAGGATCTAGTAGTAACCCTGTTTTTGCTGTTACTACTGATTCCTTGTCCTTTGCCCGCAAAGATTCACAATAGTCAGCGGTTCTTCGATCTTGCCATACGATGGCGTTATATATAGGTTTACCGGTCGCTCGATTCCAAATCACTGTGGTTTCACGTTGATTTGTAATGCCTATTGCGGCAACAGAAACATCATCTTGCTTGGCTTTTGACAAGGCGTCTATAACCACTGATAGTGTGGTTGACCAAATCTCTTCAGGATCATGCTCTACCCAGCCATCATGGGGAAAATATTGAGTAAATTCTTTTTGCACTGTATAGCAAGCCTTGCCATTTTCATCAAATAACATGGCTCGCGTACTCGTTGTGCCTTGGTCAATGCTAAGTAGGTATTGCTTCATTCGAACCTCATTATGGGTTTTTGACTGTTCTCAAAAATTCTCACACCAACTTTATACAGTTCGGCTGTTTGATAATGCTTAAAATTGAATTCAATCATTGCTGATTAATAAAACTAGCGACATTTCACTGATCAATTCATACCATCACGGATTAGGAATTAGCCACACAATTATGTGATGTGATCCCTTTTATTTGCTAAATAACCTCTTATTCAAACTCATGCAACACCTCTAAACTAGGCAGTTGAACTTGAAATTCAGTTTGATAACACTAAATTTAAACCTTTCTCGTGTTTTATACCTGATCACAATCGCATTAAATACTTTTTCATATCACTACGATTCGTCATTTATTTTGGTGTAGACTATTAGTAATACAAATTTTACAAAGCATTTTAATTGTTAATGCGTTTACGAATTAATGTAGTTGATCAGGAGCATAAAATGAAATTGGAACTTGATCCTAACACTTTACTACAATTTCAGAACGAAGGTGCTACGGTTCTACGCGGCTTTTTTGTAGACTGGGTAGAGACGCTTCGCGATGGTATTGCTGCCAACATAGCCAATCCAAATCCTAACGCAAGAATCTATCAAAGTGACGACGGCGGCGGACGGTTTTTTGTTGATTACTGCAGCTGGCAACGAATCCCTCAGTATCGTGACTTTATTTTCAATTCCCTCGCTGCAGAAATTGGGGCCAATTTGATGAATAGTAAAAAGGTTCAGCTTTTCCACGAGCATATTTTAGTTAAAGAAGCCCAGACCAGCCTTGCGACACCATGGCATCATGATATGCCCTATTATTGCGTTGACGGTCCTAAAACTGTCAGTCTATGGATCCCTTTGGACGAGGTGCCAAGAAAGCGAACCTTGGAGTTTGTTTCAGGGTCGCATCAATGGGGTAAATCTTACCGTCCTCAACGTTTTAATGGGCAACCATTAAACGAAAGTGATGCTCTTGAAGACATCCCTGACATCAGTGCCAATAGAGATGACTACAATATTATTGGTTGGGACTTAATGCCTGGCGATGCCGTTGCATTTGATTACCGGACACTGCATGGCGCACCCGCTAATCACAGCACTAGCAGTCAAAGAAGAGCGTTTTCTCTTAGGTTAGTGGGCGACGACGCCCGCTTCGTACGCAAACAAGATATTGTTACCTCTCCCCCTTTTAACCAGGTCACTTTGCAGCATGGAGATCCGTTAAAGGGTGATGAGTTTCCATTACTTTATCAGAGCCAATACGACTAATTTTTCTATTCCAGCATTATTTGGAGTCATTCGATAAAATAATTTGCATAAAAACCAAGCCAATAACCGTCTGGACTTTAAGTCTTAATCCATAGCCATGATCAGGTACGTTAAAATTACTACACAGCGCTATTGATCTTCCGTTTGTCACTAACTCAGGGTCTGAGAACAATCTTTGGAGAACCCGCCTTGCCCTCATGAATTTCACCAAAAGCTGCTGCACCATCAGATAGGGGCCGTGTGTCAACCCAATTGAGCGAACCCAACGCACCGCTATATAACAAATCAATAGCGGCTTTAAGATCGACTACGCTATAGGTGTAATTCCCCAGAAAAGTAATTTCATCCAGCGTTAAACGCCGTGTATCAAGCCCTGGCTCATTATCCTGTAGGCCTACATGAGAGATAACACCACCACTGGCAACCATCTCGCAAGATGCAGCACGAGTTCGACCACTGCCCACAGCATCAATAACCAGATCAAAGCTGCCGGCTTCGGGCAAATTACTACCCAATGGGTCATAAACAGTCGCACAACCTAACTTGTCTGCAGTTTCTCTTCTTAACGCATTGGTATCACCCAAATAAATAGCTTTACAGCCTTTGTGCTTTAACATTAATGCAGCAAATACACCAATTGATCCTCCCCCTAATACCAAGGCTCGACACTCTGAAAGGGGCCGATGCAGTATTTTTTCTGCCAAATAAACAGCATGTAATGAGGTGGCAGCAGGTTCGGTAAGGCTGGCTACAGTCGAATCCATATCTTGCGGTATATCAAGAAGGTTGCGCTCGGGTATATTAATGTACTCGGCAAAAGCCCCAGCTCGGCGCATGCCAATCAGTTCTCGCTCAGCGCACAGATTGGATCTTCCACCTTGACAATGATTGCAATGACCACAGGTAATGAGCGGATTCAACACCACCCGTTTGCCTTTCTGAAGGCCGTTTTGAACAACACCAACCGCTTCATGCCCAAGGATCAACGGTGGCACACGACGAGCGTCGTGACCATGATAGGCATGCATATCAGAACCACATATTCCCACTGCCTCGATTTGAACCAGTGCTTCACCACTGACAGGCGTCGGTTTTGGTTCGTCCCTGTACTGCAGTTCAAGTGTGTTTGTATAAACGAGTGCTTTCATAATTTTGTCCTATTTAGCGGTGAAACCACCGTCGAGGTGAATAACTTGGCCAGTAATATAATCTGAAGCGGTAGCAGCCAAAAAGGTTGTAAGGCCATCAAGATCCTGAAGTTCACCATTACGACCAATGGCTGTCTGAGCAGCCAACTTATCTAACATTTCCGGATTGTCATAAACCGGTGCCGTTAAACCTGTTGGAAAAAATCCTGGGGCAATGGCATTACAATTAATCCCCGTTGATGACCAAGCTTCGGCCATCGCTCGGGTTAGCTGTGCGATACCTCCTTTCGAAGCACCATAAGCCATGCCATTTGCAAAGGCCCGAGAGGATTGTAACGAAGCAATATTGATGACTCGTCCCCAAGACTTGGCTTGCATGCTAGGTACCAGTTCACGCGCCAAAAAAAATGGAGTTGAGAGGTTCAAGTTAAGTGTCTCATCCCAACTTTCTAGCGTAATTTCATCCACTGGTTGACGTAAGTTAACACCAGCTGCATTGATCAAAATATCGACAGCCCCAAATGGTTCAGCGGATCGCTCAGCAATTTCACGTAACGAACTTCTATCAGTCAAGTCAGCCTTGAGCATGACCGCTTGGCCCTTGCTAGCCTCTATTGCAGAAACGGTTAGTGCCAATTGATCCTCACGTCGACCAAGTAAAATGACAGAGGCACCAGCCATTGCGAGTGCATATGCCTGACGTTGACCGATACCAGAACTAGCACCGGTTACCAATGCCACTTTACCGGACAGATCGAAAATGGATTTCATAAAATGACCTAGGTCGTTTGTTTACGGAGCACCTACACGGAACAAGGTGTAAAGCGCATGATGCGAGTCGCTGTTGAACCAAGAAAGAGGTCTTTAACCTCTGACCTATGAGATTCAACAATAATACAGTCTGCTAAGATTTTCTTGGCATAATAAGTAATTGTTTTGCCAGGATGACCGCTGAGCAGGACAATTTCAGTGTCTTTTACAAGATCGATTCGATTAGCCATCTTAATCTTTTGCAACCTCAGTAATTTCATTTTCAATATCAGCGAGCAGTTTTTAATGATCAGGTAACATGCAATAACTGGCTTTAGGGCTTTAAATTGAATGTTTCATTCGGGAAGTACTTTAAAAGTCGATCATCACCAGTACGGGCATGTGCTTCCATGCCTTCTAGGCGAGAAATTCTGGCAGCAGCAGCGGCAACTTCTCTATTCGCTTCACGGCTCATCCGTTGAGTAGTGACAGTCTTAATGAATTTACCCGCGGACAAACCACCGGTGTAGCGGCCGGCACCCTTTGTTGGCAGTATATGATTGGTACCCGAACATTTGTCTCCAAAAGCAACGGTTGTTTCTTCACCAACAAACAATGAACCATAATTGCGTAAGCGATTAACCCACCAATCCAAGTCTTCAGTTTGAACCTCAAGATGCTCAGCGGCGTACTGGTCACTGATTTGAGCCATTGCTTCACGGTCTGAACAGAGAATCACTTCTCCATAATCGCGCCACGATGCTTCTGCGGCAATACGGGCAGTTTCAGGTAGTTTTTCAATAAATTCAGGCATCAATTCAAGTACTTTATTACCCAGTTCACGATCTGAAGTAAACAGCCAACAAGGTGAATCTAGACCATGTTCTGCCTGCCCAACCAGATCGCTCACTACAATCATCGGATCGGCTGTTTTATCCGCAATAATGGCAATCTCAGTAGGACCTGCAAACAAATCAATGCCCACTCGACCAAATAGCATACGTTTTGCCTCGGCAACAAATTTGTTACCAGGACCCACTAAAATATCTGCCGCATGTCCGGTAAATAAGCCAAACGCCATGGCGGCAATTCCCTGCACCCCGCCCAGGGCGAGTATAGTATCTGCACCACATAAATTAGCTGTATAAATAATAGCCGGATTAACACCTTCCCCCGGTTTTGGTGGTGAGCAAGCGATGACATGATCCACACCCGCAGCTTTAGCCGTTGCTACCGACATAATGGCAGAGGCAACGTGTGAGTAACGTCCACCAGGCACATAACAGCCCGCAGTTTGAACCGGTATTTGTTTTTGACCAGCAAAGAGTCCAGGGGAAAGCTCGACTTCGAAATCAACCAAAGCGGCTCGTTGCTTTTCGGCAAAACCGCGTATTCTATCGTAAGCAAATTGGATGTCATCTTTGACTTGCTGCGATAGTTTAGCTGAAGCGGCTTCAATTTCTTCCGCATTAACAACAATATTACCCGTGTAATTGTCTAGTTTTGTTGCATATTCAATGGCTTTCTCTTCACCCCCTGCCTCAATGTCAGACAACATTTGGGTCACAATTTTACGCGTATCGTCTTCCCCTGTTGTTGATGATTTGTCTGCTTTTTTCAAAAACTCTATGGTCATATCAAACTACCTCAATAAAGAAATTATAAAATTCAATTTGTAGAGCCCCCAAAATGGTAACTCGGAATAAAGGCCAACAGTAGCACTACAGAGGGCAGTACAAAGTAAGCGCTTTTAGTCAAGTGTAAGCGCTTACATTAGGCAATGCAAGCGCTTACATGTAAGATAGACAATGAACGTATCCTGATTCTATTCGATTAGGCTTTGGCATTGGTATTGACTGGTTAATAATTGACAATGAATAAAAGAAGTTCGGCACCTACACTACAAGATGTAGCCAGAATGGCTAAAGTATCCACAGCCACTGTTTCTAGATGTTTTAATACACCTGATAAAGTTATTGAAACAACGCGCGATAGAGTTTTGGAGATAGTAGAAGAGTTGGGATACACACCCCACTTTGGCGGACGGACGCTGGCCTCAAATCGATCAAATACCGTTGGTGCGATTATTCCCACTATCGATAATGCCATTTTTGCACGTGGAATTCAGGCTTTTCAAGAAACCTTAGCTCAGAATAATGTCACCCTTTTAATAGCAAGTTCAGGGTACGATCCAGAAAGAGAATTTCAACAGATTCGAAGCCTCATAAGTCAAGGCGCAGACGGTCTATTATTAATAGGACATGCGAGACCCATTAAAACCTATGACTTTTTACAGCGCAGACAAATACCCTACGTAGTGACATGGAATTATCGAGAAGACTCTAACTCCTTCAATGTTGGGTTTGATAATCGAAAAGCTGGATCCAAAATAACCAACGAAATTTTGAAATTTGGTCATAAGCGTATTGCTGTGATTACAGGACATACTGAATTTAATGACCGCGCCCTCGATCGTCTTAATGGTGTTCGCGACGCTATGAAAAGTTCAGGCATATCCGAATTAAATCTAGCCATTATTTCAACAACCTATTCATTAAAAAGTGGAGCAGATGCGTTTGAAGATTTTATGACCCGCAAACCCCGTCCCACCGTCATTATGTGTGGTAACGATGTACTCGCAACGGGGGCTATTACTAGAGCAAACGAAATGGGTATAAAAGTACCTTACGACGTTTCAGTGACTGGATTTGATGATATTGATCTGGCCGAAGTTGTGCAGCCAAAATTAACGACAGTCCACGTTCCCCACAGGCGTATGGGCAAGTCATCAGCAAAGTTATTACTCGACATTCTTAATGGTAAACAGGACTGTCAAAGTCTCGAGCTAGAGATAGAAATTGTTTTACGCCAATCTCTTGGAAACGCATTTTGATCAAGTCTTAATTCAATAAATATTCAATAATTCAATACTAATAATTTAAGAAACTTAAATTATATTTTACTAAGTTTAAAATAAATATAGATTGAGTTAAATATTTCTATAGAAGAAAATAAAGTTGTGTACAAGACAAATAGGGAGAAAAACCATGTCAATAAGCTCAAAAATAGTGGAAGACTTCGTTAACAATAATATTGAATTTGTTACCACTGTGCCCTGTAAACAATTAGCAGGCGTGATCGACAATATAGAGACCAGCAAGGATATATTCCATATCCCATCAAACAAAGAAGACGAAGGCATTGGACTTTGTGCGGGTGCTTATATGGGTGGGAAACGTTCAGCCATTATTATGCAAAACACCGCTATTGGCGTCACTATTAATACCTTAGTGACGTTAACTCAATATTACCGTATGCCATTACCCATGCTAATCAGTTACCGTGGCGAGCTTGGGGAACCCGTTGCTTGTCAGGTAGAAATGGCGGTTCACACTAAAGCTTTACTCGCTCAACTTAACATTCCTACTTATCATTTTCATGATGAAAAAGATGTGGGTGAACTCAATGCAATATTAGCCTATACATTTATGTGCAATAAACCTGTTGCTATCCTAACTGATGCAACCTTTTGGAAGGGATATTAATAATGATTCGCTCTGAAGTAATAAAACAATTGATACCCGTCATATCCGATCATTTAATAATTTGTAATATCGGTTTACCTAGCCAAGAGTTACATTTGCTTGATGATCAACCGAGTAATTTTTACATGCTTGGAACAATGGGTTTATCTTCTTCAATAGGTCTCGGCTTAGCCTTAGCTCAAAAGGGCAAAGTAATATCTATTGATGGTGACGGTTCTGTCCTAACCAATTTTGGAACTTTACCGACGATTGCTAATAATGTTGCTAATAATTTCATATTACTAATTATTGATAATGGTAGCTATGGTTCAACTGGAGATCAACCAACCTATGCAGGGAAAAAAACTTCATTGTCAGCAGTAGCTGCAGCTTGCGGTTGTGAAAACGTAGTTGAATGCCAAGCAGAAGATGCTGCAGTTACCATGCAAGCGGCGTTAGATAGTAACGAGATGACAATTATTGTCTGTAAATGTATGTCGGGTAATATAAAAGTTCCAGTAATAACAATGGATCCTGTCGTCATTCGAGAACGCTTTATGAAAGAAGTAGAGGCACGTAATACGTAACTTAAGGCTCAATGCTATTAACATTTTTAAAAATACTTAAAAGACTGCCAAGGATGGCAGTCGGCTTTGTAATGATGCAGCCTTGATGTAGCTTAAAGCTAATTATCTGTCCAGTATCCCAC